>CASGHK010000016.1 GCA_949320185.1 uncultured Methanomicrobiales archaeon | reverse complement strand
CGCCGTCACGACGGCCGGTAACGGCACGGCTACGGCCACCCCGACGAAGTCGCCCGGGTTCGGTGCGCTCGTCGCCCTGGTCGGTCTCGGTGCCGTCGCGGTCCTCGTCCTCCGCCGGAACTAAAACCCCCTACCCAACTCTTTTTTAATTATCCCTCTGTCCTGAGAGTTCACCGCCACTGCGAAGTGTAAGCTCTCGCCAAAAAATCACCATCGAGAACTGTTCACACCTGCTCCCGGCCAGAAGTGATCGCGTTCCGGTCGCCTCTCTCAGAGCTGTCGATTGTTTCCCACCGAGAAGAGAGATCGCGGGTTCGACCGGGACCGCGCATACGCGTCATCCGATCAGGTCGTTTCCGACCCGGTTGTCTACAGTCGTGTAAGTATGACGAAATACGTACTATTCGTCTCAAGAATAATTTGATGACACTCGAAACGTTCCGATTCCCCTGTTAAATTTCCGTTCGATATGAGTTCTGAGGGTGGAGTGGCAGTAAAAACTCAAAGATCTATATGAATGTACGCTAAATTTTTCTCCAGAATCTGTGTCGAATATTACCTTCGGGAATATAACAACTGTTTTAAGGGGTGAACTTCAAGTTTTGATCAGATGAAGTGCAGCCCCTTTTTTAAGATAGTTCTTATTGCGCTTGCCTGCCTGATTGTTGCACCAATCGTGTCAGCCGCGCCTGTCGAGGTAAAATGCCCGACGGTGATCTCGAACCCCGGAACGTACATCCTGGTCCAGGACATCAACTCATCCACTGGAACACCGATCAAGATCCAGTGTTCGAACGTTGTCTTCGATGGCAACGGGCACACGATCAGTGGAGTGGATGCCGGCAACTCGTTCGGTATCCTGGTCTCTGGGAACAACGGTCCTCTGTCGGGAGTCACCGTGAAGAATGTACGTCTCAACGACTTCTATGACGGTCTCTACTTCAGGGGAGTGAACGGGGGACGGATAGATTCTATCACTGCTACGAGCAATGTCAGGGCTGGGATAAGCCTTCGCAGCTCCAGCGACAATATCATCTCCCGGTGCACGGTCACCCAGAACGGGGAGGGTTTTTACATCTGGTCCGAATGTTCCAGGAACCGTGTTGAGTCCTGCACGATGAAGGATAACAACGAGATGGGCCTCTGGCTTGCATCGACCGGGAGGACATCGAACGGAATTGTATATGACTCCACGAATAACATGATCGTTGGCAATACAGCCACCGGAAACGGGCGCATGGGTCTCTATGTAGACTTCTCCGATGGCAACACGCTCTCGAATAATCAGGTCTCCTCCAACGAGCAGTTCGGTATCTTTCTTGACTACTCTTCCCGCACCAGGATCGAGTCCAATACTGTCTCCGGCGGATCAGAACAGGCGGTCTATCTTTATGATGCAGATAGCACGCAGCTGATTGGCAATACGGTCTCCGGAGCGGCTGACTACGGGATCTGGATCTCTTCGTCCAGCGGCAATACAATACGGTCCAACACCATCACGAGAAACGGTAAGGGCGGACTTGTCCTGAACGGCGAGGAAGGGATACCGACCAACGACAATACCGTCACCTCGAATACCATCCGGGACAACGGAAGGCTGGGCATCTACCTCTGCCGGTCGACCGGGAATACCATCACGAACAATCTCTTCTCAAATCCTTCCAATACAGGATTCGGCACCTCGTGCGGGACGAACTCCTGGAACGCCGAACGTCAACCAGGGACCTCTATTACCGGCGGATCGACGCTCGGAGGAAATTACTGGGGTCATCCGGCGGGAACCGGGTTCTCCGAGACGAACCCCGACGTCAATAAGGATGGCATCTGCGATCGCCCATACTCCTTCTCCGGAAATTCTGACCTCTACCCGCTGGCAAAAGCTGGCGGGAGCGGATCCCCGACTGTCACGGTGTCGCCCACGGCAACACTGACGGTACCCACGACCGTTGCGACCATCCCTACGATACCCCTACCTCCTGAGGTAACTCCGTCGAGGACCACCACCGTAACGACGACGGTCACGCCGACTCTGGGTGAGAAGGGAGAAGCACTACCCGCACTCCCTGGAGCCCTGAGTTCCCCCCAGGACATTGATCGTGATGGCCGGTACGAGGACGTGAATGGAAATGGGCGTGTCGACTTTTCGGACGTAGTCCTCCTCTTCAACAACCTCGATGCAGTGAGCGCCTCATATCCTGCATCCGTGTTTGACTTCAACCTGAACAAGCGGATCGATTATAGCGATGTTACGGCGCTATACCAGTCGCTGTGATACGGTACCTCATTCCTTTTTATATCCAGACGACTCCGCCCCCTGACCAACTCGCACCATCCCGTGAGCTGAGCGTCGGGCGGTCATGCTTATGAAGCGCGAATGCATAAGGTATGGACCATGACGCAGCTCAACGACTCGGAAGGCCGATTGGGGCTTGTCCTCGCCAGGCACGCGGTCGAGGCCGCTGTCCATGGGACACGTCCCTTCTCAGGCGACAAGCTCCCTCCTGTCTTCTCCGAGCCACGGGGGGTCTTCGTCACTCTGACCAGGGACGGTGAGTTGCGGGGATGCATCGGTCTCCCGTACCCCGTCGCCCCTCTTGAACAGGCGATCATCGAGGCAGGGAGATCGGCAGCTCTTCAGGACCCGCGATTCCCGCCCGTCACCCCTGAGGAACTCGATCGGATCCGCGTCGAGCTGACGGTGCTCACGATGCCGGAGCCTATTACTGGCTCCTCGTCGGCACGTTCGGACGCTGTACAGGTAGGGCGTCATGGTTTGATCATCCGTGGACTCGGAACCAGCGGCCTCCTTCTCCCTCAGGTGGCGACCGAGTACGGTTGGAATGCAACCGAGTTCCTCGACCAGGCCTGCAGAAAGGCCGGTCTCCCACGAGGGTGCTGGCGACGTCCGGATGTCGAGGTGAGCCTCTTCGAGGGTCAGATCTTTCACGAGTAGGTGTGTGGATGGCGTTCGGGTTTGAAGTACTGCACAAGGACATCGCCGGCCGGATAGGTCGGCTCAGGATCGGATCGAAGACTGTTCGAACTCCCGCACTCCTGCCGGTGATTAACCCCCATCTCCAGGTCGTGACGCCGGCAGAGCTGCATGGGATGGGTGTCGAGGCGCTGATCACGAACGCCTACATCTTCTATCGGAGCGAACAGTTCCGGGACGCCGCACTGACGCAGGGGCTCCATACTGTCCTCGATTTTCCGGGTGTGATCATGACCGACTCAGGGTCGTTCCAGCTCTCGGTCTATGGGGACGTTGAAGTCGGAAACCGGGAGACCCTCCTGTTCCAGCAGCAGATAGGGTCCGAGATCGTCGTGCCTCTCGACCTTCCCACACCGCCATCTGCAGACAGAGAGAGGGCCAAAGCAGAACTTTCGGTCACACTGGAACGGATCGACGAGGCCCGATCCATCGTCAAAGAGAACTCAACGCTCGCGGCGCCGGTCCAGGGGGGGTCATTTGCGGACCTCCGTGAACTGGCGGGACAGGAGGTAAGCCGGCGGGGGTGTATCGTCACTCCCATCGGTGCAGTCGTCCCCCTGATGGAGAATTATCGGTACCGTGATCTCGTCCATGTCGTCCTCGCCGCGAAGCGCGGTCTCTCACCCGGTGCGTGTGTGCACCTCTTCGGGGCCGGACATCCTGCCATGCTTGCGCTTGCGGTGGCGATGGGCTGTGACCTTTTTGATTCAGCTGCGTACGCACTCTACGCAAAGGAGGGACGCTATCTCACCGTCCACGGCACCCTCTTCCTCAACGAGCTCTCGGAATTGCCCTGCTCCTGCGGGGTCTGCCGTTCGCAGACGCCGGAGTCCCTTCGCCGCTCCCCCGATCGAGAGCGGCTTCTCGCCCTGCACAACCTTTATGTAACCCTTGCCGAGATAGCACGAATCCGCCAGGCAATCCTGGATGGCACCCTGTGGGACCTGGTCGATGAGCGGTGTCGGTCTCATCCCCGTCTTCTTGAAGGCTATCGCGAACTCCTCCGATACGCCCCTTCGCTCGAGCCCTTCGACCGGAGTACCAAGCGGAGGTTCTTCTACCGTGGGGACGAGTCGTGCCAGCGCACAGAGGTTATCCGCTACCACCGTGACCTCGCCCGGTTCGACCTTGCCGGCAGGGTGCTGATCTCCTTCAGCGGAAGGTCTGAATCAGGGTTCGATCGGTACCTCGCATTCCGTCCTCCATTCGGTCCGTATCCGCCCGGTCTTGGCGAGACCTTCCCCATCGGCCAGTGCGAGCTCCCGTCCTGGGATGAGTCGATGGTCCGCTCGGGCTGCCGGGGGATCGCTCGATTGGTCGAAGAGAACCCGGGCGCGACCTTCGTGGTCCGGTGCGAACCCCGTTGGGTCGAGCTTGTGGCAGACGAAGTACCCGGGATCGAGGTGCTGATTGATGAGGATTGAGATCAGGTCCCGGGACGGACTTGCCAGGGCGGGTCACCTGGCCCACGAAGATCTGGCCTTTCCGAGTCCGACAGCAACAGATGTGGCGGGACTTTTCCCGTCTCTTCGGGGTCGGACATACGAGAACGTTCCGATCTCCGCCGACGAAGCGTTCGTCTCCGCCTGGTTCAACCCGGGCGACGAACCCCGCGCGGTGCACCCCGCGTTCTTCAGCCCGGTCCCCCCTGGCGAGGCGGTGATGGTCGCGAACTGGGGGACGGTCCTCGCCGATCCGTCCGCCTATGTGAGGCACCTGGTGAGGGTGATTGGATCGACTCCACCCGACGCACCCCGGTACGCGCCGGCGTCCGCAACGCCGATGAACGTGTCCCTCCTTGTGTGGACCGGATTCGACCTCTTCGACTACGTTGCCGTCGACCTCGCCTCCGTCCAGGGACGCTTCCTCCTTCCCGAGGGAGAACTTGGAGCAGAGGCGGTCGCAAGCGGCCTATGTGCCTGCGAGGGATGCGTGGCAGGCGACATCGCACGCCATAATCGAAGCGCGCTCGACAGGGAGGTCGCACTCGTCCGGCAATTCATCCTCGAGGGACGGCTTCGAGACCTGGTCGATTCCAGGTGCCGGTTCAGTGCCCCGATGGTCGGGATCCTTCGGCTCCTTGACCGGGAATACTCCTTTGTCGAACGATGGACCCCCGTCACTGGCCCCACCCCCATGCGCGCCAATTCTGCTGAGGCCCTCTCCCGTCCCGAGGTCCGCCGGTTCGCCGAACGCGTGCTAGAACGTTATCACCCTCCACGGAAGGACACGGTCGTCCTTCTCCCGTGCTCAGCGCGTAAACCATACTCCCTTTCGCAAAGTCACAGGCTCTACTCCTCTGCAGTACGGGGGCGGGCCCACGAGCTGATCGTTACATCGCCGCTCGGAATCGTTCCGCGAGAACTGGAACTCTGCTACCCGGCCGGTCATTACGACGTGCCAGTGACCGGGTACTGGGATGCCGAGGAGATCTCCGTCATCGCGGCGACTCTTCGTGAGTATCTCCTTCGCCACTCCTTCGATCGGGTGATCGCCCATCTCGACGGTGGTGCCCTTCACGTGGCGGAGGCGGCTGCCGAAGGGGCGGGCTGTGTCCTGGAGCGGACGGTGGTGGACGGGCGTCCCACCTCGGAGGCGTCGCTCTCGGCGCTCGACGCGGTTCTCGATGGAAGCTCCCGGACAGTCGAGGACCCGCTCCGTGGTCTTGGCCTGTTTCAGTTCGGCGTCGAGATCGACCGTTCTGGCCTCAGGACCAGGGGGCGCTACCCCAGGCTCCAGTATTTGCGCGGGTCAACGCCCATCTTTGGGATCGACCTGGAGGCAGGCCTGCTCCGCCCCACGTTCGAGGGTTGGCGCAGGCTCGGGGAAGGATACCGTGTAATGATCGATGCCTTTGTCCCCCAGGGTGATATCCTGGCGCCGGGCGTGCTGGACGTGGACCCCCGCATCCGCCCAGGCGACGAGGTGCTTGTCGTCGGACCACTCGCGCTTGCCACCGGGAGGGCTGCGATGTCGGCTGACGAGATGAGAGCGTCGACCCGTGGTGTCGCGGTGAAGAGGCGTAAGGTAATGAAACTGGAACGCGAATAATACGAAGAACCCCACGGGGTCGGAGGCAGTCGAGTGTATTCTGTTGTGAAGGCCGAGCAACTGGCCGATCGAGTGCACGAACTCGTGGTCAAGGCACCCCACGTGGCTCGTAATGCCAGAGCCGGGCAATTCCTGATCGTACGTGTTGATCCGGATGGCGAGCGGATTCCTCTTACGATCTCCCGAGTCGATGGAGACTTCGTCCGGGTCATCTTCATGACAATCGGCGCAACCACGTACCGGCTTGCAGAGCTGACCGCGGGCGATATGATCCAGGATGTCGCGGGTCCGCTCGGGCGTCCCAGCGAGGTTCCCCGGAACGCCACCTGCGCGGTGGTCGGTGGGGGGGTGGGAATCGCCTCTTGCCCGATCATCGCGAAGACTCTGAAGGCTGCCGCGAACCGGGTTATCGGGATCATCGGGGCACGGAACGTCGACCTCATGATCCTGGAGGACGAGATGCGGGAGGCGTGTGACGAGCTCTTTGTCACGACAGATGACGGCTCGTACGGGCGGCATGGATACGCCGCGGACGTTCTCAAGGAGGTGATCGCAGAAGAGAAGGTCGACTATGTCTGGATTATCGGACCAGCGATCATGATGAAGGTGACGAGCGAGGTGACGAGGGCGCCAGGGATACGGACCTTTGTCAGTCTGAACCCGATCATGGTCGACGGCACCGGGATGTGCGGCTCGTGCCGCGTGATCGTCAATGGGGAGACCCGCTTCGCCTGCGTGGACGGCCCGGAGTTCGATGCCCACCAGGTGGACTTCGACCGGCTGATGCAGCGTCAGAGGATCTACCTCGAGGAGGAACGCGAGGCGCTCAAGCACCACCATGAACATCGGTGTGGGTGTTCCACTGGAGCGCACCATGGCTGAACGGTCCCCGGGCGAGCGCATACTCGATTTCTCTGAGGTCGACTCAGGCTTCACCGCTGAAGAGGCCCGCTCCGAAGCGGAGAGGTGTATCCAGTGTAAAAAGCCCGCCTGCGTCTCTGGCTGCCCCGTCGGTGTCGATATCCCACGTTTCGTGCTCGCCATCGCGGAGGAGCGGTTCGACGAGGCCCGATCTACAATCCTCGAGGCGAACCTGCTGCCATCAGTCTGCGGACGCGTGTGTCCACAGGAGACACAGTGCGAGGGTGCCTGCATCCTCGGCAAGAAGGGACGTGCGATCAACATAGGTGCACTCGAACGTTTCGCCGCCGATCGCGGGGAGGGCGAGGAACTGGGCACCCTCGTTCGAGCGCCTCCAACGGGCCGGCGGATCGCCGTTGTCGGTTCGGGTCCGGCGGGACTCACTGCCGCGGCGGAGTTGGCCCGTTCTGGCCACTCAGTCGTGCTCTTCGAGTCCCTCCACGAACCAGGGGGTGTGCTGGTCTACGGAATTCCCGAGTTCCGTCTCCCAAAATCAGTGGTTCGCCGGGAGATCGAACGCGTGCTCGCACTCGGCGTTGAACTGCAGACCAACACGCTCGTGGGGCGTTCCATCACGATCGAGGAACTGCTCGCGTACGATGCGGTCTTCATCTCGACTGGTGCTGGTCTCCCCTCATTCATGGGCATCCCGGGTGAGGAGACGAACGGGGTTTACTCCGCAAACGAATACCTGACTCGTGTCAACCTGATGGGTGCCGAACGGTTCCCTGCTGCCGGGACACCAATCCGCCGCGGGAGCCGTGTTGTCGTGACGGGAGGCGGGAACGTTGCGATGGATGCGGCACGGGTCGCCCGGCGCCTTGGGGCGAAAGTCTGGCTCGTCTACCGCCGTCGCGAGGATGACCTTCCTGCCCGACGTGACGAGGTCAGGCACGCGCGGGAGGAGGGGATCGAGTTCGTCACCTGCGCCTCACCGGTCCGAATCCACGGTGAGCCTGCAGTGACTGGGGTCGAGTGTGTTCGAATGGAGATGTGCGACCTCGACGAGAGCGGTCGACCCTCGCCGCGCGTTCTCGACGGCTCGTCCTTCCTGATCGACGCTGACACCGTGATTCAGGCGATCGGGACCAGCCCGAACCCGCTCTTAGTCCGGCTTCTGGAGGGGGTCCAGGTCGGTCGCAGAGGAAACCTGGTGACAGACGAGAACGGGCGGACCTCGCTCCCCCGTGTCTACGCCGGGGGGGATATCGCGACAGGGGCTGCAACCGTGATCCTTGCCATGGGAGCGGGCAAGAGGGCCGCAGCGACCATCGACGCTGACCTGCGAGACGCTCCGGCTCACTGAAAACCGCGCTCTCCTTTTTCCCCGGTAATTCCGGGTGATTTGTGCGGTTTCCCTCCGAATGGATTCGACAGGTTTAACCGTACGCGTGAGAACAGTACCTAGTTTATGGCAAAAAATGCTCAGCTGCTGGCCCTGGTAGCGGTGCTTGTCGGTGGGCTTCTGTTTGCTGGGTGCTGCACGACGAGCACCCCCGGCACGAATACGACCACCACTCCCACTTCTGCCACGACGGTTGTCCAGACCGTCACTCCCGTCGCGAATGAGTCTCAGACTCAGATCGCGGTTACGGTGACCCCTGAGGCAACCATGTCCCCCGTGAACACGACGGTGCCGAACTCCACCACGAACACGTCGGAGACCTCCGCACCAACGGTAACCGCTACGAAGACGGTCACCGCGACCGCGACCTCCTACATGGAGCAGGACTCTGGTTCCTCCAGTGACCCGATCACAGTCCCGACGACCCAACCAACCTCGGTCGTGACGACGGCGCTCCCATCGGTCACGGTGACGATCCCGACGGCACCCACGACCATCGCGCCGACCCAATCGGGCCAGCCGACGCCGGTGATCACGACGACGCAGCCGACGTCGAAACCGACGACGGTGATCACGACGACGCAGCCGACATCGAAGCCGACGTCGAAACCGACGACGGTGATCACAACAACAAAGCCGACGACGAGGCCCCCGACGTCAAAGCCGACGACGGTGATCACAACGACGAAACCATCGACAACGATCAAGACTTTTGTCCCGACGCCCATCCCGACGACTGCCAAGCCGACCACCCAGACTCCACCGCCCACCCCCTTCCCGGTGACGGTGACAACGGTCCCCCAGCCCTCGATGGGCTTCTGACCGGAAATCTTTTTTAAAAAGAGTTGGTTGCCCGGTTGCCTCGGGTCTTAATTATGCAACCTGGTCTTCGAGGTGTTCGATCACCACCCCGGTATTGTCGGTGGTGGTCTCAATCGCGATCTCCAGGCCGAGTGGGGCGATCACCGCCTCGACGTCCTCCCGCGTCCTCGTTGTGATAACGGCGATCGACGGTCCGACAGAGGACATGCCGACGAATTCGAAACCGGCATCGCGGAGCCGGCTCATGTAGGTGTAGATCGAGAAGGTGTGGTGCTCGATCTCGGCTCGTTTCGACCCCCGGAACTCGATCTCCCAGAGCACGTCACCAACCTTACGGAGATCTCCTCTCTCGAGTGCGGGTATCAGGTCCATCAGGATCATGTATGCCTTGAGTTCCCTATCCTGATAGTCAAGACTGCGGGCCCGGTTCATCAACAGGTCGAACTCTTTTGCGCCCGCGGACGAAATATCGGATGCCGGGATGATGATGAAGACCCTCTCCTTTTCGGCAAATGGATGATGGTAGACGAGCGTCAATCGATCGCCCATGACGGCCATCCCTCCGTACGTGCTCGCGGCGGGCCCGACACCGGTCTCGAATCCGAATGCGATCTCACCCTCGTGGGTCTCCTCCACGTAATTATGCCCGAGCAGCAACCGGAGCTGGGTGTTGGAGAACGGCGAGCCGACCGCAGCGTTAAGGCCGTGAGCGAGAGCGATCAGGACCGTGCTCGTGGAACCGAGCCCGACGTGGGGATACCCATGAATTTCCGCTCTGATAGAGAAACCGCCGGTATATCCGCTCGCCTGGCGAAAGACCTCGAGAAAGTGATGGATGATCGGAAGCCTGTTGGAACGAATATCGTCGGGTCCGTCGATACACCGGATATCAACTGTCAGTGGGAGTGCGATTGCGAATCCCACTCCTCCGCCACCTGGTCGCTCTGGAGCGAACCGGTTCATGTCCAGGACGGTCAGGTGGATACGCGAGGGTGCTCGCACCCGGACGGTCTCCCCGACGGGTTGGAGCGGGGCACTGGGTCTGATGCCGAGCGTCTGAACCCGTTCGCCAGGGTTGAACGGCGAGAAGTCGTACTCCACGAGGTCGAGGTCTCCGCCCCGGATCTTCATGATCGGCATCCTCTCTCACCGTCCCTGTGCCCGGTCGAAGTAGGGGTTCTTCCCACTCGCTGCGACCGGAATTCCGCACGCCGCTGTACACCCGGGGAGCCACCCGAGAGATAGTCCCCCAACACCTGCGGTATACATGACCCGGTTGTCAAGGTTCAGGAGTGAGGCGGTCTTAACGGCGGAACCGATTGCAATCCCCAGGTCCATCATCTTGATCACGCAGTTCGGTGACCTGAACGGGGTGGTCGTCCCAGCAGGTTCACCCGCCGCGTCGCGCATTGCAGCGCAGTCGGAGTACCCGCATCCCCCACAATCCACGCCGACCGGTTCCTGACCACGCACGCCGATCAGGAGGCAGGCTTCGCTGGACGCCATGTTGCCGGCGTCCCGCTCAAAGAATCCATCTTCTTTCTTTCTCACCGCCCTGCGCATCGCGTCAGCGAGGTGTTCGAGGTCCGTACCTGATGCGATCCGTATGACGAGAGAGTCGGCTCCCCGCCCCTTCGGCGCCGTTCGGGCCGCGAGGGCCATCAGATCACAGGCCATGATGGCGGCCCGGGACGCGTCGTTCATGAGGAGGTGGTAGGCCCCCCCGGTAGATAAAACCGAGAGGAACATGATCCGGAAAAAAGAGATGGTCAGGCCTGATGGCGGAGTAGCTGTCCCAGTTGCGGCACGAAGTCCTTTTTACGGCTCATCACATCTTTGAGCAGGAGGGGCTCCCCGTCGAGGTCGAGCCGACCGAGCCAGGCACTGTCGACCGCGGCAAAGAAGGCGAGTGACGCGTTTTCGAAGACCGAGGTGTAG
The DNA here is from genome assembly GCA_949320185.1 of uncultured Methanomicrobiales archaeon. Classification (GTDB taxonomy): domain Archaea; phylum Halobacteriota; class Methanomicrobia; order Methanomicrobiales; family Methanospirillaceae; genus UBA288. The sequence continues at coordinate 115,459 of CASGHK010000016.1, read as the reverse complement.
AGGACAACGGCGAGATCGGCGCGCTGACTCGCCCGGTACAGGCCGAGCTCGCGTTTGATCTCCGACCCATGTGCCCGGGGAAAGGCGAAGGACGGCACCATGACCTGGGCGATTACGACACTTCGGCCGAAGAGTTCATACGCCTTACTGTCACGCCTGAGCTGTTCCTCGATTGGCACATCGTCAACTGCCATCCCCTTCTCGATCAGGGTCGTGCCCAGGGCGACAGGGTCGCGGTTGATCAGTCCTGCAAGGTACTCCACCGCCCGGTGGTCGAGCGACGTGGTCGTTGACATCCGGAGGACGAGGGTGTCTGAGAGGATGCCGCAGAGGAGGAGGCCCGCGGTGGGGGGTGTCGGGTCCCTGCCTGCTTCCATGAACCTCGTCGTGATGATTGTGCACGTCGATCCGACCGGGTCGTTCAGGAACCTGACGGGTTTTAGGGTCGATATCACACCAAGCCGGTGATGGTCGATGATCTCCAGGATGTCGGCGTTCTCGATACCGTCGACTGCCTGGCCCGGCTCGTTGTGGTCGAGCAGGATCACTGCCTTCTGCACGTCCTGCATCAACGAGGTCCGTGAAAGGAGCCCAAGGAACCTGCCCTCCTCGTTAACGACGCAGGCTGTCCTGAACTTCGAGGTGGAGACCAGGTGCTTGGCACGCTCGAGGGTGTCGTCGAGGGTGACCGTCGGCACATCAGTCTCCATGATCATGCCGGCCGGAGCGGAAAGGTGGAGTCTTTTACCAACGCTGAACGCGTCCAGGTCGGTCGAGAGGATCGTGACTCCCTGGGCTCGCGCTGCATTCAGCACCCGATCGCCGACCGGAGCCCCATCGGCGACTATCATCGCCGCAATCCCGGCGGAGATCAGGGTCAGCTGCGCCGGTTCGTTGTCACCTACGATCGCTACGTCGTGCGAGGTCAGGCGTGAGAGCGTGACGTGCAGCGCGTCGATCGCAGTATAAACACGCCCCTCGAGATGGTCGTGAGCTCCCACGAGCACGGTCGCGTACAGGATCCTGGCCAGGTCCTCGAGCCGGATCGGTGGGACAGCCAGCGGCTCCTCTCGCTGCCCTGTCACGTAGGCCCGCGCCAGGCCATACTCCGAGACGAGACCTGCGAGGTGGCCCGCTGCGTCCACAATTGGGATGTTCCTCATGTCGTACTGGTCCATCAGGGCAGCGACGTCAACGGTCGGTACATCAGTCCGGGCCGACCGGGTGTCGATATATGGAATGTCCGCGATCCCGGGCTCGACCGACTCGATGTAGACCGGTGCATCGGCCCGGAACTCGGCGAGAGCCCACCCGGTCTCCGTGGATAGCTCGCCGCACCGGGCGGGGATGTAGACTCCCGGCTCGTCCATGTTCAGGAGCTCGGCATACCCGATCACGCTGCAGATCGAGTCGGTATCGGGCTGTCGGTGCCCGATCACGTAGACGCTGTTCATTCCCGCCATATCGACTGGAGGTAGGTTTGCCGTCCGGGTTCTTATGCCTGGGGGTGACTCGGCGTGGATGGTTGACAGTAAAGAAGGCTCTTTATGGTCCTGGAGTGCCTTTATAAATGAACGGGATCATGAAGGAGATCGTCATCAAGGGGGCGCGCGAGCACAACCTCAAGAATGTCAACCTTGCCCTGCCCCGCGACCGCCTGATCGTCTTCACCGGGCTCTCCGGCTCCGGGAAGTCCACCCTGGCGTTCGACACCCTTTACGCCGAAGGACAGCGCCGCTACGTCGAGTCTCTCTCGACCTACGCGCGGCAATTCCTCGGTGTCATGCACAAGCCCGACGTCGATGCAATCGAGGGGTTGAGCCCTGCGATCTCCATCGAGCAGAAGACTACCTCGAAAAACCCTCGCTCAACCGTCGGTACCATCACCGAGATCTATGACTACCTGCGTCTCCTATTCGCCCGGATCGGTGTCCCGTACTGCCCGGTCCACAACATCCGGATCAAGGCCCAATCCCCCGAGCGGATCGCCGATACGATCCAGGCGGGATCATCGGGCATGGTCACGGTCCTCGCTCCCATCGTCCGCCAGCGGAAAGGGACCTACGGGCAGCTTATAAAGGACCTGTACCATGAGGGATACTCTCGAGTTCGGATCAACGGGGAGATCCACAGGACCGACGAGGAGGTGCCGCTCGAGCGGTACCGAAAGCAGGACATCGAAGTCGTGCTCGATCGCCTCGAGGTCGACGACCGTTCGCGTCTCGTCGAGGCGATCGAGAATGCGATAAAGAAGGCGGACGGTCTCGTCATCGTCGCCCATGAGGACGGGACAGAGACGACCTACTCCTCCTCGATGGCCTGTCCCGTCTGTGGCCTTGCCTTCGAGGAGCTCCAGCCCCGTATGTTCTCGTTCAACTCCCCGTTCGGCGCCTGCGAGGAGTGTAACGGCCTCGGGTTCAAGATGGTCTTCGATCCGGACCTGATCATCCCGGACCGAGACCTCTGTATCGTCGATGGTGCAATCACGCTGTACAAGAACTCGGTCGAAGGATACCGCGGGCAGATCCTCGACACTGTCGCACGCCGGCTCGGGTTCGATGTCTTTACGCCGATCTCACGTCTCACCGAGGAGCAGTATCGGGGTCTCATGTATGGGACGACCGAGCGCCTGAACTTCACCATGCGGGCGCGGAACGGGGATACACAGTGGTCACACCGCGGACCCTGGGAGGGGCTGCTTCCTCAGGCCGAACGCCTCTACGCGCAGACACAATCCGAGTACCGCAAACGAGAGCTGGAGCGGCTCATGCGAATCTTCGACTGTCCGACCTGCAGGGGAGACCGGCTCAAGGAGAAGGTGCGCTCGGTCCGTATTGGAGGGTCGTCCATCGTCGACGTGACGCGCCTCTCCGTCTCGGCATGCCTCGCGTTCTTTCGCGAGCTCGAACTCGATCCTCGAGAGCAACAGATCGCCCGCCTTGTCATCAAGGAGATCACTGATCGGCTCGAGTTCCTGGAGCGCGTCGGGCTAGGATACCTCACCCTTTCAAGGGCGGCAGGGACTCTCTCAGGAGGGGAGGGGCAGCGGATACGCCTGGCAACCCAGCTTGGGGCGAACCTGATGGGTGTCCTCTATGTCCTGGACGAGCCCTCCATCGGGCTTCACCAGCGAGATAACCGGCGGCTGATCGATACACTGTGCGCCCTTCGGGACCTGGGGAACACCCTGGTGGTGGTAGAACACGACGAGGACACGATACGGGCCGCTGACTACGTGGTCGATATCGGTCCCGGCGCTGGTGTTCACGGGGGCCAGATTGTCGCAAGGGGAACCCCCCGGGAGATCGAGCGGTCGACCAACTCCCTCACCGGGCTCTACCTCTCCCGCTCTCTCAAGATCGAGACCCCTTCCTGGCGGCGGACCAGCGAGACCTTCATCCGTATAAAGAAGGCGCGGGAGAATAACCTGAAGGGAATCGACATCAACATCCCGATCGGGGTGCTCACCGTCGTCACGGGCGTCTCCGGCTCCGGCAAGTCAACGCTCGTATACGAGATCCTTTATAAGGCCCTTCACCGCCAGCTCTACCGATCCGGGGACCTCCCCGGAGCCCACGATTCAATCGAGCTCGACGCCCCGATCGACAAGGTGATCGTGATTGACCAGTCCCCTATCGGGAGAACACCCCGGTCGAACCCGGCGACGTACACCAAGCTCTTCGACGAGATCCGGTCGATCTTCGCTGAGACGCAGGAGGCGAAGGTCCGGGGGTACACCCCGGGCCGGTTCTCGTTCAACGTGCGCGGGGGACGGTGCGAGGCCTGCCAGGGAGACGGGCTTATTAAGATCGAGATGAACTTCCTGCCCGAGGTCTATGTCGAGTGCGAGGAGTGCAAGGGCCGGCGATACAACCAGGAGACCCTGGAGGTGAAGTACAAGGGCAAGTCGATCGCCGACGTACTCGATATGTCGGTCGAGGAAGCCCTCCACCTCTTCGAGCGGATTCCGTCAATTCGGAACAAGCTCGAGGTCCTCAGCCGCGTGGGCCTTGACTACATCAAACTCGGGCAGTCCTCTACGACGCTCTCGGGCGGCGAGGCCCAGAGAATCAAGCTGACCCGGGAACTGTCGAAGCGGGCGACGGGACGGACGCTCTATCTCCTCGACGAGCCGACCACGGGTTTACACTTCCACGACGTGAAAAAATTGATCCAGGTCCTTGACGACCTAGTCAAGAAAGGGAACAGCGTCCTCGTTATCGAGCACAACCTGGATGTCATCAAGTCGGCCGATCACGTGATCGACCTGGGTCCCGAGGGCGGAGACGAGGGAGGCGAGGTGGTGGGGACGGGAACTCCCGAGGAGGTCTCCCGAAACCCGCGTTCCTATACGGGGGCGTTTCTCGAGAAGGTGCTATGACCAGGCCTCCCGTCGATCTCTCTACCCTACCTGAGCTCCCCGGGTGTTACCGGTACTTCGACGACAGCGATGTCATCATCTACGTGGGGAAAGCGAAGAACCTGCGGCGCCGGGTATCTTCCTATTTTACCCGAAAGGAGATCGATCCCAAGACGGAGGCGCTGGTCAGTCACATCGCTCGTCTTGATTTCATCGTCACCTCAACCGAGGTCGAGGCCCTGATCCTTGAGAACACCCTGATCAAGGAGCACCAGCCCCGGTATAACATCAATCTCAGGGACTCCAAGACCTATGCCTATATCCAGCGGACCGATGAAGAATTTCCCCGCCTCGTAGTCGTTCGCCGAAAGGGCGCTCAGGGCACGTACTACGGTCCCTTCGTCTCGGGACTGGAGCGCGACCAGGTCGTCAAGAGTCTGAGAAAGACCTTTGGCCTCAGGAGCTGTCGCACCCTTCCGAAGCGCGCCTGCCTGCGGTACCACATGAACACCTGTTCCGCGCCCTGTATCGGGGCAATTACACCCAGGGACTACGCCGAAATGATGAACCGTGCCGAAGAGTGCCTCAGAGGCCGGGATCGCGAGTTGCTTGTCACGCTCCGCGAGGAGATGGTTCGCTCCTCCTCCGAGGAGAAGTTCGAACAGGCTCTCGCCCTGCGGAACCAGATCAGGGCGATCGAGGGGCTTGCCGAACGGCAACGGGTCGACCGACAGAAGGCGTACGACGAGGACATCCTCAACTACCTGGTGGTCGACGGGACCGTCTACCTCGCGCTCTTCAAGATCCACCTCGGCACCCTGACCGGCCGGCAGGAGTTCGTCTTCGAGCACCACGAGGAGTTCCTGCCCGAGTTCCTGGTCCAGTACTACGCCGAGAACCCCGTTCCAAAGGAGGTGGTGCTCCCCGAGGAGGTCGAACCTGTGTTCGCCGATTACCTATCTCGCTTGAAGGGATCCCGTGTCAGGGTGACGGTTCCCCAGCGCGGCGATCGTCGGCACCTGCTCGACCTCGTGAAGACCAACATCGAGACCTCGTTCTTCGGCGACCGGATCAAGGTCGAAGCACTCCGAGAGGCCCTCCGTCTCCCCTCTCCCCCTGAGGTGGTGGAGTGTTTTGACATCTCGCACCTCGCGGGCTCCTCGACTGTCGGCGTGATGGTTCAGTTTCGCGCCGGCAGGCCCGATAAGAGGAATTATCGGCGCTTCCGCATCAGGACGGTCGAGGGCGTCGACGACTTCGCCTCGATTTCGGAGGTGGTTCGCCGTCGGTACCAGCGTCTCGCGAAGGAGGGTGGCGACCTCCCCAACCTTGTCGTGATCGACGGGGGCCGCGGACAGCTCTCGGCGGCGAAGGCTGTGCTCGACGGACTCGGTCTCCGGATTCCGGTCGTGGCCCTCGCCAAGCGCGAGGAGGAGGTCTGGGTGCCTGGCCTTTCGGTCCCTATCCCCCTTTCCCGGAGCTCGAAGGGGAGCCTCTTCCTCCAGGAGGTCCGTGACGAGGCTCATCGGTTCGCCATCACCTACAACCGAAACCTGAGAAAGAAGGCGGTGCTCCAGTGAACGACCAGCAGTTCGAACTCGTGGCCCCATTCTCGCCGGCAGGCTCCCAACCGGCGGCGATCGCTTCCCTTGTCGAGGGAGTTCGTGCGGGTGAACAATACCAGACGCTCCTGGGGGTAACCGGTTCGGGCAAGACATTCACGATTGCGAACCTGATCGAACAGGTGCAGCGACCCACGCTCGTCATCGCGCACAATAAGACGCTCGCCGCGCAGCTCTACAACGAGTTCCGGGACTTCTTTCCCAGGAACCGGGTCGAGTACTTCGTCTCCTACTATGACTATTACCAGCCCGAGTCCTACATCCCGCAGCGTGACATGTACATCGAGAAGGATATGGCTATCAACCCGAAGATCGAGCAGATGCGTCTTGCCGCGACCGCATCGGTTCTTTCTCGTAGGGACACGATCATCGTCGCCTCGGTCTCCTGCATCTACGGTCTCGGAAATCCAGTCAACTTCCGTGATATGGGCTTCGAGCTCCGGGTCGGCGACCGGATAAGGCGGACTGAACTCCTTCGTCAGCTGGTCCAGATCCAGTTCGAGCGGAACGACCTCGAACTGATGCCGGGCCGGTTCCGGGTGCGCGGTGATACGGTGGACATCGTACCCGGATATTATAACACGATCATCAGGGTCGAGACCTTCGGCGACCAGATCGAACGGATCATCGAGGTAGACCGGACGACGGGGCTCGTACTGGAGCGGATGGACTACTTCTATGTCTATCCTGCGCGCCACTACGTTATCCCGGCGGAGACCATTACACGGGCGATTGAAACGATCCGCGAGGAACTCGAGCGACGTCTGCCCGAGCTCGGTCCGCTCGAGGCCCATCGTCTTCAGCAGCGCACCCTCTTCGACATCGAGATGATCGAAGAGACCGGTAGCTGCAAGGGGATCGAGAACTACTCCCGCCACTTCGACTTCCGCCGCCCCGGAGAGAAGCCGTACTGCCTGCTCGACTACTTCCCCAGGGACTTCATGATGGTGATCGACGAGTCACACCAGACGATCCCGCAGGTACATGGGATGTACAAGGGAGACCGCTCCCGAAAGACGTCCCTCGTTGAGTATGGTTTCCGCCTGCCGTCGGCCTTCGACAACCGGCCCCTCAGATGGGAGGAGTTCCGCGAGTACATGCGTCAGGTGATCTTCGTCTCAGCAACACCTGGGGATTACGAGCAGCACGTCTCGTCTCGCCTTGTCGAACAGATCATTCGACCTACCGGGCTCGTTGACCCGCCGGTCGAGGTGCGCCCGCTCGAGGGTCAGGCTCTCGATGTTATCGAGGAGGTGAAGAAGACGGTCGCAAAGGGCGAACGGGCACTCATCACCACGCTCACGAAGCGGCTCGCCGAGGAACTCACAGACTGGCTCGCCGAGAGGGGGATCAGGACCCGATACCTCCATTCTGAGATCGATACGATCGAACGGACCGAGATCATTCGCCAGCTGCGCCTGGGGCGATTCGACGTCCTGGTCGGGATCAACCTTCTGCGTGAGGGGCTCGACATTCCAGAGGTCGGGTTCATAGGAATCCTGGACGCGGACAAGGAGGGTTTTCTGCGCGATGCACGGTCACTCATCCAGACGATCGGGAGAGCTGCGAGGAATGCCGGGTCAAGGGTCGTGCTCTATGCGGACCGTCCAACGGACTCGATCCGGGTTGCACTCGCAGAGACTGAGCGCCGCCGGCAGATGCAGCTGGAGTTCAACCGGTTGCACAAAATCGTGCCGCAGACGATAAATAAGCCGATCCGTGCCCAGGAAGCGGACCTCAAGGACGCAAAACACGTCCCCAGGTCCGATATTCCTGCACTCGTCGTCGAACTGGAGACCGAGATGCGGCGCGCGGCTGAGGATCTCGACTTTGAGCGGGCGATTGCGCTTCGGGAGCGTATCCGACAGCTCCAGAAACGGGAGGCGGGCGACCCTGAGCCATCTGAAGAGAGTTCCAAGACCCGCCGTTCGCGGTCGAGACGTCGACCAGGATGACCCGTCCTCAGACGAGGGGAGAGGGGGCCCGCCCAGGATCCTCAGGCAGAGGACCGCCCTTGACAAGGAGCGGCATGGTCGTGGCAGAGAGCTTGGCCATTACGAGGGCTTTCCCCCGGGGTGTGAGCGCGAAGATGGGGACGCCTGTCCCTCCCTGGACCAGTGCCCGTGTCCGGGCTGCCTCGCGAATGGTACCCGAGGCGCAGGCTGTCACGATATCAGCCGCCGCAACGACACGCTCCGCCTCTCCAGACGAGAGGCCCGTCGTATGGACGGCGATGATCAGGGCATCTGGCGCTGCCTTGCGGACCTCTTCTGTCATCCTGGCACCGGCAACGGTGACGGCGATCCGGGAAATCCCGTGCTCCAGCGCGGCGCGGGCGCCGGCAACCTGGTCGATCGTCCCGGTCTCAGGACTGACGGCGAACCCGCCATGCAGCCGGATCCGCTCGATAACGGAAGGATAGGGGGTGGTCGAGACGAGACCCGACATGCGCCCGCCGATCCCCTGGACCAGTTCAGGAGTCGAGACCACCACGGTGCCCGCCCCATCGCAGGCGAGTACTGCAGCTTCGATCAGTCCAGACCTGATCCCTTCCATCATCAATTCAGATGCACCGAAGAGGACGAAGTCCGTCTCCGCGACGACCTCGCGCGCGGGGGTGCACATCCCGAAACTCCTGATCCGCGCCTCCATGTTGGCCCGGATCGCCTCAGATGCCATCGTATCGACCGGGACGGCGAAACGCCGTGCAAGGGGGCAGTCTGCTATCACAGGCTCGCCAACCTCCACCACGCGCCCCTGCCGGATCACGACTCGGGTCCTTCCGATCGCCTCTATCACGTGTTCGTCGTTCTCCGGGTACTCCATCTCCTCCATATTCAACAGCTATGGACACGCATAGGTATTGAATGAGCGGAGGTCGGATCGACGCGGTGGTTGAGGCCATACGAGCCCTCCTCACCCGGGTCATTGCCCGTCGCCATCTCACCGGAGGGAGTGTACCGGTGCGCCTTGCCGAGGTCGACATCGCCCGTGCACTCGCCCTCGTCATGATGCTCATCTACCACCTGCTCTTCTCGGTTACGTACCTGGGGATAGCGGAGGTCGAGGTGTTGACAGGATTCTGGCGCTGGTTTGCCTACGCAACCGCTGCCCTTTTTATCCTGATAGCCGGCCTTTCGCTGACCCTTTCTGAGAGCGCCCAGCGGCGACGCGGTGCCACCCGACGAGAGATTACGCTCCGGATTGCGAGACGGGGGACCGAACTGATCGGGTGGGGGCTTCTGATCACGGTCGTGACTGGGGTCGCGCTCGACCAGGGCATGATCCTCTTTGGAATCCTTCACCTCATCGGGCTGGGCACACTGCTGGCAATTCCGGTTCTGCGGCATCCTGTCGCTGCGTCGATGATCGGGATCGTCTGTATCCTGCTCGGACCCGTGGTCACCACCATTCACGGCCCTATCTGGCTCGCCTGGCTCGGGATCCACCCGGTCGACTTTGTCTCGCTCGACTATGTCCCGGTCCTGCCCTGGTTTGGCACCCTGTTACTGGGAGTTGGTCTTGGTCACCTCATCTACCCCGGGGGAGAACGTCGATCTCCCGTCAGATCGTTCCCTGCCTGGACCCGCCCTCTCTCGTGGATCGGTCGTCACACTCTCGCGGTCTACCTGCTTCACGAGCCGGCAATCCTGGCGGTCCTCCTCGCCTGGCAACACCTCGCTTAATCTTCGCCTTCGATTGCCAGGAGGAGGGCCTTGCGCATCATGAACTCGGTGAACTGTCCAGCCGGCAGTTCGTCATCCGCGAGCGGGTGTCGTCTGAGGGCCAGCTCTTCGCGCCGGGACCTTGCGCGGCAGTAGAGATCCCCCTCGCGGACACGCTCCAGGAGGCTATAGAGGTCTTGCCCGTTCACCTCCAGCACTTCATCGCCATCATACTCCTCTTCGCGGACGAGAATGCGAATCCCGTCCGCTTCCAGCGCGGGACGGATCGCCTCAACCACCTCTTGGATCGAGAGGCCGGTATCGGAAGCCGTGATAGTGATCCCTGTCGTTCCGGGACGATGACGCCACAGGAGGTCGAAGACACGTGCCCGTTGCATGCTCACTCCTCGACGAACCGAAGTGACGCGGAGTTCATGCAGTACCGGCGGCCCGTTGGGAGCGGCCCATCGGAAAAGACATGCCCGAGGTGGGCGTCGCAGCGCCGGCAGAGTACCTCTTCGCGGACAATTCCGATCGACCGGTCCGTCTTTTCGTACACGTTCGCCGAGGCGATCGGCCGGGAGAAACTCGGCCAGCCCGTTCCCGAATCGAACTTGTCCTCTGATGAGAAGAGGTCGGTGCCGCAGCAGGCGCAGCGATAGATCCCGGGCTTCTTGTTCGCGAAGTACTCGTTTCGAAAAGCCGGTTCGGTCCCTTTTCTCCGGGCCACCAGGAACTGCTCGGGGGTCAGGCGCCGCTGCCACTCCTCGTCGGTGAGGTGACAGCGCCGCATCGGTACGGTCTGCCCCCTGGAGCTGACATAGATCGAGACCTCGTCCTCCATGCGAGATGAATGGGTCAGCGGCTACTTGAAGGGTTCGTTACAGCCCGAGCTTCGTCGCCGTCTCCCGACAGAGTCGGGCCTCGTCGTACCGTCCGAGCGTCTCCATCACCTCAGCGGCGAGCGCCCAGCTGGTCGCGCGCTGTGGATCGAGGTCGAGGGAGCGTTCGAGCGAAACGAGGGCCTCTTCGCTTCGGCCCAGCACCTGCTCCATCATACCCCTCATCAGCCAGGCTGTCGGGTCCGCCGGGTTGATCTCGAGTGCAGCTTCGAAGCACCAGCAGGCCTTCTCATGCTCCTCCTCGTCCATCAGATCGAAACCGCGCTGAAGCCACACATCGAACCTGGTCGCGCTGATCCTCGACGCCCGTTCGATCAGCTCGAAGGCCTCATTCACTCGATCCAGGGAGTGCAGCGCCCTGGCCGACGCCAGAAGCGCCGGCCCGTTCTCGGGCTCACGTTCACAGGCCGTCTCGAAACACCAGAGGGCATGAGCGGCATCGCCAGCCTCGAGCAGGCTCAGGCCCCGCCGGACCCAGTCGGCCGCAGTATCCCCTCCGCACGCGTTTTTGTCCTCGTCGACCGGGGTGGCGCAGATCTTCGGGTACTCGATAGGGGTCCCTCCTACCGGATCGTACGAGTGATGCCTAGAAAAACCTGTTCCCTCTCCGATTCATTGGAAGGATGGTCTGAATGTGCGGTATCGGCCCGACAACCGGATGACCCCGCACGTCTCCTGTTGCAGAGCGGTTGGGTCTCATGCAGGTGCTGGTCCCGCCATCGCTCGCCGTCCACGCAGTGCGGAGAGAAGGGACGAGAGGAGCGTCAATCCGGCTCCTGAGAAGAAGACGACGCCGATGGCCCCGGCGATGAGGTTGGGGTCGGCCTTGAGGACCGGACCGGCATGACCTCCGGCAAGGAGGAGGGAGTTCAGCAGGATCGAGCCGATTGAGACCCCGAGCGACATCCCCAGATTTCTTCCGGCCGCGGTGACAGCGGATGCGAGTCCGAGCCGGTGGACAGGGACTGAGTTCATCTGGTCCGTGTTATTGGGCGACTGGAAGAGGGCTGACCCGAATCCTATGAATGCGAATGCCCCGAGGATCGGGAGGAGAAGGCTGTCGATCGCGGCAAGACCGGCTGTGACATAACCGATGGAGACGAGGGCCATACCAAGGGCGGCGAGGTGTGGGTAGTGCGAGCGGTCGTAGAGCCACCCCGACACGGGGGCAGTGATGGCCATCACCCCGGGGAGGACCATGAAGACAAGACCGACCGTTCCAGGCGAGAGTCCCAACACCAGCTCAAAGTAGAAGGGTCCTACCAGGTTCAACATAAAACTCGCGACAAAGAAGAGAAGCATGGCGCTTACCGGCAGGATGTAGAGTGGTTCAGTGAGGAGACTCAAATCAACCAGCGGGTCGGATTTGTGCCGCTCAACATGGACGAAGGCGATCGTACTGGCGACCGCAATGAGCGCGTAGACGATGGCGAGGAGGTCGATTGCGACGATGTCTGCCAGGCGTCCAAGGGAGAGCATGAGGCCCGAGAGTGCGATACCGAGAAGTATTGCGCCGGATAGGTCGAACGACGGCCAGTCGGGACGAACGTGGCTTCGCGGCAGGATTCGCAGGGCCCCTGTCACGACCAGAACCCCGAGAGGGAGGTTGATGAAGAAGATGGACTCCCACCCTGAGGTTTCAACCAGCACGCCGCCCAGCACCGGGGCAGCGATCGAGGCAATCGCAACGGTGGACCCGAGGTACCCGAGAGCACGGGCCCGCTCGTTGAATGGAAACGCATCGAAGATGAGGGCATTCGAGAGCGAGAAGACCATGGCACCACCGGTTGCCTGGACCATTCGTGCCGCAATCAGGAACGGGAGTGATGGTGCGAACCCGCAGGCCCCAGAGGCAAGGGTGAACAGGACCAGCCCCGAGATGAAGAGCCTGGTCCGCCCGAAGACCTCAGAGAGCCTTCCTGCCGGAAGGAGCAGGACCGTCATGGTCAAGAGATACCCCGTGATCACCCACTGCGAGGTGTCGAGGTCCACCCCGAACCGACCAGTGATGGTCGGGAGGGCGATTGAGACGACGACTCCATCAAGCACCGCCATAAAGACACCCACGAGCACGACGGCAAGTAGGAGATAGCGGTTCGGCGGGCCAGATGTCTTCATTCAGTACTCCCTTCGTCAGGTGAGGGGATAAGCCCGGTGTTCGGCTTCGACACGGCAGGATTACCTGGTCAGCCGCCGACCACGTGTGGATGTCGAGAGGGGGGTGGGATGCCGAGTATCGTCATCGCGGCAGGCTTTATCGCGGAGAGGTCCGTCTCCTGCCGGTTCCGCGCGGATCCAGTGTGATCGACATCGGGTGTGGCGATGGGCGGACCCTGCGCGCATTGACCAACCAGGGGTGTTCAGCCATCGGTGTGGACTCGGCCCGTTCAGCTCTCATACTCTGCCGGGAGCTGCACTGGCTCTCCTCACCGGACCTCATTCACGCCGATGCCGGTTGTCTCCCATTCCGCTGTCGATCGTTCGATCTGGTCCTGATGTTCCACGTGATCGGCCATGGATTGCTACACGAGCGAAAGACAATCGCAACAGAGGCGATGCGGTTGACCGCCCCGGGGGGGAGGATACACCTTCGGGTCTTTTCGCAGGAGGATCTCCGGGCAGAGAAGGGAGATCTGGTCGAGGAAGGAACCCGTCTTCGGAAGAACGGGCTGCTCACGCATTACTTCACGGAGACTGAGGTTGCATCGCTCTTCTCTGGGATGGAGCCGGTCTCTCTTGAGACGGTCAGGTGGTCGCTGACCGTTCGAGGTACACCTCTCCAGCGAGCGGAGATTGAGGCAGTCTTTCGCAATCCCTTCACGAATTCCCACTCCATGGTGGAGTGAGACGGTGATGGATCATAATGCATAAATGCCTGATCCGGTCAATTTATATAGCGATGTCTCCCGCCAACCTTGGGAGGCACCGGATGGAGAGATATGTCACTCAATCACCGCATGATCCTCTGCCTTGTCTGTCTCGCCGCAGTGGGGCTGCTCTTCGTGGCCGGGTGTACGACCCAGGCCCCGTCTGGAAGCAGCACCCCGGCCCCGGCAGCATCCGCTGCACCGACGATGAACAACACGATCCTGAAGATTAACAACAACCAGGCGCCGAACGTGACCACCACCGCGGCTGCAGCGGCGACTACCGTCGCGGCTCCGATAGGTACCGGGAACATCACGGTCCCTGTCAACAACTCGTCCGTTCCCGCCCTTCCCGCGATCAACGTGACCGTCCCGGCGATCAACGTATCGGTCCCGAAGTAAGGTCCAGGAACGGTGACGGCGGCGGCTTGATGCCGGCGACGTCATTCTCCTGTTTTCGTCTCTCGTCCGTCTTCACCCGCGCATCCTCTTCTGCTCGGGCCGATCTGCGCATTATCTCCGGACATTCTCAAGCACGATCAGACAATTGCGGTCTGCATGAAAATCAGGCAGCAGAACATCTTCCTCCTCTATTCCGGCTCCACCGTACCTCTATCTCTGTGGTGGAGACGTGGAGATGTCCGGCCCGGTGATGAACTGGGCTCGACTGTCGCTCGTGTCCGTCGTCGCAAGTGCTTAATACCTCTTCGGCATCAAACGCCTGACGGGACACGAAAGCCAGAACCGCGTTGTCGCTGGCAGGTACCTCTCAATGACCGGTCCCCTCCTGTTCGGAAAAATCCAGGTTGGTAGACACAGTATCCCCGGTCCACTCTCTCTGCCAGCGATCGCCGGGACGACGGTATCGAACGTCATCGCCATGCTCCGCGTACTCCGGATTGTTCGACAAACCGACGTCTCGACTGCCGTCACATCGCTCTCCTTCGCCCTGCCGTGATCCTGCTGACCTCCCCGCTCTTCGAGGGGCGATTTCCACCCCTCTTTGACATCCTCGGAATTCGATAGATGGTATCGGGATCCTTTCTGCGTACCCTGACACCTGGCGGAACGTCGCTCCCGGGCCCGTTCATCGCCATGGGAGGGACCACAGTGTCCGGGCGATGCTGGGCGTCGCAGTTTTCGATGCGTTTTCCTCGCAGCTCGACGATGTGGAGGTGCAAGCAGTCCAGCCCTTCTACCTTGGTTCAGCCCTGATGAGGCTGATGCTCGCCGTGTTCTTCTCTTGTCTCGATGCAATCCGAGCCTGGACAGGGATCTCGTCTCCATTTACGTGGAGCAACCCCGGTAAATCGCCGGTCTCGGTCTCCCGCGGGCGCCCAAGATCATGGGGTTTACTCTCCATGCCTCTTTGTAACCTCCTCCAATGCGACAGCGCTCAGGCTGACCAGTGTGCTCTTCCCGGTCATCTTCGTGTGCCTGATCGGGGAAGAGAAGGGCTGGTCCAGCAAGCGATGGGGCCGGGTGAAGGTGATCGGCGCGACGGTTTGGATCCTGTCCTATTCATGGTAGACGAGCGGGACGTCGGACCACGTGCTGAGATCGAAGACGCCCCGCTCGGTCAGGCGGCGCTCGGGGATCACGGTCAGGGCCATGAACGACAGGTGCATGAAGGCATCCTTGCATGCCCCCAGGGCTGACGCATGGACGTGGAGACGGTCGAGTGCATCGACCACCTCGTCGCTGGGGCGGTCGGACATGAGTCCAGCGATAGGGAGCGGCAGGAGGGTGACCTCCCCTCCACCGACGACGCTGAGCCCCCCTCCCGCCGAGGTGACCGCTTCGAGAGCGGTGACGATCGCCTCGGGTTCGGCTCCCACAGCGACCACCTGGTGCGCGTCGTGGGAGACCGAACCTGCAATCGCCCCGGCGCGGAGCCCAAACCCCTGCACGATGCCCACGCCGTACCCGGATCCACGATAGGCATCACAGACAACACCGACGAGCAGGTCGGAGGACGGGTCAGGGAGTACAGCATCCGAGAGTGGAATATCGACAGCCCGGGTCTGGATCTGACCCGGCACGAGCTCGATGACGCGTGCTATTCCATCGAGGCGCATGGCGAGATCCTTCGCCGTCGGGGCGTGCCACCGCATCGGTCTTATCGGTCCCCTCACGCTCGCTGGCGCGGTTCCCCGGTCAACCACCTCCACCCCGCCGACAAAGGTCCGTACCACCTGGAACTCCTCTCCGGGGGCGAGGACACAGAAGTCGGCTCGTCTCCCGGGTGTCAGGGCTCCCCGGTCTTCGAGGTGGAATCGATCGGCAGCCGAGAGTGTCGCCATGCGGAGGGCGAGCTCGAGCTCAAGGCCAGCATCGACTGCCTTTCGGATACAGTCATCGATGCTCCCGGCCCGGACGAGGAGGTCGGCATGACGGTCATCCGTGCAGAACGCCATTCGTGGTGCTGTCGCCGGCACCACGAGAGGCAGGAGGGTCGAAAGGTTCCGTTCGGTCGATCCCTCCCTGACGAAGAGCCACATGCCCCTGGCAAGGCGGTCACGCCCTTCAGCGAGCGTGGTCGATTCGTGGTCGCTCTGGACACCAATCAGGACGTAGGCATTCAGGGAAGCTCCCTCCAGACCGGGAGCATGCCCGTCGACCAGGTCGAACCCGGCGACCTTGGCAACAAGGTCCGGGTCCTGGCTCAGGAGGCCGGGCACGTTCATCACCTCTCCCAGTCCGAGCACTCCGTCCCTGCCGGCGAACTGGCGGAGCGCGTCTGCATCGAGCACTGCCCCTCCTCGGTCAATTGGAGTAGCCGGCACACAGGATGGAAGCATAAGAAGGAGGTCGACCGGGAGGTATGGACGGCAGGAGAGCATGTACTCAATCCCCGGCGCACCCAGCACGTTTGCTATCTCGTGTGGGTCAGCGACGATGGTTGTCGTGCCGTGGGCTGCCACAACCCTCGCGAACTCGAAAGGAGAGAGCAGGGCGGACTCGACATGGACGTGCGCGTCGATCAGGCCTGGAACGACGCGTGTTCCGGCAAGGTCGATCGTCCGTCTCGCCCGGTACTTTCCCGGTCCGAGGACCTTCCCGGAATAAATCCCGAAATCTGTAGGTACCCATTCTCCGAGAAACGGGTTGAAGAGACAGGCGTTTTCAACGAGGAGATCGGCCGTCCCTTCCCCCAGAGCCGCCCGGACCATCTCGTTCACAGGCTGTCACCACCGGAGACCGTCAACTCCCGGATCACGGCTGCCAGTCTCTCATCCCCTTTGTGGAGGTGGAGATAGCACCGGTAGGCTCCCGGTTCGAGTGTCACCGGGTAGACGAACCGGTTCGTTCCCGCCGAGATGTTGACGTACCGCGCCTCTGAAAAGACCTGGCGTTGCCCGAGCGGCTCCAGGTGAGAGACAGCCACCTGCAGGCCGGCATGGTCTATCGGTGCACCGCTAAAGACGGTCACGGCGAGTTCGCCGCCCCGGTATTCCATCTCCTGGAATTTTGGTTCGATTCCGGTACAGCCCGCGATGAGGAGAAGGGCGAATAGGCAGAAGAGGGTACGAAGCCGTAATACTGTCATCCTGTGGTCCCTGGTACGTACGCAGATCATAATAAATAGGATACGATTTTAAGCAGGAAGTTCAAACAAGTAGTTATTAACAGGTGGGCCGAAGGACCGATCAGGTCTTCGAATAGCTCATTACGACTATAAGGGACAGCATTCATGGTTGAACCGATCCCGAGCACGAACCCCCGAAGACGTGTACTTCTCATGGATGATGAAGAGAGTATCCTTGAGGTCATGAGCCAGATGCTTCGGCGCCGGGGGTTCGAGGTTGCCTGTGCAAGGGACGGCAGGGAAGCAATAGCCGTATACCGGGACGGGCTGGAATCCGGGGCCTGTTTCGACGCCGTCGTCATGGACCTTTCCATCCCGGGGGGCATGGGCGGACGCGAGGCGATACACCAACTCCTGGAGATCGATCCCGGTGTGCGGGCCCTCGTCTCGAGTGGGCACGCCAATGACCCGGTCATGGTACGTCCTGCCGAGCATGGATTTGTCGGTGTTCTCCCCAAGCCATACAGCATCGCCGAACTCGTCTCTGCGCTCGAACGTGCCCTCACCTGACCTTCTCTCTCCTTTGAGTGTGACCATACCCCTTTTTACGTCCAGACGAGTACCGATTGACTAAGGGTGGTACCATCTCCTGCATCACCTTCTCCCATCACAAGGGCGGCACAGGGAAGACGACCACGTGTCTGAACGTCGCTGGTTTCCTCGCACTGGCAGGAAAGAGGGTCCTCGTGGTGGACGCTGATCCACAGGCGAACGCAACAATGGGTCTCGGCATCTACCCTGATTCTCGGCGGCGCCACATGTACGACGTCTTCATGTCGGTCTTCGAAGGCTTCCCCGATGTCCCGATCACCGAGGTGATCACAAGGACTGAGGCCGGGGTGGATCTCGCTCCCTCGAACCTCGACCTCGTCGGAGTGGAACCCTCCCTCTACATGATCGATGATCGGGCGGGGATACTGCGCGATCTCCTCGAACCGGTTCGGCACTCCTATGACTATATCCTGATCGACACACCGCCCTCGATGGGGCAGTTCGTTGTCAACGGCCTGGTGGCGGCCGATCACGTCGTGGTGACGATCGATGCCGGTATCTTCGCTCTCCGCGGCATTGACGGCCTGGAGACGATCTTTGCCGACATCAGCGAGATCGTCGGCCACAGGGTGACCGCAGATCTGGCCGTCCTGACGCGATGGGAGCAATCTTCTTCAATCGAATCGATCCCCACCCGGACCGGATTATCTGGCCTCCTCGCCCGTCTGCTCGGTAGAGGTGATCCCCATTCGGATGTCGGGGCGAATGCGGCTCGAAGTGCAGCGGCCGAGGAGGAACGGCGGGCACGGATCGAGGCGGAGGTGAAACGCCGGTTTGGAAGGGTTGAGACCGTTCCCTTCTCGCGCGAGGTCTATGAGGCTCAACAACGCGGTCTACCGATCGCCCAGTACGCTCCCGAATCCGCCGCAGGGGTGGCGTACCGTCGGATCGCCCAGGGGGTCCTTGCATGGTGACTGATGACTCCCAGGGTCCCCCGGGCCACAAGGACGACGACTCGCGAGAGACCGTGGAACGCCCCGGGCGTCGCGCCCTTTTTACCCCGGCCATTCCGCCCACAAGGAAAGCCCGTGCACCGGTCGTACCCCCCGGAACGACGGATACAAAGACGGAATCGGTTCCGGTCGCGCCCATGCCGGACCCCGCCCCCGGGGTCCTGGCCCGCGCGATCGAGCAGGCGGTGATTGGTCGAGGCACCCTTGATCCAGGTGCGGTCGATGAGGCCTTTTCGCCGGTAGTCACCGTGGTCAACCGTATCCTGGATGAGTTGACCGAGACCCGCAATCGCCTTGAACACGCCGAGGAGGAGGCAGCCAATCGTCCAGCGGAGATGGAACCCGAACCCGTGCCTGACCTGCGTCCGGTGATGGAGGTCCGCGACCTGCCCCTTCCGGCGCTCCTGGCCGGTCGCGACCTGGGTCTCATCGAGGCGAACGAGGCATTCATGGAGCTCTCCGGTCTATCTGCTGACGCGCTTGTCGGGACACCACTATCGCGTTTTGTCCGCAGGCGGGATGGCGACCCCCCGGTCCTCGCCATCCGACGGGAGGCGGCCACTCGAGCTTCGGTACGTCTGGCAACGATCGAAGGTGAGCTTAGGTTTTTCGAACATGCAAGCCCTGTCCGGAACGGGGAAGGAAAGGTTGAAGGGCTCATTGTCCTGTATACCCCAGAACCGGTTCCGCCAGATGCCAAGGAGAATGGGTACGCCATTCTCTTCGAGGCCCTGATGCAGGAGGCACCGCTCCCGATTGCGCTCCTCGACGCCTCGTTCCGCGTCCTCGACCACACCCCTGCTTTCGGCGCGCTCCTCGGGATCGACCCTTCCTGGCTGGCGGATCACCCCCTCAACGACCTTCCCCTGGTCGAGGAGACTGGCCCTACCCTCGAAGATATCGTCGATCGGGGCGAGGAGGCGTTCGGGGAGGTGGTGATCGAGCGAGACGGAGAACGACGCCGTCTCGAACGGTACGTGCTTCCCGTCCGGGATGCCGAGGGCCGGCTCTTCCGGCTGCTGGTCACCGTCATGGATCGGACGGACGCCGAACTTCAGGCTGACCGGATTGCCGTACTCGAGGAAACAGCTGCCTCGTTCCTGGAGCAGGATCGGGTGCAGATGCAAGCTCTCGATGAGGCACTCCATCAACTGGCGGAGGGCGATCTGGACTACCGGCTCGAAGTGCCCCAGGACAGTCGGTTTGCTGCCGCATCCACGTGGTACAATCTCGCCGTCGAGCGGTTGAGGGATCGGATCGCCGCCCTCGAAGCACCGGCTGAGAATGTCTCCTCAGAACCGGCCCCCGAGATCGATGGGCTCATGATGATGAGTGCAGCAGAGATTACGGGGCTCCTTCTCGGGGCACTCACCGGGGAGCGGGGAGAACGCCTTCTTCTTGACGAGGCCGATCCGCTGATGCCTCTGCGTGCTGAGGTAAACGAGGCCCTCGATCGGCTCGAGGCGACGAATGGATCGACAGGTGTTCTGGAGGTGCCGCCAGAGGAAGCGGCATCAAGCACTACGTCCGATGAGACCGAGGTACCAGTATCCGGCTTCCAGACGGCACCTGAACCTGAACCTGAATCTGAACCTGAACCTGTCCCTGTCCCTGTCCCTTCCGAAATCCACACGAAGGTGGCGGAGTTCCATTCGCAGGATACGACCGAATCCGAGCCAAAAACCATTATTAACGAGGAGATTACCCTGTCAGACCAGACAATGCCCCGTTCGATCCGTCCATCACCCGATCCGATGCCTGCACCATCCTTAGAGCCTATCCCTGCATCGGAGACGGAAGGATTGGTCGCATCAAATAGCGACTCGGTGGAGGATCTTGGCGCCTACGTGGAGGTGGTCACCTTTGAGATGGCCGGTCAGCATTATGCCCTGGACATCCGGTTTGCCAGAGAGATCGTAGAGATGATCCCGATAACCCCGATCCCCCGATCGCCGTCGTACATCACCGGTATCATCAACCTCCGCGGAGAGATCACGACGATCCTCAACCTCTATCAGCTCCTCGGACTCCCGGATCCCGGTACAACCGACGGCCAGAAGATCGTGGTACTCGTACCGGAAGCGGCCGAAGGTTCGAATGTTGGCGTCATCGTCGACAATGTTCATTCCGTGAATCAGGTGCCTGCCAATCGAATCGAGATCAAGGGCGAGGGCTCATCGGCGGACTATACGGGTTTTGTCCGGGGGATCATCCGACCTGAGAGTGCCGAGGGCGAGGAAGACCGCAGAGACCTCGTGATCTGGATAGACATGCCTGCGATCCTGGCGGGTCTGATCGCCCAGTCATCGTGATCATGGAGAACGACGATTTCGATGCCATTAAGCGGCTCATCGAGAAGACACTTCACATCAAGTGTCAGAACTACAAGGAGGCGTATATCCGCCGACGACTTCTCTCAAGAATGCGCTCTTCGGGGTGCGACACCTACGATGCGTATCTCCGGTACCTGCGGGAAAATCCCGCCGAGTTTGAGCTCCTCCGGAACGCACTCACCATTAACGTCACCGAGTTTTACCGCGATCCAGAGGTCTTCGATCTCGTTCACCGGGAACTCTTTCCAACGATCCTGAAAAACCGGGGCAGGATCCGGCTCTGGTGTGCTGGGTGTTCCTCGGGCGAGGAGGCCTATACCCTTGCTATACTTCTCGCGGAGACCCTCGGGATCAGCAACACCCGAAACGCAACGATCTACGCCACGGATATCGACGAGATGGTGCTTGCACGCGCGAAGGAAGGGGTATACGATCCGAAGGCTCTCACGAAGGTTCCCGAGGCGCTCGTTCGCAAGCACCTCATCCGTAGGGAGGACGGGCTCTTCGAAGTTCGGCCCCACCTCCGTTCGATGATCCGGTTCAGCCGCCACGACCTTATGACCGGGCAGCCGATTGCGCGCTATCTCGACATGGTTTCCTGTCGGAATGTCACGATCTACTTTACCGAGGAGCAGAAAAACGACCTGACCCGCCTCTTCCATAGTGCTCTCACTCCGGGCGGCTTCTACGTGATGGGGAAGACTGAGTACCTCGCCCGCGAGGTTGACCACCTCTTTCGGACGCACAACTCGGTTCAGAAAGTCTTTATCAGGGAAGGGTGATCTGGTGGTCATTCCCCGGGAGGAAGGAGGTCCCTCCCCTCTCCCATCTCCGCAGTGAGCTCTTTCATCAGCTCCTCCCGAGCCGTATGTCGGCGGACCTCACCGATAAGGATCCCGACGTTGATGCCGGTCACGACGATAACAAGCATCAGGCTGACCCAGAGCATCACCCCTTTGACCGAGAGGAAGACGGCCCAGAGCAGTACTACGAACGAGATCAGAAAGTAGATGATCCACGTACGGATCCCCGGGATATCCATCTCATTCTTGATCGGCAGCGGGAAAATATAAAGGTTGGATCGATCCCGGACGAAAACTCATTTCCGGTTCGGAACCCCACACTCTCATCATGGAGACTCGGAGCATCGGAGCAATCGGAGCCGGGATCCTGGTCGTGGTCCTTATCGCCCTGGTATTAAAGCCTCCGACGCCGCTTCTCGCCCTTGTCTTTCCAACACCGACTCCGACTCCCGCTCTCCCGACCATCCCCATCCCGGTCCCGACCACCATTCCGACACCCACGGTTCTTCCGGCCCCGACCAGCGAACAGGTGGAGACCCGCGCCATCGGTTTCTCGGAACGACCATGGGAGTACCCTCTCTTCAGGATGCCATCAAACCTGGAGGTCTACGGTGCGTCTGATCATCCCTGGCGGTTCAACGACTCTGTGGTCTTCGGCTACATCAACGGCACACGAGGGGGGGTGACCGACCCATTCTTCGTCCCCTACCCGACATGGAAACTGGTCACCCGGACGTCCAGTTCGGCGTGGCCTGAGCACGCCCGACTCAGGCTTGCACTCGTCGACAATTCGTCCGGCCAGGTGATCACCGGGATGGACCTGAAGTACCCCGGCACCTCCTACCGGGTTATCCGCACCTACAACCGGGACTTCTACCTGATCATCACTTCCGACAAACTCGACCGGTATACGATCACTCTCGAGGTGCCCACGGACCTGGTCGGGCGCTGAAGATAGGTTGAATATTCATGGCTGTTCCAACCATACTCGGTACAGGAGAGTATGGATAATGAGGGCGATGCGCATTCTCCTCGGCCTGGTTCTGCTCGGCCTGATGCTCGGGCATGGTGCGAGTGGAACCACGATCGTTGTCGCTGCAAAGGACGCGTCACCCTCGGAGCGGGCGGTGGCGGACATCCTGTGTGATGGGGTCGACGACCAGCGTGATATCAACAACGCATTCAACCGCCTTCCCACCGGAGGCGGCACGGTCCAGCTCACGACAGGAACCTTCTTCTGCCCCGAGAGTATCTTTCCGAACGAGAGAACGACCCTCGTTGGAGCGGGGCCGGCATCCACGAGGATCGTGGTCATCAATCCCCAGAGCCCCTACAAGCCGATCAGCGTGACCGTCCCGGACGTACACCTCAGGGGCTTCTCGTTGTTGGGTTCAGGCGGGGTGATGATTAAGGAGAGTCGCGTCGTAGTCGAGGAGGTGGTCGCGACGAGCCGGGGCCCGGACGGGACGCTCCAACCTGCGCGAGGAAACGGGATGTTCTACATCTGGGCCGACGGGGAGACAATCGAGGATGTCGCGTTCATCGACTGCATCGCACAGGAAGCACACACCCATGGGTTCAACCTGAACGCGATAAACTCTCCAAGGGAGACTCGTAACGTTCGTTTCATCAGGTGCGTCGCACGGAGTTGTGGGTATGGCGTCGCCGGTGGGTCCAAGTCAGAGTGGGTGACAGGGTTCGATATCCAGGAAGACAACGACCTGTATGACGTCCAGGTGATCGACTGCCGCGCGGACGACAACTGGCAATCGGGTTTTCACTTTGAGCCCGGAGAGGACAAGGGAACGATCAAGAAGGCGATCACACTCACCCGCTGCATCGCCTCCCGGAACGGGCAACGGAATCCGGCCGTGTATCCGTACACATCCACCTTCCTCTCGGGATTCTACGTCCATTTCAATGCCGCCGTGTCCGACTGCCAGTCGATCGACAACAAGAACGCAGGCTATTACGTTGAGGGAGGCGACCAGGTTGTCTTCTCCCGGTGCACTGATCGGAACTCCACGTATGGCTGGAAAGTCGTCAAGAACGCCCGAAATATCCGGCTCGAAGATTGCACCAGTTACGGTGCTGAGGAATGGGCCTTATGGTCCTCGTATGCCTCGAATATCACGCTCACACGGTTCCGCCAGGTGGACGCAGCTGGAGGGCGCGGGTTCCAATCCATCCTTGGGTGGTATTATGGGAACCCTTCGTACGAGCTGCCGGTGACCGGCTCTACGTTCGAAATTACCGCGTCGGGCAACCGTTCAATTCCGATCATAAACCAGCCTCCAGGGAACTCCTACATCCTCCGCTGGGATGATTATCCCACGGTTACGCCGACCACGACCTCCTTTCCCAGTCCGACGATGACTCCGACTCCGGCGGAACCTGTCGCCGTATTCGACCTCTCTCCGTCCCAGGGGCGTCCTCCTTTAAATGTGAGCTTTACAGACCGCTCGACGGGGGTGCCTTCATCCTGGCTCTGGAATTTCGGGGACGGGTCAGTATCGATCGAGCAGCACCCGACCCATACGTACCGGACTGAAGGGTCGATGACCGTCACCCTGACAGTGACGAACCAGTACGGCTCGAACATGTCCACTGGCTACGTCATCGTCGGCTCAGAGCCATTCGCGGCATTCTTTGCGACCCCCAGGACGGTTCCTGTCGGAAAAACCGTCTCGTTCATTGATCGGTCCCTCGGGACACCGACGGCCTGGAACTGGGAGTTCGGGGATAATTCCCGTTCGTCTGAGAAAAATCCCTCGCATACCTACATCCAATCAGGGATCTACACGGTCCGGTTGAGGGTTTCGTACGCCGGGACGACCGACGTCGAGCAGAAAACCGATTACATCCGGGTCGTTCCCGACGCGAACTTCCAGGTCGATACGATCTCCGGCCAACCGCCTCTCACCGTCAGGTTTAACGACGTTACCCTTGGAGGTCCGACCTCGTGGACCTGGGACTTCGGCGACAACACCTCATCGACCCAGCAGAACCCGGTTCACGTCTACACCGCTCCGGGCACCTATTCGGTCTCGCTCACCGCCGCCAACCAGGCGGGGTCCACCAGCTTCACGCGCACGGACCTCATCACGGTGACCTATTCCCGTCCTCTTGTCCCGTTCCCGGGGATTGCGGCACTGCCCCATGACCTGGACCATGACGGGATCTGCGAGGATGTGAATGGCAATGAACGGCGGGACTTTGCTGATGTGGTCCTCTTCTTCAACCAGCTCGACTGGTGCGGAGAGAACGAGCCGATCGAGGCGTTTGATCTCAACCGCAATGGTCGAGTCGACTTCGCGGACGTGGTCGCGTTATTTAACCGACTCTGACCCTTTTTCCCCCAAGGTTGAACTGTCAGGGGGTTGAACAACGACCATGGACCTCCCGTTCACCCTCTCGACCAGCCATCCAGTGACCGTCCGCAGGATGTCCCGCCGGGACCTCGAGACCGCAATCGACTGGGCGGCGGAGGAGGGCTGGAACCCGGGACTGCACGATGCCGAGACCTTTTATCTCACTGACCCGGGAGGTTTCTTCGCCCTCGAAGCGGATGGAACGGTGGTCGGCACCGTTTCGGTCGTCCGTTACGGAAGAGAGTTCGCTTTCGGAGGGTTCTACATCCTCCGACCCGATTATCGGGGTCGAGGGATTGGGTTCGCTCTGCAGCAGGAGTTCACCCTTCCATTTGCGGGCGAAAGAAACCTCGGTATCGATGGCGTCTTCGAGATGCAGCCTCGATACGCTCGTGCCGGCTTTGTCTTCTCCCACCGAAACCTGCGCTACGAGGGACATGGCGGGGGATCCATGCCGGGCAGCGTGGTGCCACTGGACGATGTCCCTATCGAGGGCGTCATTGCCTACGACCGTCCGTTCTTCCCGGGACCCCGGGAGGCATTCCTGAGGAGGTTCCTGAGACAGCCCGACTCGGTAGGGTTTGCATATCCCGCTCCTGGAGGCGCCGTTTCGGGATACGGTCTCGCCCGATCCTGTCGGGTCGGTTATAAGGTCGGACCGCTCTTCGCTAATTCACCGACGATCGCCGCCGACCTCTTCTCCGCTCTGCTCGCAGAGGTGCCGGGCGAGCCAGTCTATCTCGATGTGCCAGAGCCGAACCGGTCAGCCCTCGACCTGGTGGAGCGGCACGGTATGGTCCCGGTATTCGGTACCGCACGCATGTACTCACGGCGGGTGCCCTCGCTTCCCCTTGACCGGATCTACGGCATCACGACCTTCGAGCTTGGTTGACCTGGATCTTTGGGACGGTCATCTCCTGGCACATATACGGGTTCACTGAGAAAGGAGGGTGCCTGGAGAGACCCGGTTCCCCTCTTGGCGGCAGCGGGTGGCGTGGTAAACCGGCTCGATTGCTGATAGAACACTGTGTCCTCAGCAGGAAATTCCCTGTTTTCTGAGCTCGGCGGCCTTTGCCGTCGAACATGCCTCGCACCGGAACTGAGGTGCAGGGTCACCAGTCCGATCATATCTGCCGGCACGCACGAGGCGATATCCCCGGCAGAGCGCCCCGCAGTCCGCGCACCGAACCTCCTCGCGCACCTCCCACTCGGCGTCGATCGCACGGGATGTGAAGATGAAACGATCGACCCAGAAGAAGATCAGGCCACCGATAAGGTTCGCGGCAATCGTTGCGGCAAGGGGGCCGAGCGATGCGAGCCAGATGAGGGCGATGGCTAGGAGCGGTGTCGAGAGCTGCCAGCGAACCAGGTACAGCGCATACCGACGCAGGGAGACATCCATTTCTGACTCATGGATCCTTTCTGGTATTAATGGGCCGGTTTGGGGACCTCATCCTCAACCGTACTCCCTCCGGGCGGATGGGGGGGGAGTCCTTCTTGGAAATCCCCCTGAGTGGTCGTTCCTTTCATCGACCTTTCTCGACCGCGATCAGGTCGGAGCTGAGGTTCTGGGAGATGTTTTTTAAAATCACACTGCTGCCGGCAGGGGGTTTGATCGTGACGAAGAAGAGCTCGTCGAACTGCGCCTTTGTCGACTCTTTCGAGACGACTTCAAGGAGGTGGCCGCCTGATCGACGATCGCCCGAGATGAAGTGGAGGTGCCATCCTGGGACAGAGCTCCCCTGTGCCGTCTCGGGGCTGAATGTCCCGACGAGCGTCCCCTGGACATGGTCCAGCTCAGCGATCCGCTGCTTGGCGATCGCATCGACGAGCCTGGGATAGGGAAGGTCCTGCGCCGGCGGAGCCCTCACCTTCACGTAATCGAAGGTCCCATCCACCCGCACCATCGTGAATAGTTCCCTGGATGGGAGCAGGTCGGTGAGCTGCGTTTCGAGGGCGGACAGGTTTGAGATCGGGGTGAGTTTGAATTCACAATCGGGCCTGAACCGGTTGACGGCGGCATATGGGGTGGTCTGGTCTGGTGATGCGCGGACCACCTCTCCAGTGGCGAGGGCCTGGTAGACGACCCCGTCGAGCATCACCAGCTCACCATCGAGACGATGAAAGGTGCCGATCCCGGTGTCACCCCTCCGACCGAGCTCATCGATCGTCACGGTGCCGTTATACTCCCCTTCCAGAAGAGCGTCAATCGTGGATACCTGGTACAGCTGGTCGTACACTGGCGGCTCTCCCCCTGGCATCAAGCTCGAGAGGCCGATGACGAGGAGGGCGAGGACGAGAACCCCTGCAACCAGGCTCGCTCTGGATTCCATCATTATCTCAACTGGTATGGGGCGTCGATCGGGTATAGAACCAACCCTCAGAATGGGTGGCGCCAGAAGAGGACAAGTGCGGCGCCTCCCAACACCGCCAGTCCCGCCAGCAGGAGCCGGGGGTCACCCTCGACCAGACCCGCGGACGCGTGGTCGTGGTCCCCATCATCGATGTTGAGGGCAGCTGAGAACCGCTCTTCGATCCCGCGGTCACCTGTAATCGCCCACGTGGCAATCCCTGCCGCACCTGCCAGGACGAGGGCTACCACCAGGATTGGCCCGGCGCCTGGTCGGGACCCCTTATTCGGCATCTTCCATCCTCCCCAGGATCCCGGGTCGCACCCGGGCAATATAGGTCATGAGGTACCCGCAAAGAACCGCCTCGACTGCTCCAATGCCCATGTTGACAGACCCGATTACAGCAAGCCCCGCTGCCGTGGCGGCGAGTCCCTGGGAGACGCCCTGCAGCCCCGAGACGAGGACGATAGCGATCATCGCCAGGTTGCCGGCAAAGAGCGCGGTGAATACGGCAGCCGTCCCTCGCACCATGATCGAGGTCTCCCACCGTGCTGTCACCCGGTATACGGCCCATGCGGTGACGATCTCGATCGAATTGATGACCAGGTTCGCCCCGATCAGACCCCACCCTCCGTGGCCGATCGCGGCGGAGAAGAGGTTCACGACCAGACCGACGACAGGCCCGAGGAACGGGCCGAGCAGGATACCGACGAGCGGCATCAGGGAGAGGTGAACCCCACCGAAGACGGGTATGCTAACCTGGAAGATCGCAAAGATGGTGGCGGTACTGAGGGCGGCAAGGGTGAGGCGCGACGGCTCGAGCTCCCGCCTGCGCAGGCGGATAAGGCAAACAAGGAGAATGATGATTGAGAATGCCCACCAGATCGCAAGCCATTCGATCGGGAGTGATCCGTCCTGAAGGTGGATGTGTGCCATATGACTCTCTCCTCAGCGCCCAATCCGGTCATCACTGACACGCGTTAATAACGCTCCTCTGTTAGTGAGGGCATCGACGAGCTCGTCTTCTGTGATGGGGCGCGGGTTCAGAGTAGTATCCCCTTCTCCAAGGATACTTCGCCATATCCTGACGATGCTGGGCTCGATCAGGCCTGCCCGATCAAGGAGGGCGCGGTCATAAAAGAGGTCCCGCGCCGACCCCTCTGCGATCACCGAGCCGGCCTGGAGGATAACGACACGGTCAGCGATACGGGCGGCGAGGTCGAGGTCATGGGTCGAAAGAACGATCCCAAACTTCCGTCTTTCCCGCAATTCCCGGACGAGAGCCTCAACTCGCGCTGCATGAACAGGGTCGAGGTCTGATGTAGGTTCGTCGAGTGCGATCACCTCGGGATTCATTGCGAGGACGCCGGCGATCGCTACGAGCCTCTTCTCTCCGCCGCTCATATATGCCGGGATCTTCTCGATGAGCCGGACGGCCTCAACCGCTGCGAGGGCTCTCTTCGCCTGTTCGCGGGCCTGATCTGGTGGTACTCCCAGGTTGATGGGGCCGAACGCGACGTCCTCGAGCACCGTGGGGGCGAAGAGCTGGCTGTCAGCGTCCTGGAAGACCACCCCAACGGTCCTCCAGAGTTCTTTTCGCCGCTTTTCGTCGATGCCCTCCCCATGCACCTCGATCCGTCCATCTTCAGGGACAAGCGTGCCGTTCAGGTGTTCGATCAGCGTCGACTTGCCGGACCCGTTCGCTCCGCAGACAACCACAACTTCACCGCTGCGGACAAAGAAGCACATCTTATGAAGGCCGACCGAGCCATCGGCATACGCATGACTGGCGCAGTCGACGTGGACGATCATGGTGGGATCGGTCGCGCAGCACGGTGTCCCGGTATCCATCATGGTGCACCCCCTCCGAAACCGGGCTGGCCGGTCACGGCTGCGAGGATCAGCCCGACAAAGGCCATGCCGAGCGCGACCGTCTCTAACACTCCGGGACGTGGGAGAGATTCAAGTCGAGTCATCCGACCCCTGTATCCACGGGCGCTCATCGCCTGTCCAACCCGTTCGGCCCTGTCGTACGCACGGATGAACGAAAGGCCGAAGATAGAGGCGAAGAGACGTGATCTGGTCGCGATCCTCCGGGCAATCCCACCCCCCCGGGATCGAACGGCGATCAGGAGGTCGTTGACCATCCCGATGGTCGTGAAGAGGAACCGGTAGGAGAGGAGACATACCTGATCGATTGGGTTCGGGAGAAGGACCGAAACCAGGTATGCCAGGTGTGCGTACCGGGTGGTCATAAGCAGGGTGAGCGTGAAGGTGACCGTAACGAGGGCGCGCGCGAGGAGCGCGAGTGCGAGCAGTACTCCACCATCGGTCAGGGTCACTCCCCCGATCGAGAGGAGAGGGCGCCCTGGTTCTCCCCAGACAAGGAGGACGACGAGGGAGAGGACGAAGAGCGCAGGTACGGTGGACCACCTCGCGAGTTCTCGCAGGGGAAGGTCGGCTGCTTTATAGACGATGATCGTCCCGGCCCAGGCGGCGAGGAGGAGCCAGATCGATCGGGCGAGTGTCACGAGGAGGACGAGCCACACGAGGATGGCGACCTTGATCCTTGGGTCGACCCGGTGAACGAACGTCTTTCCGCGTTCGGCGTGGAGCGTGATCAGGTGGGGGTCGGGAATATGTCCGGAGAACGATACGTTGCGCATCGCCTCGTCACCGTCCGAAGGTCGAGCAACAGCCCCGATCGTGCGTGATCGTACCACACACTGAGGTCGTCGGATGGCCCAATGCAGCGCAGATGGTATTGACCACCTCGCGAGGGATCTGTGCCTCGCATCGGGAAGCCTGCTCGCAGGCATCGGTAGGGTCGACTCCCAGGCGCGAGAAGGCCAGTGATAGGAGCCTGTGTCGTCTGAGAAGGAACTCCGCACACCGTCTCCCCCTGGGAGAGAGGTGCACCCGCCGGTACGGGGTATGGTCGATCAGCCCCGCTTCCACCAGCATCCGGATCGTCTTGCTACTGGTGGACGGGTCAACCGAGAAATGGACCGCAATCTGGGCGTTCGTGACGGCCCCGTCCTGCTCGAGGAGGTATTTAAGATAGGCTATCCTCCGGGGGGTCAACATACAGTCCATCTCCTCATTCATCCCCGTTCGATGGAACTCGGGAGTGGATAACAGTTTTGGGTCCGTACCAAAATTCTACAGTACATCCCGGAGAGACGGAACTTGCTCTGATTGCCCATCCCCGCTCGTAACAACCGTCCTGGTGAACAGCGTGATATGTACCCTCGATTTTCCCCTTCGATGGCGATCACCGCGGATGCTGAGAACATCCCTGATACACAAATATATCACATAGAACTTGCATTAGGTAGTTGATCGGATCCTTGGACGCCACCTGGTGGTTGAGTTCGATTGTCTGCGGGAGGCGGCGTTGGGCGTGACTGTTAGACAAGGGCTTTTATTCTTTACACTACTCCTGCTCTTCCTCGCAATGAACGTCTCCCTCGTGTCGGCAGGGCCGAACCTGACGGGCGAGGGGCCGGTTGGTCTGCTGCCGATCATGCGGCCCGGTGATCAGGAACTTGCCCGGCAGATAGCCGAATACGACGCGTCACCTGTCCTTGATGTGAGCCTTCCAACCTTCCGAGCGCTCGATGCAACATCCCGTTCAAAAAATCTGCTCGGCCAGATCGACTATACACCTGAGGAACGGAGCCAGCAGCCGACAGGGAACTGCTGGGTGTGGGCCGGGAACGGGCTGCTCGAGATCGCCCACTCTGTTCAGGACGGAGTCCGTGATCGGCTCTCGGTTCAGTACGTCGATTCGGGGTACAACGGCGGTGAAGGGCAGTACTGGGCCGGGAACGGCGGCACTCTCGGCGATCTCGTCCGGTTCTACCGAGGGACCGGGCGGGCGATCCCATGGTCCAACAGGAATGCGTCTTTTCAGGATGGCAGGATCTGGTGCATTGAGAACAACCGGGCATGGGTGCCCGCCTCGCAGATCGCGGTCGAACCGTACTATCCGATCACTCGAATCGAGGAGCGCCGGATTGCCACCCGCGGTGTCTCCCGTTCAACGGCAATCGCCCGAATCAAATCCGTACTCGACCAGAACCGGGGTGTGTATTTCACGTTGCGGCTGCCGAACGAGGCGGCATGGACCGACTTCAACCGGTTCTGGATGGACCGTGGCGAGGACGCGGTCTTCAATCTCGCGCCCTATGCGGGCACCCCATGGGAACCCTGGACAGGTGGCGCCCATTCGGTCATCTGTGTCGGGTATGATGAGACGAGCCGCAGCTGGCTGATGCTCAACTCCTGGGGAACGGCCCAGGGAAATCGGCCGCACGGCCTCTTCCGGGTCAGTATGGATTTCGATTATAGCGGTATCTATCCGTACTCGATCGAGGTGCCGGCAACCCAGTGGGAGGCGCTGGAGGTGGCGTTCGGCGCGTCCCCGGCCCCCACTCCAGCCTCAGGCTGGTATGTGAATCACCTCCTTCCCTGTCGGATCGAGGCGGAGGATTATGACCTCGGGGGAGCGAACGTTGCCTACCAGGACACGACGCCGGGCAATGCAGGTGGACGGTATCGACAGGACGATGTCGATATCGAGACGATAGGAGACGGCTCCGGTTACACCGTGGCGTATACACGGACAGGTGAGTGGATCAGGTACACGATCTCTGCCGGTTCTCCGGGGGCGTACGATCTCATCTTCCGGGTCTCCTCGCCCTACGAGGGCTCTCTGATCGAATTTTCGATCGACGACGGGCCCTGGCAGTCCCTCGGTATCCCGGACACCGGCTCCTTTTATTCGTACGCCCTCCTCTCGGTCCCGGTGGAGGTCTCCGCTGGCGGGCACGCGGTCTATCTGCGGTTTAGAGGGGCGGGGCAGAACTGCGATTACATCGAGTTTGTCCCGCGAAAGAACGGGGACGTCTCGACTGCTGGCGGCACAATCCGAGCTGAGTCTTCACCCTCGGGTGCGTCCGTTCTCCTCGACGGCGTGATCGTCGGAATCACTCCCATGACGCTCCGCGATGTGGTCCCGGGAACCCACCAGATCCTGTTCACCAAGCGCGGGTGGGAGAGCACCACTGTCACCTGTCGCGTGGAGGTTAACCAAACGCTCCAGGTCAACCGGACTCTCGATCGTCTTGTCCCGACACCGTATCGGACCTCAACCCTCCCCTGTTCGATCGAGGCGGAGCATTTCAACCTGGGTGGAGAGGGGATTGGGTTCCACGACGTGGATTGGTGGAACCTGGGCGGACAGTTCCGGAACGAGGGGGTGGACATCGAGCTCACCCCGGAAACCGGTAACTACAAGGTGGCCTGGATCCGCTCTGGTGAGTGGCTGGGATACACGATCAATAATCCGGTCGCCGGCCGGTATCGTCTCGGACTCTTCGGCTGCGCCCTCGATAACGGGGCATCGATCAGCATCGAGCTCGACGGGGAACCGGGTCCGACAATCCATCTTCCCTGGAGCAGTGACTACAACCATTTCGGGCGGACGGAGACCGAGATCAACGTTCCCGAGGGCGTGCATGTCCTCAGGCTCACTTTCACCGGTCGCCAGAACCTCGACCGGATGGACCTTGGCCTGGCCGAACAGACCCCCACTCCTACCTTGACGCCGACTCCGGAACCGGTTTCTGCCAAGCACCTTCCCTCCCGGATCGAGGCAGAGGACTATGATCCCGGGCGTAGCGGCGTGACCCATAATGACACGACACCAGGAAACGAGGGGGGTGTCTACCGGAATGACTCGGTGGACATCCAGGTTCCCTCACCGGGCTCAAGCCCGGTGGTATCGTTCACCGAGGACGGCGAGTGGCTCCGGTATACGGTCGCGGTTGACTCCGCCACCCTCTTCCATTGCACCTTTCGTCTGGCCGGGACCGGATCTCCCGCATCGATCTTTCTCGCGGTGGACGGTGAGCCCCGTCTCGGGGTCAACGCCCCCCTGAACGGGACGGCAAGCGGGTTCTCGACCCATACCCGGACAGTCGGCCTCTCCTCGGGGCTGCACCAGCTCAACCTCTCGTTCACCGGGAACCTCTCGGTCGACTACATGGAGTTCCGATCTCCGTCGATCCGGGCAACCCCATAAGGTGTCGAAGGAGTCACCGTCGGTCCACCAGTCGTTTCGGCCGCCCCTTGATGGCGTGGAGTTCCAGGCCTCCAGGCTGGGTGAACGAGAAGACGACCCTGAACTCTCCCCCGGCATGTACTGCCGCCAGTGCCCGGTTTTTCGACAGGAGGGTGTGAAGGATCCGTTCACTGATCCCCTCGCGGTCACAGGCGGGGCTGTTACGACACTCGACCCCGATCCTCAACACCGCACCGCGGTCGCCCTCTGAATAGAGGAACGCTTCGTATTCACCGTTGAGCTCGACCAGGTTGTCAGGCTGGAAGACACCGCGCTCGATCTCGATCCGATCGAGAGAGGCCTGGCCGATCTGAACGGTGTCGCTTTCCCGGCCCGGTGGGCGAATGCGAAGGTGAGTGCGCCCGCAGGCGCACCGCGTGCGGGAGACGATCGCGGAGGTGTCCTCGCTGTCGTAATTGAGCAGGACCATCCCACTCCGCTCTCCAACCGGTAACAGGTGAGAGAGAACGATCCGTCCGGTCTTTCCGTCGGGGACGAACTCCTGGAGGCCCGGGTCGTAGAGATCGAGGTGGACGAGGTCTTCCGGGACGTGGAGCCCGTCCTGGACCTGGCACTCTCCGCACATCGTCCCTTCCGTCGACCCGTAGGTGTTGTATACAGGGCAGCCATATCGCTCGGCGAGATGTTCACGCGCCTCCTCGGCGAATGACTCACCCCCGACGATCAGTCGTTCTAGCCCAGACTTCCGAGGATCAATCCCCTCGACTTCGAGGCGATCGGCCAGGCGAAGGAGTTTGAATACCGATCCGACGATCGCCGTCGGCCGGTAACTCGTGATCACCCGAAGGGGAAAGGTGCATTTTCCCGTCGGGATGATCGTCATGCGGAGCCGGCGGGCGGCGACGGTCATGGTGTTACCGCCGACGTTCATCCCATACGAGGTACAGACGACGAGGCGGTCTCCGTGTCCCAGCCCCTGGCTCGCGAAAGCACGGGCGTACTTCTCTGCGTACCGTGCCCAGTCCTCCCAGGTCAGAAAGAAGGCCTTCGGGACCCCCGTGGTGCCGCTCGTCTCGTGGATCGTAAAGACCTCTTCAAGCGGCGCCGATAGGAATCCGAACTCCCGGCTCTCGGGCGGTTGGTGGGCCCGGATAGTCCTGCCGGATAGGATCGGCAGCTCGAGGAGGTCCTCGTGGGTCTTGATGTCAGCAGCCCTGATGCCATGGGATGCGAACCAGTGCCGGTAGAACGTCGAGTGCTCCTCGGCATACTGGACCGTGTACCGGATCCGCTCCTCGGAGAGGGCGTCGAGGTCACCCCGGTCCATCGCCTCGATCTCTGGACTCCTCATCCTGGAGTGCGCCGTCATATGTGAGGATGGGCGGAGTGGGCAGATAATACCATTTCGACCTCTCTTTGGCCGGGGGTTGACCAAATCTTTTTTATGGATGTTCGATCCATATTGTAAAGCGCAAGGCACAATGCATGCGCGGATAGTGTAGTGGTTATCACTAGGCGTTGCCAACGCCTAAACCCGGGTTCGAGTCCCGGTCCGCGCATCCGTTTTTGGGGTTGGAGTCGTTCCCGTCAAGTATGAATATTGGTCTGACGTCTGCGTCTCTCTGAAGTCTTTCGAAAAAAAAGCACCGACGCCCCGCTATCGCACCTTTCACCACCAGCGGACCGAGGTCGTAGAGTGTGCGTTCACGCGCCACCGGGCCGCAGCCCCGATCAGCGAAGTCGACGTTGCGTTACTCCGCGAGTGGATCGACGAGATCTCGGTCGATTGATTGATCAGCGTCTCCTGCGAGAATGAGCTTCCGTTCAGCATGGTCACGTGGCGGTGGTTCATCGGGCCGCTCCGTACCAACCTCATCAAGGATATCCTGCATGGGGTTCGAACGCGTTTTCAGCGACGGGCGATCACCGACTGTTCGATAACGATATGCCTGCAGATGACGGTCGCACAGGCTGGACCCAGGCAGCGGAGCACGCGACTGGCAAGCCGTGCAAACAGAACACGATCCACGACATGATCGGGCTGTTGAAGCGGAATTACCTGTGGAGGGTTGAGAGCGGATACTCGGACATCAATCTCAAGAAGATCAGCGCCAGTAGAACACCGCCCGTGGACAAAATGACGAAGACGGTCGAATCGAGAGTCACCGCAGGAGATGCGGGGGCCGCCATCCGGGTCTGGGTGAGCCCGGGCGACCACGGCCTCTTCACCTTGCTCTGGCCCGGTGGGTTGTGGGCCATAGAGGTCGGCACCCTGACCTGAGGGCAGGTGAGGTTCGACCAGTGCGGGGCTATTGTCAATGTCGACGCGATCCGCTGGTTCCGGGAGCGGGAAGCGCGCTCTCTTTCGGTGTCATCATTGTGCCCCAGGGCGAGTGGCATTCCTCCGCCTTATCAGGATCGGCGGGTCGTCCCATACCTGGGGGGACGGGTCGTCCTGTACACCAACCAGATGACCTGGATCGCCGGCACCGAGCCTATCTCCGCGTTCGACGACAACGGGAACGGCCGTATCGACCTCACCAGCGTTGTCCGACTCTTCAACCACTTCTGAGGCAGGGGTCCGTGTTCAAGACGGGGTCGGTCCCTCCTGCTTGGCCCCGGTGAGCCCTAGGAGCATCCGCCGCCGCCTGGGGCCATCGAACTCGCAGAGGTAGACTCCCTGCCAGGTACCGAGCGCGAGGCGGCCGTCGATGACCGGGACCATGGCCGAGAAGCCCACCAGGGAGGCCTTTATGTGGGCGTCGGAGTTCCCCTCGTCGTGGCGGTAGTCGCCCTGGGCGGGGACCAGGCGGGCTAGGCCGGCAAGGATGTCCCGAGCCACGTCCGGGTCCGCGTTCTCGTTGATCGTCACGCCGGCGGTCGTATGCGGCACGTACACGTGGCAGATGCCGTTCTCCACGCCACTCTTCCTGACCTCGTCCGCCACCGCGCCGGTGACATCGACGAGCTGATCTCTCGACCCGGTCGAGACCTCGATCTCAGTCCACCTCATCCTTCGCACCTCCGTCTTCCTGTCTCCCTATTCATACCGCCCCCCCCCCGACGGCGACGGTCCCCGCCGGGATGTGGACCATGGATTCCGGATCTTCTGCTGGTGCCATGTTCTCGGATGGCGTTCGGACCCTGATAACGGTGATCCCCGGGAGGGGGAGGGGCCCTTTCGTCCTCCCCCTCCCGGACCGCCACCCTTCTGCCGAGCGTCGCAGATACACTCCGTGACCGACGATGAAGACCGGGGTCTGCAATTTCATGGGGAGCGGGAACTCGTTCGATGTCGCCGGGCCGTTGCATGCTTCTTCCGAGGAGATCGGGATGGCGAAGGACGCATCCGACCGTGAGGCTCTCTCGCTCAGGCGCTCGTCTCCCAGGAGAGAGACGTCCGGCCCCATCTCCCAGAATGCGTGGCATCGTTCTGGTCGACAATCGGAGCCATCATCCTCGGAAAGGCCCCCTTCCGCCGAAGGAGCAGGCATATGTGGTATGAGCCGACGATCTGCTCTGCCTAGAACGGTTGGAGCGATTCGCGATACGGCCAGGGAAAGCGGTCGACCTCTTTTTATACCGGCCCCGATCGCCTGGAGGTCGAAGGGGGAATACCGGGAGGCGGTATCCGCGATCACGTCCCTAAGCTCCCCCTTCGTCCCGGCGGTCCCACATTGTCGGCTGACCGTCTCTATCTCCATGCATGCCGCCGATTGCCGCGCCAGGTTCAAGCTGACGTCCATGATGGGCTGGTTGAGCCGCCAGAGCGACTCGTTCCCTCATACCCCTTTCCATGTTTGCCACGAATTCTGCAGATAAGAACGTGATGAAGAACAGCCTCTCTCGCGGGGCCGGGGGTCGGGTCTGACGTCCCTCTCCCCTACTCAAGCGGTGGATACCCCATCGCCATGCACTGCTCACCCCGAGGCGTGAGGCGGTAAATGATCCAACTGCCCTGCTGCTCACCCACGATGAGGTCTGCCTTCTTGAGCTGGTTCAGGTGATACGAGAGTTTCGAGTCCGCGATCCCGACGATATCCCGGATCACGCAGACACAGAGCGGCTGGATGGCGAGTGCATGGGCTATCTTCAGGCGGAGCGGCTCGGAGAGCGCGTGATGGACGAGACTGGCCGATGCGAGCGACTCCCCGCTCGGCAGCCGGCGCACGAGCCCATCCACACCGCCCAGGAGCGCGAGCTGGCAGTCAACCTCCGCTGGAAGTGTCGTCATTGAGTTCAACAATACGTGAAATCACAAGATATAAATTTCGGAAGAGCTTTCAAGTTAATGGGCATTCAAATTATGTTGAACTCTGTACCTTCTTTGTTGGAGTGGAGATAGACATGGACGACATACTCATCAGTCTGACCATCGGGCGAACGGTGCTGCTCATACTCGGGCTGCTGCTCCTGTTTGCCGTCGGGGCCGGCGTCGTGATGGCGTTCATGATGCGGCGGCGGATGAAATGCATGACGCGCGGCGGGGGATACCCCTGCATGGCGATGCTGCGGGGTGAGAGCCATACCCGCGATTGAACGGAACAGGCGCATAGCGGGAGGTGCTGCCGATGGTCTTTGAGCCCTGGCAGGCGGCCGTGGACTGGTTCACGTACAGCCTCCTCGGACTATCCCCGACATCGCCGGCCGCCTCTGCCCTGAACTTCTTCCTCTTCGACACGGTCAAGATCTTCATCCTCCTGGTCGTGATCATCTTCGCGATCACGTTCATTCGGAGTTTCTTCTCGCCGGAAAAGACGCGGGCGTGGCTGGCAGAGCGGAAGGGCTCGACCGTCGTTGGCAACGGCCTGGCCGCGCTCCTCGGGATCGTGACGCCGTTCTGCTCCTGCTCGGCCGTGCCGCTCTTCATCGGCTTTGTCGAGGCCGGGATCCCGCTCGGGGTCACATTCTCGTTCCTGATCTCGGCGCCGATGGTCAATGAGATCGCACTCGGCATGCTCTGGGGCCTCTTCGGATGGCAGATTGCGCTGATCTACATTGCGGCCGGCCTGAGCATCGCGATCGTCGCGGGGATCGTGATCGGCCGGCTCGGCATGGAGCAGTACGTCGAGGAGTATGTCTACCAGATCAGGGTCGGCCCCTCCGGCGGCGAAGGTGAAAAGCCGACGCTCAGGGAGCGTCTCGTCGGGTCGTGGGAAGCGTCACTCGACATCCTCAAACGGATCTGGCTCTACGTCGTGATCGGCATCGGGATCGGCGCCTTGATGCACGGCTGGATCCCGGCCGGCGCTCTGGCGGAGTACGCCGGGCCTGGCAACCCGCTCTCAGTGATCATCGCCGTGCTGATCGGGATCCCGCTCTACTCGAACGCGGCCGGAATCCTGCCGCTCGTCTCCGAGCTGACCCGCGCCGGCGTCGCGCTCGGCACGGCCCTCGCATTCATGATGGCCGTGACGGCGCTCTCGCTGCCCGAGATGATCCTGCTTCGGAAGATCCTCAAGCCGCGCCTGCTTGCGGTCTTCATCGGCGTTGTCGGGACGGGGATCATCGCGGTGGGCTATCTCTTCAACTGGATCGTGAGATGACGAGATGAAGAACAACGACATACCGTGCTGCGCCGCGGACGCGATGCGGCGCGTGAAGCCGGTCGAGGTATACGGCGTGACTGTCGGGCTCGCCATGCTCGATCTCGTCTTTGCCGAGGTGCGCGACCTCGGGTTGATTGATGAGTCGGCGGTCCGGGCCGAGCTGATCAAGCGTGTGAAGGTCTACAACTACGTCCCACCGCCCGCTGCCGAGGCCTATGCCAGGGCCGTGTATCGGGAATATGGACGATGGAACAGTCAGGGAGGCATCAAATGAAAGTTGAAATCTTCGGTAACGGGTGTGCCAAGTGCCACCAGCTCGAGAAGCATGTTACAGAAGCGGTCCGGGAGATGGACCTCACGGCAGAGGTTGTCAAGGTGGACGACATCGTCGAGATCATGAACCGGGGGATCATCTTCACCCCGGCGCTCGTGATCGACGGCGAGACGAAGGTCGCGGGGCGAGTGCCATCCGTCAAGGAGATCAGAGAACTACTGACCGCGGGAGCCTAGTCGATGGTCGAACAGCTGCCAAAACGGACCGCTATCTACGGCTGTGCCGGCGCGTCGAACACCGGCCAGCTCGCGAACGCGGCCGCTGTGCGCATGACTCAGCGCGGCACCGGCCGGATCGGCTGCCTCGGCGGCCTCGGGAGCGGACAGAAGGGCTTCGTCACGGCGGCGAGGCTGGCCGACGAAGTCGTCGCAATCGACGGCTGCGAGGTCGGCTGCGCGAAGAAGACTCTCGAGGCGGTCGGGGTCACTCCGAACCGGCACGTGGTGGTCAGCGACCTCGGGATCGAAAAGAGCGGCGACCTGACCCTCAGGGACGAGGAGATCGACCGGGTGGTGACGGCCGCGGAGACGGCGCCTTCCACCGGAAGCGACAGAAAGCAGCCGCCGGCCACCAATGATGGGGATTGTGGATGCGGCAGCGGCAGCAGCAGCTGCTGTGGGTGATGAGATGACGGTCACGCTGATCACCTGCTCGGGCCTCTCGAATGTGGGACGGCTCACGACGGCTGTCGGTCAGCAGCTGCTCATGCGTCGGCCCGGGCGGACCGAATGGGTCCGCGCACAGGCAGGGCCCGCCGCGATCGCGGTCGCGGCCGACGACGCAGATCTCGTGGTCGCGCTCGACGGATGCGAGGACTGCTGCGGCAGTAAAAAAGCGGCCGAGGCCGGCGTCGAGCCGTCAATCCGCATCAAGGCCATCGACCTCGGCATTGTCAAGGACGGCCGGGCCGAGGTGAAATACAGCGAGATCGAGACGGTCATCAGGGCCGTGCTCGAGGCAGTGGACAGAGCATGACTCCACTTATTGTCGAATGGCGCCGCCTCGCCGTCGGAGGCGAGACCTGCGACCGTTGCAAAACGACAGGAAAAAACGTCAGGGCGGCGGTCGAAGCGATGCGCCCCGTCGTCGTGGCACAGGGAATCGAGCTCGAGCTCCGCGAGGTGGAGCTCCCGCCCGATGAGATCGCGCACTCGAACGAGGTCCTGGTCGACGGCACGCTTGTCGAGGAACTGGTCGGCGGTATGGCCGCAGTCTCGGACTGCCCCTCCTGCGGCGATCTCGTCGGCGTGCCCTGCAGCTGCCGGACGGTGACAGTCGGCGACGAGGTGCACGAGGAGCTGCCCGAGTCCATGATCGCGGCCGCGATCATGACCGCGGCCGACCGGCGCAGCGGTGTGCCCTGCTGCGGGGCGCCCGAGCCTACCATCTCCTGCTGTTCACCAGCGGCAGCGCCAGCCCAGTCCTGCTGCCCTGCCCCTGAAGCGCCTGCATCCTGCTGCTTTGGAGAGGGCACGATCCCGGCCCCGGCAGCTACCCTCCCCGCCGACGAAACCGGGCTGGAGACGGTCACACTTCAGATCCAGGGCATGGACTGCACCTGCAACGCCGACCTCCTTGCCCGGAAGCTGAACGCGCTCGCCGGTGTTCGCGGCCAGGAGATCACGCCCGTCACCGGCCAGGCGCGCATCGCCTACGACCCGTCAGTCACAGGCGTTCAGGAGATCATCCGGACCGTCGCAGAGACGGGGATGACAGCCTCGCTCGTGCGGAGCGAGGGGCGGAAGAGCACCTGGTGGCGTGAGCCGCAGCAGCTCGCCCTGTACGGGAGCTTCATCACCGCGGTCATCGCGTTCGTCGCCGACTACCTCGGGACGCCGATCCTCTACGTTAATATCCTGTATCTCATCGCCGTCCTGATCGGCGTCTATTACCCGGCGAGGAAGGCACTGATCGCACTCCGGAACATGACGCCAACGATCCATCTCCTGATGCTGATCGGCTCGGTCGGCGCGATGGCGCTCGGTCTGTGGGGCGAGGCCGCCGTGCTGATCGTCGTCTACTCCCTGGGCGACGTCCTCGAATCCTATGCCGTGGACAAGGCACGGGGCGCGATCCGTTCGCTCATGGCGCTCGTGCCAAGGGAAGCGCTGGTCCGCCGCAACGGCTGCGAATCCATCTATGCGGTCGAGATGATTGGCGTCGGCGAGACGGTTATTGTCCGCCCGGGCGAGCGGATCCCTGTCGACGGCACGGTCGCTGTGGGTTCGTCGTATGTCGACCAGGCCGCCGTGACGGGCGAACCCGTGCCCGTCCACCGCGGCCCCGGCGAGGAGGTCTTCGCCGGGACCATCAACCAGAACGGCTCGCTTGAGGTCCGGGTCACGAAGCCGGCGTCCGAGACGATGCTCTCACGGATCATCCTCTCGGTCGAGGAGGCACAGGCGAAGCGGACGTCGTACCAGCGGTTCTCGGACTCGTTCGGGAAGTGGTACACGCCGGCCATGTTCGTCCTCGGCGTCCTGGTTGCGACCGTTCCGCCGCTCTTCTTCGGTGCGGAGTGGTACCCGTTCATCTACAGGGGGCTCGTCGTCTTCGTGGTCTCGTGCTCGTGCGGCCTCGCCCTCTCGGTCCCCGTCGCGGTCGTCGGCGCGATGGCGAACGCCGCAAAGAACGGGACGGTCTTCAAAGGCGGCTCGTACCTGGAGGTCGTCGACACGGTGAAGGTCATCGCGTTCGACAAGACCGGGACCCTGACTATCGGTCGGCCCGCGGTCACGGATGTCGTGACCTTCGGCGATCTCAGCGATACGGATCTCCTCGACCTCGCCAGCTGCATCGAGTCGCGCTCCGGCCATCCGCTCGCGGCGGCGATCGTCCGGAAGGCACGGGAGAGCGGGACGTTCTCGAACCGACCGGCAGAAGAGTTCCAGGAGAGAGCCGGGCGCGGGGTCTCGGCCACCGTCGACGGCCAGGTCTGCCGGATAGGGAGCCCCCGCGCCCTCTCCGAGCAGGGTATCGACACGGACAGGGCTGACGAAGCCGTCACGCGGCTCGAGGGCGAGGGCCGCACCGTGGTCCTCGTGAGCCGCGGCGGCCAGCTCGCCGGCCTCATCGCGATCGCCGACGAGGTGCGAACCGGCGCGGTAGAGGCT
The DNA here is from genome assembly GCA_949320185.1 of uncultured Methanomicrobiales archaeon. Classification (GTDB taxonomy): domain Archaea; phylum Halobacteriota; class Methanomicrobia; order Methanomicrobiales; family Methanospirillaceae; genus UBA288. The sequence continues at coordinate 73,007 of CASGHK010000016.1, read as the reverse complement.
CTGCAGCGGCTCTCGCGTGCCGGCGTCCGGACCGTGATGCTGACCGGGGACAACGAACGATCGGCGAGAGCCATCGCGCGCCGCGTCGGCGTAGACGAGTACCGGGCGCAGCTCCTGCCGACGGACAAGATCGACGCTATTCGGCAGCTGAAGGCGCAGTACGGCTCCGTGGCTATGGTCGGCGACGGGATCAACGACGCCCCGGCCATGGCCGTCGCGGACGTCGGGATCGCCATGGGCGCGGCCGGCACGGACATCGCGATCGAGGCCGGCGACGTGGTCCTGATGTCCGATGACCTCGCGAAGCTCGCGTACGTGCGCGAGCTCTCGCACCGTACGGTCTCGGTCATCCGGCAGAACATCGCGGTCTCGCTGATCAATGTCGCCTTCATGGTCGTCGCGGCCCTGCTCGGCTACCTTGGTCTGGTCTCCGGCCTGCTCCTGAACGAGGGGTCCGCGGTCTTCGTGATCCTGAACGCCCTGCGGCTCCTGACCTGGAAGAGTAGGAACGAGCCCGCGCCGTCCGCAGTCGTGGCGCCTCCAGCCCCCGTTCCCATGTCGCCGATTGCTGCTCCGGCCGCGTCTCCTGCGTCATCCGGCAGCTGCGCCTGCGGGGAACCGCAGGTCGACTTTCAGTTGGCGCCATCGATCCTTGTCGACGACGCGCCCGTACCGAGGGGCTGCTGCGGGCCTGCGGCGAGTGACGCGGTGCCGACTGGCGGCGCATCTTCGTGCTGCTCCCCGGAGACATCCGCGCCCGAGGTGCGGGTAACTCCCGCCGCAGGGATTCCGCCGGCAGGCCTCGAGACCGCGACGTTCCGGATCGAGGGGCTCGGGTGCACCTGCTCGGGCGCGATCGTGGAGAAGCGGGTCAAGGCGTTGAATGGGATGGCGACCATTTTCCTGAACCCGATCACGAACCAGATGAAGGTCAGCTATGACCCGGCGACCGTCTCGATCGCCCAGATCGCGACGGAAGTGAAGAAGGCCGGCGCGTCTGCAGTCCTCGTGGCCCGGGGCTGAACCGGGTCGCTCTCCTCATTATATTCGTCCCGCCCCGGTGCTTTCGCGGCACAACCGGCGCGGCGCAGCGTCACGATGGTAGCACGGGGCTCGTCGAGGCAGACCATGCTCTTCGCGAGATCGGCCATGAACGGCTACTCCGTCCTGAGACCCTCGCGAAAGACTTCGAAGAGCGCCTCCTCGACCGGGCTCTTGGGAGTGGACAGCGTGGAGTAAACCCAGGCGTCGTCCCGGCGGTCCGTCACCAGCTCCGCATTCCTGAGCACAGTCAGGTGCGTCGAGACCGTTGATTAGGGAACACCGAGGGCGAACTGGATCTGCGTAAATCAGAGTTCGAGGTCCAAAAGGAGGATTACCATGCGGAACCGTGTCGCGTCGGAGAGCGCCTTGAAGAGGGTTGGATAGTGCTCAATCAGATACCGCCATCCCTGCGAACCAAGTACCGGAAGGGGATCGTACCTGGGTCCCGCTCTATTGGTCCCTGCTCCGCGCCGACCTTAGCGATTCGGGCAGTTTTCTCCGATGGGTCTCAAGATCATTCCGGTACCAGGCCAGATCCACGGCGCCAAAGAGGATGAGTGGGCCGGAGTGGATGGCATTCCACATCAGTTCCCCTCACCTCACGCCGATATAGGGGGAATACCAGAAGTCCGGGGAGAAGACCCCGATGAGCATGATCACCATCCCGACAATATTCGAACCCATCAGGTAGACTTCCCGGTTCGTGATGTTGCAGACGGTATCGGCGGGGATACCGATCGTCGGGCGTCGGTCTTCGGCCCCCCGGCGATGAGGTTGATGACCGCGGGGGTTGCGACAGGAGAGACCGTCGGGGGTTTCAATCTCTCCAGACCTCTACCAGGGACTGGTCGCCGTGGTACCCGACAAACTGCTCAAGTTCGGCCAGCGCGAACCTTCGACGCCGGGGCCAGGTGTCGTCGGGGTTGTTGAAGTACAGGAACGCGTCGTCCATCCCGGTCACCGCGACCCAGTGGGGGAGGTCGTCGTCGCAGTAGAACAGCGCGCTCGTGACGATCAGCGGCACGCGGTCGCTCTCAAGGGATCGACGGATGGTGCTGCCGGTGATCGTCTCCTGTCCTTCCTGCACGTGCAGCTTCAAGCACCGCGCTCGTCGCTCGGCGAACTGATCCCGGAGCAGTTGCATATCCGATGCGTCGAGGGTCGAAGCAAGCCGTTCCTGGAAATCGATGCCCCCGCTATTGCTGGTGGTCCTGGCCATGAACCCGCGAACGGCCGCGGCATACGCCAGACCGTATCGGCTCGTCCCTCGTGCCGCGACGAAGGTGGCCTCCCGCCAGATGTCGATCTCCAGATCCCTGTCTGGGTGCACTCCATCGTCCAGGTGCTTCATGGCCATCATCAAAGATGCCGGCCCGCACGTGAAGTCCCAGTGCTGCCGGTAAAAGGGGAGATCCAGGTGGATCGCCGCGCCACGTTCAGCCTGCATAATCTGTCACCATTCGATGGGGGATGGATGGAACCACTCTTGTATTGCTCGAAAATATTCGATTTACGGTCCCAACTCGCATCTGTGCCCCTCTCATCTTTTTCGACGGTGATCTATCGGTCGTCCGGATAATTCCGCGGCATGCCTGAGCCGGCCGAGATGATGCCGGTTCCACCCCGCGAGGAGAAGACCGGAGAACGCGATGAGGCCCGATGCAGCCGCATGCCACCGCAGCTCCACGCCGGTCACGCCGGCGAGATACGAGATCCAGAAGATCGGGCAGAAGAAGCCGGCCAGCGCGATCCCGTACCCGAGCCGGACGTTGGACCGGAGGACCCGCTCGGCGTTGCTGATGGGGACCGATCGTTCGTCCCCACAGACGGTCTCGATCACCTTCGTCCCGACGAGGGTGACGGGACAGTAATTCGCGATCCCGAAGATCGCCGCCTCCACCCCGGGCAGGGCCATCGGGTCGCCCTGGGCCGTTTCCACCTCTGCCGGGGAGGCCTCGTCAGGATTCCCGTGCGTCCCACTCGTTACATTCTCCCTCATGTCGGGCGAGTGACCGGTCCCTCCTCCGAACAGCTGCAAGGCCGGATTCCGGCGTTCCTGTCTTTCGTCCCAATGCTGCGCGTACCCCAGTCGGAGTCGTTCGATCCAGCCAGCCCGGTGCCGCCCCGGTGTTCGAAGGGGGTCGCTACCCCCCGGCGAGCGGCGGAAAGAGTGCGATCACATCTCCGTCTTCGAGTGACGTTTCCAGGCCTGCCAGGAAATCAATATTTCTTCCGTTCTTGAGAATGTTCACGAAGTCCCGGAGGGTTCCTGGCGCGGCGAAGAGCTGCTCGTCGAGCCTGTCAAACCGCGACGTGAGATCGGCGAGAAGGGTTCGCACGGTCGCCCCCTCAGGGAACGGAAGGACGATCTGCATCTCCATCACCTCGCGGAAGGTCGCAAACGACTTGACCGTGACGGTCATTACGCTCCCGGTTCTGTTTGTCTCTCTCCCGCCTTCGACCATCAGCTCACTCCTCCACACACCGGACAGACCGGGTCTCCCTGGATCGAAAGAATCTCGACTTCCGTCCGGGTTCCGTCCCAGAACAGCACGCGCCCCAGGAGCAGGGTGCCCCGGTTCGTGAGATACTTAATCGCCTCCGTCGCCTGGATCGACCCGATCACCCCGGTCGTCACACCGAGGATCGGCGTCGCGCCCGACGCCGGCGGCGAGGGCACGATGCACCGCAGGCAGGGTGATTGGCCCGGAATAATTGTGCTCGCCTGGCCGTACATCCCATGCACCGCGCCATGGAAGTACGGGATTCCCCGATCCCACGCGGCGTGAGCGAGGGCGTACCGGGCCGGGTAATTGTCCAGTGCGTCGAGGACGAGGTCCGCGCCCTCCACCAGGGACTCGGCAGTCTCGGCCGTGATCCTCGTTTGCACCGGTTCGATCTCGATCCCGGGGTTGAGGGCACGCAAATCCTTGGCCGCCGCCGTTACTTTTTCCGTCCCAATGTCCCCGGTCCGGTACAGGATCTGCCGGTTGAGGTTGCTCACCTCCACCGTATCGCAGTCGATGATCCGAATCTGCCCGATCCCCGCAGCGGCAGAGTAGAGGGCTATCGCGGAGCCGAGCCCTCCCGCACCCGCGATCACGACCCTCGCCCTGCCGAGTGCTGCCTGCCCGTCCGCTCCGACAAGGTCCACCTGCCGTCGGTACCTCTCGTTCTTCCCCGTCACCTGTAGCATCGACCCGTTCCCGGCGCTATGCGAGCCCGAGTTCCTCTACCTTCTCACGAGTCGGGATCCCATCGGTGTCCCAGCCCCGGAGGGCGTAATACTCGTCGAGCATCTCGTCCCGTCGCCAGACCTGGCCCTTGGGAGCCCCTTCCTGGAGCGGCTCGTTCAGCAGGCGCGCCGGCAGGGTGTCGTCGCTCCGGCCAAAGCCCCGTTTGATATTGAAGAGCTTCTGGAGGTTCCAGATCCGCTCGCCGATCCTCAGCAGTTCAGTTGTATCGATCGGCATGCCGGTGGTCGTGGCAATCAGGTCCGCGTAGTCCTGTGCGTCGAGGGCGAACGAGGTAAAGAGGCACATGCCCGACGCATCGATGGCCGCGGTCAGGTCCTGGAACGTCTTGACCCACTGGGCCTTTCCTTCGGTTACATACGGGTCGAGTTTCTCCGGCGCCCCGAGCACCTCGGGCGAGATCATGTACCCGTAGACGTGGTCCCCGCCGCGGACCGACGTCGCCGTTGCGAGTCCATACCCCTGGATCCCCCGGGGGTCGTAGGCCGGCAGCTCCTGCTTCTTGGAACTCATCGAGAGTTCGGGATGCCCGTACTTCTCGGCGAACCGGTAGGAGCCCTCGGCGAGTTCGTCGCCAATCCCTTCGCGGGTCGCAATCTGCTTCACCAGGGCCAGCATCCCCGCGGCATCGCCGAACCGGATCGGGTGGTCCACGTAGCCTTTCTCGACCATCTCCATCAGGCAGGCGATCGTGGCCGGCGCCGAGATCGCGTCGAGCCCGTACTCGTTGCAGATGTTGTTCGCCCGGACGACTGCCTTGAGGTCGTCGATCCCGCAGTCGGGCCCGAACGCCCAATCGGGTTCGTACTCCGGCCCCTCACCGGCCTCGCCGTCGAACTCGTGTACCCGGCCACATTGCACGATACAGGCATAACACCCCTTCGGCCTTTTCAGGATCGTCTTTGCGATCGTCTCGCCCGAAACATTCTCGGCGTTCGGGAAGCGGGCGGTCTGGAAGTTCCGTGTCGGCAGGACGTAGTTTTCGTTGATGATGTTGACCAGCACTGCCGTACCGTAGTTATGCAGTGCCTGCTCGATCCCGTTCTCCTGGATCTTTGCGCGCACGCGTTCTTTGACCACATCGAGCCGCGCTTCATCCGCGACCTCGATCGGCCGGTCGCCCCGGGCCGCGATCGCCTTCAGGTTCTTGAACCCGAGGACCGCTCCCATGCCTCCGCGGCCGGCCGCCCTCGTCTTCTCATTGATGATGCAGGCGAACCGCACGAGCTTCTCTCCTGACGGTCCGATACAGCTGACCCGGACTGTCTTGTCACCGAGCTCCTCGACGATGGCGTCCGTGGTCTGCCCGGTCGTCTTTCCCCAGAGGTGAGCGGCATCGCGGAGCTCGGCCTTCCCGTTGTCCAGCAGAAGGTAGACCGGTTTTGCTGACCGACCGGTTACGACCACGGCGTCGAACCCAGCCTTCTTCATCTTCCAGCCGAAGACTCCGCCGCTGTTGGCACTGGACGCAGTGCCGGTCAGCGGCGAGATCGTCGAGACCTCGTACCGGCTCCCCAGCGGGATGCCGGTCCCGGTCAGCGGACCGGAGGCGAAGATGACGGCATTCTTCTCGCTTAGCGGCTCCGTCTGCGGGTCGACCAGGTCGGTCAGCAACCGGATGCCGAAACCCCGTCCGCCAAGGTACTCCCGCTTGAGATCGAGGGGGGTGGGTTGGATAGCGACCGTCCCCGCAGAGAGGTCGACAAAGACCATGTTTCCTGCATATCCGTCCATGACGATTCCCAGGCTCTTCTATCGTGCCATCGTACATAAATGTATGGAAAAAAAGTTGAAATCACGAGATTGAGCCGCACGAACTCCGCCGATGGCAACAGGAAAAATTCGAGGAGATCGGTCAGTTTGAGGATCAGCTGGATCGCAAAGACCCAGAGGATCACGCCGAACCCCACCTTGATGTATCTGCCCGGGAGCTTCACCATGCTCCGGGATCCGATCGTGGCGCCGATGACAACGGCGACACCTGTTCCGAGAATCAGGGGAAGATCGAGGGCCCCTGTCGTCAGGTGGCCGGCCACGCCGAAGAGGGACGAGAAGATCACGATAAAACTGACCACCCCGGCGGAGTTCTTCGTCGGGTAACGGCAGAGGAAGATCAGAAAGGGCACGATCAGGATCCCGCCTCCGACCCCGAGCAGTCCGGAAATGATGCCGACGACGAAGCTGAAGACCACGATCAGGGCGTACATTCAGTTCGGGTACCGCAGGGGGCAGGTTTCTTCGGCCGCCCCCTTCTCCCAGTACGTGGAGATCATTCGGGCCCCGGCACCGAGCAGGAAGATGACGAAGAGCCACATCAGGATCTTCGGATCGATGTACGCATAGATGACCCCGCCAAGAAATGCGCCGAGACAGATGCCCGGGACGAACCAGAGCGCGAACCGGACGTCGATCAGCCCCGACTGGTAGTAGACGATAGAGGCCGTGAGCGCCGTGAAGAGGTTGAGCGCGAGGGAGGTCGAGATCGACGTCAGGGCGGCATAGCCCAGCAGAAAGAGCCGAGCGCGGAATGCAGCGCGGTTTGCCGTCGCCCATCTGGAGATAGTGTTCGAAGACGTATTCCCCGCAGTTGGTGCACCTGTTGTTTCCGAAGGAGCCCTTCGGGTGGGCGAGGGCGAACTCCGGCAGGCGAGTGACCTCGTACATCTCCTCGTCCGGCCCGGTTTCGGATTCGTGACGTCCAGCCATCACCTCTCCGCCTACACGAGGCGACGGTGGGGCACGGAGCGAGGAGAAACGGCTCCTTGTCACCTCTCTTCCATACCGTCCATCGGACCGTCCCCCCAATGCGGGATTCACGCTCCTTGTCCCGCCCGGCAGTTCAGTCGGCGAAACCCGACCTGTCTCGAGTGCTGTCTTTATGGGACGGGTCGATGCAGGGGCGGATTATACCCCGCTTTCCAGCCCGGTCCGGGCGTGTCGTGCCAGCTTCGCCCCTTCGGGGACCACACCCGCGACAGCGGCGACCGTGAGGACGACGAGCCAGTCGGTGAGGGCAAGAGACACTGTCCCAAAGACCGCCTGAAGCGGTCTCCACTCGGTGATCAGGACCTGGGCGGCGGCCCCGAACCCGATGGAGAGCCAGAGCCACCGATTCTTGAAGAGCCCGGTCTTCAGAAGGGATCGCTCCCGCGACGCGCTGAAGGCCATGGCGAGCAGCATCTGCGTGATGACGAAGACCGAAAAGGCCATGGTGCCGGCCTTCGCTGCCGGCTCCGGCCAGGCGGCGATTTACCAGCCGAAGACGCCGGCCGTCGTGAGGGCCATGACGAGCCCGGTGGCGAGGAGCTCGATCGAGGACCGTCCGGTCAGGATCGGTTCTTTCGGCCGGTGTGGGGGGCGTTGTATCGCGTCGGGGATCGGGGATATGGGTTGTTCCTTCCGGCCTACACGAACGAGCCGTAGATGAACCCGGCGAGCGTGCAGAAGCAAACGATCAGGACCACGTACACGATGGTCTGCTTCGTGCCCATGAACTTACGGACGACCAGAATGCTCGGCAGCGAGATCACCGGGTCCGCGAGGACGTAGGCGAGCAGGGGCCCGCGTGCCATCCCGAGGTCGAGGAACATCTTCGCCATCGGCACCTCGACGAGCGTCGGGAAGTACATGAACGTCCCGAAGAGGACCGCGATGAAGTTCGCCATGATCGTGTTCTCCCCGAGATACGTTCCCAGGATGTTCTCCGGCAGGAGCGCCGTCAGCACGCCGGCGACGAAGATCCCCGCGAAGAGCAGGGGAAAGATCTTCTTCATGAAGTCCCAGGTCTCGGAGAGCCACATCTGACGCTCGTCCTGGCCGAACCATTTCCAGGCCTCGATCGCAACGAGGGCGACGAGGAACGGGAGGATGACGAACCGGAGCGGGATCCCCTCAAGCGTGTTCTCCATGAAGATGTTCCAGGTGCCGACGAAGAGGACGGCAACGAGGCTGGCGATGAACAGCACGACGTTTCTCTGATTGGTCGGCGCTTCCTCACCCGAACCGCACGCACACGCAATCGGGGCATCCGGCGTCACCTCAGGAGGCCGCTTCTCCGGGAAGAGCATCGAGATGACCAGGCCGATGATCACCGCGAAGATGATCGAGAGGGTGATGCGCGAGAGGGCGAAGTCTGCGCCGATCACGCTCCAGGTGAGGGAGACGGCGAGGATGTTCGTCCCCGGGGCCGTGTAGAGGAACGCGATCGCCGGCCCGATCCCCGCGCCCTTCTTCTTGATCCCCGCGAAGAGCGGGAGGATTGTGCAGGAGCAGACGGCGAGAAGGAGGCCGGAGACGACCGCCACCGGGTAGGCGATGTACCGCGGCGTCTTCTCCCCGAGGTACTTCGTGATCGCCTCCTTATGGAGGAGCGCGTTCATAGCACCAGCGATGAAGAATGCCGGGATAAGGCAGGTTGCCACGTGCGCCGAGACATACTCCACGAGGGCCGTGGCACCGCCCATGAGGGCGCTGATCAGCAGATCTTCATACATTCATTTCTCCATGGTGTGAATCGTCCATCTCGTCCGTCCCGGGTCTCGTGACCGTTGCGTCTTTCCGGTAGTAGAGCCGACAGTGACAGTGACCGTCCCGCTCGATCTCATCCCTGTGGTAGATACACGGGCAGATGATCGCCTGGTCTCTCTCCTCGTCACCGGATCGGATCCGGCACGGGCAGTACCGCGCACCGAACCGCTTCTCGTTCCGGGCAAGGCCGCTCACCACGATGGCCCGCACCCTGCCGTCGGGGTTCAGCACCCACCCGTGCTCCCGGGCGTACTCTGCGGCCCACCGTAGCACCTCGTCCTCGCCGCTCGTATCCCGGGTGGTCGTCATCGTCGTTCAGCAGCCTCCACCGCACCCGCAGCCCGCCCCCTCGTCCTTTCGTTCCGGCCCTGGGGCGTGCGCGTCCCGCCCGATCCCCTGCCAGCACGCCGAGACTACGGTCTCGACGTCTTCGAGGATGTAGTCCTTCGACGGCCCTTTCGCAATCCCGAGGTCGGTCACGACGACGTGCTGGGCGGGCACCACGCCCTGTGCGAGCGCGATCTTCTTTGCGCAGTGCAGCGCGCACCCGTCGATCACGACAACCTCGTCGGCGTTCTTCGCGCCCTTCACCAGGCCCTCGTCCCCGACTGCCAGCTTGGCGACGCAGGCGATGCTGCCGTACCCCTCCTCGGTCAGTTCGACGGCCGCGAGGTTCGAGAGCTGGCCCGTGTTTGCCTGGCCGGCGCACGGGAAGATGAGCCGTGCTGGTTCCTTTGACCCGCATGAGCAGGTGGGTGTCTCGGTCATCGTCCTACCCCTCAAGGAGCCTTTTTAGTTCATCCACAGTCGGAACCCGGCCCGAGAACCGCATCTTCCCGTCAATGAAGAGGGCGGGCGTGCTCATGACGCCGCGTTCGACGATCTCGTCTATCGACTCGACCTTGGTCAACTCTGCTTCAACCCCCAGGGCCTTCACCGCCTCCTGCAGGTTGGCAAACAGCCGCTTGCATTTCGCGCACCCGGTTCCGAGTACTTCGATCTTCAACATGTGTTCCTCCAATGGTGAATTCGATTCAATAAAACTTGTGATCTGGTGGAGATAGAATGGTGGTTGTCAGGTTTTCTGGTCGGGAGTGTATCGAACTTAGCCTTCCTCGAAGGGCCTGTTCGTTCGTCCCGCCGGGCCGACCCTGCGTTTCAGCCTCCCTGCCGGCGCTGCGCGTTTCTCGCCTTCAAGCGTTCGATGAGGGCCAGCGCCCGTTCCTTGGCGGCCGCCTCCTTCTCGTCCTTCGGCACGGCCCACGGCTGCGTGACCTTCCAGGTCAGTCTTCCGCCGATAGGTTCGGCGGGGTACACACCTGGATCGCAGAGGAACTGTCCGCGGAACTCGGTGGGCGTCTCCTGGTAGCAGGCGCGGACCGCCTCGCTGAGGGTCGGGACGTCCTGGAACTGGCAGTCGACGAGAGTCACCTGGTCGAGGAACCGTTCCACGACCTCGCGGGGAACGTTGTAGAGGACCGGGAACGGGGCGTCCGAGCCGATGATCCGGGACTTCGCATCGATGCCGTTCGCAAAGAGCGCCTTAAGTGCGGCGCCAGTGGCATGGCCCGCGGACTCGGGACCGCCGAGGACGAGGTACCGGATGTTCGGATTGCCGACGATGTTCCAGATGATCTTCTCGAACCCGATGTTCGGGGTCTGGACCGTGCCCGAGAGCGCGGCCCCGCTCTCGACGCCGGCTCGGACCATCGCCTCGATCTCGGGCAGGATCTTGTCCTCGTCCGTGTTCAGAATGATCACGACCGCGACCGGCGAGAAGTCGTTGCCGCGGAGGTACCGCCCCTCCTCGGGTGGATAGTCCGGGTGAGGCCGGACCTTGCGGCTCGATGGCGGTTCAATCGTGAGCCGCACCCCCGAAGGTGGCGTCGATCCAGGCCGCTATCTCATCACGAATCGACCGAAAGACGGCGATACGCTCCTCATTCGTTCCCGTCGTGGCGGCGGGGTCGGTGAAGCTCGCGTGGATCGTCCTCGTCGCCCCGGAGAACATCGGACAGGTCGCGGCGGCCGCGTCGCAGACCGTGACCACGACGTCCATCTCCTCTCCGATGAACTCCCCGAGGTCCTTGGACCGGTGACCGGAGATATCGATCCCGATCTCGGCCATGACCCGGATCGCGAGCGGGCTCACGGTGGAGGCGACCGTGCCGGCGGAAAAGGCCTCGTACCGGTCGCCGTACCGGGCCCGGAGGTAGCCCTCGGCCATCTGCGAGCGGGCCGCGTTGTGCGTACAGATGAAGAGGACACGCTGCCGGGTCATGCCCTCATGTGCTCCCGCATGAGTGCTCGTCGACAATCGCCTTCTTCAGGGCTAAGAAGGCATGCTTCTCGCGCGAATGGGGGAGGGCGCGCTTGTTCAGGTACTCGAGGTGCTCGACGATCGCCGGCAGGAACTCGGCCGGGAACCCGACAACGGTCTCGTTCGGGCCGATGTCGGTCGCGTCCCGACACCCGTAGCAGCCGAGACCGTAGTTGAGCCGGCGCTCGAGGAACGGGATAATCGTCGAGTCGACGCACGTCGCCTGGAGGACGGCCGTCGAGGCCGGGTCCACGCAGGACACCGGTTCACCTGGGTTGAGCAGGGGAACGCCGATCGCCGATCCGTGCAGGCCCAGGATCTCTTTCATCGTCGTCCCCATCTTTTGAATCTGTTCAACGGGTGTCATGACATCTCCTATCTCTTTTTGGGACGCGCTCGTGCCGGGGCAGAGCGGATACGGTTCAGATGACCCCCTGGTCGATGGCGCACGTCGCTCCGGGTGCGTCCGGGAACCATCGCTTTTTGATCCAGAGCGCGACGTTGACCAGGCTGATCAGCACCGGCACCTCGACGAGCGGGCCGATCACGGTCGCGAAGGCGACCTGCGAGCCGATCCCGAAGACCGCGACCGCGACCGCGATCGCGAGTTCGAAGTTGTTGGACGCGGCCGTAAACGAGAGACTGGCCGAGCGCGGGTAGTCGACGCGGAGTTTGTACGACATCCAGAACGCCACGAAGAACATGATCACGAAGTAGAACAGCAGCGGGATGGCGACGCGTACCACGTCGAGCGGCACCTGAATGATGTACTCCCCCTTGAGGCTGAACATCACGATGATCGTGAACAGAAGTGCGACGAGCGTGATCGGTGAGATCCGTGGGATGAACCGGGTCTCGTACCACTCCCGTCCTTTCCGGCGCAGCAGCGCAAAGCGGGTTATGATGCCGGCAATGAACGGTATGCCGAGGTAGATGAAGACCGAGACGGCGATCTCACCGATCGTAATCGCGACGGCGGTGCCCGTCCCAATACCGAGGAGCGGTGGCAGGACTGTGATGAAGATGTACACATAGACCGAGTAGAGAAAGACCTGGAAGATCGAGTTGAGACCGACGATCGCGGCGCAATATTCACAGCTTCCGCCGGCGAGGTCATTCCAGACGATCACCATCGCGATGCACCGCGCGAGCCCGACCAGAATCAGGCCGTACATCAGTTCGGGATAGCCGGAGAGGAAGAGGGCCGCGAGCGCGAACATCAGGATCGGCCCGACAATCCAGTTCAGGACGAGCGATAGGCTCAGGACCTTTTTATCGCGGAAGACGGTGCCGAGCTCCTCGTACCGGACTTTCGCGAGTGGCGGGTACATCATCACGATCAGGCCTATCGCTATCGGGATCGAGGTCGTGCCGACCGAAAATCCGGTGATTACCGTCGGGATCCAGGGCACGAAGTACCCGAGCCCGATCCCGATCGCCATCGCGAGGAAGATCCAGAGAGTCAGGTAGCGGTCCAGGAATGAGAGCCGTTTCGTTGTTTCAGCCATGATGAGTCTCCGTAGTAGAGCTGGGTGAATCGGGGTGAACATTGCCGGGGTCGGGCTGCCCTTTCCGCCGGTCGTAGATCCGGCTGCACTCCGCCCCGTACGCGGCTGTCTCTGCGTCGATCGCCTCGGGCGGCAGGGCCCGGAGGAGCTCTCGAACATGGATCAGTCCCGCAGTCTCCTTATCGCAGGTCCGCCCGAGGCGCGGCGCCCGGCAGTGGTGGCAGATCCGGAGGCCGAAATGGCGCAGTGTCTCCGGCGAGAGGTACTGGCCGATGAGCTCGGTCGAGGCTGCGGTGGTCGACCCGCAGGGCGATCCCCGGACGACATCAAGCCGCACGAGCTTCCCGTTGCGGACCGTGGCCGCGAACTGCGGCCGACCGAAAACATTGGCGAATGTGTCGAGCGCGTGATTCCCGGTCGTCGGCTCGAGCGAGCACATGGTCTCGGGGGCGATCACGGCCGGATTGAAACTCAGCGCCTGCCTGACGAAGCCGGGCCCAAACGAGACGCCGAGGATCACGGGCCGCCCCTTCTCGACGAGCGCAAGTGCCTGCGCGGGCGAGCGGAGGTACGAGAGGTAGAGGTCGGCCTGGGGTACCTCGATCGAAACGTCGTCCACGACGGTTGCCGGGAGCGGCTCGACCAGTGCGAACTCCGTCGGGAATCGTGCCATGCACTGCTCGAACGCCCGATCTCCAAGCGTGCCGTCCGAAACGATGCAGACCCGGATGAGCTCGCCCTCATCCCCGGTATCCCCCTGTGATGGTGACTGTTCAACGAGGTTTGTGTCCGGGTTCATGATCGTGGTCTCAGGGTCTGGTGTTCGTCTGGTGTGGAGGGTACCAACGAATTCGTCATCGCTGCCCGTTCCGCCGCGTGGGCGACGTAAGCCTGGACGTCAGGGAGGCAGCACCGGCCCGAGGGGTTGGTCACCTCGCAAGCGCACCCGGTCGCCCGCATTCGATCCGTGATCTCGCAGACCGCCGAGCTCGTGCCGGTCCGGGCGACCTCGTCGTCGACCATCCTCTTCGTCCACCCGAAGCAGTAGCACAGGGGTGCCGGGTCGTCGGTCTCCTTAACGCCGATCCTGACGGCGAGGTCGGCTTTGTCGATGTACTCGTTGCGTTCGTTGGCGAAGTACGTAACCTGGCAATTGGGAGTGCGGCAGGCCGAGAAACCATCGCTCGACACCAGCCGGATACGGCGGTCCGGCGTGACGAGTGACTCCACGGTGATCGCTGGGACGAGAGTACCGGGATTTCTGCAGACGCGGCAGATCTGGCCGCCAGCGGCGTCCGGGTGGCAGCAGGAGCATGGCTGCTCCGTTGGGTCCGTCATCCCGAACTCCCACGGGCAACCGCGACCCGCGCCAGGAACTCGCCGAAGATCATCCTGCCGTCCTCGAGCGCCTCCTCGAGCGTGTAGATCTCGCCGTCGGCGAACTCCGGGTGCCGATCGATCCAGCGGTCCGCATGGTCCCTGCCGCAGAACAGGTTGATGTTGGGGCAACACGTCTCGGCCGTACAGCTGCGGTCCTTCGAAACGGCGGCGAACTCGACGGGGTCATCCGGGGTTCGCTCGGCGATCGCCCCGTCCCGGAGGAGCAGGACGATATCGCTCTCGCACTCGGGGCAGCGGGACTGGATGGTGATCTCCTCGTCGAGCATGAAATGGATGCCAATCGCGTCGGTGGCGCAGAGGGCGTGGACCACCTGGCCCTCGGCGAATATCACGGAGTGCCGGGTCGGTTCGGCGGAGAACGGATAGGCCGCAGTGATCACCCCATCGCGGGTCGTGAGGAGATCGGCGGCCTCGAGGCGGGCGATAGCCTGGCGCACGGTCTTTCCGGACGCGCCGTCCACGCGTTCCTCGATCGCTCCGATGGTCGGCGGTTTGCCGGTTCGGGCGAACTCCCAGAGGATGAAGATCCGGACGTCGTCCTCAAACAGCGTCAGCCCTGCATCCCGGCAGCGATCCCGGGCCGATGTCCCGATCCGGTCCATCAGCCGGTGTCGATGTCCTGACCGGGTTGTGCAGGCGCCGGCGTCCGGCTCCCGCCGACCAGACATGGCGAACACTCTCGCGCGCTCCGATCGATCCGCGACAACGTCGCAGTGCAGGATCTGCTCCGACATCTCCCGGACATGCTGATCGGCGAGGTCGAGGATGTCGGTGATCCGTTCGTTCCGCAGTGAGTAGATAGAGAATTTTCCGTTCTTCTCCATGGTGAGAAAACCGCAGGTCCGCAGGCATCGGACGTGGTGCGAGACGAGGCTCTGGTCCCGCTCGATCGCCGTGCTGATGTCGTTGACGCACAAGCCGCCCCGCTCCTGCAGCAGGTAGAGTATCCGGAGACGTGTCTCGTCGCTCAGCGCGGAGAAGAAGTTTTTCGTGGCGGCAGTCAGGTCGCTGTGCAACATAGTTACGTATGTTGATATGTTTTGACTATTTAAGAACAGGGAGTTGAATTTTCTACGACCATTCCTACAGAAGTCGCCCATTAGAGAAACCAGATTACGGCGATCAGGTAGATGCCCGCGAGGATGAAGACCACGCCGACCACCCGCCTGAGCCAGCGTTCGACCGTCTGCACCTGCTGGACGGCCCGTCCGGCCGTCGCGATCCCCTGGACGAGCAGGAGCGAGAGGACCACGACGGGAAGCCCCGTGGCAATCGCGAAGACCGACGGCACGATCACGGGGTCGTGCTCGCGCAGCGCGAGCGGGATGAGCATGCCGAAGTAGAGGACCGCCGAGAACGGGCAGAAGCTCAGGGCGAACAGGACACCGAGGAGGAATGGGCCGAGGAAGCGTCGCCCGGCGAGGCGCTCGGTGATTCGCTGCTTGGCGGCCTGGTACCGCGCCGAGCCGAGCGAGACGGGGAGGCCGACGAGGTCCAGCATCACCACGCCGATTACGATGAGCAGCGGACCGAGGAGGCGCTCGCCGTAGAGCTGGAGGAACTGCGCGATCGCCTGGACGTTCAGGCCGAGCACGACGATCAGCGCGGCAATCCCGACATACGCCGCCATCCGGCCGAGGGTGTAGAGGGAGCCCACGAGGAGAGTGTGCCGGCTCCCCTCGCTCCGCTGAGCGATGTACGCGACCGCGGTCAGGTTCGTCGCCAATGGGCAGGGTGAGATCGCCATCATCAGGCCGATGAAGAACGCCGCGACGACCGGGACGCTGCTCGTCCCGAGCGTCTCCATCACTTCGAGGAGGCTCATGCGGGCGTGAGGTCGCCGGCAAGGCGCTTCTCGATCACGCCCTTCAGGTAATCCATGAACCGCCCCTTATCATCGGTCCGATACCAGACCTTGAGGTTCTCCTCGGGGTAGAAAGTGCCGTCGGAGGTGTAGACGCCGATCCAGAGGGACGAGCCGGATGCACCGTACCGCTCGACTTCAACCTGGTTCTCAGGTAGTTCGCCATTGATATGCCGGAAAACGATCTTCCCGGAGGCGAGCTCGTCGGCGAAGTAGGTCGTGAGGGTCGCGTTCGCGTAATCGCCGATGGTGACGCAGGAGATACACTGTCGGGTCGGGTGGAAGTGAAAGACCTCGAGCTTTGTGACCGTGACGCCGACGGGCAGGGTGGAGGCAGAAGGGGCGGCCGGCGCCGGCGTATTCACCGACATAATCGGTTCGCTCTGGCTCGTGCAACCGGCTAGCAGGACTGCTCCGAGCACGATCAGGGCCAGGGCGGCTGCGGTGCCCGAGAGATGTATGGGGAATCGGGATTGGATTCGGATCACCTGCAGGATCAGCGAAAGGAGTCGGGGTCGCAGGCGCAGCTCCGATCTGCGGGGCGGAGATCAGACGTGTCCTGTGCCCGGCACTTCTCACAGAGGTACACAACGCCATAGCGGGGGTGCACCGCCTTCGTGAAGGTGGTTCCGGGGGCCCCACAGAGACTGCACTGCATCCGTACCTGCTCCTGTCACCGATGGTGTCGTATCATACCTTTGGGTTCAAGTATTGTTAAAATCTTCGGTATCCGCAGGATCAAATGGCCTGCTCGATTGAAAAAGGATCGGGATCCAAAGTCCCTGTCAGTTCGGTTTCGTCCCGGTGAGCCTGATGCTGGCGATGAACTCGTCGAGCCGCTCGACCATCTCGGTCGTGAGCTTCATCTCTTCCATGATCGCCGCGGCTGCCGGATCATTCAGCATACAGTCGACCGAAACCGGGCTCTCCTCGAGGATCTCCACGTCCCGAAAGCCCGCGGCCTTCACCAGATCGATGTAGGTCTGCTTGTCGATAGCGCCGGCCAGGCAGCCGACGTACGCACCGACCGATCGCTGGACCGGGTCCGGGCGTGGCTTTAGTATGACCGTGTCGGAGATCATCAGCCGACCTTCGGGTCGAAGTACGCGGAAGGCCTCACGCAAGACCTGCGCCTTGTCCGGCGCGAGGTTGATGATGCAGTTCGAGATGATGGCGTCGACAGAAGGCGTCGGCCACCGGCAGGTGCTCGATCTCGCCGAGACGGAACTCGACGTTGTCATACCCGCCGGCCTTCGCGTTCTCCCGCGCCCGAATCAGTATCTCAGCCGTCATATCCACGCCGATCACCTTTCCCCCTGGGCCAACGCGGCCGGCCGCAAGGAAGCAGTCGAACCCCGGTCCGCGGATCCGTTTCTAAACCCTCTCTCGTGTATGGTCTTCGCAGATTCTCCACAACCTGCGGTTCGGGGTGCTCTCTCTTTGAAAAATAGCGAGAGTCCTTGTGCCCAATCCCTGGATCATCAGCCCCTGTCGTTCGTACAGGGGCCCTGGTCCCGAGCAGTACCGTGGCATGCAGGGGTTGATTCATTGCCGCCACCGGTCGATTCAGTGATATGCAATTCCGGTGCAGGGACATCACCCTGCCCCCTGTATGCAGCACCCCGACGGATGAAACCCCACCAACATCTTCTCCTGTCCATCAGTCTCCGGGGAGTTCCTCGAGCGACTCGGTGACATCGTCGACCTCGTGTGTCCGGAAATAGACGAGGGCCACGGCTGCCACCATCACCGATCCGACCAGGACGAAGATCATGTCAAGCATGGTATCTTCAAGTGAGTTCTGCATCGGTCCGGCGAGCGACCCGCCGAAGACCTGATCGACCAGGAACTCGTAGATCTCCCAGACCCCCCCGAGGGCCATTCCGAAGATCACCGTGAAGCCGGCAACGAAAGTCGGAGTCAGCGCCATCTTCCAGTGCTTATCCAGGTAGATGACCCCGAGGAAACCAAGCAGGGCAATCGTCGTGCCAGAGACCAGGTGGGCCATCTTGTCGTAGTAGGGATAGAGATCGACGTAAAACCCCTGGGTATATCCAGCGACATGAAACCAGAGAGCGAGAGAGATAAGAAAATAGACAAACCACGGGAACCGGATATTCTCCCGTGCGGCCACGACGTACGGAACGACCGAGAGGGCAATCATGAATGTTGCGGTGAAGGCTTGGGCGAGCTTTCCGGTCGCGAAGGCGAAGAGCCCGTTCAGGACCATCAGAGCCTGGAAGAGATACGCGAGCCACATGCCCCTCTCGGCGAGCATTTCACTGCTCGTTGCTGCTGGGTCCACTTATGCTTTCCCTTGGTGGATTGATACCGGAACTGGGATATATTCCCTGTTCGAGATCGTTCTGGAGCGGTCTTTCCATGGCCCCACTGATCGACTTTCTCGACCCTCTTCACCGGGGGATGTGGGAGGTGATCGTCCCGAAGTCGGCGGTTACCGAGCCGCTCGAACCTTCCTGGAAACGATCTCCCATCAACGTCCCGAGTCCGAAGACGATCGCCAGCTACAGGAGCGGCCAGTATCATGCCCACGAGACCGTAGCCGACTACCGTGTCCACCTCGATCGGTACGACCCTGCACGCAACCCGATCATGCACCTGATCGACGATGCGCCGCTCTTGTTGATGATCTACGAGACGATGGCAACACTGGTCGTCACCGCGCGGGACGCTGAGCTGCGAAACCTGGGGACGCGGCAGCTCGACCTTCGTCTCAACGGTGGTATCCGGGCAATCCTGGGTCTCCTCCTTCTCTGTCTTGGGGGTCTTCTCCTGCTGATGGCCTTCGGACCACTCGAGCTCGTCTTCGCACTCATCATCCCGGGAGTGGTCTTCGGCACGGGTGCAGTCCTCCTCCTCATCGGAATCCGGTCACGCGGAAAAGACCGCAAGAACGTGTTGTACGGCCTCGGTTTGCTGGGAGCTGGCTGGTTCCTGCTCGTGACCTGGGAGCTGTACGTGGTGATCCTCCTCCTGGTGCTTGCCGCCTGGTTCCTCTCGAGCGCCGGGGTTACCATTCACCGGATCGTCCGTTCACGGGACAACATCCCCCAGGGTCTGTTCTTTACGACCGGACTCGGGATCTCGTCACTCGCAATGGGCTGGCTCGCGTTCACCAACCCGGTGGACCTCCTGGAAGTGCTCGTCCTCTTCCTTGCCGCGATCATCTCCGGCGCAGGCGGCCTGCTCTTCCTCGACGGCTACGGAATGCGAAACGCTGCCCGGCTCCTTGCCGCGGGTCCTGTTTCGGCCTGAAGAACAGCCATGTCGCCTCCATGGAGGCGGGCGGAGCAGCCGGGACAGACCATCTTTCGCTTTCGATCGAGCTCGTCGAATGAATGGGGAGCGAACATGACACACTCGTTTTCCGTACAATGGGAGAGTCCAAGAAGGTGACCGATCTCGTGGGCCCCTTCCTTGACGATTCGGTCAATCAGGTCGTCCTCTGATGGTTGTCGACCGTAGAATTCGTTGGTGAGCCGCGCCGTTGAGAGGACAGCGGTGCCGTGCCCCGGACGCGCGAGGCCGTACACAAACTCCTCCCGTGGGGCGAAGATATCATCGGGTATGACCAGGAGGAGGGGGCTGCACTCGTGCCGGCGCCTCTGGACTGCGTCGAGCCTTGTGAGGAGAGCCTCTGCGTTATATTGGCGACGGACGAGATCGAAACCGGTCAGCAGAAGGCGTTCCTCCGCGCAGAGCTCACCATCGACCCCCAGGATCCCCTCGATCGCTCGCTGGACCGGCCTCTGGAGCCCCTGCGGCGAGCGGTGATCCCAATAGAGGGTAAATCGCATAGCATAGGTACGATGGACGGGGCCATTAAACGTATTGAGCGGGTGGTGGGTGACTACGTCGGGGCCCATTATCACGATGTGGTGGAAGTCGGGATCGGCCGGAATTTTACCGCGGCAGAGGTGATCGCCTCTTGCGGAGCACAGGTGCGGGCGGTCGACATCCGGGCCACTGGGGACGGCCCCATCTCCGTGGTGCGGGACGACATCTTCTCCCCTACCCTGTCGCTCTACGAAGGGGTCGACCTGGTGCTGGCGATTCGACCGGGGATCGAGATGGTCCCTTCTCTCATCGCACTCGCCCGGCGGTGCGACTGCGACCTCCTTGTCTACCACCTGGGAGACGAAGTCTATCTCGATGGTGGAGAGCGAATTCCCCTCAAGGGCGCCGTTCTCCACCGGTATCACCGTACCGGTTCCTCAGAAGAGGGTTGACTGATTACCTGACGGTTGCGCGGGTGGTTGTGTCTGCTCGTCTCTCTCCTTCTTCGACCGCTTCTTCGGTCGTTCGGCCTTCTCGAGGTCCTTCCGTTCCCTGACGAGTCGTGCCACCACCTCCTGGGCCCGTGTCCGGTCGGGGAGCATGAATCCCAGTTCGTCTGCGTCCAGCGAGAGGGCCCGGGCTACTGGTTCGGGATCGAGGGTGATCAGGTCGGCAGCAGCCTTCAGGTAGTACTCACGCAGCTCCGTGCGCGAGACCCCCATCCACCCTCCAAGTTTTCGCAGAAGGGACGTCCGTACCGCCTTCGTGCGACGTGCCTGGGCCATACGGGTCCACCGTGCGGGGGGAGCGAGTCGGCTCCGTACACCCACGCCGGCGGCAGCATCGGCGGTGCCGAGAACGGCGAGCGCGGTAGCATACCGCCAGAGAGCGTAGTGCTGCCGGCGATAGGTACGTGCGATCGCGAGGTCGGCGGCAGCGAGCGGCTGGTAGGCAGCGCACCGGCCCTCGATCGGGAGCTGGGCCAGGCTCCCCTCGAGCCACTGGAGGATAGCGTCGGGTTTATCCTCTACCTCCCATGCGAGGCGCATCAACTCCTCGTCCGGCCGATCACGCAGGACAGCCCCGACCAGTTCGAAGATCGTCGCCCTCTCGTCCTTCTGTGACGTCTGGACCGAGTCCTCATTCATCTCGGTTCGACCGATCGCCGCGGCCTCGAGCATATTCACGGCCGATCTCATGTCCCCGTTTGCACTCTCGGCCACGAGACGGAGGGCCTCATCGCCGCACCTGATCTTCTCGGCAGCGCAGATCTGGCGTAGTCGGGGGATGATCGACCGGGCCATCAGGGCCCGGAACTGGACGGGCTCGGTCCGCGACTTCAACTCGGTCGCCACACCATAGAGGTCGTTCGCGACCAAAAGCACAGGTTGCTGGGCCGCCTTGATCAGCTCGAGGATTGCCTTTGCACCCCCCCGGTCCGCGTTCCCGTGAAGGTTGTCCGCCTCGTCCAGGATGATCAACCGGCGCTCTTCACCAAAGAGGCTGCCGGAGATCGCCGACTGACCTGCCACGCGGTCGATCTCAGCCCTGGTCCGCTGGTCCGAGGCGTTCAGTTCGATCACCTCCCATCCCATGTCATTGGCCAGGGCATGAGCCGCAGAGGTCTTTCCCGTCCCCGGTTTTCCATAGAGCAGGAGCGGTCGGGTTCCGGGCCGCCAGGTACGTGCCCACTCGACCAGCTGTCGGATCGCCGGCCCGTTTCCGACCAGATCGCTGATCCTCTGCGGTCGATATCGCTCTGCCCAGTGCATACCTAGAGATCAGGTCGGAAATCAAATAAAATATCAGCGATGAGGCACGAAACCTTAACAAGAAACAGGGAAGTTGGTCAAGCCGTGGAGGGATCGCAGCCGACAGCGTTCATCGCAGAACGAATTCGGGACTACGAGGGGGTCAGGCGAAAGCATGCGATCGGCGAGCTGGTCCGGGCCTTCTCAATGGATGCGCCGGACGTCCTGGCCGACTTCGGCGAAGATGCTGCCGTCATTCAAAGCGGAGACCAGGCCCTCCTGCTTGCGGCCGACGGGATCTGGTCGAGGCTGATGGAGGCGGACCCGTACTGGGCGGGGTACTGCTCTGTCCTCGTGAACGTACACGACATCGCCGCCATGGGTGGACGTCCGCTCGCCATGGTCGATATCTTATCCATCGCTGACCGGGAGATCTGTGACCAGGTGATCAAGGGGATGCGCGACGCCTCCCTCCAGTTCGGTGTTCCGATCGTAGGGGGCCACCTCCACCCCGACACCCCCTACTCTGTGATCGACGTGGCGATCCTGGGGGTCGCCCGCGTGGACTCGGTGCTGTACAGTCACACCGCACGGGAGGGTGACCGGGTGGTAGTCGCCCTCGATCTCGATGGGCGGATCCACCCCTCGTGTATCCTGAACTGGGACTCGGTCACGATGAAGCCGGCAAAGACGGTCCGGGCACAGATCGACTGCCTCCGTGGACTCGCGGAGGACCACCTGGTCACGGCTGGGAAAGATATATCCAACCCGGGAGTCGTGGGCTCGCTCGGTATGCTCCTCGAGGTGAGCGAGAAGGGTGCCGTGATCAACGTCGACCTGGTACCCCGCCCAGACCTGCACGCCCTGAAGATCAACCTGGACCTCTGGCTCCGGATGTATCCCGGAATGGGCTTCGTCCTCACAGTCCCCCCAGAATCGGTCGCCGAGGTCTGCACACGCTTTGACGCTGTCGGCATGACCGCAGCGGAGATCGGCGTGGTAGATGCCTCTCGACGCCTCTCAATCCGCTCCCTTGAGGGAGAGGTTCCGGTCTTCGACCTCGCCGAGGATGGGATCATGCGGCTGGACACATGCAGGGACGGGCGGGCGTGATCCTCGGTATAGGTGTTGCGTCTGCAGACGACCTTGCCGGTCTGCGGCGGGCGAAGGACGAGCTCGACCCCGGGGTGGAGGTCCGTATCTATGGTCCCGAGACAATCCAAAAGAGCACGTCCCCTGACCTCGTCATCTCCCCTGACCCTGCAACCGCTCTCGTCGACGACCTGGTTCAGCACCGTATCGATGGCGCTGTCCGCGGGACACTGGCGGCGAGTCACACCCTTCGCATCCTCCGCGATGCCGTCGGTGTCGACCACCTCGAACGGGTGGCCCTCCTCGAGACCGCTGAAGGTCGACTCTTCTTTCTGGCTCCTGTCGGAGTCGACGAGGGGTGGACCGTGGCGGACAAGGTTGCGCTGATCCGACGCGGGCGAGACCTGGTCCGGTTCTTCGGCCTGCCGGATAAGGTCGGAATCCTTTCCGGAGGACGGCTCGGGGACCTGGGAAGGCATCCTGCCGTCGACCGTTCAATGGCCGATGCCGAGCTCACCGCCAGGCTGGGAGACGGCGTTCACTTCGAGATACTGATCGAGGACGCGGTCCAGGAGTGCGGTCTTGTCATCGCGCCCGAAGGGATTACTGGCAACCTCATCTTTCGCACCCTTACCTATCTCGGGGGCGGAAACGGGCATGGAGCGCTTGTAACCAATATTGAACCCGTATTTATCGATACTTCGCGCGCTTCCGGCGATTACACGCAGGCCCTGAAGCTAGCCGAAGCCCTGGTGCGGGCCCGATCGAAGCGGTAATTGCGTCTTAATTTTCAATTCAACCAATATTGGATGATCTTTTCAGCATACCTCGAATATTCTCGTCCTTCCTATCGATCAGCAAGAATCCCCCTCTTTTGGGGGAATTACGCGCGATTCTGCTGGATAAACTCGAAATATTTAAATCTCGACCGGCATATCTCTTTCTTGAGGTTGAATACCTTCATGGCTGATTTACCGATTGCTGCAGTTGTTCGTATTGCAAAGAAGAGTGGTGCCGAACGCGTCGGGAGTGATGCGGCGGCGGCGATCGTTGCGAAGGCCGAGGCCTATATTGGCAGCCTGACAAAGGAGGCGAACCGCCTCGCGCAGCACGCCGGCCGAAAGACCATCAAAGAAGAGGATGTCGAACTCGCGGCCAAGTCCGCGTAATCCCTTTTTACAGGAGACCCTTCGTACTCGGGATCGCGGTGGATCCCGCATCCAGTGCAACCGCCTTCCGCAGTGCCACCCCGACAGCTTTGAAGATCGCCTCGGCCCTGTGGTGATCGTTCAACCCATAGGCATGGACGTGGAGCGTAATACCGGCGTTTTGGCAGAGGGCTTCGAAGAAATGCGGCAGGAGGGTTACATCGATTCCTCCCACCGTGGGGCCGTTGAAGGGCGCGTCGAAGAGGAGGAACGCCCGTCCACCGCAGTCGAGGGCAACCTTGGCGAGGGCTTCGTCCATAGGCACAGCTGACTGGCCGAACCGCCGGATTCCCCGTCCATCTCCGATTGCATGACCGAGGGCGGTGCCGAGCACGATCCCGATGTCTTCCACCGTGTGATGCACGTCCACATCGAGGTCTCCCGTCGCCTCGACCTCGAGGTCGAAATGGCCGTGCCGGGCGAACGAATTCAGCATGTGGTCCAGAAACGGGACACCCGAGGAGAGCGTGGTGCGCCCCGTTCCATCCAGCTCGATGAGAATCCTCACCGCCGTTTCCGCAGTGCGCCGCTCCTCCTCTCTTCGTCTCATCGTGCCGCCTCCAGCGCCTCGGTAAGTCTGAAACGCCCGGCGTAGAGGGCCGAACCGAGGACCGCGCCTGCTGCTCCCAGGTCGCGAAGGCTCCGAACGTCGGCGGCTGACGAGATGCCGCCGGCGACGACGATAGGGCAGCGCACGGTCTGGAGCAGGTCCCTGACCGGCGCCGGGTCGATCCCCTGCTGGAGCCCCTCGACCGAGACATTGGTATAGAGGAGAGAGCCGGCTCCCATCTCGACAAAGACCTCTGCCCAGCGGAGATAGTTCCCCTTTGTCTCCTGCCAGCCCGCGACCGCGATCTCGGATCCCCGTGCGTCGACGCCGGCCATCACGCGCTCGGGGCCGTACTCCCTCGAAAGCCAGCGGAGGGCGTCGGGCTGTTCTACGGCGTAGGTACCCAGGATCACTCGGTCCACCCCCGCGTCAAGCCATCCGGCTGCGTCCTCGAGCGTCCGGATGCCCCCGCCCAGCTCGATGAAAGCACCCGTCTCGCGGACGATACCCCGGATCAGGTCGGCATTCTTCCTTGAAGCCCCGAACGCCCCGTCCAGGTTGACGACATGAAGCCCCGTTGCCCCTTCTCCACACCAGCGTCTGGCGCAATCCAGGGGCTCGCCGTACCGCGTCGCTCGTTCCCGCTCTCCCTGGACGAGCTGGACGCAATGCCCGTCCATCACATCGACTGCCGGATAGATCTCCATCTTCGTCAGCGAATCATTCGTTCTATGGACATAACAAGGATGTCCTTTGCCCCGGCATGCTTGAGCCTGGGGATCAGGCTGTAGACCTCGGTTTCGGCAACGACGGCGTGGACCGCCACCAGGTCGTCGTGTGATGCAACGGGCATTACGGTCGGGCCGCCAAGCCCGGGGAGGACCTCCTCGACCTCGGCCAGGTGCATCCTGTTGACATTCATCATCAGATAGCACTGACCTCGCGCACGAACGACGCTCTCGAGGGCGAGGACGAGTTCATCGACCTTCTTCGCCTTCGTGCGGACCGAGTCGGGATTACCGATCAGACGCGTGCTCGATCGGAGCACCTCGGAGATCACTCGAAGCCGGTTGGTCCGCAGCGTCGTGCCCGACGAGGAGAGGTCAACGATCGCGTCGGCGATACCGAGATGCGGCGCGAGCTCACAGGCACCTGCGACCGGGACAAGCGTGACCGGTACCTGTCGATCATCGAAGAACCGGGTGGTAAGGTTCGGGAACTCCGTCGCGATCCGACGCCCGGCGAGGTCCGGCACATCCACAAAGGGAGAATCTTCCATCACGGCGAGCACGAGAGTCGCGTCTCCGAAGTGGAGGTCGAGGAGGTCCGTCACCGCCGCCCCCCGCTCGCCGACCATGTCCAGACCGGTGATGCCGAGGTCCGCCGCACCGTTTGCCACGTAGGCTGGAATGTCGATCGGTCTGGCGAAGAGGAGCTCCACGCCCGGGTCGAGCGTCCGGACGATGAGCCGGCGTTCCCCCGTTCCAACTGCGTGGAGCCCGCTCCGCTCGAGGAGCTCCATGATCGGCGCGGCGATCCGCCCCTTGTTCGGGACCGCGAGGCGGACCCGCTCAGAAGGTAGCGAGCTCTCCACGGATCACCTTCTCGGTGACGCAGGTGATCGTATCGAGCTGGGCGTCGACGACCTCCTCAATCGTCCGCTGCATGCGCCGGAAGTCCGCGCCGGCAGCAGGCAGGATCTGTAACGAGGCGACCAGGGGGTGGTCGATAGGCATGCCGATCTGAGACAGAAGACGGACGTAGCATTCCTCGATCCCCTCGACCTCGTTCACACACGCCTCCGCGATCTGGGGCGAGAGGATGTTGTAGATCTTACCGATGTGGTTGATCGGATTTTTACCAGAGGTGGCCTCCATCGACATCGGGCGGTTCGGCGTGATCAGTCCGTTCGCCCGGTTGCCGCGACCGACCGACCCGTCGTCCCCCATCTCGGCGGACGTCCCGGTAACGGTCAGGAAGACCGACCCCCTGTCGAGGTCGTCGGCGGTGTTGACCTGGACATCGACTGCCCGAGATGTAAACTTCTTGCAGAGGGCTTCGATCTCCTCCTTCATGAACTCCTTGGTGTCCATGTACTCGGCCAGTCCTGAGCAGTACCGGTCCACCATGGCGCAGCCGATCGTGAGCGTGATCCGGTCTTCCTGACGCAGCCCCATAACCTTCACGTCCTGGCCGATCATCGGCCGGCGCCTTGACAGGTCCTTGTCGATGAAATACGAGACCTCTCGCACGATCGTCTCGGTCTCGGAGAAGGGCGCGTGCCCGACTCCAAAAGAGGTGTCGTTTGCCCGGGGGATTTTGGAGTCACACGGACGGAAGACGTCCCTGAGGTCGGTAGACCCGACACCAAGCCGACAGTCGACGATCAGCCCGCGGTCCTGGTCGAGGTTGGGGACCGTCTCACGGAGGTACTGGTGGGCAGCCTCGATCGCGATGGAGTCGGTCGGGAACGTATGCCCCTCGAACTCCTTGGTCGCCCTTCCATCGATCAGGAGGTAGATCGGGCGGATGATCCGGCCCCCGCCGTACTTCGGCGCGGACTCGCCGGCGACCACCTCGCCCTGGTCGGTGTTATGGTGGAGGTAGACTCCGGCTTCCTCCATGTAGACCTTGCAGAGCGCCCTGCTGATCGACTCGGCGATCCCGTCGGCAATGCTGTCGGGGTGGCCGATCCCCTTACGCTCAACGAGCTCGATCTGCTGCCGTTCCAGAGGTATCTGGTTCAGCGCCTCGACACGTATATTCCTGCTCATGAAGTTCCTCATCGTCCGTGGGGATGGTTGAACCCCTCTGAACGTATTCATAAGAGCTGTGCATACAAGCGATTAAAAATATGCGGCAGAGTATTATCCCGACCGCTTAAAGGGGTTCTGTCGGCCGGAGGCATCCCGGGTATGCCGACCCATTTCGCTGTCCAGGAGAATGGGTCCCGAGAAAACCGGCCCGTCACGGCAGACGCAGAGCCCGTCCGGGTCAATCACACAGGAGCCGCAGAGGCCGACCCCGCACTTCATGTGCCGGTGGAGTGAGAAGTATGACTTCTCGAGCATTCCTGCGGTCATGAGCCGGTCCCGCACTGCAACCATCATCGGTTCCGGGCCGCAGACACAGACCGCCTCGAAGGCGTCGAGGTCGACAAACTCCAGAAGAACCGGAACGAATCCATGATACTCTGCTGTACCGTCGTCGGTCGCCACCCGCAGGTCTGTCATTCGACCGAGTCTCTCCCTGAACGGGAGCTCGGACGCCGTCCTTGAGCCGAGCAGGAATGTGGTCGCCTGCCCATTGGCTGCAAGGGGGAGGAGAGGCGCGGCCCCGATCCCGCCAGCGACCGCCAGGACGGGTCCTTTCATAGGGAAACCCCTGCCGAGCGGGCCACGAATACCTATTCTCGCCCCCGGTTCCAGGGCGCAGAGCGCTTCCGTGGCTTCTCCGACTCGCTGAACCGAGATCGAGCGCGACGAGGAGAGGGCCATCGGGACCTCGTCCACCCCGGGAACCCATACCATCACGAACTGCCCGGGTTCGAACGAAAATTGATGATCGAAGACGATCGTCCGGATAGACGGCGTCTCGTAGATCACCTCTTCGATCGTCACCACCGTCGGCTCAGGCATGCGCGCACCCCACGATCTCGGACAGTTCGAGGCCGTCGTCTGCGTAGAGGTTCTCTGCAATCGTCGAGAAGACAATGGGATCCTTGAGTGTCGCGGAGCCGATCTCGACCGCAGACGCGCCGGCCATCATCATCTCGAGAACGTCCTCAGCGGTCGAGATCCCTCCGCACCCGATGATCGGGAGAGAGCAGGACTCGAAGAGTTCGTAGACGCATCGGACGGCGATCGGGAAGATCGCTCGACCCGACAGCCCGCCATAGCGGTTTCCGAGCATGGGCCGGCGAAGGCCGGTCGAGATCCGCATCGCGCGTACCGTGTTGATCGCGACGAGGGCGCTTGCTCCCCCCCTCTCGGCCGCATGGCCGATGGAAGAGATATCCGTGACATTCGGGGTCAGCTTGACCCAGACCGGGAGGCCGAGCCGCACCACCGCACGCGTGCACTCTTCGACCATACTGGGGTCGGTGCCGAGGGCGGCACCGTATCCGGCGGCATGGGGACAGGAGAGGTTCAGTTCGAGTCCGTGTGCCCTCTCGACGAACCAGCTCCCGACAGTGGCGAACTCTTCTGGCGAGCCACCGAAGATCGATACGATGACGGGCTCATTGTCGACAGCATTGAGCTCCTTCCGAAACTCCGAGGACGGGTTGGGAAGGCCCATCGCGTTCAACACCCCGTTCTCCAACGGGACGAGGCAGGGGCCGGCATGTCCGGGCAATGGGACAGGACCGATCGACTTGGTTACCACACCCCCCGCCCCGTTCCTGAGCTGGCGGGCGAGCGAGGCACCGGTCGTCCCAAGGACTCCGGCCGCGAGGACCAGGTGATTTCTGAGCTGGACGCCGCCGACGTCGACCGGACCCGGCCTGAGCGTGAGCATGCGGATCATCTCACCCTGGAGGATGATGAGCGTTGCGGGGAGACTCCCGTGGCCCGATGATCCCTCGATCTCGCGCCCCATTAGAGTGGCATTCTATTAGGAGCGCCGCGAATAGTACCCCCAATGACCAGGCTATGCGTGATGGGAGCCGGCCGGATCGGCGGCGAGGTGGCATTCTTAGCGGCAGCGACCGGGCTCGTGGATGAACTCGTCCTCCACGATGCAATCGCCCCCTTCCTTCACGCCCAGGTGCTCGATCTTCAGCACACGGGCCTCGATCTCATGATCTCGACCGACCTTTCAGACGCCTCAGAAGCCGATGTCGGGGTATTTGCCGCCGGATCTCCGCGGAATCCAAACATCAAGTCCCGGGCCGACCTGCTCGCAGCGAACCTCCCGGTTGCGGATGAGTGCCTCCAGGCGCTGAACCGGTTCTCAGGTGTCCTGGTCGCTGTCACCAACCCAGCGGATGCGAACGCGTACTATATCTCCCGGAAGTCAGGGTTCGACCGGTCACGGGTGATCGGGTTCGGCGGGCAGCTCGATTCCGCCCGGTTCGCCCTTGCGCTCCGTGAGCGAGGACTGGGGAAGACCGGCACTGTACTCGGGGAGCACGGGGACCACCAGGTCCCGGTCTTTTCACGTGCTGCCCCCGATGTTCCCGTGGTTCTGCGGGAGGAGATCCTCAAAGGTCTGCAGACCGCATCCATGCAGGTATTGCAGGGGAAAGGGGGCACGGTCTTTGGGCCCGCCGTCCACATCGTCTCCCTGCTCCGTGCGGTTATCGAGGACCAGCGCGTGGTCGTCCCATGCGCCGTCGCCCTCGAGGGCGAGTACGGGATCGAGGGCTGTTCGATGGCAGTCCCTGCCGAGGTCGGTCGAGAGGGGGCGCGGCGGATCGAGGAGTGGACTCTCGACCCGTGGGAATCAGCTCGAATGCAGGAGGCAGGCGCCTTCCTCGGAAGCCTCTGCGCAGGCCTTCCTATCTGAAACGATGACCATCGATGACGGGCCGGTCGAATGCGCCATTACACAGGTGGAGTACTCTGCCACCCCGGTCGGCACCACGGTCCATGTCTTCGGGCGGGACCGTTCCCGTAACCCTGTCCATCTCCAGGTGACCGGGTTTCGGCCGTACTTCTACGTGCCTGAAGACCAGGCGGAGAGCGCCACTCGGACGGGGATTCTCACCCTCGAGGATGGGACCACCTACCAGTCGATCAGGGGAGAGAGACTTCGTCGTCTTTACACGCTCCGACCGGGGGATGTTCGGGATCTCCGATCGGGCTATGACCACTACGAGGCCGATATTCCATTTACGACCCGTTTCCTGGTCGACACCGGTCTGAGGGCAGGTTGTCGGGCCCCCTCCAGCAACCCCGACGTGAGCGTTGTTGAGCCATCGAGCCTCGATGTCCCCGCGCGGGTCTGCCTGATCGATATCGAGTGCGAGGACGAGCACGGTTTCCCTGACCCGAATCGGGACCAGGTGATCTGCATCACATGCCACGACTCGTACGAGGACCACTACACCACCTTCCTGCTCCGGCCGAAAGAGACATCGATCGATCAGGCGGCGCTCGCCCAGGGCCTGAACAACGCCTGCGTCCAGTCGGAAGGTCATACACTCTGTGTCTATGATTCGGAGATCGGGCTTTTCGCCGGCCTCTCGGAGTACGTGCAGCGGACCGATCCCGACGTAGTCTCGGGCTGGAACGTGGCGGAGTTCGACATTCCCTACATATTTGACCGGATGATTCGGCTCGGGCTTCGTCCGTCCGACGCTCTCGCCCGGCTCCCAGGGTCGACCGATCGGAATCCACTCCGGGGTCGAGTGATCTTCGACCTTCTTGAGGCGTACAAGAAGGTGCACCTCCAGAAACGAGAGTCCTACCGGCTCGATGCGATCGCCCAGCTCGAGCTTGGCGAGACCAAGGTTCGGTACACCGGGACGATCGCCGGGCTCTGGCGCGAGGACCCCCGATTACTGGTGGAGTACAACATCAAGGACGTCGAGCTCTGCGTCGGGATCAACCGGAAAGACAGTATAATCGAGTTCTACCGCGAGATCGCCCGGTATGTCGGTTGCCCGCTCGATCGGTCGATCAACTCGTCGCAGGTTGTGGATGTCTTTATCCTGCGCAAGTCCTTCGGCCGGTTCATCCTGCCGTCGAAGGGGGCGATCGTCGCCGAGGAGTTCGAGGGGGCGACCGTCTTCGATCCATCGCGGGGAGTAAGGGAGAACGTGGTCGTGCTGGACCTGAAGTCCCTCTACCCGATGGCGATGATGACGATCAACGCCTCGCCCGAGACGAAAGATCCGAAGGGCGAACTGGTCGCCCCGAATGGTGTTCGGTTCCGAGCCCATCCCGATGGGCTGACCAGGGCGATCATCGCCGAGCTCCTCGAGGAGCGAGACGAGCGGAAGCGTCTACGGAACACTCATCCCTTCGGTTCGCCGGAATATCACCTCCTCGACCTCCAGCAGAACGTGATCAAGGTGATCATGAACTCCTACTACGGGGTCTCAGGGTATGTTCGGTTCCGGCTCTACGACCGTGAGATCGGGTCTGCCGTCACCTCAGTGGGTCGGGCGATCATAGAGCACACCCGCACGGTGATCGAGTCGCTGGGGTACAGGGTCCTTTACGGAGATACGGACTCGTGCATGATCGGCCTTCCCGTGATGGAGAAAGAGGCGACGATCGCAGCCGCACGAGCGATCGAGACGGCGCTCAATGCCTCGTACGGGGACTTCGCACGCGAGACGCTCAACGCGGAGCAGCACTACTTCTCGATAAAGTTCGAGAAGATCTACCGGCGTTTCTTCCAGGCAGGACGAAAGAAGCGGTACGCGGGCCACCTGGTCTGGAAGGAAGGCAAGGACGTCGACGAGGTGGACGTGGTCGGGTTCGAGCTCCGCCGCTCGGACTCGCCGGCGATCACGAAGGAGGTCCAGGGGCGTGTGATGGAGATGATCCTCAAGGGAGCAGGGTACGACGCGATCAAGGCCTACCTGGGTGATGTGATCAAGACCTACCGGGCCGGGGGCTACCCGCTCGACATGGTCGGGATCCCCGGTGGGATCGGCAAGGCACTCGACGCGTACGAAAACGACGACGCCCACATTCGGGGGGCGAAATACGCGAACCAGCACCTCGGGACCTCGTTCGGTCGGGGCTCGAAGCCGAAGCGGCTCTATATCAAGAACGTGACCGCGAAGTACCCAAAGACGGATGTGATCGCCTTCGAGTACCCGGATCAGGTTCCCACAGAATTTGTCGTCGACTGGGAGACCATGCTCGACAAGACTATCCGACAGCCGATCTCTCGAATCATCGAGGCGCTCGGCTGGGAGTGGGCCGACGTGGACCCATCGAGGACAAACCTGTCCCAATGGGGATTCTGATCTGGACCCGGGACCCGGACTCCCTCGACCACTATTCACAGGTATACGCTCTCCTGCGACCCTGGTTCCTGTACGCTCGGCAGGTTTTATTGCCACGCCTGGAGAAAACTTGTTGTGATTGCCTGTGCCGGACGGACGGCGCGGACCTGCTCCCTGCGCCTTCCGCTCGCCTTTCTCTCGTTCGTGCTTTTATTCACGCTCGGTTCGGGGATCGTCTCTGCGTTCGACTGGCAGATCGAGACGGTGGATTCGGTGGGTCGGGTGGGCTTCTTCACCTCGCTTGCGCTGGACGGCGCGGGAAACCCCCGGGTCAGCTATTACGATGATACGAACGCCGACCTGAAGTACGCATGGCGGGACGGCACGGGCTGGCATACCGAGACGGTCGACACAGAAGGCCAGGTCGGCTGGTACACCTCGCTGGCGCTGGATGCTGCCGGCCTTCCGCGGATCAGTTACTACGACTCGACGAACGGCGACCTTAAGTACGCCCAGCGCAACGCCACGGGCTGGTGTACCGAAGTCGTGGACTCCTCCGGGAACGTAGGGGGCTACTCCTCCCTCGCACTGGACGGAAACGGAAATCCGCGGATCAGTTACTTCGATTACACCAACACCGACCTGAAGTACGCCTCTCGCGATGGTGCAAGCTGGCACACCGAGGTGGTGGATGCAAAAGGGATCGTCGGGTGGTACACTTCCCTCGCCCTTGACGGAGGCGGCAATCCGCGCATCAGCTACCTTTTCGAATGGTCCGATGATCTCAAGTACGCGTGGCGCGACGGGACGGGCTGGCACACGGAGACTGTGGATGCCGAGGGTTACGTGGGAAAGTGCTCGTCGCTCGCCCTCGATGGTAACGGAAACCCGCATATCGGCTATTTCGATGACTCGGACGACACCAGGGACGACCTGAAGTACGCGTGGCGCGACGGCGCGGGCTGGCACAATGAGGTCGTTGACGCGGATGGATGGGTCGGGTTCTTCGCCTCACTTGCGCTCGATGGGTCCGGTCAGCCCCGGATCAGCTACTTCGATGACACGAACGACGACCTGAAGTTCGTTTGGCGTGACGCCTCGGGCTGGCATTCCGAACGGGTGGATTCGGAGGGAGAGGTCGGGATGTGGACATCGCTCGCGCTCGATTCGGCCGGGATGCCGCGAATCTCGTATTTTAATTACAGCACC
Organism: uncultured Methanomicrobiales archaeon; assembly: GCA_949320185.1. Classification (GTDB taxonomy): domain Archaea; phylum Halobacteriota; class Methanomicrobia; order Methanomicrobiales; family Methanospirillaceae; genus UBA288. The sequence goes on along the minus strand of CASGHK010000016.1, from coordinate 39,575 downwards.
GGTGACCTGCGATATGCGAGGGGGGTTTCGAAACCCACCGTGACACGTGTTCCTGGAGCATCAGGACCGCCGACCGATCCGGATCACGACGGCACGTACGATGACCTGAACGGCAATGGCAGGCGGGATTTCGTCGATGTGATACTCTTCTTCAACCAGATGGCATGGATCGAGGCGAACCAGCCGAAGACAGCATTCGACTACAACAAAAATGGCCGAATCGACTTCGCCGACGTGATCTGGCTCTTCAATACCCTGGGCAACCCGGTCATCACCCCTGTACCGACGACCTCTCCAACTGATATCCCTGCATCTCCGACCTGTTCGACACCATCTCCGTCACCGACCTCAACGGAACCGACACCTTTTGTCACTCCGCCATCGAACGATACGATCACCGCCGGATTTTCCGCTACCCCCCAGAGGGGCCCCGCCCCGCTCGTGGTCCGGTTCAACTCAACAACGAGCGGTCCGTACGACAGGCTCGACTGGGTTATCCTTCTCGACGAAGAGGTTGTCGACACGCTGTCCGGTGAGACCCCGATCTACGTCTTTATTCAGCCCAGGACGTACACCCTTGTCCTCGAGGCATCGAACTCGTCCACGCACGAGACGTCGACCGTAGAGCAGACGATAGTGGTCACGAACGAAACACCGATGCCAACGGCAACTCCAATCCCGTCCCTCACCGTTACTCCGGCGGTTACAGCCAGAGTGACGATAACGCCCTCGATCGGCAGCAACGAACCCTATCCAACTGCGCATCACCTGCCCGGGATCGTCCAGGCAGAGGACTACGACGTGGGCGGTTACTGGGACGCAACCCTGGCGAACGAAGGAGGCGTCTATCGTTTTGATGCGGTCGACATCGAGCTGATCGGGACCGAGTACAACGTGGGGTGGATCCGTCCAGGAGAGTTCCTGAACTACTCGGTCGACGCTCCCGTCACCGGTAATCGTACCCTTGCCCTTCGCGTCGCAAACCCCGAGCCTATCACGAAGACCATCACCGTCCAGGTGGATGGGGCCCCCCGTGGCACGGTCCGGGTGGACTCAACAGGCGGGTGGCTGAACTACCAGGAGTTTTCCGCACAGGCCCCGCTCCAACTCACACCAGGTCGTCATGTCGTGACCATCTCGTTCGAGGGGGTCAACCGCCTGAACTTCGACCTGTTGCGGTTCTCAACCGCACCCTGATCAGTGTTCCCGGGACAACGTCGGCCGAATCCGGATCCGGGGGGGCAGGGGGTGGCTCTATCGGCCATTCCAATGCCGGTTCGAGCGGTGGCGAGATCTGACCCATCCTCGATGGCTGATCTGTCGATGCCCAGTGTCGAGGGAGATGGTGAAAGTCGATGCTGGCGGGGTTTGCTCGGGAATGGAGAGGATTGATGCAGGCACGGTTTGAGGGCCGACAGGGACCGATCTATCAGGCTGATCGACCCTGAAGTCCATGCCTCGACCGGGATGTAGAACCAGAAAGGCTAAATTACACGGGAACGTCCAACTCCTGTTGAACTCCATCTGGAGATGATCTACCATGTTCCTGATTGATGACCTACGTTTCGCCCTGAGCATCGCCAGGATGGCGGTGCTCGGAATCGGACTTCTGCTCCTGATCATCACCGGGGTCGGTCTTGTCCTCCTTATCCTGATGGGCCGCCGGGCTTTCGTTCTGGTCCAGGAAGGCGGATGTCCGATCACGTCCCGTCCCTGGTCCGATGTCGATCTGCAGAAAAAGAAGGATGAGATTACAGCGTTCGGCAAAAGGTTCATTCCACGGTCAAGGAACGGGGTTGACCCGGAGGTCTGAACTCTCGTCCGGTCGGCATTGAAGAGTGCCCGCCGGGTCTCAGGGGCTGATGCCTTCAAACCTCGACGTTCGCTTCTCCGTCAGGGAACCGCAGGTGGCACGGGTCTTGCCACTCCCTTTTCCTTGGATGATGTCATCGATTCGTTCTCCTCATCGACCGAACTCGAATCTTTCCGGATCTCTCTTTCAAAGGCACCTATCTCGCGGAACGCACCGTTATCATGTATCATTCCGGCTGGTCGCTGAGCATAGAGGCCCCTTCGCTGTCGATGGCGAAAGGCCGGAGAAATCCGGGTCTGACACGTGACCCGAGCCCTTTATCGAGCTCTCCTCCCCTCCTGACTGCCCGCCCCAACCGGCCCCTTCAAACAGCATCAATTTTGAGGTGATTCCTTGATTGCTTGGCCTGGCGGACACCGATCGCTCTCGAAGGTACCTTGGACTGGTCTCCTAGTGCTTTTTTCACAAGCGAATCGACCGTACTAAACGATTCGCCAATGGGAAGGTCCACATCAACGGGATCGAAGACTCTCTCTTTCCCCAGACAACGTAAGATGAACTACCATAGAGTCGATCCGGCGAGGTTCCCGTTCTATCTCACGTAATTGGAGTTCAGGTATACTACCGGGATGTTCATCTCTTCGATCAACTGATCATCACGCCTGGTGAATAGGCCCTGGTGGCAGGAGCTGGGTACATACCGCCTCAAATATTCGTCCAAAAAATCCGATCATCCTCGACTTCAGATTCTCCTTTCTGACGATGGCCCTACGACCCTGAAAAGAGTGCCGAAGGATCCAGTACTGGACCTCAAGCAGGCGAATTACTCCTGGAAATCCTCAATTGCGAGCTGGTACATCCAGTCCATCAGGAGTGGGCACTCCTCGATCACACACTCCTGATCACAGGCGACACAGGGTATCAGCTCGCTACCGGCAAGGAGCAGGTTTGGGTCGGGCGGTACCCTGGCTGCTCGGATCACATAGGTCTTGATCCCATCCCTCCGGTACTCGATTCTCTCGACACGCCCGTCGTCGAGCAGTTTCTTAACCAGACGCGAACACTTACGGCTGTCCACCCCCAGCTCCTTCCAGAGCTCGCTCTGGAGAACCCCTTTCGGGTGGGAACGGATCACCTCGAACGCGTCGTCCTCGGTCTCCGCCGTCATATGTTCAGGCCATCGGAGCGATGGTAAGGATGTTGTTGCCCCGGATCACGACCGTGCCGAGGTTCCTGCGTGCACCCCGGTTCTGTTCAACGGTCTCGTCCATGTGGATGTTGAGGTACTCGTCCACGGCCACGAGTCGACCCTGGAGCTGACGTCCCTCATCCTTGATCTCGACTGTCACCCGCGAGTCCACGAGTGAGAAGACCTTTTTAATGGGTAAGACGATCCCGTTCACCATTCTGCAGCATTATCGAAGCGAAAGGAAATATACATTTCCCTGTGCCCCCGTATGAACCCTTCCAGATGTGGGGCACATTCGGGCGATGTTAATACAATCGGGGTCCAACCGATGAGGGTACGTCGGGGCAGGCGGGTCAGATTTGATTCGCAGCCCCGGCACCGGGAGTGACGATGGAGGACGAACTGCACGAGCAGAGTAATCAAGAGATCGAGGTGGTCGCCTCTCCTGAGCTGGAGGAGGTGAACGGGCATAACCGAGAGCACCTGACATCTGCCCTCGAGCCGGCCCCCCACCGTTCACCCGATCTCCGTGCGATCGCCCTCGTGGGGATCGCGCTGATCGCATGCGCGGTCCTGGCGCTGGTCCTCTTCCTGCCTTCGGGCCCTGGGCCCGGGGGCCAGGAGACAACGCCCACTCAGAGCATCACCCCCACACCGACTCCCGCGTATCCAGCGGGCGCCGTACTCGTCTCAGCAGCTGACAGCACCGATACGGGACGCCAGGGGGCGCAATTCGTCTGCGACGGCTCTGATGACCAGGTCGAGATCGAGAAGGCACTCGCGGCGGCGGGCGCGGGCACAGGAGTGGTCGTCCTGCTCGACGGTACGTTCCGATGCACTGATCGTATCAGCCCGCCCGCCGGCGTCACCCTTCAGGGGCTCGGTGCCGGAAGGACGACGCTGGACGTCCAGGGCTATTACAAGCCGATAGAGCTCCTCAAGGACGGCGTCACTCTCAGGGACTTTTCCATCACAGGGCGGGGCTTCATCCTTGTCAGGGCGAGCCACATCCTGGTGGAGAAGATCACTATCACGACCATGCAATCGGGACGCGTGGAAGCAAACGGCGCCTTCTTCGTCTTCGCCAAGGACTCGGTGATCGAGGACATCGAGTTCCGGAACTGCACGGCGATCGACTGTGGGATACATGGGTTCAATGTGAACGGCCAGGGCTCGCCGAAGGAGACACGCAACCTGCGGTACATCGACTGTTCCGCCATCCGGTGTGGAAACAAGGACTCGCGGGCCGTATGGGCAACAGGCTTCGATTTCCACGAGACCAACGACCTCTACGGCATCACGATCCTCCGGTGCCGGGCAGAGGACAACTGGGAGTCCGGGTTCCATTTCGAGCCCGGCGGACACGCGACACCGAAGACCGTTGCGGAAGATATCCGAATGGAGGACTGTATCAGCATCGGTAACGGGCACCGGAACACAAAACCGTACCCATACTCCGATACGTTCTCCTCGGGGTATTACATCCACAACAACGCAGTCGTGGTCAACTGTACATCGGAGCGGAACAAGAACGCCGGTTTCTTCGTACACGGAGGAAGAAACGTTACCTTCGAGGCGTGCACCGACACCGGGTCGACCTATGGATTCAAGATCGTCAAAGACTCCCAGGGGGTCACGCTCAAAGACTGCGCCACGAGCGATAATATCGAATGGGGTCTCTGGGCGGCATGGGCCGATCGACTGGTCCTCTCAGGGTTTGTGCAGAAGAACGTGACCGGAAAAGATGGCTACCAGTCCATCCTCGGGTGGTATTATGGGAATCCCGACTACGAGAAGCCAGTGAAGAACTCAAGGTTCGAGATCGCCGCCGACGGGGACCTGCCGATCCTGAACAAGACCGGGTCCAACAACCGGTACGACCTGACGCGGCTGTAACGCACATCTCCTTTTTGAATATCCGTCACCCCGGCGATCCAGCACTTCATTGGGAACGGCGTTCCAGGAAAAATATCTGGGGGGAGGGATCGACTCCGCCCCGCGATGCTGGCTTCAGGCGCCGGTGACCATCGCCCAGATGTTCGCCGCGCCCTGCTGCAACAGGACCGTGGGATCGATGCCGAGCGCGGGGAAGAGGAGAGCGAAATACGCGACAGTCCCGAGGGTCGATCCGACGTTTGCGAGAGCGGCAACGAAAACGACCCGAAAGAGCGGGTTCTGGCGGAGTTCAGTGAAGTCGGCAGCCTCGAGAAGGCGCTTCACGTCCCCCTTTCGCGGCCGGCGGATCTTCGCCTCAACGATTGCTGAGAACCAGCCTGCAGCAATCAGAGGATGAATGGCTGTCAGCCAGGAGACCGCGAAGCCGGTCAGTGCCGAGAGCGGGTGACCTCCGGCGATCAGGGTGAAGACCGCGGTGAGCACGCCGTGGAGCAATACCCAGTAGAGAAGGGCCCAGCCGAGGACCCCGACACCGACTCCCGAGAATGCTATCAGGACCAGGATGCCGATGAAGAGGGCCGCGACACCGACCTCGATGATGCGGAGCCAGGGGAAGGGCGTGACCGTCCGGACGAGGTCGTTCATCGGTGGAAGCGTGGACGGATCGGCCATGTAACCGTGGATACCCGCGACGTGCCCTGCGCCGATGACCGCCAGCACCCGTTCGTGCGTCTGGGTAAGCCCCAGGATCTGGTGCGCGAGATAGGCGTCGCGTTCGTCGATAAGGGCCCGGGCCCCGTTCGGTGAGAAACGCCGGAACTCCGTGAGTGCTGCGGTGATCACGTCCTGCTGCTTGAGCGACTCGATATCGATCTCTTCACCCTTCCCACTGCCGAGTTGAAAGACTGAGAGGGCGAGGGCGCCGCCCATCCGAAGCTTCTCGATCAGGGACATCGACGACCAGAACCGCTGGAGCGTGATCCGGATGTCCCGATCGATCAGGGCGATCCGGATCCCGCGCTCCTCCGCCGCCTCGCAGGCAGCCTTCATCTCCGCGCCCGGCTCCACGCCGACATCCATCCCGATCCTCCTCTGGACGTACCCGAGGGCCCACTGGACCAGGAGCTGAGTGAACTGCCCGTTCTTCAGGATCTCGCCTATCTCGGGCTCCTCTGCCCCGTACTTCAGGGTATGGTACCGGGGCGGGTCGAGTTCTACAGCGACCACGTCCGGGACGAACGATTCGATCTCGCGCTGCACCTCTTCGACGGACTCGGACGAGACGTGGGCGGTGCCCACGAGTCGGAACTCGCTCATAACGGGGTCACTCCCCAGCTGTCGATCACCACGTCAGCCCCGGAAGAGAGAGCTGCGGTCGCAATTCGGCCCTGGATCTCCCGGGCGTCCTCCTCCTCTGCGCCCTGCCGGAGAAGAAGGTCGCGAGCGATGGCAAGGGCCTCCTCGTCGGTGAGCGGTGCCCCTATCCCTGGGCACTCCGAGACGATCAGCCGGTCCCCATCAAGCATGAAGGGGTAGGTCCGGCAGAGGTGCGGGCGGTCGGCGTAGACCGAACAACGGTTGCCGTTGTACTGCCGGCAGGCACCCGCCTCGTCGCGAAGGAGCGCCCACCCGAGCCGAACCCGGGCCCCTTGGATCTCCACGGTCTCAGGGTAAGGTTCGGCCACCTCCTGAAGAGGCCTTCCGAGCATACGTGAGATACGCTCGACCTCGTCTCGTCCGGCCATCACCAGGGAACCGTCGTTTCCGAGCCCGCGGCAGCAGTCCCCGCATCGGGTGCATCGAAATCCGATGGAGAGCACCTTGTCGGCCAGTGCACGGAGCGCAGTCACACCCACGTCTCAGGCCTCACCGCGGCAGACCCGGTCAAAGTTCCTGTACACCCGCTGCCCGTCGACCGAGTGGCTCACCTCCGGATGCCACTGGATCCCGAAGATCTGCCGACTCTGATGGGCGATCGCCTCCGCGGGGCAGATGTCGGAGACCGCCAGCAGGTCGAAACCGGGAGGGACAGCGGAGACCTCGTCCTGGTGCGATGCCCAGACCCGGATCCGTCCGGGATAGCCGGCAAGGATCCGGTCAGGGTGCTGAACCTCCACGTCGACAGCTCCGTACCCACCCATCCGCCCCGGAGATACCGTACCGCCAAACCGGCGGGCGATGACGTGAAGGCCCAGGCAGATCCCGAGCACCGGCAGGTCGAGGTCCAGGTACTCTGCACAGCGGCCCGTTCTCTCGATTGAGGGGCCTCCACCGAGGATCAACCCACGGCATCCCTCGGCAACCTCCCCGGGCGGAGTCGTGTTCGGCACCATTTTCGCCTCGATCTCGAGGTCCCGGAGCATCCGGAGGATCAGGTGGTTGAACTGCCCGAAGTTGTTGACCACGAAGATGGGTCGCATTGCGGATCCGGTTCGCTTTTAACGATGATAGCCTTTTAGCTGTAGCTCCTGACCGTGGTCAGGACGTGAGCCCGGACCTCGTCCGGAGGGTGCCCGAGGAGCGTGGCGAGAGCGAGCGCCCCCCCGGCGCCCATCCCCTCCTTCACCTCGCCGATGCAGTACCGGGCGAGGCCTGCATGACCGAGTTCTCCGAACCCGGGGTCCACATAGAGCGGCTGGACCCCGATCCGGGCCGCGATCTCGGCGAAGTTCGCCGACCTGTCATCGCGGACATAGGTCGTCGTTACCAGGGAGGGGGGCTCGTACCCGAGAGCCCGGAGAGCTGCCGCGACGGCGAGGTACTGAGTCCCCCCGGCGAGCATGAGGGTACCCCGGTACGTCTGGGCGATACCGACGGCGACCGGCATCATCGGGTCCCCCACCTCCCGCAGGATGTCGACCGGACCCAGCGGGCCGAGGGGGCGCAGTCGGTCGAGTACCGCCTGGACAACCCTCTCCTTCTGATCCGCCGGGTTCACAACAAAGCTGCTTGAGACGCGCGCCGGATACCCGAACGCGCGAAGCACACAGAGCGCTGTCGTCGTCCCGCCGGGGACACTCTCGCCGAGGACGAGGAGGTCCGAGAGGCTGGAGAGCAGCCGGCCGATCGTACGCCCCCCTTCGACGAGCCGCTCGGCTTCGGGCACAGCAGGCCCGTTTCGTGGGTCCGCCCCGGGTGGGGCACGAAGGTCGATGCAGGGGACGGCCGGGGGCTCGGCGAGCCCTGCATTGATCAGGAGCGGGACCAGACCTGCGAGGTCAGTTGCCGCGCGCGTGATGGAGGCGGGCGTCGGGCACCCCGTCGGTGTGTCCGGGCGTGCTGGCTGGCTCGTTATCGCGCCGTACGTGACCAGTTCGGCGTCCAGGTTCGGTGTGAGGAGCGTCTTCTCGGGTGATGGACCCGCGCCCGAGATCCCCGGGACGGTCGAGAGGAGGGTGTTCGCGAGGATCGCGGCAAAGAGCGGTCGTGTGCAGGAAATTGCCGGCGTCTCCGAGAGAAACGGCATGGGATCTCTATTTTTCCGCTATCGCGTTAAACGATCCGGTACCATGTTCGAGATCGAGGAACGTCTGGCAAAGAGGGGGATCACCAGGAAGGCGCTCGTCGAAGCCGGAATGATGCTCTACGTCCCGCATGGCCTCGGTCCCGAGGCAGCGGCTGAACGACTCGACGGGCTGCTCGACCGTCACCTCCGCGATCCAAATGTCGCCGCCCTTCTCATAGGTGCGGTTCTCCTCGAGGAGGAGCTCGTCGAGCGCCGAAAGGAGTCGGAATTGGAGAGCGACCCGGTCTTCCTGGTCGCTGACGAGATCATCGGGATGGCGATCGCCGAGGTGATCGCCGGCACCTACGCCCGGTTCGAATTCACGCGCTACGACAGGGAGAAGCCCGGCATCCTGGGAAGCCTCGGCCCTTTCCTCGACGACGCAGTCGCCGGCCTGATCGCCGGCTGCACCTCGCGGCTCTATAGCGAGCAGGTCGAGGGATGATCCGGTCCATCGTCGCCCTCCTCCAGTTCTGCACCGTCCTGCCCCTCGGCCGGCCGGTGGACTTCGACCACTTCGCCCGCCGTTCGTACCTCTATCCCCTCTCGGGGTACGTCGTCGGCGGGTTGGCAGGGATCCTGCTCCTGATCGTCCCGAACCCGTCGATCGCCGCTGCGCTCGGTCTGGGAGCAGTCCTGCTCCTGACTGGCGCCAATCACCTCGACGGCCTCCTCGATCTCGGCGACGGGCTGATGGCGCACGGTGGACGAGAGGTACGCATTCGGGCCCTTCTCGACCGACAGGTGGGAGCCGGCGCACTCGCGCTCGGCATGACGACACTTCTCCTCGCCTACGCCGGGCTCCTGTCCTCCCCGCTCCCCTTCTTCGCCATCATCACTGCAGAGGTCCTCGGCAGGTTTGCGATGGCGCTCCTCACCGTGATCGGTCGACCGTTCCGTGAAGGGATCCACACGTACCTCCACGAACGCGCGCACAGCTGGTTCATCCTGCCCGCATCTCTCCTCTGCCTCCCGCTCCTCGTCCTCCCACTCGGGGCCGTCCCTCTACTGGCAGGGGCGACGACGAGCGTGCTCGTCGCCCTCCTGGTTCGGAGTCTCGGGTACCGGCTCTTCGGCGGCATCAACGGCGACATGGTCGGGGCATCTCACGAGCTCGCCCGGGCAGCCGTCCTCTGCGTCATGGCCCTCGCCACCTGAGCAGTTCGACCCGATGCGAATCGTTTAGTAGGGGCCGCGCCGTACCAGATCAAACATGCAGCCGACGGACAGGAGTGTTCATGCGCGGGGCGGGGTGATCACCCAGGCCAACCCCGAGCGGGTTACGGTCCGGACCCGTCTCCCGGCCGGCGTCATCAGCCTTTCGCAATTACGCGGTCTTGGGGAGATCGCCGAACGCTTTGGAGCTGACCAGATCCATCTGACGACGCGGCAGACGATCGAGATCCCGCACCTGGACCCGGACCGTGTCGAGGAGCTGGCACGCGACCTCGAGGCGAACGGGACACCGATCGGCGCCGAGCGGCACGAAGTCGTGAATATCGTCGCCTGCCCGGGAACCGACCGGTGCAAGTATTCCAATGTCGAGACGATCGGTCTTGCGAGGGAGCTCGACCAGCGTTTTTTTGGTAAAGACCTGCCCGTAAAGCTCCGGATCTCGATCGCCGGCTGTCCGAACTGCTGCAACAATGCGCTCCTGAGCGAGATCGGGATCATCGGCCGGATTCGCCCGGTGAGGACACCCGGACTCTGCACCGGGTGCGGTACCTGCGTCCAGTACTGCCGTGAGCAGGCGGTCACGATCAAGAACGGAGTCTGCCACCTCAACGAGGACAAGTGCAGTCTCTGTGGCATGTGCATCCACTCCTGTCCGTTCAGCCTCATCAAGGAGGAAGACCGGCACTACCTTGTCCTCGTCGGGGGGATGAGTGGGAGACACCCCTCTGTAGGGCGCGAACTGATCCGGGTTGAGACGCCGGAGAAGGTGGTCGGGATCGTCGACCAGGTGATCTACTGGGTGTACCGGAAATCGCGTGCGAACCGCCTCCTCGGAGAGCAGCTTGATGAACTGAAATTCGACGAGTTGAAAGAGAAGATCAAAAACGAGTTCGAGGACAGGGCGCCTCAGGACCCGTAGCGGGGCCTGTACCCCTCTCCCTCGTCATCGTTGCACTCTATCGCGCTTCCATCACGCACATAGGTGTTGAACATCATCGCCGCCTGCATCAGGTTCTCGTCCGGGGCGGAACCACGGCGGATCTCGTCCACTGCGCGCCCCTGCGGCGCGGGGATGAGACGCCGGCCCACCCTTATCCCGGTACAGTGCTGACAGTACCCACAGTAGCGATGAACCGACCGCTCGGTTCCAGCGCAGTCAACAAAGGCCTTGTCACCGCCTGATTCCTTTTTCATTGGCAGGGTCTTCATGAATGGAACATATTGAACTGCGAACGGATAATATTCTGTTCCTTGTTTTGAATTTCCTGCCAGAATAACTGGAAGAACGCATTGGACAGATTTTATATAGGTGTGTCTCGAATATGTAATACTCGCGTCGACCGGACAGGATGCTGTACCGTCCGTTCACGATTGGAGCACATATCTATGGCAGCTGACAAGCCTCACATGAACCTGGCCGTCATCGGCCACATCGACCACGGAAAGTCGACAACGGTCGGACGGCTGATGTTCGAGACCGGTGCGGTCCCGCCCCACATCATCGAGAACTACCGCAAGGAGGCGGAGGCGAAGGGCAAGGCCTCATTCGAGTTCGCGTGGGTCATGGACAGCCTCAAGGAGGAGCGCGAGCGCGGTATCACGATCGACATCGCCCACAAGCGCTTCGACACCGCGAAGTTCTATTTCACGGTCGTGGACTGCCCCGGGCACCGCGACTTTGTTAAGAACATGATCACCGGCGCTTCCCAGGCTGACGCGGCCGTACTGGTCGTTGCCGCGCCCGATGGTGTTATGGACCAGACCAAGGAGCACGTTTTCCTCTCGAGAACCCTTGGGATCAACCAGCTGATCGTCGCCGTCAACAAGATGGACGCGGTCAACTACGACCAGAAGCGGTTCGAGGAGGTCAAGAAGGACCTCTCAGCCCTGATGCAGATGGTCGGGTTCAAACCCTCGGAGACGCTCTTCATCCCGATGTCCTCGATCAAGGGCGTCAACATCTCGAAGAAGGCACCCGAGACCCCCTGGTACACCGGCCCCTCGCTTCTTGAGGCCCTCGACACGCTCAAAGAGCCCGAGAAGCCGACTGACAAGCCCCTCCGCGTACCGATCCAGGACGTCTACTCGATCTCGGGGATCGGTACCGTGCCTGTTGGCCGTGTCGAGACGGGCATCATGAAGAAGGGAATGAAGGTCTCGTTCATGCCCGCGAACAAAGACGGTGAGATCAAGTCGATCGAGATGCATCACGAGGAGCAGCCCCAGGCCCTCCCCGGCGACAACATCGGCTTCAACGTCCGTGGTGTCGGCAAGAACGACATCCGCCGCGGTGACGTCTGCGGTCCCGCCGACGCTCCGCCCACCGTCGCCGAGCAGTTCACGGCACAGATCGTCGTGCTCCAGCACCCCTCGGCCATCACGGTCGGGTACACCCCGGTCTTCCACTGCCACACCGCCCAGATCGCGTGTACCTTCCTCGAACTGACGAAGAAGCTTGACCCCCGCACGGGCCAGACCAAGGAGGAGAATCCCACCTTCCTGAAGGCTGGAGACGCAGCCATTGTTGAGATTCTCCCGTCCCGCCCGCTCGTGATCGAGAACATCAAGGAGCTGCCGCAGCTCGGCCGCTTCGCCATCCGAGACATGGGTTCGACGATCGCCGCCGGCATGTGCATCGGTATCAAGCCCAAGCAGATGATCAGATAATCATTTTTTTGGAGAACATAAGATGCAGAAGGCACGCATTCGTCTGACAGGCACCGATTATGCAAAGGTTGAACTGGTCTGCGACCGGATCCGCGAGATCGCGGAGCGAACCGGCGTGAACCTGGCAGGGCCGATCCCGCTTCCCACAAAGCGACTGGTGATACCCATCCGGAAGAGTCCTGACGGAGAGGGTACCGCGACATGGGACCGCTGGCAGATGCGTGTCCACAAGCGCCTGATCGACATCGACGCCGACGAGCGCGCGCTCCGGCAGCTGATGCGCATCCAGGTGCCGAAGGACATTGGCATCGAGATCGTCCTGGAGAACTGAGAGGTGCGGCGTGCCTGCCGCTGAGGTCTTTACGACCATCAGGAGATATCTCTCTTTTAACTCTGCGTTTCTTCTCCTGATCCTTGCGACCGCAATCACCCGGTTCTTCCGGCTGAACCTGAAACTCTTCCACCATGACGAGGCGATCCACGCCTGGTTCAGTTACGAGCTCCTGACAAAGGGGACGTACTCGTACGACCCGATGTATCACGGGCCGGTCCTCTACTACATCACGGCGGGGATGTTCCGCCTCTTTGGAGACTCCGACCTCGTGGGACGCCTGGTGCCAGCATTCCTCGGCGTACTCATCGTTGTCCTCGTCTACTTCATCTACCGACTCGGGTACCTCGACCAGCGTCAGTCGCTCGCGGCCGGCCTGCTGATCATGATCTCGCCCGACATGGTCTACTTCTCCCGTTTCCTGCGGCATGACATCTTCATGCTCTTCTTCACGCTCCTGCTCGTTGTCGCCCTCCTGTACTACCTCGAGAGACGGCAGTTCCGTTTCGCCGCTCTTGCCGCGGTGGCAGCGGGCCTCGCCCTGTCCTGCAAGGAGGAGATGCCACTCATCCTGATCCTCTTCGGGGTGTACATCCTCTACCTCATCGTCCGCAAGCGCTTGCCGCTCCCGGAGACGAAGGTATGGGTCCGTGACCTCGTGGTCTCGATCGCGATCATCGGCGGATTGATGGCGGTGCTCTACTCGTTCTTCGGGATCCACGTGGACACGCTGTGGACGGGACCGTTCGAAGCGATCAACCACTGGCTGTCGATGCACGGACAGCAACGCCTGGGTGGACCGCCATACTTCTACGTCCTGCTGTTCGGGCTGTACGAGGTCCCGATCGTGATACTCGCCGGTGCATCCGTTGTCTCGTACGCGGTTCTCCAGTGGAGGCGGAGATCCAAGGCGCGCCTCGACTCCATCTCGGCAGAGATCGACGGGCTTGCCGGCGTCTCGCCGGTGGCCCGTTCGGTACCCGTCTTCGACCGGAGGGACGAGTTCCTGAAGTTCTGCCTGGTCTGGATGGCCGGAACGATGGTGATGTACGGCTACATCGGTGAGAAGGTCCCCTGGTTGATCATCCAGCAGCTGCTCCCGATGTGTTTCGTCGCGAGCTGGTGCCTTCGCGAAAAGAAGGCGGAGGAACGTCTTATCCGCCACGACGCCTGGAAGTACGTAACGGCCCTGTTCCTCGTCTTCAGCCTGGTCGTCCCGATCTATGGATTCGGGCTCGGGTATACCACCTACCACGTCCAGTTCGACCGAAAAGACATCTCCGAGCCGATCGTCCAGGTGCAGAACAGCGAGGACCTCAGGGGCGTCTTCCGCGACATGAACGCGGCCGAGAAGGTCGTCGTCGCGTCCCAGAACTACTGGCCGCTCCCGTGGTACTATCGCGGAGACCGGTGGGACAAGATCCAGTTTTACGGAAATCGGATCGATGAGAACGCAGTGATCGCCTCGGACGCGGACGTCGTCCTCACCGACGGGGGGCAGTCCTATCCCTCCCTCCCGGGATATGAAAAGAGGACGGTGAAGCTGAACTACTGGTTCAGCTGGTACGACAACCAGAACCGCGTTGTCGAGTACTACTTCAACCGCGATGGCAAGCTGGGTTCGATGAACCTTGACGTCTTCACGAAGATCAGGCCCCTGGACCAGGTGCCCGGGCCAGATCTCGTCGTATAACCCCCCTTTTTAACCTCAATTCATTAATAATCGAAGCGCCAAATCGTTCGTCATGGCGGTGGACCCCGTCAGTTTCATACTGCTTTCGCTCTCGTCGCTCCTGGTGCTTATCAACCCTCTCGGCGCGACGATGATCTACGTCTCGATGACCTCCGGGTTCGATCCAGCGGAGAAGCGAAGAGTGGCAAGGGAGGCGAGCTGGTATGCCCTGATCGTCCTGGTGGCGTTCGCCCTTCTTGGTGGGGTAATCCTGGTCCTCTTCGGGATCTCGCTGGCGGCGTTCCGGATCGGTGGCGGGATCCTCCTCTTCTCCATCGGCATGGAGATGGTCTACGCCAGGATGTCAAGGTCGAAGGTGACGGCGACCGAGAAGTACGAGGGAGATGACGATGTCTCCATAATGCCGATCGCCATCCCGATGATCGCCGGCCCGGGTGCGATCACCACCGTCATCGTGCTGATGGACGACGCAGCCGATCTCGGTGTGTGGGCATACGGTGTCGTCCTTCTCTCGATCGTCGTCTCCTCCGGGATCACGCACCTGATGATGGCGAACTCCGAGGCGATCGTTCGACGTGTCGGTCAGCGTGAGTTCCGTGTTGTGAACCGGTTGATGGGTATCCTCCTCATCGCCATCGCGGTGGAGTTCGTGATCGACGGACTGAAGGTCGCCTTCCCATTCCTCACGGGGGGTGTATGATGAATTGGGACCTCCCATCCATCGGTATGGTCCTCCTATCGGGCTCCCTCGTTCTGGTCGGGCTGGTGATCGTGGCCCGCCTCGCTGGGGTTACCGTCCCGGGGGACACCATGCTGATCATGACCGTTCTCGTCCTCGTCGTGATCGGGGCGATCGTTCTTCTCGCAGCAGACTACCGCAGGGAGAGGCGGGCTCGATGAGCGTCCGCATCGCCCTTGCCCAGGTGCTCCCGGCGTGGGAAGATACGGAAGCCAACCTCGCCCTTGTCGACCAGTACGCCTCGAGTGCCGCACATGCCGGTGCCTCCCTCGTCGTCTTCCCGGAGCAGGTGCTCTGCGGATGGGACCCCTCATCGTCCGCTGGGGCTGAGGAACTGGATGGAAACCTGGTCCAGGCCCTGAAAAGGTCCGCATATCTCAACCGGATCGGACTCATCGGTTCGATCCGGGAGCGGGTTGAGGGCGGAGTCAGAAACACAGCGATCGTAATCGATGAAAGCGGCAGGACCCGCGCCGTCTACGCGAAACGTCACCTCTTCACCCCGGGAGGAGAGGACCGGGCATACCTGCAGGGAGACGCTCCCGGTGTCTTCGAATGTGGAGGGCTTCGATTCGGCCTCGCCATCTGCTACGACCTCCGGTTCCCGGCGGACTTTACCGCTTATCGTGCCATGGATGCGGAGGCTGTCCTGGTACTCGCGGCGTGGCCGGCAGAACGGCTCCGACACTGGCGCCTGTTTCTCCAGGCCCGGGCACTGGACAACCGCCTGTACGTTGCCGGGGTATCGTACGCCCGCGGCACGACGCCTGTCGGGGGGTATGCAGGTGGATCGGCGGTCTCGGACCCCGACGGCGAGTTCTGTGCCGTTGCAGGCGAGGATGCCGGCCTCCTGGTCGCCGAACTCGATCCCGATCGGATCGCGGCCGCCCGGCGAGGCCCTGACCCGGCCCGTGGTCCGCCGGAGGGCTGAGAGGGGTGCGCGGCGACCAGCATGTCCTGATCACTCTCTTCTCCGGAGGCCTGCTTCTTGCTCCGCACCTGGGTTCTTTCTCCCCCGGGGAGCTGGCGGTCCTCTTCTTCGGGCTCTTCATCGGTTCCCTCGCCCCGGACGCGGACGCCACCGACGCCGCTATCTTTCACACCCAGATCCGGGGTTTGTCCGGGGCCTCCCGCCGGTTCGTGAACGGTGCGGCACGGGTACTCCCGTTCTTCGGTTACCTGATCCGGTATGGCGAATACTATCCTGCCGCCGGGCTCTGCTGGCTCCTCTCGGGCGGCAGGCTCCGGGCTGGACACCGTGGCATCCTTCACTCCCTTCTTGGTATCGTCGTGATAACGGCCCTCACCTGCCTCTACGTCATCGCTGCCCTCTTCCTGGTCGGCCGTCCCCCAGACCACCTGCTCGCCTATGCCCTGGCCGGATTTGGGGTGGGGGCGATCCTTCATCTCGTCGAGGACTCCTGCACCCCTGCAGGGATCGCCTGGCTCTACCCGGTGAGCGGTTGGAGGCTCAGGGGGAGGCTCCGCTCCGGAGGGCGGGCCGACCCGCGCCCCCGTGTCTTCGCCACTGCGCTCGGGTGCTCGATGTGGGGGTGCATCCTCCTGCTCCACCGTTTCGGGGCCGGGACGGAGACGGTGGTCCACCTCTCGGTCTTCCTTTTCTGCCTCCTCTGGGCGCTCTTCTTCCTCGTGACCCGCTCATCAGGCCGATGAGCTCAAGCCTCTTGGGCACGCATACAATTTCTGCATGTACCGCCTCGCCTGCGTCCACTGCGCCGCGACCTATCCGGCCGATCAGATCGTCTATACCTGCAGCCGTTGCGGGCACCTGCTCGCTGTTCAGTACGAACTCGATACGATCGCGATCGATCGGTCCCGCTGGCACCGGCGGCCCCTCTCGGTCTGGCGTTACCGCGAACTCCTCCCGGTGAAGAGGGAGCCGGTCACGCTGCAGGAGGGGGGCACACCACTCTATCACCTCAAGCGCCTGGGAGAGGAACTGGGTCTCCCGCACCTGTACGCGAAGCACGAGGGGATGAACCCGTCGGGCTCGTTCAAGGACAGGGGCATGACGGTTGGGGTCTCGATGGCCCTCGAACTCGGGATGTCGCAGGTGGCATGCGCCTCCACGGGGAATACCTCCGCGAGCCTCTCCCAGTATGCCGCGAAGGCCGGAATACCGGCGATCGTCCTCCTCCCCGCCGGCAAGGTGGCGCTCGGCAAGATCGCCCAGGCCCTGATGCACGGAGCGAAGGTGATCTCGATCCGCGGGAATTTTGACCGGGCACTCGAGATGGTTCACGAGCTCTGCATCTCGCACGGAATCTATCTGCTCAATTCGGTGAACCCCTTCCGCCTCGAGGGCCAGAAGACGATCGGATACGAGGTTGTCGACCAGCTCGAGGGCGTGCCCGACCGGTTCGTTCTCCCGGTCGGTAACGCCGGAAACATCTCCGCGGTCCACAAGGGGCTCAACGAGCTCCGCACCCTCGGTCTCATCGACACCCTCCCAATGATGACCGGGGTCCAGGCATCCGGCTCAGCTCCCATCGTGCGGGCGGTGCACGAAGAGCTCCCCGAGGTCATCCCCGAGAAGAACCCCGAGACGGTCGCAACCGCCATTCGAATCGGGGCACCCGTCAACGCGGAGAAGGCACTGGTCGCGATCCGGGCTACCGGCGGCACCGCCACCTCCGTGAGCGACGATGAGATCCTCAGGATGCAGCGCGATCTGGCCCGGATGGAGGGGATCGGTGTCGAACCCGCCTCCGCCGCGTCGGTCGCCGGTATCCGGCGACTGGTCGAAGAAGGCCAGATTGACCGGGACGAACGGATCGTCTGTGTCGTGACCGGACACCTGCTGAAAGACCCCGAGACGGTGATAGCCCAGTGCGCGCCCCCCTGCGAGATCGACGCGGACATCTCCTTGTTGCTCTCTGCGCTCTCCTCCTGATACCCTGGGTCTCGGTCGCGCAACCGACCGCCACCTACGAGATCGCGGGGAATGGGAGTGCCTACCTGGTCGAGATCGAACTCGAAGGGGTGGACTCGTACCTCTTCTCCGAGCCCGGCATGCTCGGGGAGAAGGTGCCGATCGAGGTCTCCGGTGTTCGACTGGTCTCGGCCAATGGAACCGAGGTAGAATTCCGGGAGACCGGTTACTCCTCGATCGAATTCCCCCGTGGCAACTATACGCTCTCGTACGCTGCCCCGCTCCGCAACTACAGGCTCGAACAGGTCTTCGACCGGTACTATGCGGTGAACGTGACCGTGCCCTCCGGATACGACGTGCGTAACCCGCTCCTTGGTGGATGGTCCCCCGGAGCGACGGTGACGGAGGGGACGAACAACACGACCCTGCTCACCTGGGAACGAACGCACGATCTTACCGTCCGTTTCTATGACCCCGGGCGCGAGGCTCTCCTCTGGTTCTTCGGCACGTCATGGGCCGTCGTAGCAGTCGTGCTCCTCTTTCCGTTCCTTTTGATGCGCTTTTCCCGGCACGAGAGGGAGTGAGATAAAGAGCACCGGACCTCGATTCCTCGATGGCTCTCTTTCTCTGGGATCATCTGGTGGGCGTATCATGCGCGGGCGTCTTCGTCCCCGATTCGACACGTCTTTTTTTCAACCCGGTGATAGTAGCGACCATCTCCGGTTTTCCGGTGTCCCCCCACTCCCCCCGCGACCGCCCTTCAGGTATCAGGCGCGGCAAACGATGAGCGGGGCCTTGTGCACGTCCGCGGGACGGGGTATCCGTTCAACTGCATGGAACCGGATCCGGGTCCCGGGACCAAATACCTGTTCAAATGCACGAACCGCCGGACCCATATCCGGCACGATCGTCCTATCGCCTGCTCCCCGCAGGGGAACGTAGACCACTTCGATCTCGTTCACGGAATGCTGAACGATTTGGTACCGGCCGATCCCCTCCACCGATGCCATGATGACCTCCAGCTGGTACGGGTTCACGGTGTTCCCATCGCGGCATACCAGCCGATCGACCTTCCTCCCGTACACCGCGGAGAGGGTGACCCGGTCATCCCTGCTGCCTGTCGTGAACGATGAGTAATCCGCAAGCCCGGAATACCGGATGAGCGGCATGGCATGGTTCGAGAGTGTCGTGACCACGACATTTCCGACATTATCTCCGCTGACCGGGTCCCCGTCATCGGTGAGCAGTTCAAGGACAACATCCCACGGTAAGACCACGTACCCCGTTCCATACCGCCGCTCCACCGCGATCAGTCCGGTCTCGGTTGCTACGTAGCTTGCCATGACCGGTGCCCGGAAGACCTGACTGATGAGCTGCACAGATTGGGCTGGCAGGGGTTCGGCCGACAGCCCGATCAGACGGGGGTGCCAGACCGGTATGCCGTGCTCCTGCGCATACGCCGCAAGCTCGGTGATGATCCCGGTATATCCTCCGATGAAGTCCGGTCTCTTCTCCGCGATAAAGGAGAGGAATCGGGCAGGTGGCTCTAACGCATCAATGAAGGAGACACTTCCACGGGAGAAGGTCCTGCCGGGGGGCTCCTCGTGCGGGTGGTCGAGGGAGAACGGAGGAATGGTATCCCGGTGACCCATGACAACGATATACGTCGCGCTCCGGATCCTCATACCCGAACATTCGCTGACGATTGCGGGGGAGAAGTACGTCATGGCCCTGATCATGGACGAGCGGTCCCACATCACTTCGAGCGGTTCACCGGTCGAGCCGGAGGTTTCAAATACCTCGTACTTCAGCTCCTCTCCCGGTTGAGAAAAGAGGCCGGCACGGAACCCCTCCCGGACATCCTCCTTTGAGATTACCGGTAATTTCACGATATCCGCGATTGTCCGGATATCGTCCGGGTGCACTCCCGCCTCATTCCACCGTTGCCGATAAAACGGGATCTCCTGGTACGCAGAGCGGACAAGTGCCAGAAATTTTTCTTCCTGGACCCGGGCAGCCTTCTTCGGCGGGAGGTGGATCATCCGGTGGATGTACCACCGTGTCCTGAGGTATGCAATGAGATCCACTGCATGCTGGACAGAGCGGAGTACGGTGTCGCAGGGTTCAGGCCAGCGATCCATGTGTCAAAAATTGCTGGAATTTGGCAGGATAAAAAAAGGTGGTGCCTTACTCAGTGCCATCTGGAGATAGAGAGACGAGACGGAGTTTTAACGGTTCACCTCATCGACGTGGGCCGATATTTTCACGACGAAGAGACCGCCGCAACGTATCTTCGGGATCACGGCCTTCTCGTTTCCTCCACGCGCTGTTTTCACTGTGGCAGGGCTCGTCGTATCGTATCCGGGGTCAAAAGTCCACGTGTTCTGGTCATCGAAGAGAATGGGGCGTTCGGCACGGCAGTATTGTTGGAATCTCGCAGGGCTCCTGCTCAACCCTGGCACTGGGGTTCACACTGTTCGAATTGGATACATTCAATCAGGTTGCGGCTTCTCAGCGGGGATTTGCATTCAACACCGCGTATCGTCTGCATCATCTCTTTTATACGGCGATCCTGTCACCATTGAGGAAGCACCCTCCCTGAATGGAGAGATAGAAGCCGATGAATCGTCGTGTGGGGGCCGGAGGAAAGGAGAAGGAGTACGTTGAGCGCAGGCAGGGTACCGGTCTTCGGAATCTTCGACCAGGGAAGTGAGAGATCCGGGTCGGGGTCGTACAGGACGCAAAATGAGTGGACTTCCTCGAACTCGCCATCAGGAACATGAAGCGCGGCAACCTTGCGGACACTGATCGTTTTCAAAGATACTGCGACCTGGTCCCCAATGGCTATCGGCAGAAGTCGGTCGATCACAGTAGAACGATTCGCCAACGGGACGGTCTCCATCAACGCGATCGAAGCGTTCTGGTCCTGTGCCACGGAAGGTCTCATGAGGTAAGAAGGGGTCGGCTCCAAGAAGTTCCTGTTCTACCTCAATGAACTGGAGTTCAGATGGATTACAGCGACGCCGACCTCATTATCGACTCGTCGACACGCGTGGTGTATCTGCACGGGCGGCAATACCAGATTATTCCCTTAAAAATCCGTTGGATCGCTTGATGGGGATCTGGCGACGGTCAATCCCGGGGAAGGACGACAGGCAGGTTCAGGGTACCGGCGTATGCCCCTGCGGGGTGCGTCCGGACCCGGACTTCAATGACATTTTCAACACCCTCCTGGATCTGCCGTTCGATTCCGGTGGAGATACCGTACGCATCCGCCACCGACAGCAGGGGATCAATTTCCACGGTGAGCTCGACCGAGAGGGCCCCGCCGAAGGTTCGGATTCGTTGTTCGGAGATAAAGATAACCGCCGGATTTTCTTCGACAATCTGTTCGATCAGCACACAGATCTCAAGAGACGGCCCGGCATCGATCAGTTCTTTCAGTGCCGTTATCGCTTCCTGGACTCCAAAGACGAAGATAAGACCGATGATAAGAAGCGTGATGGCAGTCTGGATGAGTGCTACCTCCGGAAGGGCGATAAGGAACAGTCCCCCGGCAAGGATGAGTGCCGAGATAGCAATGTCCCCACGGAGCAGGATTGCATCCAGAACCAGAAGCCGGCTCTGCTGCTCATGACCTACTCGCCAGAGGTATCGTGACAGGAGATACTCGATCCCGATCGCGACAGCCGCGTATGCCATGATCAGTGTCCCGTACAGGGTATCGAGAATCGCCGACGGGTTGGTAAGGGTCTCTGCGATCTGCGTCAGGGCGACGCCACAGATTGTCAGCGCAAACAACAGGACACAAGCCGTCTCGATCCGGCGGTACCCGAATTGCATCCTCCAGTCCGCCTGCCGGCTACTGAGCCTGACGCTGATGACCGAGAGTACACCGGGTATGATAGAGAGGACATTCACGAAGCCGTCCATGAAGATGCCCCGGTTGCCGGTTACGTGGGACAGGGCAATCTCGATGATGCCGAGGACGGTGCCGACTGCAATGGAGACGACGAGTGCCCGCTGGACGAGGACTGTCCGCTCCTGACGCAGTGATCCGCCACTGTCTTCGATGAATGCATTCGCCAACGAAAGGCACTGTTCGGTGATTGTGCTGAATCTCTCCAACCGGGTTCACCAGCCCCTCAGTATTTTCTCTCCTGCCGAGATGATAATCTCACACGCTCTCCTCCGTACCCTCCATCCAGTCTCGGTATCTCGTACCTTTCACGAATGCCGCATGCATTGAACCCCCCACGAGAAGTACCATCAGAGCGACGAATTTTTCGACCGAGCCACGTGGGTATCGATGCTTTCCCCGTGGTGAGAACACGCCTTTGGTCATTCTGCCGATATCCTCGATCTCCGGGCGGGGCTCTGAATTCTTCCCACCCACCCAGATATCTCGCCAATCGTCGAAGACATCGGAGAACAGCCAATTCTTCCTGAGAATACCCGTGAATTCGTGATGTATGACCCTCATGCCAGGCATTCTCTTCACTGTATCCGGAGCATGGCTACGAACACTTATGCCGACTGTGAAACCACTGACCGGGGGCAAACCCTTCACCGGGCGACGCGGCGATGGCGCTTCTTTTTCACCCGATCCGGTAGCGCAGGAGAGCGGCAACCCCCCCCAGTCCGTCGAGCCGCTCTCCCGGCTCAAACGAGGACGAGAGAACCGCCACGTTCGCCCCGAGCTGTTCCGCCGCCTCCATCAGCGCCTGGGCTGCATGGTCGCGCAGGAGCCGGTCGACGACCAGCACCTGATCGGCCGCGCCGTACTCGACGGCTCGCCTCGTCTCGTTCATGCCGTAGGCGACCGCGCCATCGGTTGCGATCCGGCGGACCACCTCCTCCATCAGGGTGACTTCGCGAGCGAGCTCGGCGTCGCCGGCGAGCCGCTCAAGTACACCGTTGCCGATCGCCTCCTGAACGGCGCCCTTCCCGATCCGACGGGTCTCGGCGAGCGTCGTGCGGGAGCCGATGTCCGGCGCGGTCGAACGGAGGCGGGCCGCGAACTCCTCCTTGACAAACCCGGGTCCAGCCACGACGAGCGGCCCGTCGACCTGGCCCAGGAGCTCGATCAGCCGGTCGTAGAACGCCTGCCTCCCGCCGCCCTCATCGCCCTTGCAGCTCCCAGCCGTGACTCCGGTCACGAACTCGGGACCGAACTGCCGTATCCGGTACAGCTCGGCCTCGCCCTCCTCGAGGGCCAGGACATGGACCAGGGAGGCGGTCGAGGCACGGACGGCCCGCTCGATACGCTCGAAGTCGGACGGGCGCCATGTGCGCAGGACCGAGACCTCGATCCCGGGCTCGAGGTTGAAGGTGTGGTAGGCACCGGGCTCGGGGCCGTACACGATCGGGCCGGCGACCCGCAGACGGGTCGTGGTCGCATGGAACTCGATGCGCTCGGCCCGGAGCCCGAGCCGCACAGGCCGCTTCTCGGGCTTCTCAGGCCGAAGCTTGTCCGTCGGGGTCTCGACCGCGCGGAACGTGGTCGCGTAGACGAGAGCGCCCGGCACGACCAGGTGCGAGAGGTGCCAGAGGTCGTCGAGGGTCTCGGGCGTGAAGCGGCACTCACCAAAGCCCCGCTTGAGCTCACCGCACGTCGCCTGCATGGACCTCTGCGATCTCCGACCCGCCGGGCGGCACGAACCGGGCGACCGCCTCGGTGTTCAGGATTGCCCGGGCACCTCTTCCGCTCTCGATCCCCTCCTTCTCACGGAGCGCTCTGAGCACCCGCCGGGCGGTGTCGTTCGGTTCGAACGGGCCGGGACGGAGCACCACACGAACGGGTGCCCGCCGTTCGACCGCGGTCGGCGGCCCACCGATCACCCCGGTCGGTCCGAGTCCGATAGCGATCCCAAGCGGCACGGAGCGGAACCATGTCCGTTCTCCTCGGACGATGAACGAACCGCGCGAGACGAACTCGCCCGCCTCCGGAGTCTTCGAGACCTGGTCAGGCCGGACCGCGTAGACATCTGCTTGGAGGTGTCCAGCGCGCCAGGCACCCGAGTATGAGGCGGCGAACTGGGCCACCTCGTCCATCCGTTCGGTCTCACCCTTCACGATCACCACCGAGGCCCCGTGGACGTCAGCGTGGACGAACCTGTCCCGGCCCTCCAGGTACCGCTTGACCAGTTCCTCGTTCTGGCCTGCGTCGCGTCCTCCGATAACGAGGGTCCCATCGGACGTCTCAAACCAGCGAAAACGGTGGTACCAGCGTTTCTTCTCCGGACCAGTCCTCGCCGGTGCCTTCTTCTCCGGACGAGTGGGAGGTGCGGCCATCGCCGCTATCGCCCCGGCGCGTTTCTTCTTGAACTTGCGGGCCTGCTCGTAGTACCGTTCGACGTTCTGCTCCACGGTCTCGTGGACAAAGAGAGTGATCTTCTCTCCGAGGTCGACCACGACCGACGCGGTTGCCGGGTCGACGGAAACGATCAGGCGAGCGACCGGGTTATCCGCCCCTTTCAGGACCTTCGCGATCTCCTGCCAGGAGAGTCGTCGGCTTGCCGCCGCGAGGGTGGTGATCACCTCGGACACGACCGGGTATTGCTCGTAGATCAGCTCAGCGATCCGTTCATTCCGCCGGATCTTCTCTTCGAAACCTGCAAGCGCCTGTTCCTGCCTTCGGCGCATCCGGTCCTCGCGCGAGACCTGCTCGCGTCTCTCGACGACCTTCTCCGGCGGCTTGAGCGGGTAGAATGCCTCGAGCGCCTCCTCGAATGAGGGATAAGGGCACGGCGTCGTGAGGGATGCAAGGGTGATCGGCCACGCACCCTTTCTGTCGATCACCGGCGTCGGAGAAGCGACCACGTCGGCTACCAGGGACTCGAGTGCCGCGTGAACCCGATCGGAGTCGACCTCGGACGCGACGACCGACCGCTCCACGCCGGCGCGAAGGCAGACCTCCTCGGCGAACGCCCCCCCGAGGCGGAGGTCGACCGCGAGTGTCCGGACCAGGTCACGGTCCGAGCCGAGGAGGAGAGCCCGGAACGACGCGGGGTCGGGCACGGGGGCGGGCCTGGCATGGAGCGTATAGTCGGCGCCGGGGACCACCTCCCGGTCCTTGAACCGGTGGTGCCAGAGCGGCTTGATGATCCGCCAGTCCGTATCGCAGAGGACGATGTTCCCCTCGTCGAAGAGTTCGACAACGAGCCGGTAGGTCGTCTCCTTTCTCCCGATCTCGAACGAGACGATCCGCTCCAGCCCGTGCTGCTCGATCGCCAGGACCCGTCCGCCCTCGAGGTACTTCCTGAGCATCATGGCGAACGAGGTGGGCAACTTCGGGGGCTCCGGGAGTGTCCTGACCCGGTGAAGTCGCCGCCCCGACTCGATCATCAGATGGTATCGGGCATGGTCCTGGCCGTTCAGACGGATACCCAGCAGTTTCTGGTCGTACTGGTAGACCTTCCCGATCCAGAGCGGGAGGTCTCTGTGGAGGGCTGATACCACTGCCAGCAGGTCCACCCCGCTCATCCCCTGTGCAGTCGCCATTAAATACCAAGATAGATATGCCCTGACGCCTAAAAAATAGGTTCACTGGTGTCATGAGCGAAACCGAAACCGATCTGTCGATACGAGGAGCCGGTACGAAGGCGGAACAGATCCGCTCGGAGAAGCAGCGTGACCACCTGCGCAGGATCGCGAGAACGCTGGCGGCCTGTTTTCTGGGTATGGCCGCGGGCGCCATCTCATATATGATTGGCGGCACACCGAACGAGCTCGGCGTGCAACCAAACGCCCTGATCGGACTCGTTCTCCTCGCTGCAGCGATCGTGGTGCAGCGCCACCTGTTCATCCTGCTCCGGCTCGATACGCCCTCCCTCGGCGGTAAGGACTGGTTCTACCAGGGGTTCATGACCTTTGCGTTCTGGTTCATCACGCTGACAATCCTCCTGACGACGTCTCTCCGGTAGACTCATATGAGAATCGCTGTCGTTCATCGCGAGCGGTGCCACTCGCGTAAATGCGGAACTGAATGCATCCTGTACTGCCCAAGAGTCAGGACTGGTGACGAGACCGTGGTCCTCGGAGAGGACGGAAAAGCCGTGGTTTCTGAGGAGCTCTGCGTCGGATGCGGCATCTGCATCAAGAAGTGCCCCTTCGATGCGATCGATATCGTCAGCCTCCCTGAAGAGCTCGACGAGCCGACCCACCGCTATGGCCAGAACGGTTTCGTGCTCTACGGGCTCCCGATCCCGGTGGAAGGGAAGGTGACCGGTCTCCTCGGGCCGAACGGGATCGGGAAGTCGACCTCGGTCAAGGTCCTCTCAGGGACGATCCGGCCGAACCTGGGAGTCTTCGACCACGAGGTGGACTGGAGCGAGGTGCTGAAAGGGTTCGCGGGAACAGAGCTCTTCGACTATCTCTCGCAGGTTTCGACCGGCCGGATGAAGGTCGCGGTCAAGCCCCAGTACATCGACCAGATTCCGAAGGTCTTCTCGGGGACGGTGACCGAACTCCTGCGGTCGACCGACGAGCGGGGAGCGCTTGAGGAATACCTCAGGGCGCTGGGCCTCGATGCGATCGCTGATAGGAGCATCAAGACTCTGTCGGGCGGCGAGCTCCAGCGGGTTGCGATCGCCGCCTGCCTCGCCCGCGATGCCGACTTCTACTTCCTCGACGAGTGCACCCCGTTCCTCGATGTCTACCAGCGCATGGTCGTCGCCGGCCTGGTGCGCGAACTCGCGGCGTCCAGACCGATCGTGATCGTTGAGCACGACCTCGCGATCCTGGACATGCTGGCGGACACGGTGCACATAGGGTACGGAAAATCGGCCGTCTTTGGCGTCATCACACGACCCAAGGGCGTCAGAATCGGGATCAATCAGTACCTCGAAGGGTACCTTAACGAAGAGAACGTGCGCTTCAGAGACCACTCGGTCGTATTCGAGCGAAGGGCACACTCGAAGGGAAGCGACCGCCAGACGCTCTTTTCCTTCCCGAAGATGACACGGACCTATCCCGCCTTCCGGCTCGATGTCCTGGGTGGAGAGGTTCGGCGCGGCGAGGTGCTCGGTGTGGTCGGGGCGAACGGGATCGGAAAGTCGACCTTCGCCCGCCTCCTCGCCGGCGTGGAGACGCCGGACGGCGGCCCGATCGAGAACCCCGTCAGGATCTCGTACAAGCCGCAATACATCAAGGGAGATACCTCCGTCTCGGTCGAGTTCCTGCTCCGCAGTGCAACGAACCGTTTCGACTCGTCGCAGTTCCAGCACGAGATCCTCGAGCCCCTCGCCCTGGCCCCGCTCCTCCAGTCATCGGTCGACACTCTCTCCGGAGGAGAGCTGCAGCGTGTCGCAATCGCCACCTGCCTCGCCCGAGACGCCGACCTCTACATCCTCGACGAACCCTCGGCGCACCTGGACGTCGAGCAGCGGGTGCGAGTGACCCGTCTGATCCGGCGCCACGCCGAGGGGCGCGAGGCGGGGATCATGGTCATCGACCACGACATCTACCTGGTCGACATGGCGAGCGAACGGATCCTGGTCTTCGAAGGCGATCCCGGCATTCAGGGTACAGCCGTCGGTCCGTTCGGAATGCGCGAGGGGATGAATCGTTTCCTCGGCAACCTGGGAATCACCTTCCGGCGGGACCAGACCGGCCGGCCCCGCATCAACAAGCCCGGATCGTACCTCGACCGCGAACAGAAGGCGAACGGGGAGTACTACTATTACATGGCCGGCGAAGACGACGCGGAGCGTTAGTCTTCGGTCCCCCGTGGTCTCGTGGACGAGATCGAAGGCTGGTCCTGGCATCCTCGGGTCGGTCGGTTCCCGATCGGACACGGCCGAGATCGAGTGGCACCGGCACGGTTCATCGAGAAGCCGGTGTGACAGCTCCGCTCGGCATGGGAGCCCCGGAACGTGAGGTGTCGGAGTCTCGTGCAGACCGGCCGGAGGACGTTCTTCTGTTCAGACTCCAGCGAATGAACGCGGGATGAAGGCGACCACCTCGACCTCAGTGCCGTCCACCACCAGGGAGGGGATACCATTCTCAGATGAGAAGGGATATACTCACAGCAATGGAATAATCTCTCATGGCCGGTGGGACTCGCGTCCTGTACGTCGATGATGAACCGGGTCTGCTTGAGATCGCCAGGGTATTCCTTGAGCGGTCAGGCGACTTTTCCGTCTTCGTAGCCACCTCGGCGGAAGAGGCCCTTGCGGGCACCGATATTCAGACCGTGGACGCGATCGTCTCGGATTATCAGATGCCATCGATGGACGGGATCGCATTCCTCAAGGCTGCCCGAGAGCGGTTCGGATCGATCCCCTTCATCCTCTTTACCGGCAGGGGACGGGAAGAGGTCGTGATCGAAGCGATCAACAACGGAGTCGATTTTTACGTCCAGAAGGGTGGTGACCCAAAGGCACAGTTCGCAGAGCTCGCTCATAAGATCCGGCAGGCCGTAAGCAAGAAGGAGGCAGAGCGGCAGGTCCACGACTCCGAACAGCGACTCAACGACATCATCGATTTCCTGCCGGACCCCACGTTTGCCATCGACCGCAAGGGAACGGTGATCTCGTGGAACCGGGCGATGGAAGAGATGACCGGGGTGTCTGCGTCCGAGATGCTTGGAAAAGGGGACTACGAGTACGCCATCCCGCTCTATGGCGAGAGGCACCCGCTCCTGGTCGACCTGGTGAACGCACCGGACCGTGAAGACCTCTTTCAGTTCGATCGAATCCACCGGCAGGGTTCATCGATCACCGCAGAGACGGAACTGACTCTTCCCGGTGGGCGAAGAATTGCGGCGCTGATCAAGGCGGGGCCTCTCTCGAACCAGGACGGAGAGCTCGTTGGCGCGATCGAGTCAATTCGGGATGTCAACGCTGAACGAGAGCAACAGGCCGCCATCGCCTCGAGCAGGGAGTACCTCGACCAGATCTTCTCGTCGGTCCAGGCGGGGATCGTGATCATCGACGCCTCGACGCACGCGATAGTCGATATCACCCCAACGGGCGCGGCGATGATCGGCCTGCCGAAGGAGAAGATCGTAGGAGGGAGGTGGAGGGACTTCATCAGCGACGATGGTGAAGAAACCTGCCCGATTACCGACCTTCACACGACCGTCGGAAACGACGAACGATTCCTCCAAACCGGGAACGGGGAGGCGATCCCGGTGATCATGCACACCACCCTGATGACCCTCGCCGGCCAGGAGTTCGTGCTCGGGACCTTCATCGACAACCGGGGACGGCGAAAGGCTGAGGATGCGAAGCGGGAGAGCGAAGACCGCTACACCTCGATCTTTCGCCATAATCCGATCGCCCTCACCCTTGTCTCGATCTCCGATGGGACATTCATCGATGTGAACCAGGCCTTCACCCTGAACACCGGGTACGCACGAGAAGAGGTGATCGGCAGGACGTCACAGTCTCTCGGTCTCTTCCCCGACGCGGATGACTATGGTCGGCTCGTCGGCATCCTGAGGAATGGGCGGGCGGTCCGGGCGAGTGTGATCAGGTGCCGGATTCGATCGGGAGCCATACGGGTCTGCCGCTTCTCCGCGGCGGTGATCACGACGAGCAACGGCCCACAGATCCTCTCTACGATCGAAGACATCACGGACCAGCGGCGCACCGAGCATGCGCTCAGGGAGAGCGAGGAGAAGTTCCACCGTCTCGCCGACAACGCCCCCGACATGATCTACCGCATGACCCTTCCCGAGGGCCGATTTGAATACGTCAGTCCTGCCTCCGTCGCGATGACGGGTTTCTCGCCCCATGAGTTCTACGAAGACCCCGCGCTCTTTCACCGGTTGATCCATCCCGAATCCGAAGAGTATTGTCGCGAACAGTGGGGAAAGCTGATACAGGGCATTGTCCCCCCGGTCTGCGAATTTCAGGTCCTTGACCGTGCCGGGAGAAGGCGCTGGTTCAACCAGCGTACCATGCCGGTGAGAGACGACAACGGTCGCATACGAGCAATCGAAGGCATCGTCACGGATGTCACCCCGCAGAAGGAGAACGAGATCGAGCTCCTGAGAAACGAACGGCGGGCTCTCGCCGTCACGATGCACGCCGGTACATGGATCTGGGAGATCGGACCTGACGGCACCTATCGGTACTCAAGTCCGGCCATCGAGCAGTTCCTCGGGTACCGGCCCGACGAGGTGGTCGGAACGATGCACTTCTGGGACCTCTTCGAACCCGCCGTGCGCGAAGCCATGAAGGCTGCCGCGCTCGACCTTTTCAAGAAGAGAAGACCGTTCCGGAACTTTTTCCACCCCCTTCGGAGCAGGGATGGCAGAACGGTCGTCGTGAGTTCGAGCGGGAGTCCGATCTTCGACAGTAACGGATCGTTCCAGGGGTACTGGGGCATCGACGAGGACATCACCGAGCGGAGACAGGGAGAGGAGGCACTGAGGCAGGCGAACCGAAAGCTCAACATGCTCTCCGGGATCACCCGCCACGACATCAAGAACCAGCTCCTGTCGCTCGACGGGTTTGTCGCTCTCCTGCAGAAGGAGGTACAGAACCGGTCATTCGATCACTACTTCTCCCGGATCAGGGCGTCGAGCGACCAGATATCACAGATGATCCAGTTCACAAAGGAGTACGAGGAGATTGGAGTGCGTGCGCCGACCTGGCATCAGGCCCGCACCCTCGTCTTCCAGGCGGCGCGGGACGCAGGAATCCCATCCATCCAGGTCGAGAACGAGATCCCGGAGGACCTTGAGGTCTATGCCGATCCGTTGATCATCAAGGTCTTCTTCAACCTGATCGACAACGCCGTCCGCCATGGGCATTCTATTACCAGAGTCCGGTTCTCGTCCAGGCTGCTGGACGGGCGCCTGGTGATCGTCTGCGAGGACGATGGGGAGGGAATTGCTCTCGGGGAGAAAGAGCGAATCTTCGACTGGGGTGTTGGAAAGAACACCGGTTTCGGACTCGCCATCTCGCGAGAGATCCTGGACATTACCGGCATTTCGATGCGGGAGACGGGAGCGAGAGGAACCGGAGCACGGTTCGAGATGGACATCCCCCCCGGGTCGTTCCGTGTTGGCCTCACATTGATCGTACGAGGAGGGGAGAGAGGGCCGGCCGAGAGCTCAACCCTCCATGTACAGGGGACTGGTCATCCTCCATGCATACCCGACCCGAGCGAATGATCCCTGGAGCCGTTTGCTCTTCGATGATCGGTGTCCTTAAACCCGATCCCTGAACGATCACGGTCGTCCCCGGATCAAACGGGCTGGTTCTGAGTGCGGGAGAGTAGAGGTACGGGGAGAGCCTTCCGACAGACTGGAGGTAAACGAGCCATTCGCTCGTGAGCATTGGGTACACCCGGTCTGCATCCACGCCGAGATGCACCCTGTCCAGGTCCGGATCGGCTCGGGAGAGGATGGCAGAGAGGTCGATCCCGACCGTGCTGAAGAAAGCGCCGAAAAGCATCCCCATTCTGTCGCGGCGTTCGGCGATCGCTCTTCGCTCGAGAAGCACCTCGATGGGAACGAAGGCGATCTCTCCCGCCAGGAAGATGAAGATGTGGTGGAGGTCCTGGAAGAGCCGGAGGTGGACGACGCAGGTGATGACCGAAGCGGCAGGGAGGATGATACCGAAGGCGAGGAGGATGCGTCGACCTATCATGGGTCGATCATCCTGCTGTAAATCCTGGAGATGGCATACCCTCCTGGCAGGGGCAGAAGCGGCATCGATGGATTTGGCTCCTGGTCCGAAGCCCCGGTGAATCAAGATACGCGTCTCTCTTCTTGAAGAAGACTGATAGAATTGATCCGGCGGTCGTGCGACCACAGGACGAGGAGAAAGCATTTTTTATCGAGCCATTCCACGCATGGTATCTATGCGCGGCGAACTTCTCTCGGATGCGATCGAGTACGAACGCCTCGACTTGCTCCGAAAGGACTTCGTCGGGTATATCTCCAGGCATCGCTCCAAGGTAGAAGAGAACCTGCCAGTTTTCTTCGGGCACGTGATCACCGCGCTCGAGAACTCGTTTCCCAACCTCTCCGACTCACACTTCGACGAGTTCATCGACGCGATCAGTTTCAAGCTTCTCGACGACCCGGACAGGCCTCTGACTCGTGAGACGATCGAGCGGATCAAGACCAACGCGCTTCGGGCAAAGCGAGGAGAGGACAGCGGGCGTAACACGGATATCGTGGCAGGGCTGGCACTCTTCAAGCACGGGGACTGGTATCACGCCTCCGAGTACCTCAAGGACCAGACGAAGGACGATGCGGGGCTCGGAATCGCACTCGCGTTCTGTTATTACCAGCTCGGACTGGAGCGGAGCAGAAAGGCCGGCCCACAGTACGCCGGGGGCTCCGATATTCGGGAACTCGAAGCCCGCGAGGTACTGATTGGTCTTGCCCAGCAGGAGACCAGGTTGCGAAGTCTGCACCACCAGGACCTCATGGAACTCGGGTTCCTTGCCCGTCCGTTCTGGACGATGATCTTTGCTGCACTGGAATGGTTTCCCCAGGAGAAGTATTTCCTGAAGATCGGACTCAAGCGGGCCCGTGAATCGGGAGATCTCGTGCGTCGGGAGCAACTGCTGAACATCGGGATCGAGCGGTTCTTCGATGACATGACCTTCCTTCGCGAGCTGTACTCCCTGAAGCTCGAGCAGCGCGACGGGGCAGGAGCGGCGGGGGTCCTCAAGCAGATGATGCAGCAGTCACCCGGCGAACTCGAGCCGATCTATTACGGCCTGAAACTCTCGCTCCTCACCACCCGACGGATCACCTACTTGAGTTTTCGTCGGCTCGCGGTGGCGAACGGGATGCCGCCCCACCTCATCACGATCCTCGATTACGTCTTCTCGCTCTTCTCCGAAAAGCCCGGGGAGGCGGTTGGGATCATGCGCGACCTCCGACTCGACCACCCGGAGCTCCTCTCGATGGAGACCGCGATGGAATATATCGCTCGGGACCTCTCCTCGGAGGACAAAAACAGGGCGAAGAGGGCGAAGAAAGCCCTGGTCGACATCGTCGATTATTACTGCATGGAGTCGCTCGGCATCCCACACTGATCCGTGACCGGACGATGGGCGAGGAGCGCATCCAGGACCGCGTCGAGACCTTCACCAGTCGCGGTCGACATCGGGAGACCCTCGCACGAACGCACGATGTCCGCCTTGCTGCAGGCGACCAGGACCGGCACCTGGACGAGTGACCGGACCTCGTCCAGCAGGCGGTGCTGCTCCTCGAGTGAAAAGCCGCAATGTTCGCTCGGATCGATCAGGAAGAGGCAGACGTCGGCGATGTCCATCAGCGCTGCGAGTGCCTGCCGTTCGATCGGGTTCCTTTCGCTGGCCGGCCGATCGAGGATACCGGGGGTGTCCACGAGTTGAATCCGTCCCGAAGGTGCCTCCCTGTGCCCGATGATCACCCCTTTCGTCGTGAACGGGTAGCCTGCCACCTCGGGAGCGGCTGACGAGACGGCGCGAATGAAGGACGATTTGCCGACGTTCGGGTACCCTGCGACGACGATGGTGTACTCGTCCGAGACGTGAGGAAGCTTCCTGAGCACGTTCCTCGCGTCGTTCAGGAACCGGAGTTCGGGGTCGATCTGATGCACGATCGATGCGATCCGGGCGACCGCTCTCCTCCGTTCATCGGCGACGACGTCGGCTCGCCGCATCGTCGAGGCGATCGAGTATCCCTTCTCCCGGACGTGCCAGGCAGCCCAACCCACCGCTCCGAGCGCCTTCTTCATCCGGTCGATTCCATAGAGGATCTCCACCATGTGCTGGTAGAACGGCGGCAGTGTGTCGATATCTGGGAACCGCTGGAGGATCGAGACCAGGCGGTCGTGGACCGAGGCGGTGACGGCGCGCACGAACTCTTCATTCGCACGGTCCTTGTTGTGTTTCTCTTTTCGTTTCTTCGCTGCCCGCCTGAACGAGACATCGAGGATCTCGTCGGCGGTCGGAATGGTCGGCGTCCGCTCGAACTGGAAACGGTTCACCTCGACCAGCGGGTCGAGCGGTTCTGTTGTATCATGCTCCACGGCGTACTCCTTTCGTTCTCTCTATGGTGCGACCTGTATTAGCTCTTCTCCTCCATCCCGGAGAGGGGGCATGCGGTGACGCAGACTGAACACGGCATCGGAACAGAGCGTGCCACACCATTCACGAGAGCGGTGATCATGCGAGTGGCGATGCCACCCTTTCTCCCCCGTGCCGCCCATCGGAGGACCTGGTTCAATGGGCCGGGGGTGATGGACGAGACGTTCAGGCACCGGAACGGATCGATTCCCTGGGGACCGATCGCATCCGCCGGACAGGCTGTCTGACATCGCCCGCATTCCAGGCACTGGGGCATACCTTCCGGCCTGACGAGCGGGAGCTCCGCGTCCGTCAGCACCGCACCGAGTGCGGCGCGACACCCGTATCCTGGCACAAGGAGAAGACCGTTCCTCCCGATCGTCCCGATACCGGCATCCGCGGCGAGGTCGCGGAGCGAGAGGACGCCTCGCATCTTTCCATCTTCCAGGCTCACGGGAAAGAAGACGGGGACGGCGATCGCACGAGCGCCTACGACTCGGAGGCGTCCGACTTCTTCGGACTGGAGGAGTTCGACAGCGCGGATCACGTCCCGGAAGGCATGGGTTCTGGAACTGACCGGCAAGCGATACAGTTCACGCGGTATCTCGCGGGAAAAAACGATGAGACGCCGTCCCCATGAGTGCCACCGGGCGGGATGGCGTGCGACAGGCGCATGCACGAAATCGAGGTCGATTACAGCCGTGCGGCAGGTGGGAACCGATAGGGCCGTCTCGTTCGATCCCATGCCCCGGCGACCCGATCACTCCTCCTTCGCAGGTTCGGGGCGCTTGACGGTCTCGAGGAACCGGATTTCGGTCACGTCGGACGCGGCCTCGAAGATGTCACGGACGATCGAGGGCTTCCAGAGGATCCACCGGCGGTCGTAGCCGATTCCGGGAGGGAGCTCGAAGGTCAGGATACCCGACTCGAACGTAGCGTCGAGTTCACGGCCCGAGTAGAGTCTGACCAGGCCCTTGGCACGCTCGACCCCGTCCTCGACGATCTCGACGACAGTGAATGTGTAATGGAGATCCTTTCCAGCAAGATCGGTGTTGTAGTCGACGATTGCCCGACCTCCGATGATATCCCGGACGACGCCCTCGCGGTTATCGTTCTTGACCCTCGAGCCGACCTGGACCTTCTCGCCGAACTTCTTCAGGGGTACTCCCTCGACAAGGTCACGCCTGTACTCGCCGAAACCCTTCTCAGGAGGAACGTCGACCTCCGCCTCATCCCCCACTTCGCGGCCGATAAGGGCGTCGTCGAGTCCAGGGATCACGTGACCGCTGCCGACCCGGACGAGGATTGGCCCGTATGTCGCCGAAGCGTTCTCAATGCCGGCCTCTCGTGCTGCCTCGGCGCTGGTGGTGTCAAAAACGATACCGTCCACCAACCCCGTATAATTCAGCCTGATATAGTCTCCCTCTGCGATGGCCATCTGCTCACCTTGACTATATTAAAATGAGATGAAGATAGATAAAGGAGACCGATTAGGAGACCACCATGATCGAATTCGAGTTGAAGACCCGCGTGGATGCACTCTCTCCGATTCGCGACGCCCTCAAGGCACACCATGCCCACCATGATGGCACCCGCGAGGAACGCGACAGGTACTACAACCACCCCTGCAGGGACTTCGGTATGACTGACGAAGCCCTGCGTGTGCGAAGGGCCGGAGACGAGACGGTGATCACCTACAAGGGGGCGAAGATGGCCAGGACTCGGCTCAAGGCCCGCGAGGAGCTGAACCTCGTCATCGATGACGGAGCCACCTTCGAAGCGGTGCTCGACCGGCTCGGGTTTCACCTGGAAGCCGAGGTGGTCAAGGACCGGGAGCTCTGGTCCCTCGGGGAGGCATCGATCGCCCTCGACGAGGTTGAAGGACTCGGCACGTTCGTCGAAGTCGAGATCCTCGGAGAACTGGACAGTACCGACACCGAGGAGCGGGTGCACGCGCTCGCCCAATCGCTCGGGATAACGGGTGCGCCGATCACCTCCTCGTACCTCGAACTGGTGCTTGAGCACGAAAGGGCTACCTCGCCCTGAGCTCAACCTCCCGGAAGACGTGATACGGCCGGGCGTTGCTGGAGTGCGGTATCGCGAAATGGCTTTGTGGCCGCTACGGTCCGTGGACAGACCTGTTCTGAAGATGGTTGACGGACCGAAATAACCGAAACCGGTGCGTACCCGATTGGAAGAAAAAGGGTGTCTGGTGGTTCAAACCGTCGTTATCAGACGGTGATCAGTTCGATGGTGATCTCTTTTCCCACATCCCCGAAGTGGATCATGGCACAATGTCCATCGGAGGCCATCCCTGGATTCACGACCTTGACACCATCAAGATCGGTCACGCCGCGCTGTTCGTGGATATGGGCGCAGCAGACCAGGTCGAACGCCTTCAGGTGATTCCTGACTCCGGTCGAACCGACATGCTGGTCTCCGACAAGGTCGAGTGCCCCGAGGGGTGGACAGTGCGAGAGGAGAACGTTGTGGACGGTCCTCTCCATCTTCGATACGGTCGAGGTCAGGATCTGTTCGATCTCCTCCTCGGAAAACTCGAACGGCGTCTGGAACGGGGTCGGGTTCGAACCGCCGAGCCCCGCCACCGTCACCTTGCTGCCCAGGGAGATACGAGACCCATGGAGTGAGACCGCGTCCGATTGCTCGAGCGCATCGAGGATCTCACGGGGGTCGCAGTTTCCCGGGACCGCAACGCAGGGTATATCGATCCGGGAGAACAGCCCATCAACGGCGTCAATCGGGCCGAAATTCGTGATATCACCGGCCACGATCATTGCATCGGCATTGAGATCGAGAAACGACTCAATCTTGCCGAAGTTACCGTGGAGATCCGCGATCAGGAGGACATCCATCATACTCCTCTAGTATTCGGGCGAAGAGTACAAAACCTTAACCCAGTAACTCGAGGGATCCAGTCGCCTTTCCTGCCAGCGCGAGGCGCCCGATCACCCGTCGTGCAGCAGCGATCGGAGGGCGTGGCGGGAGTCCCGCGAGAGGCGTTCCAGGAAGGGGGAGAAAGCCGTGAACGTGGAGTTGACACCCGCGTCCGGCCAGATCGACCGCAAGGGCGACCGTCTCGGCCTGCTCCTCGTCGGTCTCGAACGGAAACCCGAGGATAAGGTCGACCACCGGGACCAGGCCGTGATCGAGCGTTCGCTCAACTGCTCTGAGCCCATCGGCGACCGTATGACCGCGCCCGAGTCTCTCGAGCACACGGTCGCTCCCTGATTGGATGCCGAAATGGAGACGGCGATTTGCGCAGTATCCCGTGATCAGTTCGAGAGCCGTGTCCGTAACGAACTCAGGCCTGACTTCACTCGGAAAAGTGCCGAACCAGATGCGGGCGTCAGTGCGGGAGAGGTGCGTGAGCAGTCGACGGACCTTCTCGAACCGGGGTGTACGACCGTCGGAGCCGTATGAAAACGCGTTCGGGGTGACGAACCGGATGTCACTGAGATGTCGAGAGGCCTGCATGCAGGCATCGAGGGAACGGTGACGCATGCCACCGGGAAAGAGGCGGGAAGTCTGGCAGAATGCGCAGGAGTGCGGACACCCCCGAGTGCACTCGATAAAACCTCGCCCCCGTGCGAACGCGGGATAGGCGTCGAGGATAACCGAGTGGTCGGATGGGACGCGTCCATGGGCGGATGTGGCAGTCCCGGGCACCGGTTCGTCCCGTCCCTCTTCGATCATCTCAAGCAGGCGGGGCAGGGTCCATTCTCCCTCGCCCACCACGACATAGTCGGCGATGCGCATCACCTCCTCCCAACGAGCGCTTGCAGAGGGGCCGCCGGCGATGGTGATACAGTCGGCTGAGGCCATCTCACGAAGGAGTCCGGGCAGGTTCACCTGGTTGAGGGAGTAGCAGGTAACGGAGTCAGTCGGCCCGTCACACTCCTCGAGAATAAAGCCGGCCCGTTCCAGCGCCGCCGCAAGGACTACCCGAGTGTTGTGGGTTCCAGGTGTTCGCCGCCAATGGACGCGCATGGGAAGACTGTACCATCTTCCTGACAGGTTTTATCTGCGCCGGTTGACCATACCCGTTCGGGAATCAATCATGGAACATCTCTCCGTACAGCTCGATTATTCCGAGTTGCCCGATATCCACACCTGCAGGGGCAAGGGCCTCTCCCCCCGGATCCGCCTCGGCACACTCGACCCGCGGGTAAAATCCCTCGCCATCATCGCGATCGACCCCTTTGAACCGGGCTGCTCGTTCGTTATCTGGCAGGCTGCCGGGATCCCGCCGGGGCCGGAGATCCCACCGGCGATCCCAAACGAACCTCTCGTGACCTTCCCGGTGCGGGCAGTCCAGGGTATCGGGGACGGAGGGCGGATCGGGTGGCAGCCCCCCTGCGCAGCGCCCGACGACCCGCCTCACCAGGTGACCATCAAGGTCTATGGGTTGGATAACGAGCCCGAGCTCGAGCCCGGGTTCGACAGAAACGAGATCGTGGAGGCGATGAAGGGGCACGTGGTCCAGTTCGGAACGACAATCGCCCTGGTCCGGTGATTCGTCGGGCATCAGGTTTATCCGCTCAGGCGACCAGTCCCTCAAATACGCATGATGAAACCGCTGACAGTCAGGCTACCAATCACCCACTTTCCATCGAACTACACGTGTGACGGGTCCGATATCTCGCCGGCGATCGAGGTCCTGGGGATCGAGGACGACGTCAGATCGCTCGCGATCATACTGAACGATCCGGATGCATCCAGTGGCTCCTTCGTCCATTGGCTCTGCTGGAACATGGAGGTCGTTTCGATCATTCCCGAGGACATACCCAAGGAGCCCGAGACGACCTTTCCGATCAGCCTCCGCCAGGGTACCAATGACTTTGGCAGAATAGGGTACGGTGGTCCCTGCCCTCCGCAGGGAAAGGTTCACCGCTACGACTTCAAGGTCTATGGCCTGGATGGTATGCTCTCACTCGCCCCCGGAGCCCGTCTCCCTGCCCTTGCCGAAGCCATGCAGGGGCGAGTCCTTCAGTTCGGTGAGGCGCAAGCCCTGTACGGCCGCTAGAGGAGCCCCAATTTCTGCAGATCGCTGATGATCCGCTCCACGGCTCGCTTCGCGTCACCGGTGTTCTTGCCACCGGTGATGATCAGTTTTCCCGAGCCGAAGAGGAGCAGGACCACCTTGGGATCCTCGAGACGATAGACCAGGCCTGGGAACTGTTCGGGCTCGTACTCGATCTTGTCGAGGTTGAAGCCCACGGCGATCTTGTTGAGGTTGATCGTCGAACCCAGATCGGCGGAGGTGACGATGTTCTGGATCTTGTAGGTGAGCTCATCGGGAATCGAGACATCGAGCGAGCGGAGAAGGTCCCCGAGGATGGCAAGACCCCGATCGAGGCTCTCGACTGACTTGGCACCGGTAAGGACGACCTTTCCCGAGTTGAAGATCAGGGCCGCGATCTTGGGGTCCTTCATCCGAATGACAACACCCGGGAAACGCTTCTTATCGTACTCGGCTCCTTCGATATTCGACGCGATGCTCGGCAGGTCGAGGGCGTCGGTCACCTTGGCCGAGGCGACAATATTCTCGATGCGCAGGGACTCCTCCGGCTTCATGCTAGTTTATATACATAACTTAAAGAATTTAAATATATTTGGGTTGTGGATT
>CASGHK010000015.1 GCA_949320185.1 uncultured Methanomicrobiales archaeon | reverse complement strand
GGGGTCGTCGTCGGGGTGGTCGTGGTCGCAGTCGGTGTCGCAGTGCCCAGGTTTCCGAAGTCCTGGTCCTCCCATGATGGATGGCCGTTCGAGATCACCAGGTTGTGCATACCTGCGTTGTTGGTCGGGAAGGTCTGCTCCCAGCCGGACGGCACCACCTCGTACACACGGTAGTGGCCCTCCGCCAGGCCCGTGAACGAATACCGGCCGTTTGCATCCGTCGTGACACTCCCCATCGGGAGCCAGTCCGAGCCGTTCTGCTCCTGCTTCTCCAGGTAGATCGTCCAGCCGGGGAGCGTCGGTTCTCCTTTATCCCACTTGTGGTCACCGTCAAGGTCGTGCCACTTCGAACCCGAGATCGAACCCGTCCCAGAACCGGGTCCGGCAACCGTACGGGAGACGGTCTCAGTCTCCTTCACAGTCTTCGTCGGCTCAGGGGTGTCGGTCGCCTTCACCGTCTTCGTTGACTCAGGGGTGTCGGTCGCCTTCACCGTCTTCGTTGGCTCAGGGGTGTCGGTCGCCTTCACGGTCTTCGTTGGCTCAGGAGTGTCGGTCGCCTTCTCAGTCTTCGTTGGCTCAGGAGTGTCGGTCGCCTTCTCAGTCTTCGTCGGCTCGGGAGCCGCGAGCTCGGAGACGACAGGTGCCTTCTTCGAGTCCGCCGCGGCTCCGTCGAACTTCGCATATCGAATGTCGGACTCGGGGAAAGTCCGGGCGCCGGCCTCGATCACGAACCCGAAGGCCTGCTGTGCGGGCGGGTGAACCGGGTCCCAGACGATACGCTGGTACCCTGACAGGACAAAGCTCTTATTCCCGAACTCCTTCCCGAAGAGGGCGTCGGCATCGGTATCAAGGTAGAGGACGTCGTGACCCCGCGTGCCGCGGCCGATCGCCGTGTTATCGCCCCCGAGCTCGGTATCGGGCAGCACCACTGCGGGCATTCCCCCGGCACTCAACCGGAGTCCGAAGAGGTCGACCCGAGTCCCCGGCGCATCCGCCTGGGTGTGGAGGGCCAGGTGCATGATCGGCTGCCGGTTTGACTCCGGGACCTCCCAGGCGGTTGTCCGCTCGCCGATGGTGTAGGTTACCCTCCCGGTGGCAGGGTCATACCCCAGACTGAAAGGCACCGCCTCGCCGTTCCGCCATGCCGCGCAGACACCCGGTTCCTCCGTGCCGGAAGCCCCCACCCGCCCAAAGCGGGCGTTCGAGACCAGGGAGCACGGATCGAATCCTCCGACGTGGCTCCCGGTGGAGAAGACCAGGTACTCGTCAGGGATCCGGACCCTGAGGCCCGCATCGTCATCGATGTGGAAGTACTGATCGGTCGGCGTCTCCGAGGAGAGGACGACCGTGCTGATCGCGCCGCCGAACCCGATCCAGCCGCGCGGGCGGACCTCCTCGACCAGGTAGGTACCGCCTGGCGGGAGCTCGTCGAAGACGAAGAAGCCCGTGCGGTCGGTCTGGGTCGTCGCGACCAGGACGCCGTCCTGGGTGAAGAGCCGGATCTCCCACCCGGGAAGCGGGCTGTCGAACTGCGTATCGTACTTGCCGTCTCCGTTCGCATCGAGGTACGAAAGGCCGGCGATCGCCGCGCCGCTTGCCTGTGAGATGAACAGGCAGGCGACGAGGGTCAGGAGGAGGAGGAGGCGTCGGGGCATATGGTTCGTCCCAAATAGAACTATTACATCCTTGGTTAAGATAATACTGTTGATCGATACAAAATATATTCAGACATTATAAAATAAAATTTCCGTATTGTAAAAATTAAAATACGAACTTTAATTCTTGATTCAAGCTTCCAGATGAGGCTGAACGGATTTGGGGTTCCTGAGAGTCTGGACGCCTTCCATTATTTAAATTGAACGTAGACGCCGGGAGGAGTCCCCGGCAGACGCCGGGTTCCGTAGAGGGGAGCAGCTCTATGCTCCAGCACCACCCACGGATTGGGGACGGAGGCACCATGGAGTATCGATTCACACCCCGGATGGAGCGGACACCGCGGTCGTTCATACGCGAGATCCTGAAGGTGACCGAGCGGCCCGAGGTGATCTCGTTCGCGGGCGGTCTCCCCGACCCGGGCTGTTTCGACCCCGCAGGCATCCGGGACGCGGCGATTGGGGTCCTTGACGAGGACGGGGCCAGTGCGCTCCAGTATGCGACGACCGAGGGATTTCTTCCGCTCAGGGAATGGATCGCGGGCCGATATAAGCGCCGTCTCGGGCTCTCGATCTCCCCCGACGAGGTGCTGATCACGAACGGCTCGCAGCAATGCCTGGACCTGATCGGCAGGATATTCCTCGATCGGGGTGACCTCTGTGCGATCGAACGACCCGGG
Source organism: uncultured Methanomicrobiales archaeon (assembly GCA_949320185.1). Taxonomy (GTDB): domain Archaea; phylum Halobacteriota; class Methanomicrobia; order Methanomicrobiales; family Methanospirillaceae; genus UBA288. The sequence continues at coordinate 7,865 of CASGHK010000015.1, read as the reverse complement.
TACCTTGGCGCGATTCAGGCCTTCTCGCTCTTCGAGCCCGAGTTCGCATCGGTCCCCCTCGACGACGCCGGGCCGGAGATCGAGGCGCTCGAGAGGGTGGTACAGGCAGGTGCCCGTTTCTTCTACGGCGTCCCGAACTCGCAGAACCCGTCGGGGATCACCTGGTCCCCCGAGCGGCGGGAGGCGGTGGCAGACGCCCTGGAGGGGACCGACACCCTGATCGTCGAGGACGATGCCTATGGCGAGCTCCGGTTCGACGGGCCGGCCCACGCCCCGCTTCGCTCGCTCGCCCCCGAGCGGACGCTCATGACCGGTTCCTTCTCCAAGGTGCTCGCCCCCGGGCTTCGGCTCGGCTGGATCGTGGCGCCGGCACCCGTGATGCACCACATCGTGACCGCGAAGCAGGCCTCTGACCTTCACTCCAACATCTTCGCCCAGCAGGTGGCGGCCCGGTATCTCGCCACCGCCCCGATCGACGAGCACGTGGCCATGATCACCACGGTCTACCGGCGCCACCGGGACCTGATGCTCGCCCTGGCAGCCGACCTCTTCCCCGAGGGGGTCTCCTGGACCCGTCCCGACGGGGGTATGTTCACCTGGCTCACCCTCCCCCCGGGGTGCTCCTCGCTCCGTCTCTTCGACGACGCGATGAAGGCCAACGTTGCAATCCTTCCTGGCCTCCCGTTCTACACGGACGGGGGTGGGGACCGGACCGTACGGCTCAACTTCTCGAACGCAAGCGAGGAGGCGATCGAGGAGGGGATGCACCGACTCGCCCGGGCGCTTGCGGTCCAGGCGAAGCCGGCGCCCTGAGACCGGAACGCTGACCGCCAGCCTGATATAGGGGGACCGCGTAGATCGGGCCCCTATGACCGGAAGTACGGCGTACCAGTCGACCCACGGCGCCCCAGGAGGGCTGCAGTCCCCGGTCGAGGCACGGGAATGGATCGCCCGGGCACGGTCGAGCCTAGCGCTCGCCCGATCAACGGGGCGGGGTATACGTGTCGAGGACCTCTGCCCCCTGGCCCGCCAGGCAGTGGAACGAGCGCTCCGGGCAGTGCTCGTCGCTGGCGGGTTCTCGGCCCCTCCCGTTCCCGGTGTCTCCCAGCTCTTCTTGGCACTGGTGGAGGCCGGCATCCCGGTGCCGGAGCGGCTCGGCCGGGCGGCCGATCTCTTCGGAGTCGAAGAGCCGGCTGAGCCGGTGCGGATCGAGAAGTATTACGAGGCGATCATGGTCGCATCCGAGGCGATCCGGTTCGCCGAGGAGCGGGTCCGCGCCTGAGAGGGCGGACCAGATGGCTCACTTCTCTTCCGCCTCGCCTCTCTCCATCCAGGTCACCCTCAGGGGCCGCCGCTCGGGGATCCGGGCCGGGGTGTAGCGGGGACGGCCGAGCATCATCGCGTATGCGGGCTCACGCCCGGCCGGCAACGACAGGTACTCGCGGAGCGGCGCGTACGTCCAGGACGCCATCGCGACGAAACCCGCCCAACAGGTACCGAGCCCGAAGGCCGGGGCGACAAGGTCCACGTGGGTCAGTGCGATGACCGCATCGGTCGGCGCAATCGGGTTTCCTGCTGGGACGTGAGGGATCAGGAGGTGCGGCGCGCCACGGCAGATCACGTCTCTGCCGCCATCCCAGGCGGCGACCAGGCCGGCGTACCTGCCGCTCATCGGGTGGTCGCCCACCGATAGTCCGCGCATCCAGTCGATCACGATCCCAGCGATGGTCCTGACCTGTTCGGGGTCGTGGACCACGAGCCACTCGACAGGCTGGCCGTTCCCGCCCGAGGGCGCGAAGCGGGCGACCTCCAGCAGAGCTTCGATCCTCTCGCGGGGGACGGGCCCTGGCTGGTAGTGTCGGACGGACCGTCGGCTCATGAAATAGGTCGCCAGCCGCTCGGGGGGGAGCGTGGTGTCGGCGGCCAGCGGGGCAGACGCCCCGGCAGGGCGCATGAGAAGCGCTCCCGTCGGGCAGTAGGCCTCGCAGTGGCCGCAACCGATGCAGGCGCCCACCACGTCGTCCCGCACCGCGGGCCGACCGTCCTGTTCGGGCCGGATGACCCCCGCCTGACAGACGTCCGTGCAGACCGCACACCCGGTGCAGGTATCCTGGTCGATTGTGATCGTCATGAAGAACTCGCAAAAAGGTGGTCATGCATGCCAATAATGACAATGCACCCGCCCCAGGATTCCAAGGACAGGGACGGTTGGGGGGGGGATGATGCCGATCTCCCTCGCACCGGCAGGCCCCGAACTGGTCCTCGCCTTCCCGTGGCCCCCCCCACTTCGTCGTGCGGGCGAATCTGCCCGAGAGTTGAGGAGCATGATCACGGAGGTCTTCGGGAGGAACGCCAATGGTGGTACTTCGACCGTGCTCTTCTTCGCCGAAATCGAAACCGATCTGGATACCCAGAACCAGCGCCTCGAGATGCTGGAGCGAATGAGATACCAGGCCCGGGTCCTACCTGGCGAGGGGGCGTGTGGGTCGACTGGCACCTGCCGGGGCCCGCAGCGAGTCTGCCCCGGAAGGCAGAATGACGCGTTGAATGTCTGAATAGTCACGTGAAGGGCTCGAACGCCCCGGAGAAGCATTGAGTATGATTAATAATGATAAATCACAATACTCAAGTGAGAGGGTCTTTCGTGGACATACTGCTCTTCCTCCTGCTTGCTCCGTTGATCGCGGCCGTGCTGCTCTTCGCGCTGCCGAACCACCCGGTCAGGGACTGGCTGGTCCGGATCGCGGCGGTCGTGATCGCCGGGGCTTCCGTGTACCTGCTCGCAACGGCGTTCGATAAAGGGACCCAGCTGGTCACATTCCCGACCGAACCAGCGGGACAGGTCATGACCGGGCTCGCGGTCGTGATCGCACTCTACATCATCGCGATGGGAGCGAAGTACCGCAAGCTGATCCCGATCGTCCTCGCCCTGGTCCAGACCGGGCTCCTGCTCTGGTTCGAACTGGGCTACGCCCCGGGGATGCACGCCGAGCATAACCTCTTCGTCGACGAGTTCTCGATCGTGATGGCGCTGATCATCGGCATCATCGGCTCGGCGATCTGTGTCTACGCGGTGCCGTACATGCGGACGTTCCACGAACAGCACCCCGAGGTCGCCGACCACCGGCGGGCGTTCTTCTTCGTCCTCTTCGTCTTCCTCTCGGCGATGTTCGGGATCGTCTTCTCGAACAACCTCGCGTGGCTCTTCTTCTTCTGGGAGGTCACGACCCTCTGTTCGTTCGTCCTGATCGGCTACTCCAAAACGACGGAGGCGATCGACAATTCGTTCCTCGCCCTGGTCCTCAACCTGGTCGGCGGGATCGGGTTCGTCGGAGCGCTCCTCTGGCTCGGGATGACCCAGGGGACGATCGAGCTCGACCGGCTCGTCGGGGCGGGGGCGGCGGTGGCCCTCGTACCGGCGACGCTCATCTCGTTCGCCGGTCTGACAAAGTCGGCGCAGCTCCCGTTCTCGTCGTGGCTGCTCGGGGCGATGGTCGCCCCCACGCCGGTCTCCGCCCTGCTCCACTCTTCGACGATGGTGAAGGCGGGGGTCTATGCGATCGTGAAGTTCGCGCCGGTCCTCTCGGGGACCCTCCCCGGGATCTTCGTCGGGCTCGTCGGCGGGGTGACGTTCCTGGCGGCGTCGGCGATCGCGGTCACCCAGTCGAACGCGAAGCGGGTCCTCGCCTACTCGACGGTCGCGAACCTGGGGCTCGTGGTCGCCTGTGCCGGCATCGGCACCTACGAGGCGGTCTGGGCTGCAATCCTCCTGATCATCTTCCACGCGGTCGCCAAGTCCCTCCTCTTCATGGGGGTGGGCTCGGTCGAGCACCAGGTCCACTCCCGTGACATCGAGGACATGGCCGGTCTCGTCACCCGGATGCCTCGTGTCGGCGTGATGATGCTGATCGGGATGGCCGGCATGTACCTCGCCCCCCTCGGAATGCTGATCTCGAAGTGGGCTACGCTCCGGGCGTTCATCGATGCCCCGGGCGGGATCATCTTCCTCCTCCTGATCGCCTTCGGCTCGGCCGTGACGGTCTTCTTCTGGGCGAAGTGGATGGGCATCATCATCGTCCGGCCGAACCACGCCGAGATGATCGAGGACCGCGTCCCATGGGACGAGCTCTCGGTCCTCGGTTTGGTTGCGTTCCTCGTGGTCGCAGCGTCGCTCCTCTTCCCCTGGGTCTCGAAGGTCCTGCTCGAGCCGTACGTCTTCGAGATCTACGGCAAGGTCGCGGAGCTCGGACAGGATAACGTGATCATCATGCTCCTGATGATGGGGGCCGTGATCGTCCTGCCGCTCTCGCTCCTCTACTTCCGTTCGGGGCGGCACCGGCTCGACCCCTACATGAGCGGCCGGCCGACGACCGCCGACATGCACTTCTCGGGCTCACTCGGGATCCAGCGGGAGATGGGGCTTCACAACTACTACATGGACGACTGGTTCGGAGAGCAGCGGACGTTCCGCGCCGGGGTCGTGGTGACGGTCCTCCTGATCGTGCTGATGTTCGCCGGGCTCTTCGTGGCGGGAGGCCTGGCATGAACGTCCTCTATGCGATCGCGTTCCTCGTCCTGGCCCCGCTCCTCGGTGGGCTCATTGCCGGGATCGACCGGAAGCTGACGGCGCGGATGCAGGGACGGGTGGGTCCACCCGTGCTCCAGCCGTTCTACGACGTGGGCAAGCTTCTGGAGAAGGAGCATGCGATCGTCGCGATCAGCCAGAACTTCTTCGTCCTGGCGTACCTGGTCTTCATCGCCTTCTCGGGCGCGATCTTCTTCGCCGGGGGTGACCTGCTGCTGGTCGTCTTCGCGCTGACGCTCGCCCACGTCCTCCTCGTGCTCGGGGCGTTCGCGGCGACGAGCCCGTACTCGTTCATCGGGGCCGAGCGAGAGCTGATCCAGCTGATGGCCTACGAACCGATGGTGGTCCTGGCGGCAGCCGGCTTCTACATCGCAACGGGCTCGTTCTCCGTCTCGGAGATCGCCGCGTTTCCCCGGCCGCTGATCGTGCTCCTGCCGGGGATCTTCGTCGGGCTCTTTTACGTGCTGACGATGAAGCTCCGCAAGTCTCCGTTCGACATCGCGACCTCCCACCATGCACACCAGGAGATCGTGAAGGGGGTCACGACCGAGTTCTCGGGCTCGACCCTCGGGATGGTCGAAGTGGCGCACTGGTACGAGACGGTCTTCCTGCTCGGGCTCTTCTGGCTCTTCTTCGCCTGGAGCCCGGTGATTGCCGTGATCGCGGTCGCTATACTCTACCTCGCCGAGATCTTCATCGACAACGCGACCGCCCGCGTGAAGTGGGGCTTTGCCCTGCGGAGCATCTGGGCAGTCACGCTAGTCCTCTCGGCATTGAACCTGTTTGCGCTCCAGTTCTTCGGAGGTCTCTAGATGGCATACATGAAACGGTCCCCCTGGATCATCCACTACGACGGCTCGAGCTGCAACGGGTGCGATATCGAGGTGCTCGCCTGCCTCACCCCGCTCTACGACGTCGAGAGGTTCGGGATCATCAACACCGGCAATCCGAAGCACGCCGACATCTTCGTCGTGACGGGCTCCGTGAACGAGCAGAACCGCCAGGTGATCCGGAATATCTACGACCAGATGCCCGAGCCAAAGGTGGTTGCGGCCCTCGGTATCTGTGCCTGTTCGGGCGGGGTCTTTCGAGAGTGCTACAACGTCGAAGGGGGCATGGATCAGGTGATCCCGGTCGATGTTTATATCCCGGGCTGCCCCGTGCGTCCCGAGCAGATCATCGACGGAGTGGTCAGGGCCCTTGGTGTCCTCGAAGAGAAGCGCGCCAGGATGGCGGCCGGAGAAAATGCAGAGGTGACGGCATGAAGCGCGAGGCGCAGGAGGTCGAGACGATCGATCTCTCCGACCTCCTCTCCCGCGTCGCGCTGCAGAAGGCTGCCGGCGACCGCCTGATCGCGATCAGCTGCGCGACTGTCGAGGGGACCTACGAGATCACCTACTCTTTTGAGGACCGGGACCACCGATTTACCCACCTCCGGATCGTGGTGCCACCCGGCGCGACGATCCCGAGCGTGACCCCGAGTTTCTGGGGCGCGTTTGTATATGAGAACGAGATCCATGACCTGTATGGAATTACCGTGACTGGTATAAACGTCGACTACGGTGGGCACTTCTACACGACCAAGGTGCCGTTCGCGTTCGCTGCGGCGGCGTCGCCGAAGGCGGGGCCCGCCGGCAAAGAGACGGGGGAGGAGTAGATGTCCCGACAGATCGTGATCCCGTTCGGGCCGCAGCACCCGGTGCTCCCCGAGCCCATCCACCTCGACCTGGTGATGGAGGACGAACGCGTGGTGGAGGCCCTCCCCTCGATCGGGTACGTCCACCGGGGACTTGAGAAACTGGTGGAGAAACGCGAGTACAAGGACTTCGTCTACATCGCCGAGCGGATCTGCGGGATCTGCTCGTTCATCCACGGCATGACCTACTGCCACGCCGTGGAGGGGGTGATGGACCTTCCCGTGCCGCCGCGGGCCCTCTACCTCCGGACGGTCTGGTCGGAGCTCTCGCGTCTCCACTCGCACCTCCTCTGGCTGGGCCTGCTCGCTGACTCCATGGGCTTCGAATCGCTCTTCATGCAGGCCTGGCGCCTCCGGGAGCACGTCCTCGACGACCTGGAGGCGACGACCGGCAACCGCGTAATCCAGGGGGTCTGCAAGGTCGGCGGGGTCAGGCACGATGTCGACGACCGGAAACTCCACGAGATCCTGGACGGGCTCGACGAGATCCGGCCCCAGCTCGACGACCTGGTGAACGTCTTCGTCCGGGACAACTCCGTCAGGCACCGGCTCGGCGGCCTGGGCGTGCTGACCGAGCAGCAGGCCTGGGAGCTCGGGGCAGTCGGGCCTGTGCTCAGGGCGAGCGGGGTTGCGAACGACATTCGCCAGACCGGGTACGCCGCCTACGACGAGCTCGATTTCCACCCGGTCGTCGAGACGGCCGGCGACTGCTACGCCCGGACCGTGGTCCGGGCAAAGGAGCTCTTCACCTCGATCGACCTGATCCGCCAGGCGGTCGAGACGATCCCCGAGGGGCCGGTCGAGATGAAGGTGACCGGGAACCCGAAGGGCGAGTTCTATGCACGGTCCGAGCAGCCCCGCGGCGAAGTGGTCCACTACGTCAAGGCGAACGGCACGAAGAACCTGGTCCGGTTCCGGGTCAGAACGCCGACCTTCACGAACATCCCGCCCCTCCTCGAGGCCATGAAAGGGATCGAGCTCGCGGACGTTCCGGTCGTGGTCCTCTCGATCGACCCGTGCATCGGGTGCGCGGAGCGCTGATATCATGGGTGTATTCTCCATCGCAAAGACGATAACCCGGAATCTCTTCTCCCGGCCCCCTACCTCGCGGTACCCGGCCGAGCCTGCCAAGCGATTTGACCTAACCCGCGGACATCTCGTCTTCGAGCCGGAGAAGTGCCGGGTCTGTCGGATCTGCATGCTCCGCTGCCCGACCCAGGCGATCGTGGTCGACCGGGAGAAGCGGACCTGGGAGTGCGACCACTTCCGCTGCATCACCTGCGGCAACTGCGTCGAGCTCTGCCCGGCGGACTGCCTCCACCTGAACCCGGCGTACCGCTCGCCCGAGGTGGAGCACCCGGCAAAGGAGTTCCACGAGATCCCGGCCCCGACGCCCAAGGAGGACGCCGGCAGCGAGAAGGCAGAGGCGTAACTTCTTTTTTCTCTTGGGTATAGTGTCATTTCAGCCCCCAACTCCTATCACCTAGGAGGGGTTCATGACCAGGATTGTTTGCCCGCGATGTCACTGTGAGAAGCTGTATCGCATGAGCACAGGACAGCGTCGATGCTCCCACTGTCGGTACG
>CASGHK010000014.1 GCA_949320185.1 uncultured Methanomicrobiales archaeon | reverse complement strand
AGAGATAGAGCGTGTGGAACGACCCGATCTCGGGCAGGTCGAGGAGCGCGGCCAGCCGGTCCGGCGGTGCGATCAGCACCATGAGCCGGCCGAGCTCGAAGGTCACACCGGGCCGACACCAGAGCCGCATGGTCATGCCCTCTCCCGGGCCAGTTCGAGCAGCGCCGAGACGATCGCCGCTTCGAGCGGGTCGTCGAACGCATAGAACCCCTCGCTCCCGTGCGCCATCGTCATGCCGGCGAACCGTCCGGCTCCTTCGAAACATCGATTGGGAACAGCACACAAACCCGTCCTGATGTGCGGCGAGGAGCCTGAACCGCCGGCCGGGAGGGGCGACCGGACGGTCCCCGTCGTCCTCTCCCGGCGTCACGAAATCCCGCTCGCCCGGTTCCTCTCGGCCCGGGCGGCGGCCTCGCCGGTCCTCCTCGCGAACGCGGAGGCGGGCGGGCTCGAGGACCGGGGGCGCCCCCTCCAGGGGACATTCGCGGCGTTCCTGGATGACGGAGCGACCTCGGGCGTCGCGGCCCACTACTGGAACGGCATGGTCTTTCTCCAGTCGGACGAGGGAGCGCCCGCGCTCGTTCACGCGGCCATGTCCGCGTCCGGCCGGGATTGCTCCGGCATCGCCGGGTCGTATGCCCAGGTGCAGGAGGTGTTTCGGGAGGTCTTTTCCGACCGCGCCGATCCCGCCCTGAACGGCCGGGACCCCCTCTTCTCCTGCGCCCTGTCGACATCGGGTCCCTTCGACCGGTATGCGGGTGACCCGGCCTGTCGCCAGCCCGCGGAGGCGGAGCTCCCCGAGGCGGTCGAACTGCGCCGGGCGTTCATGCGCGAGCACCTCGGTACCCGCATGCGCCCGGAGCAAGAGGGCGCCGTTCCCCGTGTCGACGACAGAGTGGATCCCCCCGGAGATCATCGACGACGAGCCTGTGATTGCGGCCGCGATGAACGTGATCACCGCGATGATCAGGCTCCCGGGGGTCTAGATGGAATTAAGCGTGTGGCCCAGGATTGCTGTATTCACGGTTTTAAGGTCATCCATGGAGAGCTTGGCCAGATGATACCTCAATGAGGTTTCGCATGGGCTCCGCTCCAGCAGCGAGCTGATCGAATGAATGGACTGGTGCATCGCCGCCATCCCCACCAGCGTGCGGAAGACCGTGGTCTGGGTCAGGGATCCCTGGATCGGGATGCTCAGATGCTGATCCAGAGCAGCGACAGCGAGATCGAACCATTGATTCGGGCGAACAGAACTGCCCGTGGTTCCAAAGGCCATGAAAGGAAGCCTGCATAGCATCTAGATCTGTCGATTTCACCCTCGAATCAGCGATCCGAGAGCCATATGGGCGAAGCAAAAATGAGCGAACTGCGGGGGATGTCGTATTGGACGGGGCTCGCCCTTTTCCGGCCGGGCGCCTGCATAAATAGACATATATATCTTCTGTCCGTAAATGGTCATTTGATCACACTACGTGGAGGGGACCTTCCCCTTTGGTTACGAGGAATGACAGGAGGCATGGTGGATGAAAACAGTATTTGTACGGCCTGAACTCTGTATCGGGTGCAGGCACTGCGAGGTCGCGTGTGCAGTTGAACACGCGGAGAACAAGAATATCCTGAGCGCTGTCAACGAGAAGAAGAAGTCGCAGCCCCGCATCTTCGTGGAGACCGGGCCGGGCTATAAGACCTTCCCCAACCGGTGCCGACACTGTGACCCGGCGCCCTGTATGCAGGTCTGTCCTACAGGAGCGCTGGTGCGGGACATCGCTACGGGATCGGTCGGGATCGCGTACCCGCGGTGCATCGGCTGCGCAGTCTGCGCCATGGCCTGCCCGTTCGGGATCATCCGTTTCGGGCCTGTCCGCCAGCTGGACACGGACCGCGAGGTGAACGCCAAGTGCGACAACTGCCTGGAGCGGCAGAAGGATGGGATGACCCCGGCCTGTGCCTGGGCCTGCAAGACCGGGGCGCTGGAATTCGGCGATGCGAACGACCTGGTCCGCACGAGCCGGAAAGACTTCACGACGCGGCTCGTGCTCTCCGAAGGGAAAGGTGCAGAGGTCACCGCGTTACCGGCAAACATCCGGGCGTTCAAGGCGATCATGGAAGAACTGGCAGGACTGTGAAAAGGGGGAAGGAGGGATAACAATGTACGATGCAACCGAAAGCAAAAAGATTGCAGAGGCACGGGCGCTTGACCCGACCGACCAGGAGATCATCGCAAAGGCAATCGACGACGGCGTCGAGACCGCGTGGGACCGTCTCGCGGACCAGCAGCCGCAGTGCGGGTTCGGGCAGCTTGGGGTCTGCTGCAACCGCTGCGCCATGGGGCCGTGCCGGATCGAACCCTTCGGCAAGAAACCGGTACGGGGCGTCTGCGGGGCGAATGCCGACACCATCGTTGCTCGGAACCTGCTCGACGATCTGGCAACGGGCGCCGCCGCCCATTCGGACCATGGCCGCGAAGTCGTGGAAGTGATGCTCGAGACCGCAGAGGGGAAGTCGCAGGGCTACCAGATCACGGACGAGACCAAGCTTGCGGCACTGGCCGCCGAGTACGGCATCAAAACCGCCGAGCGGAAGAAGGAAGAGATCGCAAAAGATCTCGCGCTGGCGTTCATGGAGGAGTACGGCACGGCGAAGGGGAAACTCCAGATGGCCGAGCGTGCGCCGACAAAGACAAAGGAGGTCTGGAAGAAGCTCGGGATTGTCCCGCGAGGCGTTGACCGCGAGATCGTGGAGGGCATGCACCGTGTCCACATGGGCGTGGACGCCGATTATACCAACATCCTGCTCCACGCGATGCGGACCTCGCTTGCCGACGGTTGGGGCGGGTCCATGATCGCGACCGACTGCTCCGATGTCCTGTTCGGGACCCCGGTCCCGATTAAGACCCGTGCCAACCTCGGCGTCCTGAGTAAAGACAAGGTCAACATCACCCTGCACGGCCACAACCCGATCCTCTCGGAGATGATCGTCAAGGCCGCGTCAGACCCGGACCTCGTGAAGCGGGCCGCAGAGAAAGGCGCAAAGGGCATCAACTGTGTCGGGATGTGCTGTACCGGCAACGAGCTCCTGATGCGCCGGGGGGTCCCGATCGCCGGGACGTTCCTCGACCAGGAGCTCGCCATCGCAACGGGGGCTCTCGAGGCGATGGTGGTCGACTACCAGTGCATCTTCCCCTCGCTGCCCCAGACAGCGTCCTGCTACCACACCAAGGTCGTGACCACGAGCGTCAAGACCAAGATCCCCGGGGCGATCTTCAAGGAGTTCCGGCCGGACAATGCGTATGATACGGCAAAGGAGATCATCTCTCTTGCCATCGACAACTACCCGAACCGGAACCCGGACCGCGTCCGGATCCCGGCAAAACCCATCGATATGATGGCCGGGTTCTCTGAGGAGACCATCAGAAAAGCCCTCGGCGGCACCTATAAGCCGCTGATCGATGCCATCGTTACCGGCACGATCAAAGGCGTTGTCGGGATTGTCGGCTGCAACAACCCGAAGATCAAACAGGACTACGGGCACATCACACTCGCCCGGGCGCTTATCAAACGCAACATCCTCGTGGTCGAGACCGGCTGTGCCGCCATCGCGAGCGGCAAGAACGGCCTCCTCGTGCCGGAGGCGGCGGACCTGGCCGGAGACGGGCTGAAGTCGGTCTGCAAGGCGCTCGGGATCCCGCCGGTCCTCCACATGGGCTCCTGCGTGGATAACTCCCGCATCCTGGTCCTTGCCGCGAACGTGGCAAACGAGCTTGGCGTGGGCATCGGTGACCTGCCGGTCTGCGGGGCCGCCCCCGAGTGGTATTCCCAGAAGGCCATCTCTATCGGCACGTACTTCGTCTCGTCCGGGGTTTACGTGGTGCTCGGGATCCCGCCCAAGATCTTCGGCAGCGCGAACGTGACGACCCTGCTCGCCGCCCAACTCCAGGGCATCACGAACGCCTGTTTTGCCGTGGAGCCGGACCCGCTGAAAGCCGCCGACCTGCTGGAAGCCGAGATCAACCGGAAGCGCACGGCACTCAAGATCTGATCTTCCCATCTGTCATTTTTTGGAGGACATGATGGACTCACACGTATTAGACACGCTCATCGCACGGTACGAAGCAGAGGAAGGGAGACTGCTGGGAATCCTCTCGGAGATCCAGGAGCAAGAGGGGTACATCCCGCACGATCTCCTCTTGATGCTGTCTGAGAAGCTGGGCATCAGGCTCTCGCGGCTGTACAGCCTCGTGACCTTCTACTCGTTCTTCTCCCTCCAGCCGATCGGGGAGCATGTCATCACGGTCTGCATGGGCACCGCCTGCCATGTCAAAGGGGCCGAAGCGGTCCTTGCAGCGCTCGAACAGCACTTAGGGATAGAAGCCGGTGCGACGCAGGACGGGAAGTTCTCGGTTACAACAAAGGACAACCAGTTCACGGTCACCATTGCCCGGTGTTTCGGTGCCTGCAGCATAGCGCCGGTCCTCTCGGTGGACGGAAACCTGTTCGGGTATGCGACACCGGAGAACCTGCCCGCCATCCTGGCCGGGTATGGGTGGAGGGAGCATGCGGATTGAATCGGAGGCCGGCCTCCGCACACTGCAGGCAGCCGGTATACAGAAGCTGAAGCCCAAACAGCCCCGAATCGCCGTGGGACTTGCCACCTGCGGGGCAGCCGTCGGAGGCCGCAAAGTGTACGAAAGCCTCCGGGAGGCGATTGACAGGGCTGGCGCAGACATCGATCTGGTCACGGTCGGCTGCATCGGCTACTGCCGCGAGGAACCACTCGTGAACATCACCATCCCGCAAAAACCGCTCGTGATCCTCCACCGGGTCTCGGAAGCGGACGCGGATGAGATCGTCCATTCGGTCATGGACGATCAGGTGCCAGAGGACAAGGCGCTCTGCCGGGTCCCGTCATGGGACCACGTGACAGGGGTCGTCATGCAGTACGGGAAGGGATTTGCAAACATCCCGCTCTATGAAGATGTCCCGTTCTTTGCCCCCCAGAGAAAAGTGATCCTTCGCAACGCCGGGTTCATCAACCCGGAGGAGATCAGCGAGTATTTCGCGATCGGCGGGTATGCCGCGGCATGGAAGGCCCTGCACGGCATGCAGCCGGAGGCGATCATCGCTGAAGTCGAAAAGTCCGGGCTCCGCGGGAGGGGCGGAGCGGGGTTCCCCACCGGGCTGAAGTGGCGGATCACGCGGGACGCGCCGGGCGGGACGGACAAGTACCTCATCTGCAATGGCGATGAGGGCGACCCCGGCGCGTACATGAACCGCAACGAGATGGAGAGCGATCCCCACATGCTCATCGAGGGGATGATCATCGGGGCGTATGCCATGGGCCTGAAAAACGGCCTGATCTATATCCGGTCGGAGTACCCTCTCGCCATCGAACGGCTAGGCACCGCCATCCGGCAGGCCCGGGAGTACGGGCTCCTTGGCGACAACATCATGGGAACCGGCTTTTCGTTCGATATCCGGATCACCCGGGGTGCCGGCGCGTTCGTCTGCGGAGAATCGACGGCGCTCGTCGCATCCATCGAGGGCAGGACCGGCCGGCCGCACCCCCGGCCGCCGCGGCTAACCGACCCGGAGGGAGGGCTTTTTAAGAAACCCTCGGACCTCAACAATGTCGAGACCTGGTGCAATGTCCCGGCCATCGTTGCAAACGGCAGCGGCTGGTACGCTGCGCTCGGTGCGGCGAATAATACCGGCACCAAGGTCTTCTCGCTCGTGGGCAAGGTCGACCGCGTCGGGCTCGTGGAAGTCCCGCTCGGGACGACCATAACGACTATTGTCTTCGATGCCGGCAACGGCGGGGCGAACGGGAAGAAGGTAAAGGCCGTGCAGACCGGTGGCCCGTCGGGCGGCTGCATCCCCCTGCGGCTGTTCGACACGCCGGTTGACTTCGAGTCCCTCAACCGGGCCGGGACCATCATGGGCTCCGGGGGGATCGTGGTCATGGACGAGGACACGGACATGGTGGACATTGCCCGGTACTTCACCGGTTTTGCCACCGGCGAGTCCTGCGGCAAGTGCGTGCCCTGCCGGGAGGGACTGAAGCACACGCTCCTCCTCATCAACCGCATCCAGGCTGGGAAAGCGACTGGAAAGGATCTTGCGATACTGCAGGAGGTCTGCGAGACCATTGCCGCCACCTCGCTCTGCGGCCTCGGGCAGACCGCCCCGAACCCCGTACTGACAACGCTATCGTACTTCCGTGAGGAATACGAGGCAAAGGTGAGACCATGACGCACGGGAGCAGCGAACAAAACGATGTGCCGGAAAAACCGGTCATTATCACCATCAACGGCCGGCCGTGCCGGGCCGGAAAAGGCGAGACCGTGCTCGCGGTTGCCATCCGGGAAGGGATCCCGGTCCCGCACCTGTGCCACGAGGAGTCGCTCGCGCCGTACGGGGCGTGCCGGCTCTGCCTTGTCGAGGCTGGGAAACCCGGGAAGACAGAGATGACTACGGCCTGCACCCTGAAGGCGGCCGATGGCCTTGAGGTCATCACGGACACGCCGCAGATCGTGAAACACCGGTCCATCCTTTTCGAGCTCTACCTTGCCGAGGCGCCGAAGTCGGAGGTCATCAAAGAGATGGCGGCCCGGTACGGGGTGACGAAGACCCGGTTCCTGAAAAAGATGGAGACGGACGACCCGCTCAGCGAGAAATGCGTGCTCTGCGGCCTCTGCGTGCGGGTCTGCAACGAGATCATGGGCGCCGGCGCGATCAATTTCATCAACCGCGGGCCGTACACGGTGGTCAACACCCCGTTCCTCGAGCCTTCGGCAGACTGTTATGGCTGCGGGGCCTGCGTGAAGGTCTGCCCGACTCATGCGGTCGTCATGGAGGAAGCCGGCAGCGAACGGGTGATGAGATCCTGGAGCGGCACCCGCGTCCCGCTGGCGGCGTGCAGCTGCTGCGGGATGTACTATGCCCCCAGGGAACTGGCAGCCCGGACCCTCGCGGCCCTCGACCCGCACCTGGACCAAGACCTTGCCGGCCTCTGCCCGGCATGCCGGGGAAAGCGGATTGCAGAACGGGAGATCCTTGCACGACAGGGCGGTGCCGGCAACCATGCCTGATGCCGGCAGGCAGCGGGAGAAGGTCCTGGCCGCCGCCCGGGCGATCCGGCACGGCGCCGGGCCGGGTGGCGGGCAGGGGTTCCGCGTCGTTGTCACGGGCAAGGGCGGGGTCGGGAAGACCACGATCACCGCGGCCCTTGCCCACCTGTTTGGCCGGGAGGGGTACACCGCCCTTGCTGTTGACGCAGACCCGCAGATGAACCTCCCCTTCGCCATCGGCGTTTCCACGGACCGCGGCGAAGAGATCGTCCCGCTGACAGAAAACCTCGACTACATCGAGGAGAAGACCGGGGCACGGCCCGGGGCAGGATGGGGGCTCATGCTGAAACTGAACCCGGATGCCGCTGACGTGGTGGACCGCTTCGGGATGACCGGGCCCGGCGGCGTCAAGATCCTCGTCATGGGGACCGTGGTGCAGGCAGCCACGGGGTGCCTCTGCCCGGAGAACACCCTGCTCGATGCGGTCGTCCATGCCATCACTCTCCGAAAGGGCGAGGTGATCCTCATGGACACGCAGGCCGGCGTGGAGCACTTCGGCCGCTCCCTTGCGAAAGGGTTTGGCCAGGCCCTGCTTGTGACCGATCCCAGTTTCAATGCCCTAACGGTGGTAAAGCATGCGGCCGCCCTTGCCCGGGAACTCGGCATCCCCCATGTCCATCTCGTCGTCAACCGGGTGCGCTCGGATAGGGACAGGGAACGGGTGCGGGAGATCCTGGGAAGCGACATCGCCCTCTTCACGGAACAGTTCTGGCTCCCGTACGACGAGCGACTTCTCGCGTGCGATCCCGGCGTCCTGCCGCTCCTTTCATGGTCTCCCCCGCCCCCGTTCCTCCAGGAGCTGGCCCGGATCCGCGATACGCTGGAGAAGTTCGGGACACGGTGAATTGTCAGGAGCGGGGGTCTCGGGGGATCTCCCCTCACCACTCCCACCGAAATCTCAGTACTTCGGAGAATATCTTCAAACCGCCGCTCACTTTTTTTTACTTATCGATCTTTCCATGGGTGAGCACGCTCGGGACCTTTTTTCTCAAGCAGGAGTATGAGGACATCGCCGCCCCTGGGGACCCTCTCAGCGATATCGACGGTCAGATTGACTGGAAGATGTTTCGTCATCGATCGTCCACAATCTACCAGAGCGACACTGACGGTGGCGGCCGTCCCCACACCGATGTGATCGTGCTCATGAATCTGCTCGTGCTGCAGCAGTGGTATGGTCTCTCTGACTACGAGCTCGACCGTGAGCTCGCCCAGATCCACCTTCCTCCGCGAGTGCGGGTGTACCTCGACCAGGTCCTCCGGATGATCCGTGGTGATCGCAATCCGGTTGCCGGCCATCCGGTACCCGCGGGCGCGGTACCGCACCAGGTCTTCCACGTGCGAGGGCGCGTCAACGTACCCCAGCTGCTTGGTGATGCCGGGGAGGACGGGCCGGCCCGTCCCGGTGCAACCAACACCTTCATCCGCCCATGCTCGAACGTGATCCCGGGCCGGAACCACATCCGCCTCAGTCCACCTCGCGAGCCAGTTCGATCAGCGCCGAGACTATTGCCGCCTCGAGCGGATCGTCGAACGCATAGAACCCCTCGCTCCCATGCGCCATCGCCTTGCCGGCGAGCCGGTCGAGCGCGGCCCGGTCCCGGTCGCGGAGCCCTCGTCCGAGCCGGCGCCACCGCTCGGCCGTGAACCGGACGCCCATGCGCGGGCTCAGGAAGACGCGCCCCATCCCGCCTCCGCGAGAGTCCGTTGAGCCGGCCGGCTCCTCGGCCGGATCACCGCTGCCGGCGGCCGCTCGTCGTACCGCCAGACGACCTGGTCCGCGGTTCGGAGCAGCGCCCGAAGACCGCGGTCGGCTCGCGGCGCGTAGAGCAGCACGGTCGACGACTGCGCCAGCTCCCGGAGCTGCCGGCTGACGGCGAAGATCACGTCGCGGTCCCCGCCCTCGAGCGACGAGAAGACCCCGTCGTCGTACTCCACGATCACGATCGTCTGGTAGGCTTCCCGGAGCGAGGAGAGGAGCTGGTGCACGGTCATGCAGCTCTGAACCTGCAGGTTCGGGGCATGCCGCGGAAGCCGGAAGAGGACCCGCGAACTGACCCCGTAGAGGTAGAGCGCCGTGAACCGGCCGACCTCCGGCTGCATCAGCAGGTCGACCAGGAACCCCGGCGGCGCGACGAGCACCGTGGACCGCCCGGGCTCGACCGTCACCCCGGGCTCAAGCGCCAGCGGCACGCCGGTCCGCCTCCTGCACGAGTTCGATCAGCACCGCGACGATCGCGGCCTCGAGCGGGTCGTTAACCTGCCGGGCGAGGGCCGGCCCGCGCCTTTCGACCACGGCGATAAGCCGGTCCATCGTCGCGTAGTCCTCCACGTTCAGGGCGCGGCGGAACCGCCGCCAGCGGACGAGCAGGGCCGGCAGGTCGTCGGTCATCGCGCATCACCCGACGCGGTTCGCTCCACCGGGACGCTGGTATTCGATTCGATCATGGTGGTCACCCGATGCATCGCCACGAGCGTGACGACACGTCGCCGAGATCTCGGCGACCGGGTATATCACTCCAAACCCGTGCGGTGGGAAAATGATCCGGTCGGCCGGTGGACTCGATCGCAGCCGACCTGGGTGCCGGCGACGGGCGCGGTTGACAGGATGATCGTGAACGAAGCGAGGCGGGCCATGCCGCCGCCGTCTCGCCCCGCACCCATCGACTTTATACTGACCGGGAGTGACAGGACTGCATGGAAGAACGGACCGTTCTCCGGATCGCGCTCTTCATCACGTTCGCGCTCATCGCGGAGTTGGCGTTCGAGATCATGCACTACCGCGAGACCCCGATCCGGTGGCTGCCGGCGCTCCTCCTCGGGCTCTTGATCCTGCTCTTCATCTCCCTGACACGCCGGCTGGAAACGATGGACGGGACTCCGGATCACGCCTGATTGAGCACGGAGGACGAGCTCTCAAGCCCTATCGGGTTGACGAACCCCGTCTCCACCCGCCGCTGCATCTCCTGCTCGTAGCACGCCTCGCACAACCGCACGCCGTCGCCGGCCCATGCCACCGTCGCGAGCCCGCAGAGCGTGCACCGCCCGACCGATGCGGTGATCCGTTCCATCGCCGCCAGGTCCACCGTGCCGGGCAGCGGGGCGAGCTTCGCCTGTTCCCGCGCCACCGCCGCCCCGTAGCACCGGGCGCAGAGCCAGCGCGGTTTCCACGCGAACGGCGCCGGCGCCGGCAGGGGTCCGAACCGTGCCTGCTCCGGCTCTACACTCGCATCAGTGACCTCGGCCAGAAATCGGCGCCGCTCCGTCAGCCCGTAGTACCACTTCTCCCGGTAGAGCGATGGCTTCGTGCCGCAGACCGTGCACGGCTCCCACTCCGGTCCATCGGTCGACACGAACGCGTGCGGATCGATCACAGGTCTTTCAGCAGTTTCAGCAGCGGACCCATTTGCTGAAAGAACTTTTTTCGTCGCATTGTGACGCGATTCGCCTTCAAGCGTCAATTCTTCATTTTTCCTCTCAGGTCGTTCAGCAGGAGGGGTACAGATAGGGGAATCGGTGTTTCCGGAAGCCCCATCCCCCCCTGTACAATCCGATCTGCTGAAACTCGAAATTTCGATCTCCTCGGAATTTCCGCTGTTCTCGAATCTGCTCGATGATTGCGGCTTAACAACTCTTTCAGCAGGTCGTTCAGCAGGGTCCAATTTGCTGAAACTGCTGAACGAGCTCTCCTCCTCGAGCCAGACCTGGCCGGCGAACTGCGCCTTCCGGTACGCCTCCTCGTTGAAGATGAAGACCAGCGATCGCCGCTTCACGTCCCGGCCCTCGCCGTCGACCTCCGAGACGGTCTGGTCCTCGAGCGAGAGCGCCGGCGACTTATCGAGCAGGCCCGGGTAGTGGCTCCCGCGAGAGTCGTACCCGAGCATCAATCGCCGGGCCTTCTGGTAGTTCCAGCCGGTCCACCGCTGCAGGTCCGCGAGGCAGAACTGCTCGGCCCGGTAGTGCGAGGCGAGCGAGAGCGCGAGCTGCTCGTTCCGGTCGAACTTCGCCGTCAACGAGCCGCCGGTCGTGTGCAGGTCGACGAAGAGCGAGGCGGCCGCGGCGAAGTCCGCCTCGGTCGCGACCACCGTGAGCCGACCGTCTTTCAGCGTGCGGCGCTCGCGCTGGAAGAGGTGGAGCAGCGTGTGAGAACGGACCAGGTCGAGGAGGACATCGGGGTTGCGCCGGTTGCGGACCGAGGCCATCCGGATCCGGCGGGCGAACGGGACCTGGACGTAGACGAGCCCCTGCTTCTTGAGGACCCGCCACATCTCGCGGCAGACCCGCAGCTCGAACGGGTCCTCGATCACCTCCTCGGGGTCACGCTCCTCCCCCTGGAGTTTCCGCTTGAAGACCTCGCGGTCCTGCTCCTCCGAGTCGTCGACCCAGGCGATCAACATTCTATTGAGGACCTGGTCGTCGTAGAGGGCCGAGACGTTCGCGAGCCACCAGACGCATCGTTCCGGGATGGTGCAGTGCTGTATCTTCCGCTCTTTCGTTACGATTCGCTGTCGGATCCGCCTGGTGAACTTTGTGGTCGCCTCCTTGAGGATCTCCTGCAGTTCCTCCGAGAGCGCGATGTCGTCGAGCATCAGCACGGTACCGGCGTTGAGATCGTCCGAGTAGTAGAGCGCTTTGTTGGAGAGCCGCTCGGCGAGCTTGAACTCGTCCGGCACCTGGCGGAGCATCGCGGTCATGCCGGAGCTCTTTCCCTTGCCCGACTCGCCGGTGACGTAGACGTGGATTCCATGGGTGTTCCGGACCGTCTGTGAGGCGATCGACGCGACTAGGCACCGGGCGAGGACGCCGTCGCCGACGTGGTCGCGCTCGAAGCAGTCGAGGAAGTACCGGACCGGGTCACCGTGCTCGAGCACCTCCCGTGCCTTCTTCACGACGGTGGCATCGCGCTTGTCCGCCGGCTCGACATCTTCCGGTTTGGGGCGCGTCTCAGCCTTCTTCGCTCGCTCGGTCTCGAACCGCGCCCGGAGCTTGGGCCAGCGCTGTGCGCCGCCGCCGCACGAGTCGTGCTTGCAGGCCGCGTGGATGGCGCCGTTCGGGAACTGGATCGCGTACGCCCCGTCCGCGTGGGCGTCCGAGAACGGGCATCGCTGAAGCGAAAACAGCGTGCCTCCCTGCCACGGCTTCTCCATCGCGATCGCGATCCCGTGCTCGTCGAGCCAGGCGCGGAGGTCGAGCGGGGCCGAACCGCGTCCAACCGCCGGCGGCGAGGACGGCGGCTCCGGCGCCGCGAGCGATCCCGCGAGCGCCTCGAGCAGAGACGTTGGCACCACCTCGACCTCGAACGGCTTCGTGACGATCGCGGAACGGTTGTGCGGCCGTTCCTTCGTCGAGTCGCCCTTCCGGCTCACGGTGCCGTAGCACTTCCAGATCCGCGCCGCGTTGAAGTTCGCCGTGTCCACCTTCGCCACGTCGCTCGAGAACTGTAGATCGAGCGCCGCGAGCACCCCCTTCACCAGGTCGGTCGATGCGGCGTCGTTCGGCAGGTCGACCCGGTAGAGGAGGTGGCCGCCGTTCCCCGAGTCCGCGACGACCGGCCGGGGCCAGCCGCCCCCGGTGAGGGCATCGCCGATGGCACGCGCCACCCGGCAGGCGGCCCGGTGCTCGTCCGCCGTGGCCGAGATCCCGCTCGGCCGGACCGGGTCGACGTCGATCGGGAGCCAGCGCCGGCGGACGATGTCGCCGTCCGCCGTCGTCGCGTCCTTGCGCGAGAGGCGGCTCTGCACCCGGTTCGCCCGCCGGGCGAGGAGGGCCGGGTTCACCGGGTTGAGCGTCAGGTAGATCCCGGAGAACTCGCCCGACGCGTCGAGCACCTCCGCGGCCGTCGCCATCAGGGCGACGTCGTCGAAGAACCCGGACGATATGCGGCCGTCGCTGCCGATCGCCCGGAGCTCGGCGACCGTGCCCGGCTCGACGAGCAGGCCGAGCGCCTCGCGTACCGGGTGGAACGGCGGGTCTTGGGTCACAGCCCCACCTCGACGCGGACCCGGTCCTTCAGCTCCTGCCTTTTTGCCGCGTTCCAGCCAGCGACATCGCTGAGGTAGCCGGTGATCCGGCTCACCTGCGCCACGTCGTGGCACCCGCAGATCGGGCAGACGGCCGCGCCGCACTCCGGGCAGTAGGCGATCCCGTCCACCACGTCGTGCGAACAGTGGGCGTGGTCGCGCGGGCACATCGGCGCCGGCTCGGGGTTGCCGCAGACCGGGCACGGCGTGGAGTCCACGATGTGGAAGCAGAGCCGGCATTTGTACCGCTCACGCGCCATCTTCGTCCTCCTCCCGCTGACGCCGCCAGGCGCGGTAGTCCTCGACCACCGCGCGAAGGTGCTGCTGGGACCGGCGGGACCGGAGCTGGAACCGGGCGCTCACCGCCGCGATCACCGTCTCGAGGGGCGCGGTAGAGAGCCAGTTGTAGTCGCCGACCGAGACCGCGTACCCGAGCAACCGCCGGCGCTCCTCCATGACCGACCGGGCGTACCGCCGGTACGCGATCGCGTCGAGGTAGTCGGCGATCCGGGTGCCGGACGGCATCAGGTCACCTCCGCACAGACCAGGCGGTCGACCGGGATGTCGCCCCGGGCCACCCAGACGAGGCGGGAGCGGTGGATCAGGTAGTGGGTGCCGGCGAGGACGAACCGGATCCACCGGCGGTCCAGCGCGGGCGCGGCCGTCGCGGGGCCGGCACCGGGGCCGTCCACCGCGAGCTCGACCGTGTTGCCGAGGAAGAGGAGGGCGCGGAGTCCCTCCGCCGCCAGCCGGTAGGTGGCGGTCTCGGTCAGGACCTCGATGGCGTTGGGGCCGCATGGCATCACGACCACCGGTCCGGATGGGAAACGGTTATCCGCTGCGACCGACGACGATTCATCTGGCCTTCTCTCCATTCTCGGGTGCGACTGTTGGGTGTGAGAGGGGCCGTCTATTCTGGTCGGCATCCGTTCCTCCGTCTGGCCTCGAAGACCTTCCGCTCCTCGAGGAACCGGCCGAGCCCGGGGAGGTTGTACGTCTCTCGAAACGCCATCGCCTCCCGGCTGACATGCAATCTTTTCATGACGATCTGTTCCTGGCGCCGGGACCGGCCGATGCGACCGATCACCGTCACCGATGAACCGTTGTCGTTGGGGTACATGAAGCCCGATTTGCGCGGGTCAAAAGTGAAGGAAAAGAAGGCCGAATTGGGGGTAA
>CASGHK010000013.1 GCA_949320185.1 uncultured Methanomicrobiales archaeon | reverse complement strand
GATCGACCAGCTTTCCCCCTCCTCGGTCTCCCGCATCGCACAGGACCTCGATCGCGAGGTGCACGAATTTTTCAGCCGGCCGATTGAGCAGGTCTTTCCCTACCTCTTTCTCGATGCCTCGTACTACACCGTTCGTGACGGTCCCCGGTATGTCTCAAAAGCGCTCCTGATAACCGCCGGGGTCCGGGTGGATGGATATCGTGAGATTCTCGGAGCAACGATCGCTGACTGCGAGAGCGAGGCATTCTGGTCTGGGTTCTTCGACGATTTGAAAGAACGAGGTCTGATCGGAGTTCAGCTTGTTGTCTCGGACGGCCATCGGGGGATCCAGGCCGCCGTTCCGGCCGCCTTCCCGGGCGCCTCATGGCAGATGTGTCTGGTTCATACAACCCGGGCGGTTCTGAAAAACGTCCCGAAGAAAGCTCAGCGAGAAGTCGCGGATCTCCTGCGGGAAGCGTACGGCAGTGAACACCGATTGCAGGCGTGTGCTGATACCCTCAATGAACGGGGATATCGAAAAGCAGCGAATACGATCGAACGATTCCTCCCCGGGCTCCTCAATTATACGGCGTTCCCGAAGGCGCACGGAAAACGGATACGGACGACTAATGTGATGGAACGAGTGAACAAGGAGCTGAAACGGAGGACGAGAGTTGTGGGAGCATTCCCCTCTGAGCAGGCACTCATGAGACTCGCGGGAGCGATTCTCAGGGACATCAACGAGGAGTGGGTCACCGGCGCAAGGTATTTGTCGATGGAAGAATCACCGTGAGAACAGGAGACGGGGTGCAAAGGAAAATACAGCACTTTTGAGACGCTGTCCTTCTTTCCGCATCGCGGATGATCGGGAAGGCCACCTCGTCGTCGTAGTTCAGACCGTAATCCGCCGCCCCTCCGCGTTTTCATTGCTCATAATCCGGTCGATCTAGGTGAACGCCGGCGTTCTATCGGGCAGGGCCAGGTACCGGATGCCGAGCGAAACGTTGTCCAGCAGGGTCCAGGTGAACAATTGCTGGTCCAGCCGGTTCATCGCTGGGAGACGGGCGGGGTGAACTGCTCGACCCAATAGTGCGACGCCTTGGCGAGGACGTCCAGAGTGCATCAGGATGGACCAAGAAGATCGGTGGAAGATGAGAGACCGAGTTGGATAAGGTGTTCTGGAAAAAGGGTCCTGATGCTGCTATGGGGATTCGAACCCCAGTCGAAGGAGTGAGAGTCCTTCATGATTGGCCGGACTACACTATAGCAGCAGTTGCGTCTTTCATATTACCCGCACCGAGAGATAAACCTGCCTATTTTCAACCGGCACAGGAAACCGGACAGGACGGCAGATTGCACGAAGCCAGAGAGAGATGGATGACCAGTACCTTTAGTATCCGCCGGCACGAACGATAGGGAAGAACCTCCGCATGGCAAGCCTCGATGAACAGATACAGGAGCTGGAGGCCGAACTCGAGCGCACGCCCTACAACAAGGCGACCTCGAAGCACATCGGCCGGATAAAGGCGAAGATCGCCAAGCTCCGCGACGAGGCCGTCAGTCGCGCGATGAAGTCCGCCGGGGGCGGGGAAGGCTTCACGGTCAAGAAGTCCGGCGACGCCACCGTCGTCCTCGTCGGGTTCCCCTCCGTCGGGAAGTCGACGCTCCTCAACAAGCTGACCGGGACGAACTCGGAGGTCGGGGCGTACGCCTTCACAACCCTGACGGTCGTTCCGGGAGCGCTCGAACACAAGGGTGCAAAGATCCAGATCCTCGATATCCCGGGCCTGATCGCCGGTGCCGCCATGGGAAAAGGCCGGGGAAAAGAGGTAATCGGGGTCGTCCGCGGCGCGGACCTCATCATCGTCCTCGCCGACGTCTTCAACGGCGCCCACGTGGACGTCCTCCTCCGGGAGCTCTACGACGCCGGGATCCGGATCAACACCCCGAGGCCCGACATCACGATCAAGAAATCGGGAGCCGGCGGAGTCCAGGTCCACGCGGTCGGCGACCTGGACCTGGACCTGGAGGAGATCCGGTCGATCCTGAACGAGAACAAGATGATGAACGCCGACGTCCTGATCCGCGGAAACGCGACCCAGGACGAATTGATCGACGCGATGATCGGCAACCGGGTCTACGTCCCCGCTTTCATCGCCGTCAACAAGGTGGACCTGGTCGACGACGAGACCAAACGGGAGATCGAACAGGATCTGGTCGATAGGTTTGGCGACCGGCCCCTGATGATCTCCGCGCATTCGGGCTACCACATGGAGGAGTTGAAGGACGAGGTCTACGACCGCCTCGGGTTCATGCGCGTCTATCTCAAGCCCGCCGGCGGGCCGGCGGACCTCGACGAGCCTCTGATCGTCCGGACCAACGCGACGGTTGAGGACATCTGCCGGAAGCTCCACCGCGACTTCGTCGATAAGTTCCGATATGCGCGCGTCTGGGGGGAATCGGTCAAGCACCCGGGGCAGAGGGTGGGCCTGCCGCACAAACTGATCGACGGCGATCTCCTGACGATCATTACGGCGCGGTGAGGGCGTCGATGACGCGTGTCAGCGGCGCATCGGTCTTGATTGCCGTCCCCGAGTAGTGGGCCCGGCTCGCCGCGAACCCCCCGCCCCTCAACCGTTCGAGCACCGTCTCGATCGGAGGAGGAGAGGCCCCGACCCTTTTTGCGAGCACGTGGTAGTCGTAGTGCGTGGCGGTCGAGAGCTCGCCAACGAGGGTGGCGAGCAGCCTCTCGAGAGCTGTCCCCCGTTCGAGCCCGGCGGACGGCAGGGAGGCCAGCATCGCTTCAAGCGTCGACGGATCGTTCACACACCCGAGCCAGAGCGGCCCGATCGGGACCGTCGTGCCGCCGCACGCCGGGCACATCTCCGGTTCGGCCACGAGGCCGATCTGCTCGACCCGGCCCGGGCAGGAGGGGCACTGGTGGATGTACCCGATCCTGCCGAGAGTCGTATCCGCCGCCGCCGCTCCCGGCCGGACGCCGAGCTGCAGCCGGACGAAATGCTCCCGGGCGAAGCAGCAGAGTGGGGCGAGACCCCGATCGTACTTCACCAGTTCCCTGGCGACGAACCCGAGCAGGACGCGGAGGCCGACCTCAGCGTGGTACTCGGTGTTCATCGGCCGCGCGAAGTACCGGCGCATACCGGCCCGGAGGTGGGCGCCGCAGAGCGGCGCCGTGTCCGTCGCCGTCACGAAGAGGTACCGGACTGCCGAGCGACAGGCGGCATCCGTGAACGGGGCGGGTGAGCCGAAAGGGTCCAGGTCGACCGCGCCGAACCGGCGGGACGACATGAGCGCGTTCGCGTCCGACCGCACCGTCTCAATCACGAGCCCGAGCCGCTCGGCGTTCAGGGCCGCGAGCCCGAGGGCCCGGGGATTCCGGTCGTTGATCGTAACCGGAACCCCCACCTCGCCGGCGACCCGAAGACCCCGAAGGCCGGTCGCCCCCATCGCATCGAGGTAGTCGGCCGGTCGCGACTCCACCGGCAGGGCGCGCAGGAAGAGCACGGTGGCATCGCGGTTGAGCGCCATCCGGGGATTATAGAAGACCGGGGCGGAGCCTGGAGGGAACGAGGCGGAGGGGTCGGGGGCTGGAACGAGCACCGTCGTCCTCCCCTCCGTCACTGGGACCAGGTCCATCGAGCCAGGGGTATCAATATCGCGCAAGCATTATACCTCTGACGGGAGACGTATTGAGGCATTGGGCGTGTGGCCTAGTCCGGATAGGGCGTCAGCCTCCTAAGTTGATGGTCGGGGGTTCGAATCCCTCCACGCCCGCTCCAACCGTGTTGTCCGGATACCTCTCTATCCTCCGTCCCACGAACGCCGTGGTCTCGGGCCTGATCGGACTGTTCGCCTACCTGGTCGCAGGTGGCGAGCCGGGGCCGATCATCGCCTGGCTCTTTCTCTGTGTCTTCTTCGTGACGGGCGCCGGCAATGCAGCGAACGACCTCTTCGACGCCGCGATCGACCGGGTGAACCGGCCCGACCGGCCAATCCCGTCGGGGAGGGTCTCCGAGGCCGGAGCGCTCCGGTACGCGGCCCTCCTCTCTATCCTCGGGTGCCTCGCCGCGGCACCGGCTGGAGCCCTGCCACTCCTGGTGGCGGCCGGGAACGCCGGACTCCTCTGGCTCTACGCGGCGCACCTCAAGCGGATCGCGCTCGTCGGGCACCTCGCGGTCGGCTACCTCTCTGCCTCGGTATTTCTCTTCGGCGGGGTTGCGGCCGGTCTCGACCGATTCGGAGTCCTGCTGCCTCTCGCTCTGATCACCTTTCTCGGGACGGTCGCCCGCGAGCTTCTCAAGGCGGCCGAAGATGTCGAGGGCGACCGCGATGGAGGAGCGCGGACCTTCTCGGTGCGGTTCGGGATCCGGACGACCGTACGGTTGGCCTTCGTCTTCACCCTCGCCGGGATCGCTGCCTCGTTCCTGCCGTACCCTCTGTGGGGCCTTCCGTACCTCGTGCTAATCGCCCCGGCAGACCTCCTGATCCTCGGTGGGGTGCTGCGCGCGGTCCGCTGCCAGACGGGAACATGCGTCCAGGAGTGCAGGGCAACGACCCTCCTCAAGGCGGGCATGTTCGTCGCGCTTGCCGCCTTCGCGGTCGCGGCGGTGCTCGCACAATCCTGATACCCTCTGAACACGAATATACGGGACGCATGGGTCCGGCACGACTGAAACGGTCAGGCGACGTCTTTCTCGCCGAGAGGGGAGCGGTCTTCGATGGGAACCTCCGGGTGCCTGGTGACCTCGTCCTTCCCCCCGACAGCCACGTCTGGGGCGACCTCCTCGTGAACGGCCGGCTCGATCTCGGGCCCCTCAGCACGGTCGGGGGACGGGTCGACTGCCGGGAGGCGATGATCGGCCACCACGCGGTCGTCCGCGGACCGCTGATCGGCACCGGGGACATAACGGTCGCCGACGGTGCGCATATCAAAGGGATCGAGACCACCGGGACGGTCCTCCTCCGGCCCGGGGTGATCATCGGCGATGTCCGAACCGAGGGGTTGATCCTGATCCACGGTCGGATCACGAGCGGCCTACTCGTCGGCCGGCAGGTGAAGGTCTTCGGGAACGGATGACGGAGGAAGCCCCAGGAGGGCGACATCGTAGAGCGTGTTCCAGTCCACCAGGGTCTCGACGCATCCATCTTTCAGGCTCACCACGCCCATGCCGACCAGCCCGAGGCGTTCGGCCATCTCGAGTCCCTCCTTCACCTCGGCGAGGCACCCGACCCCGATCAATGCGCGAGGACGGTACTTCTTCACCATCCTTTTTATGAACGACGAGCCCGGCACAATGAAGACCCGATAGCCGAGCGTCTCGAGAACCCTGATCGCCTCCCCCACCGTGCATCGGCCGCATCGCTTGCACCGGAGCCCCTCCGGGGTCAGGTCAGCCGGGCACCGGGCGTTCCTGAGACACTGAGGAAGGAAGATCGCCCGTTCGTCGACCGGTACCTCCGCGAAGGCCTGCGCGTTCATCGTGTTCCCCAGCGTGACAAAGAACGCGAGCATCTCCTGGTCCTCGAGCCCGACCGCCTTGAAGAGCGCTCTCATCACCCCTTCCAGGGCCGTCAGCCCGGGCCGGAGGAGGTTCGGAAAGTAGAGACGGCCGGAGCGGATCGATAAAAGGGTGAGGGCGAGCAGGATGAGCGCGACGACCAGGACGACGAGCACGGCCAGTACGGCCAGTTCGCCGATCAACAGAAATACCGCGGAGAAGTCGAGGGTCATGGAAAGAGGGCGGTGGGGTCAGAGAAGACCCCCTTCTCGGTGATCACGGCGGTCACGAGGTCGAGCGGCGTCAGGTCGAAGGCCGGGTTCCTGACCGGGACGCCGGCGGGAACGGTCGAAGTGCCGCCATAGCAGGCGACCTCGTCTCTTCCCCGCTCCTCGATCTCGATGCCCGCCCCCGGCAGGTCCGGGTCCAGCGTGGATGAGGGAGCGGCGACGTAGAACGGGATCCCGTGGTGGTGGGCCGTGATCGCGTGCATGTAGGTCCCGACCTTGTTGAAGACTGCATCCCGGCAGATCCGGTCGGCGCCGACGATTACGACGTCGATCCCTCCCTCGTGCATCAGGTGAGCGGCGGCAGAGTCCGGACAGACGGTGACGGGAATACCGTCGCGCTGGAGCTCGTAGGCGGTCAGACGTGCACCCTGGAGGAGCGGGCGCGTCTCGCAGGCGATCACATTCACGCGCTTGCCGGCCTCGACCGCGGAACGGACCACGCCGAGCGCTGTGCCCCACCCCACGCAGGCGAGGGCGCCCGCGTTGCAGTGGGTGAGCACGGTGGCACCGTCGGGGATGAGTGCCGCTCCGTGGGCACCGAGCGCGCGGCACATCACGAGGTCTTCCTCCGCGAGCCGTTCAGCGGCGGCGAGTGTACGGGCCCGGACCTCGTCCGCGTCCCCCGCATCCCCGATCGATTCGAGTGCCCGGTCGACACCCCAGGCGAGGTTAACGGCCGTCGGCCGGGCCGAGCGCACCCTGTTCGATGCCTCCCGGACGCGTGATACGTACTCTTCAAGGTCGTCGGCCGTGATGGTCCGGGCGGCGAGCGCGACGCCGTACGCACCGGCAACACCGAGCGCGGGAGCCCCACGGACGCGGAGGACCTGGATCGCCTCGACCAGTTCGTCGATCGCGGCGCAGGCGGTCGCCTCGTACCGCCCGGGGAGGAGGGTCTGGTCGACGAGGCCGATTCGATCAGCCTGGTGGTCCCACCAGATGGTCCGGTCCACGCCTAGGCCACCCTGAAGGCGTCGATACAGGCCCGAGCCGCCGCGGCGCCGCCCTGGGCGACCGAGTCCGGGATGTCCCGGGGCCCGAGGCCGGCACCCGCAAAATAGACCCCGCCCCTGCCCGCCTCAACAGCGTTCAACAGGTCGTCGGCGGACCGGTAGAAGCCCGTCTCCTCCAGGTCGATCCCGACCACCTGCGCCAGTTCGGTCACACCGGCAGAGGGCTGAAGCCCGATCGAGAGGACAACGAGCTCGGGTTCGAGCACAAGCATCTCCCCGGTGAAGGTGTCCTCGACCGGGAGCCTGAGCGGGCCTGTCGCGGACCGCTGGACCTCCCCGGGCATCCCACGGACGAAACGGACGCCAAGCGAGCGGGCGCGCTCGTAATACTCTTCATACCCCTTTCCGTGAGCCCGCACGTCCATATAACAGATCGCGACTTCGGTCTCGGGCGACTTCTCCTTGATCAGCTGGGCGTTCTTGATCGCCTGCATGCAACAGACGGCCGAACACCAGGGTCGGCCCTGCTGCTGGTCACGCGAGCCCACGCACTGGATGAACGCGATCGAACGGGGCGTCTTTCCGTTCGAGAGCCTGCGGACCTTCCCACCGGTCGGGCCTGATGCGTTGATCATCCGCTCGAGTTCCAGGCTGGTGATCACGTCCGGATCCTCCCCATAGTGATACTGGGGCTTGCACCGGGGATCGATCGGGTCGTACCCGGTCGAGAGGACGATCGCCGCGGCGTCGAGCGTCACCTCCCGGTCCTGGTCCTCCCGCCGGATCGCATCGAGACCGCAGACATCGTAGCAGAGCCCGCACTCGATGCAGTGGACCGTGTCCCGAACGACCACGTTCGGTACCGCCTGAGCATGAGGGGTGTAGATCGCCTTACGAACGCCAACGCCGGCATCGAACCGGTTGTAGACCTCAACCGGGCAGACGGCGATGCAGTCGCCGCACCCGTTGCAGAGGCTCTCGTCGACGAACCGGGGGTGCTCGGTGATGGTCACCGAGAATCTGCCGCGTTCCCCCTCCACCCGGGTCAGCTCGGAGAGGGTATGGACCTGGATCCGTGGGTGGCGGGAGACCTCGACCATCTTGGGGGAGAGGATGCACATCGAGCAGTCGTTGGTCGGGAAGGTCTTGTCGAGCTGGGCCATCCGGCCCCCGATCGAGGGCTCGCGCTCGACCAGGTGAACGTTCAGCCCATGGTTGGCGATGTCCAGGGCAGTCTGACACCCCGCCACCCCGGCGCCGACGACGACGACGCTAGGTGCCATCCCGGTACCGCCCCGCGAGTTCGAAGTACGCCGCCGCGTTCTGCCGGATGTGTGCTCGCTGCTCTGGAGTCGTCGCCTTCACGACCTTCCCGGGGACGCCGATGACGACCGAGCCAGGTGGGATCCGTGCCCCCTCGGTGACGAGCGCGCCGGCCCCGATCAGGGTGTCCTCGCCTATCTCCGCACCGTTCAGCACGATCGCCCCCATCCCGACGAGCACCCGGTCGCCGATCGTGCACCCGTGGAGGACCGCACCGTGCCCGACCGACACCTCCCGCCCGATAAGGACGGGGTGACCGTCCGAAGTGTGGACGACACAGTTGTCCTGGACATTCGAGTCGGGACCAATCGAGATCCGGTCCTTGTCTGCCCTGACGACGGCCCCGAACCAGATCCCGACACGGTCCCCCAGCGTCACATCGCCGAGGACCGTTGCATTCGGGGCGACGAAGACTTCAGCGCCGACCGTACCAGCATCCATATTACCGGAGAGGTGGATACGCATGGGGCATGAAGATTATGGTGGGGGGCACCTTCGACCCGCTCCACGACGGGCACCGGAGGCTCCTCGCCCGGTCGTTCGAGCTTGCTGGCCCGGGCGGACGCGTGATCATCGGGCTGAGCTCCGACCAGTTCGCCGGGTCGAAGACACACCCCGTCAGGCCCTATGACAGCCGCAAGGCCGGGATCGAACGGTTCGTCCGCGAGGGGGGGTATGCCACCGCCTACGAGATCGTGCCCCTCTTCGACCGGTTCGGCTCCGCGCTCGACCGGGACTTCGACGCGATTGTGGTCTCGGAGGAGACCCTGCCGGTGGCGATCGAGATCAACCGCCTCCGCAGGGAGCGACAGATGAGAAAGGTCGACATCCACCAGATCACCTGCGTGCTGGCGGAGGATGGGCGGTGGATCTCCTCGACCCGGATCTACCGTGGCGAGATCGATGAGCATGGGCATCTGATCGGGGAATAGGGGCCGGACAGCGAGTGCCGAGAACTCAGAGCCCGAGATGGAAAATGGAGATAGCAGACCCCGTGGCGAGGAGCGCTACCCGATCGGCATCAGCCCGGGGTGTCGGCCGGTAACGCTCCGGCCCCCGCCCGGCTCGACCACGAAGGTGTTCTCGATGCCGACCATCCCGACTCCGGTGATCCCCTTCTTGGGTTCGAGCGCGATCGTCATCCCGGCCTCGAGGGGGTCGAAGAAACCCCGGGCGATCACCGGGCTCTCCGCGATCTCGAGCCCTATCCCGTGCCCCAGGAACTGCACGCTCCGAGAGCCGTAGCCCATGAAGTTCTCGAGGAACGCGGGATCGAGGTCGGCCGTGACCGTCTCGTAGATCTCCGAAGGGCACGCCGAGGGCACGAGGAGGCGGGCGAGGGCGTCCTGGATCGCGACGCACCGCTCGTGGGCGGCGACGGCCTCCTCCGGGAGTTCTCGGCCGAAGACGTAGGTCATGGTCTTGTCCGTGTGGTACCCGGCAACCCCACACCCGATGTCGACGAAGACGAGGTCACCGTCCCCGAGGCGCCGCCTCCTGCTCCCGTACAGCGGCACGGCCGGCGACATTCCCGCGTTGCCGCCCGGGCTGTCGAGATACGTCGGGTAGATCGAACTCTCGCCGAAGCCGATCAGGCCCAGCAGGATCTCGGACTCGAACATGCCGAACCGGACGATCCCGTGGTGCCCCTCCTCGATCATCAGGGAGTAGACCTCGGTCGTCAGCTCGGCTTCGGTCATGCCCTGGCGGAGGACCTCGGGGACGCGGTCCTCAAGGACACGGCGGTGGACTGCTCCGGACTGCTCGATCCGGGCAAGCTCGAACGGGCTCTTGACCGCCCGGGCCCGGGCTACCTCACCGTCGAGCGCCCGGACGTCGCCGAACGAGAAATGCCGGCGGAGGCGGGAGCAGACGGCGATCGGAACCTGCTCGGTCTCGAGGTGGATCGTTGCCGGGACATGACCGGTTGCCGCCGCGGCATCACGGTAGCTCCGCATCGGGCGGATCTCGGAGAAGTTCGACTCGTCCATTGCCCGCTCGTAACTGCGACGGACCCAGAGACAGGGGTCTTTGTCCCTTGGGACCAGCAGCATGCCGTCCTGCATGGTGCCGGTGAAGTAGTAGAGGTTGACCTTGCTCAGGATGGCGGCGAGTTCCCACCCCGGGTCGGCGTCGTCCATCAGTCGCCGGAAGCGGCTCAGACGGTGCTCGAGCTCCTCCGCCGGGACCTTCGACTCCATGTCAGCAGATCTCGACGGCCGAGCCTAAATATGGT
Organism: uncultured Methanomicrobiales archaeon; assembly: GCA_949320185.1. Classification (GTDB taxonomy): domain Archaea; phylum Halobacteriota; class Methanomicrobia; order Methanomicrobiales; family Methanospirillaceae; genus UBA288. Next base: position 55,689 of record CASGHK010000013.1, on the reverse strand, counting down.
GGGGCCGTTACCGGCCGAATGGACCGGGCTCTCCAGGCGCCTGCCCCCGAGTCCCGGCGGAAATGATGAGTGGGTCAGAGGATATGCTCGGCGATCTCCTTCGAGATCAGCCAGTCGCAGTAGTGGCACCGCAACCCGTTCGAGACGACGATGAAGCGTGAGCGGGCCGGCTCTGCCGTGTTCGTGATGCAGCCCGGGTTCGGGCACCGGACCACCCCGAGCAGTTCGCGCGGGTGCTCGACGCCCTTCTTCTCGATCACCTCGAACTCTCGGATGATGTTGATCGTCGCGCTCGGGGCGAGGAGCGCGATCCGGTCGACCTCCTCTTTCCGGAGCTCGCGGTTCTCGATCTTGACGATGTCCTTCCTGCCGACACGCCCCGATGCGACGTTCGTCGCCACCGAGACCTCCTCGGCGGTCGTCCCGGTGATGCCGAGGATCCGAAGGACGTTGAGCGCCTGGCCGGCGGTGATGTGGTCGATCACGGTACCGTGCCGAATCGGGCTGATCAGGAGGCCCTGCGGCCCTCGGCGGGTCATCCCATCACCTCACTCAGCATCGCCATCCTGACCGAGACGCCATGGTGGGCCTGCTCGAAGTACTTCGCGTTCGGGAGCGCGTCCACCCCCGGGTCGATCTCGTCCATGCGCGGGAGCGGGTGGAGCACGATCATATGGGGCTGGGCGCACCTGACGAGATCCGGGGTGATCCGGTACGACGAGGCGACGTCCAGGTAACTGGCGACGTCGGGGAACCGCTCGCGCTGGATCCGGGTCACGTAGAGGACGTCGAGGTCGTCGATCACCTCCTCGACTGCAGTGTACTCCGATACGACGGTTCCGCGCCCGGCCAGCTCGTGAATGATCCCCGACGGGAGCTCGAGCCCTTTCGGTGCGATGGCCGCGATCTCGGCCTTGTAGAGCGAGAGCGCGATCGCGAGCGAGTGAGTGGTCCGGCCGTACCGGAGGTCCCCCAGGAGCCCGACCCGAAGTCCGTCGAGCGGCATAGACTGCCGGATCGTGTAGAGGTCAAGAAGGGTCTGTGACGGGTGCTGGCCGGCGCCGTCGCCCGCGTTGATCACGGGAACGGATGCGAACTCCGAGGCAAGGCGCGCCGCCCCCTCCCGCGGGTGCCGGAGCACGATAGCGTCGACGTACCCCGAGACCACCCTGATCGTGTCGGCAAGGGTCTCGCCCTTTGCCACCGACGAGGCCTCGACCGACCCCATACTGAGCGAGACCCCGCCGAGCCGGGCCATCGCCGACTCGAAGGACATACGGGTCCGGGTCGAGGGCTCGAAGAAGAAGAGGCCGAGGATCCGGCCGGCGAGGAGATCCGGGTCGAAACGCCGGGCTTCGATCTCCCCCGCCCGGTCCAAAAGACCGTCGATCTCCCGTCGTTCGAGGTCCCGTACCGAGATGATGTGACGCATTCTATCGCCTCGCAAAGGTGAGATATCCGGTGTGGCAGACACGCGTCGACGGGCGTGTTCCCCGTGCCGAGCGTGTCATCTCGCGCTCGATCAGCTCGATCGCGCGGACCTCGTCAAAGAGGGCGGAGGCTGTGTCGAAGACCACCTGGAACTGCTCGATGAACGGGGTGTAGCAGGCGAGGTATCCCCCCGGGACGAGGAGCCCGCGGGCATGGGCGACGTGCTCCGCCCGGCACTCCATGTCGAGGTGGACCACGTCGAACCTCCCCGTCGCCTCAAGGACGTCGCCGGCGATCACCGTGACATTCTCGAGACCGGCGTCGCGCACGTTCTTCTCGGCGAGCGCCGCGAACTCCGGTCGTCGTTCGCGGGTCTCCACTTCGCCCGCGACGGAGCCGAAGAAGATCGCGGCGATCCCCGATCCCGTGCCAGCGTCGAGGACACGATCGCGCCGGTTCATGCCGGTGTTCGCGATCACGGCCCCGATCTCCTTCGGGTGCATCGGCGCCCCCGAGCGGCGGGCGTGGGTGAAGAAGTCGGTGGGACGAGGCCTTCGGGCAATGAACTCCCGGCCCAGGTGGGTCTGGACAGGACTCCCTTCGGGGAGGTCGACCAGGGCCCCGAGCTGGATCATCCCGAGGTCGGTTGAGAGGACACCCTCGCCCGCCCGGACATAAAACTCGCGCCCGTTCCCGGCGAGGAGCACGCGATCACCCGCCGCGAACACGGTCTTCACCCCCGTTCGGCGAGGGCGAGAATCGCCCCCGCGATGTCGCCGTTAGCGGCTTCGAGCGCGGAACGGGCCTCGTCTCGAGAGACGGAGGCCTGCTCGCTCACGAGGGCGATATCCTCCTCGGGGATGACAGCGGCGACCGGCTCGAACCGGGGTTCTCCGCCTGAGACCTGGTAGGTCGTGACCCCCTGCATGGTCATCGCCACGACCTCGGCCTCGCCGAAGACATATCGCCCTTCGGGCGTGGTGATCACGATCGAGGTGACATTCTCGATCGGAGCGACCTCCATGCCCATCTTCTTCATCATCGCCTTCATCTGCTTGGGATTGATTCCACCAGGTAACACGCTACTCCCTCCCGGATCTAACGTTGACCCCGACCCCATACATACATGCCGTCATCTCGTCCCCCGAGAGCATCGCCGTACCGGTGGCGACGAGCTGATCGCCGGAGGCGACCACGAGCACCTCGTCTCCAGCCCGGATCATTGGGTCTGCCATGACCACGTGCCGGGCCATCGCGTTCTTTCCGGCCGCGACGAACTCCTCGACCTCGTCGAGGATCACCACCCGGTACGAGGGAGCGGGGAGGATAGCATGGAGACGGCGTGCTCCCTCGATCCCGAGGGTGAGCCGGCCGTCTTGGGCGCGGATCGTCGCAAGACGGTCCCTTCCGAGCATGATATTCCGGACCCTGCCCGTAGTCGATCGGGTGAAGCCGACCTCGTCCGGGAAGAGCAGAGCGCCCACGCCACGACCGAACTGGAGGTCGGCAATCGTCCTAACCCGCTCATGAGAGCTGGTCTCGAAGCAGTTCGTTGACACGACTCACAAACACCTCCTCTACCTCGCGGGGGATGAATGCACCGGCCGCAATCGGGTGGCCCCCGCCCCCACCGCCATACTCCCCCGAAGCGATCGTCAGCACCGCCTGGAGGTCGACACCGCGTCGGACCGACCATTCGTTGGTCCGCATGCTCACCTTGGTGAGGGACGGGTCCTCGGGGAGGGTGCACATGATCAGGATCGGCTTTCTCCAGTTCAGTTTCCCCAGCGCCATCCCGGCCCCGATCCCGATGATCGTGTCGGGATAGCGGTCGCCGACATGCAGGTACTGCAGGTGCGAGAGCTCGGTAACCCCCGTCTCCAGGATAAACTGGAGCAGTTCCCGGATGATGGTCCGGTGGTTGTTGAGCATGTACTCCGCTTCGCGGTAGACCCGGCCCCGGTCGCCGCAGCAGACCGATGAGCCTATTCGAGGCTTGGCCCACCGCCCGCAGGCGTTCAGGAGGGTTGCGAACTCGGACGCGTTCCGAAGCGGGCTGCGCTCGCACTCATCGACAAAGAGGTACGTCTCAGCAAAAAGACGGTCCACACCCTCACCGTTCGCCAGGAGCTGCTGTACGAGCGCGCTGGTGATCGCCTTCTTCTCGTCCTGCTCGAGCTCCTCCCAGACCCGGTGCCGGCCATCACGGGTCTTCTGCGGCACACCCACCCTCTGGAGAAACCGCTCGGCACCCCGGACGTCGTTCGTGATCCCCGGTATCCGGGGATCGTCGTTGTATGAGAGGCAGACGTGCACTGGACGGGTCGAGGTGCCGTAGCAGTTCAGGTCCTTCTTCACCAGCCGGACCGAACCGTGGGCGACCCCGTCCTGCACAATCTCCGCTGCGGGGCCGACGAGTCCAAGGGTCTCGCGCGCCATCATGTCACCGACGTTGCCGACGATCGCGACCTTGGCAAGATCGACATTGGCGGGGTCGAGCTCTCGGGCAACGAAGTAGGCGACCCCGGCGGCGGAGAGACGGGTGAACCCGTGCGGCACCCCGTTCACCTGCTGGTACGGGACGTCGCACGGCTGGGCGACGTGGTGGTCGAGGATCAGGACCTCCTCTGGCTTGAGGCCGCGCTCTTCGAGCAGGTTCTGTTGGCCGGCGCCGAGGTCGACAAAGACCTTGAGAGAGTCGTCCTCGGGGACGGCCTTCATGGTCAGGGGCTCGAGCTGGCGTACGAAGTGGGATGTAACCGGCACTCCCGCGCGAGTGATCGCCGTCCGGATGATCGCCTCGCTCGAGATCCCGTCCGCGTCGATGTGAGAGATCACCGAGACCGACTCCGCGCAACGGATCGTCTCGGCCGCGCCTCGCACCTCCTCGGAAAAGCCCATACTGATGTATGAGTAACGCCCTGTAACTGGATAAGGGTGACTCATGAGGCTGACGGACTGCCGGGAGTTTGCTGAACGGGGACTGATCGGAGCGGCGCGAATGCGAGCAGTCGACCGAAACGCGGTGGCCCTGGGGCTATCGTCCCTCCAGATGATGGAGGCGGCCGGGGCCGCCATCGCACGTGTCGTACTTGAAGAGGCGCCGACCCATGTGCTGGTGCTCGCCGGGGTTGGCAACAACGGCGGGGACGGACTGGTCGCGGCCCGCCACCTCGCAGGAGAGGTCGAGGTCACGGTCGTATCGGTCGCCGGAACCAGGACCTCCGCGAACACGGAGCAGGCGGCACTGCTCGTCCGCACAGGGGTCCCGGTTGTCCAGGTCGGGTGTGCGGCGGATGCAGCAGCACTCGAGCCGACGTTCTCAACGGCGGACCTGGTGGTCGACGCCCTCCTGGGGATCGGTGCAGCCCCACCGCTCCGGGAGCCGGCGGCGACACTCGTCGGGTTGACGAACGCGTCCTCTGCCAGGGTTCTCGCGGTCGATGTACCGACCCCCGGGTGCCGGGCCGACCGGGTACTCGCCTTTCACCGGCCGAAGACAGCGGGAGCCGAGACTGTTCGGATCGGCATCCCGCTCGAGGCAGAGGTCTGCACCGGCCCGGGGGACCTGCTCGAACTCTCGCGGCGTAGTAGCGATGCTCACAAGGGGGACGGAGGGCGCGTCCTGGTGGTCGGAGGCGGCCCGTACCAAGGGGCTCCGTACCTCGCCGGGCTCGCCGCGCTCCGTGCCGGCGCCGACATCGTCATCGTCGCTACGCCGGCCCCACTCCCGTACCCAGACGTGATCACCATCCCGGTGCAGGGTGAGGACGGCTGGCACGAGGCCCTCGAGCGGCTGATCGGCGAGGTGGAGCGGGCCGACACCGTTGTGATGGGCAACGGTCTCGGATCCGGATCGGCCGGCATCGCCGCCGGGCTCGCCCCGTCCTGCAGGCGCGCGGTGGTGGATGCGGACGCGCTCCGCCTTCCTCTCCCGGCGGCCCCGGAGACGGTCTACACCCCCCACGCAGGCGAGTTCGCCCGGACCTTCGGCCCGCTCCCGGGGGAGGGCCTCGCCGAGCGTGCACGGGCCGTGCGGCGGGCGGCACAAGACGGGGTGGTGCTCCTGAAGGGGCCGGTCGATATCATCTCAGACGGTAACCGGGTCCGGTTCAACCGCACCGGCACCCCCGCAATGACCGTCGGGGGGACTGGTGACGTCCTCGCCGGTGTCGTCGGCGCACTCCTCTGTCGCCTCGATCCGTTTCAGGCAGCTGTCGCCGGGGCGTACGCGACGGGGCTTGCCGGGGAGGCGGCAGCCCAGGGCCGGACCGCAGGCCTCGTCGCCTCCGACATGCTTACAGGGCTGCCGGATGCACTGTATGGAGGGAGCCAGGATGCCTGAGTTCACGCATATCGAAGAGGGAGCCGCCCGGATGGTCGACATCACGAGAAAGGACGAGGTCGCGCGACGCGCCACGGCAGCAGGACGGATCCACCTCCGTCCCGAGACCCTGAAGGCCATCGCCGAGGGGACCGTCGTGAAGGGGAACGTCCTCGCCACCGCCCGTGTCGCCGCCGTGCTCGCCGTGAAAGATACCGCGAGGACCATCCCGATGTGCCACCCGATCCCGATCGGCTCCATTCGAGTCGATTTCGTGCAGGAGAAGGAATGGATCGAGGCGTTCGTGGAGGTTGCCACCACCGGGCGGACAGGAGTCGAGATGGAGGCGCTCGTCGGGGTATCGACCGCGCTCCTCACGGTCTGGGATATGGTGAAGTCGGCCGAGAAGGACGACCAGGGCCAGTATCCGGTCACGAAGATTGACCAGATCCGCGTCCTGGAGAAGGTGAAAGGGGTCCCCCGGGCCAAGGCTTAAAGACCCCTCGCACAGAAATATAAAGGCACTCGGGATCCGTCCCGAGAAGGAATGTGGCGGTCTATCCGCTGAACCTCTGGTGATCGCAATGTCGAGATCAGTCTACAGTTATATCAGGGAGGCCTGGAAGAAGCCCGAGGAGACGGGCGTCTCGGCACTCCTCTGGGAGCGAATGCAGCTCTGGCGGCGCGAGGGAAGCGTTGTCCGTGTTGCGCGGCCGACGAGGCTTGACCGAGCCCGGTCGCTCGGGTACAAGGCCAAGCAGGGGGTCATCGTGGTCCGGGCGAAGGTCCGGCGCGGTGGGCGGCGGATGTCGCGGTACGTCCGCGGGCGCCGAACGGCGAACATGGGTATTCGACGTGCGACCCCGGGCAAGTCGCTCCAGCGGATTGCCGAGGAGCGCGCCTCGAACCGGTACCCGAACATGGAGGTCCTCAACTCCTACTGGGTCGGCCAGGACGGCCGGCAGAAGTGGTACGAGGTGATCCTTGTCGACGGTCACCACCCTGCGGTACTCGCGGACCCCCAGCTCGCCTGGATGGGCCGGGCGACTCAGCGCGGCAGGGCCGAGCGCGGCAAGACCAGCGCCGGGCAGAAGGGGCGCGGGATGCGCCGCAAGGGCCGCGGCACCGAGAAGAACCGCCCCTCGCTCCGCTCGCACGCGAACCGGGGCAAGTAACCCTTTTTTATGCGGACCGACGCCCGCATCCACATCGACGGAGACACGACCCTCGAGCGGATGGCACTCGAAGCGGCCGCGCTCGGCTATCAGGCGATCGTCGCCATCGGAGGGGTGTCAGGGTCGTTTGGCGGGGTGCAGGTGATACCGGGGGTGTCAATCTGCGCGCCCAACCCGAACCGGGCATTGACCGCCATCCGCAGGGCGCCAGCAGGCGCCTTCGTGACGCTCCAGCTGGGAGAGGGGGCGTTCAACCGCTCCGCAGCTTCGCTGCCGGGGGTGCATGCCCTCTCCGGCGTACACCTCTGCCGGAAGAACGCCTTCGACCACGTCGCGGCCCGGACAGCGGCCGAACGGGGCGTCGCGGTCGAACTGCTGCTCGCCCCACTTGTCCGGGAACGGGGGGGCGCTCGTCAATCGGTACTCCGCCGTTATGCCGACGTGCTCGTACTCCAGCACCGGTATGGTTTTCCGCTCGTGATCGGCTCGGGGGCCGGCTCCTGCCTCGATCTCCGTTCACCTCGCTCGGTAGCCGCCCTCTGTGGGCTCTTCGGGCTGGACCACGACGGGGTCGACGCGGCGCTCTCCGGGGTCGAGAGCCTGATGAGGCCGAAGGCCCCCCTACGGGTGATAGAATGAAGCCCCGACCCCCGACGCTCCGGCAGGACCGGCGCTACCTGCTCGTCAGGATCGCCCCGTCGCTGGTCCGGCTCGAGGGGAAGCCACTCTACCTCGCAATAGGTGAGGCCGTCACCGCCCTCTTCGGGGACCAGGGGGCGGCCCGGATCGACCAGGCCGTCGTCATGGTGATCTCCGGGTACGCGGTGGTCCGCTGCCGACGCGGGGAGGAGGAGCGGTTGATCGCGGCACTTGCCACGGTCACCGAGGTCGAGGGCCAGCGGGTTGCCCTTCACCCCAGGGCGACCTCGGGCACGATCCGCAGCCTCCGCGACCGGATCGTCCCAGTCCCGGAGCCTGTCTACCTCGGGGGCGACGGGAGCGAAGAGAGCCCGCGCCGCCTCCGGATCGGGGCGGAACGGGTCGATGCTATCGTGCATGATTATAAAGGGGAGAACGTATTACGCTTCGAGACCATTCATCCTGAGGACAGATAATGCAGCCACAATACCAGATGGGATACGACCGGGCGATCACCGTCTTCTCGCCCGACGGCCGGCTCTACCAGGTCGAATATGCCCGGGAAGCAGTAAAACGAGGCACAACCGCGATCGGCATCAAGGGCAAGGACGGCATCGTCCTGCTCGTCGACAAGCGCGTCAACTCGAACCTGCTGGAGCCGAGCTCGATCGAGAAGATCTTCAGGATCGACGACCACATCGGGGTGGCCTCCTCCGGGCTCGTCGGCGACGCCCGTTCGCTTGTCGACCGCGCCCGGATCGAGAGCCAGATCAACCGGGTCTCCTACGACGAGGAGATGGACGTGGAGATGCTCGCGAAGAAGCTCTGCGACCACATGCAGACCTACACCCAGTTCGGCGGGGCCCGCCCGTACGGCACGGCGCTCCTGATCGCCGGTCGCTCGGAGGGGCAGTTCCGGCTCTTCGAGACGGACCCCTCGGGAACGCTCCTCGAGTACAAGGCGACCGGGATCGGGATCGGCCGAAATGCGGTGATGAAGGTCTTCGAGGAGGAGTACCGGCCCGATCTCACGCTCCAGGACGCGATCCTGCTCGGGCTGAAAGCGCTCCACGCGGCGACCGAGGGGAAGTTCGACGTCAACATGGTCGAGATCGGCGTGGTCGCCGACGAGGTGCCGGCCTTCAGGAAGATGTCCCGCGAGGAGGTCGCAGGGTACGTCGACCTGATCGAGAAGGACGCGGCGTAGGGACGACGATGATCCCCCTGGACCAGGCCGTCGTCGCACGGTTGGAGAGCCACGGAGAGCGGTTCGAGCTCCTGGTCGATCCTGACCAGGCGAGCCGGTTCCGGCATGGGGAGGAGGTCGACCTCGAGGACGTAGTCGCCTCCCTCTTCGTCTTCGAGAACGCCTCGCGGGCGGAAAGGGCCTCGGAAGAGGCGCTGAAGAAGGTCTTCCATTCAACTGTCTTCGAGGAGGTCGCTCCCCAGATCATCAGGAAGGGCGAGATCCAGCTGACTGCCGACCAGCGGCGCCAGATGATCGCCGAGAAGAGGAGGCAGGTGGTCACGTTCATCGCGAGGAATGCGGTGAACCCACAGACCGGCCTGCCGCACCCGGCAAAGAGGATCGAGATGGCGATGGAGGAGGCGCGGGTGGCGATCGACCCGACGCGCCACCTCGACGTGCTCGTCAAAGAGACGGTGAAGGCCCTCAGGCCGATCCTCCCGATCCGGTTCGAGGAGCTCCGCCTCGCTGTCCGGATCCCGCCCGATAACGCAGCGCGGGCCTACGCGGACATCGCCGCCGCCGCGACGATCGAGCAGGAGGAGTGGCAGAAGGACGGGTCCTGGATCTGTGTCGTTCGGATCCCCGCCGGCATCCAGGACGACTTCTACGCCCTGGTAAACCGCCTCTCGAAGGGCGATGCCGACGTGAAGAAGCTCAAACAGATATATTAGCCCAGAGAGCTGATACATAAAGACTGCAAATCGAGGGAAGAGGACAATGGCACGTTCACAGAGGAAACACAAGGCAAAGGGGAAAGTTACCGGGAGCGCCGGTCGTTTCGGGCCCCGGTACGGACGGTTCATTCGGAAGCGCGTCAACGAGATGGAGAAGATCACGAACGCGCTTCACCGGTGCGAGCGCTGCGACACCCTCGCAGTCCAGCGAAAGGGGACCGGCATCTGGACATGCCGCAAGTGCGGGTATACGTTCGCGGGAGGCGCGTACGTGCCGCAGACGCCCGTCCAGGCCGTCGCCGTCCGGACGATCGAGAGGATGCTCAAGGGGGTATAACCTCTCCATGGCCGCCAGCTACAAATGCGCGCGGTGCAAGCACAGGGTTGAGATTGATGTCAACGTGCGCTGCCCCTACTGCGGGCACAGGATCCTCTTCAAGGAGCGCGGGGCCGGGATCAAAGAGCTGAAGGCTCGATGACCCTTGTCTCGACCTCGCGCAAGGCGGCGCCCGGTATTCGGGCGCTCGCGCGCGGGCTCGCGTTCGCGCTCGAGGGGCGATATATGGCGCGTGGCAAGACTGGCCTGCGCGAACTCGTCACCCTCGACCGCACTCTCTCACTCTTTATTCTGGAGACGGACGGTCTCCGACTTCGTATCTTTCAGGACGGTGAGCCCGGGCCCTGCTTCCGTGTCACCACCCACGAGGAGCGGGTGAGGACCGGCTCCTTCGACCGCCGGCTCCTGGCCGCGAGCTGGGTTCGAGAGAAGCTCCCCCCCGGGCTCGATGCCGGCCAGCTCGACGATGGATGGGACCTTGGGTACGACGGACCCCAGCGCCTGCAGTACCGCCTGCAGCTCGTCTCGGAGGAGGGAGCCGGCGGTGACGACGCCTGATCGCCACGAGGCGGTCTTTCGCTTCTCGACGCCGAGGGCTGCCGCCCATCTCGCCGCACTCGAGCCCGAGCTCGCCGACGAAGAGGGGATGCGGTCGTCTGCCTCGCTCAGGCTCATCGATACCGGCACCCTCGAGCTCGTGGTGACAGCGCCCGACATCCCCTCGCTCCGCGCCGCCCTGAACATGTGGCTGCGGCTCGTCCGAGTTGCGGACGAAACGGCAGACCTCGCCGGGGAGCGTGGAGGCGGCGCCTCCCGCGCCGTGGAGTAGACGCGTGATAAAACCGGGAGCCTATTTTTAACCTGCACTATACCTGGCAGCGTGTCACGCATCAACCGGCCTGTAAAGATCGCCGGGGCCGCCCTTGTTATTACGGCCCTTGTCCTGTATATCGCCCTCCCAATCGGTTTCGCCGCGTTCGCCTCTCTCGCCCATCCCGCCCATGTGAGCCCTCCGCCCGAGGGCTTCACAGAGGTCGAGCTCACGACCGATGACGGGGTACCGCTGGTCGCCTGGTACGCCCCCTCGAAGAACGGGGCTGCAATCGTCCTCGTTCATGGCGCAACGGACTCCCGCGAGGGCGTCCGCGGTCACGCCGAGATGCTCCGCGACGCCGGCTTCGGGGTGATCGCCCCCGATCTCCGCGGACACGGAGAGAGCGGGGGACGAGGCAACGCGTTCGGGTGGGAGGGCACCCGGGATGTCCGAGCCGCTGTCGCCTATCTCGATGCACAGGACGGGGTGCGCTCGATCGGGGGGCTCGGCCTCTCGCTCGGCGGGGAGGTCCTTCTCGGGGCGCTGAATTCGACCCCCTCCCTCTCCGCAGTCGCCGCCGACGGGGCGACGCACCGGTGCACCGCCGAGTTCCTGGCAGTCCCCGGGCGGGACGGTATCCTGCGGAGCGGAGTGACCCGGTTGATGTACGCCGCGACCGGGGTCTTCACGGGCGAAGAGCCGCCCGTCCCCATCGTGGAATCGATCGCCGGAGCACCGAATGCACGCCTCATCCTGATCGCCGCCGGAGAGGAGCCCGACGAGGCTGCGTACGGCACCGCATTCGTGGAGGCGGCGGGGCCGACGAGGGCCGAGCTCTGGACAGTGCCCGGCGCAGTTCATACCGGGGCGTTCCGTCTCGACCCCGAGGGCTACCGTGCGCGGGTGATGGGGTTCTTCCACTCCGCCCTGCTCACCGGGAAGGTTTGAACGGGGCGGTGGACCGGCAAATGGCACCGTGCTCTCGGTCTGACGTGCGCACGGACGAAAAAAGGGTTCAGGCCGTCTGGACCTGTGAAAGGGTCAGATCCGCAACCGCATGGCTGAAGGAGAGGACCAGTGAGTCCTCGGACTTGTTCACCACGTGAGTCGTCCTGAGCGCGTAACTCGGGGTCGTGGTGTTGTCGTAGAGCGACGCCGGGTTCTCGGCGAACGCGAGGACCATCTCGTCCCCGATCGTGGCGTTGGCAAAGTCCCCGCCGAGCTGGTCGAACTGCTCTGCCGTGTAGTTCTGCTCCTCGGTGACATTGGCATCGAGCCGGAGAGACTTGGTCCCGCCCGGGTGCATCCCGACCACTCCCATCGAGATCGCATCGTACTCCTGGCCGAAGAGCGTGTAGTTGGTCCCGCTGCTCGGCGCAATAATCGGAATGGCCTTCATGGTACCGTTGAACGGGAGGCCCGCGTCGATCACGAGCGGCGAGACGAGGAAGACCGAACGGTTCTCCTTGATCGCATTGGAATAGATGGTCTGGCTGGTGGTCAGGATAGGCCGGTTCCGGTCGTCGCGGATGGTCAGGTCGGTCAGGACAACGGACCCGGTCTTCACCGTCTGGAACATGTTGAGCCAGCTCGTCCCCATCGAGGAGACGACCATGAGGACGACGAAGAGGACGCCGACCGAGACGAAGAGGACCTTCTTCCAGAGGGCCGTCCCCGGCACTTCGGCCGGTTTCGCCGGGCCCTTCCGCTTGGTGGACTGGTTCCGCCCGGCCTTCGGTCTGGGCTGATCTGTCATTTCGTATAGGTCGTTCGTCGAGTGTGATAAACATAGGGTTTTTCCCTCTCCCGGGCCTGGGGACGGAACCGGTATCTCCAGCAAGGTCGACCTTACCTCCCGTATGGGCGGACAGGACGAGGCAGGGGCGGTCGCACGGCTCGTCTTTGTCGGGCTTGTGTGGGGCGGCGCGTACGTTGCGGGCCGACTCGTCGCTGCCGAGATGACCCCGTTCTCCGCGGTAGCGATGAGGTCCCTTCTCGCCTCGCTCTGCCTCGGGCTCGTCCTCGCCGCATCCCCCAGGGGGACGAGGACGGTAGCCCGCGCCGATGTACCCGCGATGGTCTTTTTAGGGCTCACAGGCGTCTTCGGTTTCAACATCCTCTTCTTTCTCGGTCTCGAAACGACCGGTGCGGTAAACGGCACCCTGATCGGAGCGACGAATCCGATGCTGACGGCCCTCCTCGCCGGCCTCCTGCTCCGCGAGCGGCTCGAACCCCTCCAATGGCTCGGGGTGGTCCTCTCGTTTGTCGGCGTCCTGTTCGTGGTCTCGAACGGGTCTCTGGAAACCCTCCTCGCTGGCCGAATAAACCCGGGAGACCTCCTCATCTTCGCCGCGGGAGTCTGCTGGGCTAACTACTCGGTCGCTGGGAGACGCATCTTTCGCCGGTATCCGGCCGTGACGGTGACCGCCCATGCGTACTTCATCAGCACGGCGCTCGTCCTCGCGCTCGCCATGGGAGAGGTGAGCGCGGGGGGCGCCGGCCCCGTCCTCCCCGCGTCCCCCGGTGTCTGGGCAGCCCTCGTCTTCCTCGCCACCTTCTGCTCGGTCCTGGGCTTCGTCTGGTGGAACCGGGGGGTTGCGGTGCTCGGTCCCTCCCGAACTGCGGTCTTCTACAACCTCGTTCCGGTCTCCGGGATCCTCCTGGGGAGCCTGCTTCTTGGCGAGGGGGTAACATTGTTCCACCTTACCGGCGCGGCTCTCGTCTGTACCGGTGTCTATCTGGCCGTCCGGAAGAGGGAGCGGTGACGGAACGGCGTGCCGAAAGAAAAAAAAAAAAGATATGTCGGTTCAGCGGCGACGTGCCGCCATCCCGAAGAGGGCAAGACCTGCGAGCGCGCCGGCGATCCCCACCGCGGAGAGCGGGGACTTTGCGGTTGTGGTCGCCGCCGTTGTGGTCGCCGTCGTCGAGGCCGTCGTCGGGAGCAGGGTCAGCGTCGCCTGCAGGTCGATCGTCTCACCCTTCGCCGGGTAGGTGCTGATCGTCCCGTTGAAGGTCGCGTAGCCGCTCTTCACGACCGACCAGGTCCGGTACGGTGTGCCGGTCACGTAGACCGGGACGTTCAGGACGCCGTTCGCGATCTGTCCTTTAAGGTCGCTGTCGAAGTAGACGCTCGCGCCCTCTGCGTTCGAGTGGACAAGATAGGCGCCCATGTCGCCCCCAATCGGTGCTGCCGTCGTGGCAGGCGGGAGGGACTCGAGGAAGGCATAGAGGTGCACGATCTCTCCCTTGCCCGGGTACTGGGTGATCGAGGCAGAGTAGGGCTCGTACCCGCTCGCCGTCACCTTGAGGGTCCGATACGGCGTGCCGGTCACGTAGACGGGGGCGAAGACCTCACCGTTCTGGATCGTCCCGACACTGTCGCCGTCGAGCGATACCATCGCGCCCTCCACCTGGCAGTAGATCAGGAAGGCACCGCGGTCGCCACCGATCGGGGTCGGGGTCTCGCGCGGGACCAGGTTCACCGGGATGGTAACGATCTCGTTAGGGGACGGGGCGCGCGGGATCGCGCCGTTCGCAGAGAGGTAGCCGGACGCCTGGACCGAGTAGCGCTTGAACGGGGTGCCGGTCGTGTAGACCGGGACCGATAGGGCACCGTCCTCGATCACGCCCTGGAAACTGCCGTCCATGAAGACGTAGGCTCCCTGGACGTTGCAGGTGAACCGGTACGTCCCGGTCTGTCCACCGATCGGCGATTTGACAAGGCTCACCTCGAGATCGACGATCTGCCCGCCACTCGGCGACGCAGGGAGCATGGAGAGGTACGGTTCGTACCCGTCCGCCTCGACCCGGTAGGTCTGGTACGGTGTCCCGGTCGCGTAGACCGGGACCATCAGCATGCCGTTCGAGATCTTTCCCTTCTCCTCACCGTCGAACCAGACGGTGGCACCGTCGACGGGGCACTTCACGTTGAACGCGCCGACAGACCCTCCGATCGGGGTCGTCGCGAGGGCGGGATATGCACAACAGGCCAGGATCAGGCCAATGCACAGGAGATACAATGGTGTTCGCACAGGAGACTCCTCCTCTGTCTAGTAGGTTACAGGACGCAGAGATAATACCGGCGGGATCGATCCGGAGACGCGGACTCTGCAAGAGATTTCGTCCAGAACGATTGGTCCGGAACTCCCGGGTGACGGAGGCGGGAAAAAAGAGCGAAAGGAGGTTGGAGGATATCAGAACCGGGGACGCCGGTGCTTGGGGAGGCACTCCTGGCAGTAGACCGGGCGGCCCTCGGTCGGCTTGAACGGGACCTCGCACTCCTTTCCACAGTCTGAACAGATGACCTTCGTCATCTCACGTGGACGGTCGGAACGACCGCCAAAATTCGAGTTGTACATGATGCTTTCCAACAGCTGAAAAACTGCTGGCTAGTAAAGGACGCCACGGTATAAGAACCTCGGCATTGTTGCCACCCTGGACCAGAACCGGCCGACTGGCAGCCGAACGCCACGCGGTCACCAACGAAACCGGGCCGATCCGCATCCTGACGCACATCCGGACGGAGCGCGAGCAGGACCAGATCGCCGGTTTATGCCCGGACGGTGACTTCCCAGTCGTCTACGCCGAGAAGGGGTTTCTCTGGGCCGACTGGACCATGACCGTGCATCCGTCCGGGGGCCCGGTGCGCCTCCTCTCTCTCGAGGGCGGATCTGCTCCGAATGTGGTGCCGGACAGGGCAGAGGCCATGCTCGAGGCGGAGTGGCCGGAAGAGGTCGCCGCCGCCCTCGACCGAGCCCGGATCGACGGGGACGGGGGAGAGGTCGTCCGCTCTCTCAACGCGACCTTCAACCGGGCCCTCTACGGGGAGATCGTCGGGCTCCCGACCCCCGGCGTCAGCGTGAGCCCCGGCTCCTGCCGGGTGGAGAACGGAACGGCGAGGCTCGTCCCGGACGTCCCCTTCCCGCGCCCGGTGACCGACGAGGAGGTCTGGTCGGCCCTGAACCTGTCGGCGGTCGCCCGGGGATGGGAGGCGAGACTGATCGACCGGTTGCCCCTGCTCCGGGTCGAACCGGATGGACCACTCGTCCGTTCCCTGCTGGAGGTCTTCCGGGCCGAGTCCGGGATGAAGGACGTGGTCCCTCGATCGGTCGGGTTCACGACATACGCGAAGTCCCTCCCGAACACGGTCGCGTTCGGGCCACTCATGCCCGGACCCCCGGACACCTCGCACGAGCCGGACGAGTCGATCGGGGTCGCGGACCGTGCTTTCCAGGCCCGTTGCTATGCCCGTGCGATACAGGCCCTTGCCGGAGAGGGAGCCGGCGGGGTGGTCAGGCCGGTACGGTCTCCCTGAAGGTGAGCCTGCCCGACCGTTCCCTCGCCAGGCGACAGATGAGGGAGAGGGGGACCGGAGCGTACCCGGCCGTCTCGACCGAGACGTTGACCCGGCGGGAGACGGGGTCGAAGAACGGATACCGCTCGAGGTCGGCGTCGTGGTGATGGCCGTGAATCACCCATCCGTGGAAACCGGGTGGAGCATCGGCCGGGTCGTGAACCGCGAGAAACCGCAGCCCGTCCGACTCGATCAGGAGTTGGGAGACGAGCCCAGGGAGGGCGGGATCATGGTTGCCCCGGACCAGCTCGAGCCTTCCCGGAAGACCCGCGACAGCAGCCCGGTAGGAACCGGGGTCCGGGTAGGCGCAGACGTCCCCGAGGAGGACAGCACGGTCATCGGGCTGAACCGTGTGCCGCCAGTTCTGTACGAGGACCCGGTCGTGCTCCCCGGAATCGCCTGAAAGGAAGGGGCGCGCGCAGTAGAGGGAGATCTCCGGGTGCCCCAGGTGCAGATCTCCAAGGAGCCAGGTCTCGCCCGGAGCCCGGTGTGAGGGGGAGGCGAGTTCGTACCCCCGGGCAAGCCGGTACTCGCCGAGGGACGCGGCCCGTATCGAACGGTCCCGGAGCTCGGCCGCGTGGAGCCACCGCCTCAGTCCCAGGTCGAGCCCCGTGACAGGCCGGTCCCCCACCATGACCAGGAGGCGCGTTCCATCTATTGGGCGTCCACCACCCGGTAAAGACCGCGACTGCCTCCGAAAGAGACGGACTAATCGGTCCCAGGGAGACAGAGAGAGGCCGAGAGAACGCGCTGCACCCGATAGTTCGGCCCGGCCTTCGAACCGGGCCGCCGGGACATAGAGATGCTTTGCCGGCGCGTCCCTGAGGGAGGCGATCCGGTCCATCGTCCGGTCGATAGAGGCAATGATGTCCAGAAGCGCGGGGGAGGGGCGCACTGAAAAGCCGATGGAGCCCCCCCTCCCATCCGCACGCACCGCGTACCCGTCCAGGTGGCACTCGAGGAAGGGCACCCGAGGCACCGCCTCGTCGAGTACGGCGCGGACCTGGACGAGACCCGCCCCCGGGTCGAGGAGGAACGGGCCGCAGAGGGGGATGACGGGATCGATCGGAGGGCGCTCGAACCTCGCGGCGAGGTCGCGGGAACGCTGGCGGATCGACCAGGACGCAGGGCCGGGGTCGATGACGAGGGTGACCGGGGGAAGCGGGGTCCGGCTCATGGAGCGGCGTACCGCGCAACAACGATCGAAAGGCCGTCGCGGTTCCAGGCCTCGTCCAGTGCCTCGCGGCAGGCCCTGGGCTCGGACGGTTCCTCGAGCGGCACGAGCGCCTCCGGGTAGCCGGCGAGTACCCGTTCGAGTGCCCCCCATGCGACCGGCTGACCACCAGTGGTCTCGGCCTTTCCGTTCGCAAGGAGGAGCACCCGCAGGGGTACGTCGCGGGCGACCGCCTCGATGAGACCGAGGTGACCAGCCGCAACGAACGAGAAGTCACCGGTCACTGCCCAGGCGTCGTCTCGACCGGATAGGGCCGCTCCGAGGGCGATCGGCACGGCCCCTCCCATGTAGCTCACGGCGTCGATCGCGTCGTAGGGCGGCAACCCGTAGCAGCTCGAGAGCCCCACGTCCCCGGCGACGAACGAGGGTCGGCGCTCTACGAAGGCATCGAAGACCGGTCGGTACCCCTCAAGGGCAGACCGCCACACAGTCGGCATCTGTTCCGGGACCCTCGGCAAGGTCGGAGGTGGTGGCGGGGCGGTGCCGGCAAGGCGGGCCGAGAGAGCCGCGCGCTGGTAGCGGATAAGGGGTGGGACGAGGAGGTGCCGGACCGGGTCGCGCCGGAACGGGGGGGTCTGGAGTAGCGGCGGGCGAAAGAGGAGGGCGACGGCCGGCGAGGAGACCTCGGCGGCGTCCAGAACGAGAGCGAACGGGAGTCCGAGGGCTTCGGAACGGGCCGCGGCCAGAGCGAGGTCGCTGCCGATTGTCGCGGGCGACGAGGCGCTCCAGGGCACCTCGAGGGCATCGAGCAGGGGTCCAGCAGCCAGGATACTGTCCGACTGGATCCCCAAGAGATCGTCGACGATGACCAGGATGAAGGCGGCTGTCGTGCCGCAGAAGAGGGCGTCCGAGACCGCGTTCGCGGCCTTGAGGAGTCCGTGAGTCTTGATCGCGACCGCTGACCGGGTTCCGGCGAGGGCAGCGCCGTGCCCGCACCCGACTGCGACCTCTTCGTGAAACGACGGCGGCACCATCCGGCCCGCGGCACACTCGTAGGCCTGCGCACAGGCCGTGGCGCCGATGCCGGGCACCCACGTCACGATACCGAAACCGAGGTCGTGAAGGGTGCCTCCTACCACCTTACCGAGGTTCGTGCCCACCGTCATCGACACCAGATTTTCATTGTGGTCCGCCCCATATCAAACGTGCCCATGCCCCTCTTCGAGTCGCTCCTGCTCGGGTTCGGCGTCGGTCTCTCGGGTGCGCTCGCCCCCGGGCCGACGCTTCTCGCCACGATCTCGGGGGCCGTTCGGCACGGCCCGCTCGTCGGAGGCAGGGTGGCCGCCGGCCACATGCTGGTCGAGGGGTTCCTGGCTGCCGCCCTCGTGCTCGGGATCGCCCCCCTCGTCCTCTCGCAGCAGGCGATGATTGGGGTCGTCGGGGGGCTCGCCCTCGTCGGGTTCGGCGCCCTCACCCTCCTGGGTGCGCGGACAGCCACCCTCACGCCCACCACGGGTCCGGAGAGAGCAGGACCCTTCCTCGCAGGGGTGCTCACCTCGCTCGCAAACCCTTACTTCTGGCTCTGGTGGGCGACCATCGGTGGCGCCCTGCTCGCCTCGTCCATCGCGTCCGGGCCAGTAGACGGGCTCTCGTTCCTGGCCGGCCACTGGTCGGCGGACCTCGGATGGCTCCTCCTCGTTGGTATCGGGGTCGCGCGGGGCCGGACTCTCCTCCCAGACCGCGGATACCGGTTCCTCCTTGGGGCCTGCGGGATTGGCCTCGTCCTGCTCGGGCTGGGATACCTTGGCGGCGCGGCCTGAAGCTCCCGAAGAAGATGCTGCCGACGAGAGGCGAATGGGGTCTCAGCAGGGGCGGAACGAACCCGGCGGCACCCTGATCTCGAACCGGACTCCCTCCCCGGGCACCCCGTTCTCGACGATCTCGAGCCCTGTGAACGACAGGATCTCCCGGGCAAGGAAGAGGCCGAAACCGGTGTTCTTTCCGACGCCCCGTTCGAAGACACGCTCTTTCTCTTCGATGGGGATCCCGACCCCATCGTCGGAATAGACGATCGCGAGACCTTCGCCCGCCTGATAAGTCGAGAACCGGCAGGCGGTCACCCCTCCCCCGTGCCGGAGGGTGTTCTCCACGAGCGTGTAGAAGACCCGCTCAAGCATCGGGTCCGCGAATACTTCCACGTCGGCGACATCGACGACGAGCCCCGGGGGGTCGAGCGGTTCGATGGCATGACGCACAGTCCAGGCGAGGGGCTGCCAGACCGGTGAGTTCACACCGATCTCCTGATAGTCCCGGGTGAACCCGAGCTGCTGACGGATCACCGCGAGGGCCCGGTCCAACTGATCGAGCGCCGGAACGAGCGCAGGATCAGTGTTGAGATCCTGTGCGAGAGAGAGGTTGCCGATCGCGGAGGTGAGCTGGTTCGAGATGTCGTGCCGGGTGATCGTGTTCAGCACGTTTAGCTTCTGGTTCGCCCGGCGCAGCGCTTCGGCGTAGAGTCGGCGTTCGGTCACGTCCTCGATCATCACGACCGCGAAATTCGTCCCCTTCCCCGGGTCGCGGACGACAGCGACGGAGACCGAGCCCCAGAGGAGAGACCCGTCCCGGCGCCTCAGGGCGAGCTCGCAGCCGACATGCCGGTCGTGCGTCCGGAACGCATCCTCGAGAAGGGCGAGCCCCTCCTCCCTGCTCGACGGGTCGAGTACCTCTGCAATCGAGAGACCGACGATCTCGTCCGCCTCGGCACCGAACATCCGGTTGAAGGCAAAGTTCGTCTCGATCAGCCGGCCCTCCGGTCCGATAAGCGCGATGCCGACGGGGCCGCCCTCGATCACCGCCTGGAGCCGCCCCGAGAAGGCGCTCACCTCCGCCAGGTGCCGCCGCTGCTGGTCGTGGTACCTCTTCATCGCGATCGAGGAGGTGAGGCGCGCCCGAAGGAGGACCGGGTTGACCGGCTTGGCGAGGAAGTCGGTCGCCCCCTGCTCGATGGAGCGGATGATGCCCTCCATCGAATCGATCCCGGAGACAACGATCACTGGGACCAGTTCGAGGCCGGGAGTCTTTTTGATCCGCTCGAGGACCTCGAAACCGTCGATTCCCGGCAGCATCAGGTCCAGCAGCACCACGTCAACCTCGGGATCCTGGTCCAGGGTGGCGAGTGCGGACTCGCCGTCCTCGGCGAACCGGACCTGGTAGCCCAGGCGTTCGACGATCGCGCCCAGGAGCCGGCGCTCGATCCGTTCATCATCGACGATCAGGACGATGCCTCTTCCGGTCATCTTGCCCTCCAGGAAGAGAGCTTGGCGGCGAAGGAGTTATACTCCTCTCTGGCGCTCGACAGGAGGGTGGGAACGTCGTCAAGCCGACCCTCGAGGGCCGTCGCCTCGATTGAGCGCATCGCGTCTGAGACGCGCATCCCCCCGAAGAGAGCGGTCGTCGATTTGAGGGTGTGCGCAATCCGCCGCACCGTCGTGGCGTCACCCGTGCGCAAGGCCACCTCGATCTCCTCGATCTGCCCGGGCACCTCCCTTTCGAGCTCGTCCATCAGTTCGTCGACGAGTGCCGGGCCCCCCCCTCCGAGCGAGGTGATGAGCGTTTCGAGGACGCTCTCGTTCAGGATCGGGGCGTCGTCCTCCGCCACACTCGCGGGAGGTGATTGTGACGGCGGGGCGGCGCCGGAGACAGGCAGTTCGACGCTCACGCACGAGAGAACGGTCACGAGGTCCTCCGAACGGATCGGCTTCGAGATGTACTCGTCCATCCCCGCTTCGAGGCACCGTTCGCGGTCGCCAACCAGGGCGTTTGCCGTCAGGGCGATGATGAACGGCTGTCTGTCGGGCGGGAAGTCGGCCCGTATCCGACGGGTCGCCTCGAGCCCGTCCATCTCGGGCATCTGGACGTCCATCAGGATCACATCGTAGGGCTGACGCTCGAGCGCCTCGAGCGCCTCGAGCCCGTTGCTCGCGATATCCGCCCGGAGACCAAGCCGTTCGAGCATCAGGACAGCGACTCGCTGGTTGACCTGGTTGTCCTCGACGAGGAGGACATTGGCTCCGAGTACTCCGGGGGGCAGCAGTCCCGCGGACGCCACATCGAACGTGGAGGGAGCCGAACTGCCCGTGCGGCCTGAACAGATCTCGGCGAGACGAGCATAGAGCGTCGATGCCCGGACCGGCTTCGTGGCGACCGCCTCGAAGAGCCCGTCCGGGAGCTTCTCGGACGACATCCCGGATGAGAGGAGGAGAAGGGGCATCGATTCATCTCCCAGCAGTGCACGGACCTGGCGGGCGAGCGAAACGCCGTCCATGCCGGGCATGAAGAGGTCGAAGAGGCCGACATCGAACCGCTCCCCTCCCTCGAGGATCCGGAGGGCCTCGACTCCGCTCGCGGCCAGCGTTACCCTGACACCCCACGAGCCAAGCTGCCCGGCGAGGACCTGCCGGTTGGTATCGTTATCGTCCACCACCAGCGCCCTCCGGCCGGCACACTCTGGCATCACCCCGCCGAGGTGCTGAGGCGCTGGAACAGGGGCCGACTCGGCCCGGATGGTGAACGAGAAGGTCGAGCCCACACCGGGCTCGCTCTCGACCCAGATCCTGCCACCCATCCGCTCGACGAGCGCCTTACTGACGGCGAGCCCGAGACCCGTCCCGCCGTACTGCCGGGTGGTCGACGCGTCCGCCTGGGAGAAGGACTTGAAGAGGCGGTCGAGACGGTCGGGCGCAATTCCAATCCCAGTGTCCCTCACGCGAAAGAGCAGGTCGTAGACCGGGGAGGCGTTCTCGTTCCCCCCAAGGGGGGTCGCCTCCACGCTGACGACGATCTCGCCCTCGCTGGTGAACTTCACCGCGTTGTTGATCAGGTTGACCAGGATCTGCCGGAGGCGCGTGGGATCGGCCCGGACGCCGATGGGTACATCCGGATCGATCTGGAGAGCGAGTTCGAGCCTCTTTTTCTGGGCATCGGGCGCGATCACATCGATCGACGACTCGATCACCTCGCGCAGGTCGAACGGGTGCTCCTCGAGTTCGAGGCGCCCGGACTCCACCTTGGAGAAGTCCAGAATGTCGTTGATGACGGTGAGTAAATTCTCGCCCGAGACCCGGATGATCTCGACATAGTTCCGTTGCTCGGGGTTGAGCGACGTCCCGAGGAGCAGCCCGGTCATGCCGATCACGCCGTTCATCGGCGTCCGGATCTCGTGGCTCATGTTGGCCAGAAACTCGCTCTTCGCCCGGTTCGCGTCTTCTGCCGCCTGTTTGGCCTCGAGCAGGGCGGAGAGCGCCTCCCTCCGTGCGGAGACGTCGATGAGGGAGACGGCATACTCGCCCGAGGCGATCGGGCGGCCTGAGACGAGGGTGATGATCTCATGGCCCCCAGACTGCCGAAGCGGGATCTCGATGTGGGTGACGGCGGTTCCACCCTGGACGGCCCTGACCAGTTGATCGCGTTCCTCTGAAGCGGAGAGGAGCGCGAATAGGTCGTCTCCCTCGGGGGGATCGGTTCCCCGAAGAACGGCGTACTCCCGGTTCGACTCGAGAACCCGACCGTCTCGTTCGATCAGCGCGATCGCAGACTCGGACGACTCGAAGATCGCCCGGTACCGGTCAATCTGGTCCCCCAGGCGGTTGGAGAGAACACTTACCACCAGGCCCACCAGGACGAAGATGAGGGTCCGTATGCCGGCCTGCATCAAAACCACGGGGTCGTTCGAGAAGGTTGCGACGAGAAGGAAGTAGATTACCGAGAGGACGACGGAGAATATCAGGCCCCGGCGGGGGAAGTAGTAACACCCGATCACGATCGGGAGGTAATAGAGATTCTGGAAGACGATGGAGACGTTCTGGCTGAGGAAGTAGACCGTCAGAAGAAGCACGGCTGCCGCAGAGAGCCCGAGTACAGCGACGACACCATGTCGTGGGGGGCCAGCAGGTTCGTCACGGAGAGAAACGAGCGCCATCGTCTACACTCACCGTCCAGGAACACCCGGAGAGGTCATTATTGAACGGTCGTCACCGGAGGCCAAGAAGGGATTGGTCATGGCAATCTCACCCGCGGATACGCGCGATCGCGGAGCGTATCAGGTCCTGGTTACTCTCCGACTCCACCGGGTAGAGACGGCGCAGGTGCGGGAGGGCGGCCTGATCGCCGATCTCGCCGAGGGCCCAGATCGCCTTCGCGCGGACGCGCCAGTCGTCGTCGCCCAGCAGCACGAGCAGGGTTGCAACCGATTCGGGGTCCCTCCGACGTCCGAGGGCCTCCGCGGCACGCCAGCGATGTGATGGATCCGGGTCGGCGACCATGCGGGAGGGGTCCGTCACCGCCGGTCAGCGCGCAGCCGGCGAGGCAAGTCCCGAGCAGGCAGTTGGGTCTCGCCACCCTGCAGCGACCTCTCGCCCTTCGAGGAACGGGATCCCATGTGCCTCGCCGTAGGCTTCGGCGTCCGCCTTCTCGAGGGCGAGCCCCGTCTCGTTGTCGAGCATCTCGCATACCACGATCGCAGGGGTGATGCCGGCCATCGCGGCGAGAACGAGCGATAGCTCGGTCTGGCCACACCGCCGGGAGAGCAGCCCCTCGGCTCCTCGGAGGAGCGCAACGTGCCCGGGCACTCGGAACTCGTCGAAGAACCTGGTCTCCTCGCCGGCGATCGCCCGCTGCACCTGGTCGGCGACCGCGTTGATCGTGGTCGCCCGGTCGTTGTCCGTGATCCCCGTGAAGGTCGAGGCGTGGTTGACCCAGAGCGAGAACGAGGAACGGTTCTTTCGATCGTAGGGGATCACGTGGTCCCTGACGCCGATTCGGGCCGCCTCGAGGACGTCGTGGGCGAACGGCAGGCCGATCCGCTCGGCTGCCTCATGCGCGACGGCGCAGCAGATCAGCCCCCCGCCGTCCCGGCGCATCTGGCGGATGTGCGCCGGCGTCACCGCGTCGGCGCGGATCGCAAAGTCGGTCTCCCGTTCACGGTTATCGAAGTCGTAGAGCAGGATGAAACGTCCATCCCGCAGCGCGTTGAGCGCCTGGTCAATCATGATCCACCTCATCTCTCTCCGGCACCTCGACGGCGACGCGGTCCATATCCGAGAGGGCGAGCCTCTCGCGGAGCGGAACCCCCGCGATCAGTTCGATGATATCCTCCGGGTAGTGGGTCCGCCCGGGCACGACGATCGCACAGCGGTACCCGCCTAGCTGGCAGGGGAGGGCCCGTGCGTCGCCGAAGGTTCGGTCCTCGGCCACGAAGCCATGGATCGGTACCCAGTCAAGGGCGTCGAGCCGTTTTCTCACCGGCAGGCTGGCCCCGTCGAGCCGTATGTTCAGCGTCCCGGGGAACGGTTCATCGCCGAGCACACGGGCGAACTGCTCCCGGTACGGGGGGAGCGCCATGTAGTACCGTCCCTCGCCCACGCCGCTCACGACATGGCCGGTCAGTACGAACCCTGCGGACGCCCGGCCGAAGAGGCGGCAGTAGTCGGAATACTCCCGGTGCAGGACCTCCTCGCCGGCGCGGGTGATCGCCACGTACTGACCGGCCGGGCGGACGGAACGGGTCACGAATAGGGTTGATTCGAGCGACTTGAGTCGACGGGCGGCGGTCTGGGAGCTCGTGCCGAGGGCGGCTGCGAGTGATTGACTCGATACGTGGACCGGGCCGCGACATCCACCGAGGAGTGCGATCTCCTTCAAACACGCCAGGTCCCCCGCCTCGATCGTCACAGACATCAAATTTGAGATGCTTGCTATTTATGAGTTATGCCACGGGCGGTGCACGCCCTGGGTGAAGAGGATCGGTGGGGGAAATACAGGGGAAGACTTCGTGAACTGTCGAACATCCCTTCGTTAATTATTTAATCCCACGGGCCGATTGTATCTGCATGAAGTCCGGACTGCGTCATCGGTTGGCCGAGAAGATGGCCGGCGAGATCACGCTGTCGGATTCACCCGGTAAGGCACTGAAGAAGTGGCGTCTCAGCTTCGAGATCCCGCAGAGCGACCTCGCCGAGGCGCTCGACGTCTCCCCTTCGGTCATCTCCGACTACGAGAGCGGGCGGCGCAAGTCCCCTGGAACCGCGGTCGTCGGCAAGATCGTGGACACGATTCTCACGATGGATGAGCGCCAGGGAGGACGGTTAATCGAGCGTTTCGGCCGGATGCTCTTCGCCGAACTCGATGACGAGGTCATTCACGACATCCACGAGTTCGAGGCTCCGGTCCCGCTCCGGCGGTTCGCCGAGTTGATCGAGGCTGAGCCTATGGCCGGTTCGATGGACCAGTCGCTCTTCGGGTACACGGTGGTAAACAGCCTGAACGCGATCCTGCAGCTCTCGTCAGACGAGTTCAGTCGGATCTATGGCTGGTCGACCGAGCGTGCCCTGATCTTCGCCGGGGTCTCGAACGGCAAGTCGCCCATGGTCGCGATACGGGTGACGCCCTTCAAGCCGCGGTGCGTGGTCCTCCAGGGGATCTCGCCCGCCGACGTCCACCCGATCGTGACCCGGCTCGCCGAGCGGGACAGGATCACCCTGCTGACCACAGAGACCGCACTCGATCCACTCGTCGCCACCCTGCGCGCGACCGAGTGGTGAGACGCAGGACGCATCCGGCTCCATCAGAGAGGAAAACGAAGCCCCGGCACTGTACGGGCACCAGAGGACTGCATGACAGGCATCATCACCTACGGGGCATACATCCCCCGTTACCGGATCAAGCTCGAGGAGATCGCCCGCGTCTGGGGCGACAACGCACAGGACATCACCGGTGGCCTCGGCGTCCGCGAGAAGTCGCTCCCGGACCTCGACGAGGACACGGCGACGATCGCGGTCGAGGCCGCTCGCTTCGCACTCGCCCGAAGGGAGATCGACCCATCGAAGATCGGGGCGGTCTACGTCGGGTCCGAGTCGCACCCGTACGCGGTCAAGCCGACTGCCTGCACGGTCGGTGAAGCGATCGGCGCAACCCCGGTCATGACCGCCGCCGATTACGAGTTCGCCTGCAAGGCGGGCACCGCCGGCATCCAGGCCTGCATGGGCCTCGTCGGCGCGGGGATGGTCCCCTACGGCCTGGCCATCGGGGCTGACGTCGCTCAGGGTGCGCCCTCGGACGCGCTCGAATATACTGCTGCCGCTGGCGGCGCAGCATTTCTGATTGGAGCGGACGACCCAATCGCGACAATCCACCGGACGGTCTCGTTCACGACGGACACTCCCGATTTCTGGCGGCGGGAGGGGCAGAACTACCCGCGCCACGGGGGGCGGTTCACCGGCGACCCCGGGTACTTCAAGCACGTCCAGGGGGCAGCGAAGCTGATGTTCGAGCAGACGGGCAAGAGCCCGAAGGACTACGACTACGCAGTCTTCCATCAGCCGAACGCGAAGTTCCCGCAACGGGTCGCACAGATGCTCGGCTTCACACCCGAGCAGATCCGGCCAGGGCTCGTCGTCCCGACCCTCGGCAACACCTACTCGGGGGCGTCGATGGTCGGCCTTGCCGCGACGCTCGATAGTGCAAAGCCGGGCGACCGGGTCTTCGTCACCTCGTTCGGGTCGGGGGCCGGCTCCGACTCCTTTGACATCGAGGTGACCGACGCGATCGAGGCAGAGTGGTTCCGGAGGAGCGCAGCGCCGACAGTCCGCCAGCTCCTGGCGAACCCGATCTACGTCGACTATGCAGTATACGCCAGACACAAGGGAAAGATCGTGATGCAGTGATGAGAGACGTCGCCGTTATCGGAATTGGATGCACGCCCTTCGGGGAGAAATGGGGGACCTCGTTCCGCGACCTCTTCCTCGAGGCGGGAGCGCTCGCCCTCGAGGACGCACACCTCTCGGGAGAGAAGATCGACGCGCTGTATGTCGGCAACATGTCCGCCGGGCGGTTCGTCGAGCAGGAGCACATCGGCGCGCTGATCGCCGACTACTCGGGGATGGCCTCGCGCCACATCCCTTCGACCCGTGTCGAGTCCGCCTGCTGCTCAGGCTCGCTCGCCTTCAGGCAGGCGGTGATCGCGGTCGCCTCCGGCCTCGAGGATGTCGTCGTGGCGGCGGGTGTGGAGAAGATGACGGATGTCGAGACCTCGACCTCGGTCGACGCGCTCGCTGCAGCGGCCGATCGCGAGTGGGAGGGGTTCGTCGGTGCGACCTTCCCGGGGCTCTACGCGATGATCGCGAACGACTACATGTACCGCTACCCCCTCAGCCGCGAGCAGCTCGCCCAGGTCGCGGTCAAGAACCACTACAACGGGGCCCGTAACCCGATCGCACAGTTCAAGAGCGAGATCACGATCGATACTGTGCTCCGCTCCTCGCTCGTCGCCGACCCGCTCCGTCTCTTCGACTGCTCCCCGATCACAGACGGGGCGGCTGCTGTGATCCTCGCACCCCTCGAGCGAGCGCGGGAGTTCACCGACGCACCCGTGCGGGTGCTGGCGACCGCCCAGGCCTCCGACACGATCGCTCTGCACGACCGGCGCGACATCTCGACCCTGGACGCGACGGTCGCGGCAGGACAGCGAGCGTTCGAGATGGCCCGTCTCTCCCCGACCGACATCGATCTGGTCGAGGTGCACGACTGTTTCACGATCGCCGAGATATGTGCGATCGAGGACCTCGGGTTCTGTAAGAAGGGCGATGCCGGCCGGCTGACTGAGGAGGGCGAGACCGCGCTCGGCGGTCGGATACCGGTCAACACCTCGGGGGGCCTGAAGGCCTGCGGTCACCCGGTCGGAGCGACCGGGATCAAGCAGGTCTGCGAAGTCGTCCAGCAGCTCCGCGGCGACGCGGGCAGGAGGCAGGTCGACGGCGCGGAGATCGGGATGACACACAACGTCGGCGGCACAGGCGCCTCGGTCGCCGTCCACATCTTTGGGAGGGCCTGATCATGTCGGTACCCCGTTTCTGGCGGAAGATCCCGCAGCGCTACAACCTCGAGGGCACTCAATGCACCTCGTGTAATCGCACCTTCTACCCGCCCCGGTCGTTCTGTCCGGACTGCCGGCGGGCGGGCGAGACCGTGCCGTTCCGTTTCCAGGGCAAGGGCGAGATCGTCACCTTCACGGTGATTCGGTCGGCGTCGGACGCCTTCGCCCAGCAGACACCGTTCGTGCTCGCGATCATCCGGCTTGACGAGGGGCCACGGGTGACCGGCCAGGTGGTCCTGGAGAACGTCGCCGAGGCCCGGATCGGGATGCGGGTCCGCCCGGTCTTCCGTCGAATCGGTGCAGAGGGCGAGTCGGGTGTGATCTACTACGGGACGAAATTCGTCCCCGACGTCCCGTACCCCGACACCTGACACGAATGGAGCGTCTGCTCCAAAAAGACGGTTCTGATGGGCCCATCGGGCCCCTTTTTTTCGGGTTATTATGCGTCGGTGCCGGGAATCCCGGAGTCGATCTCCGTGACATCGGCGAAATGAGAGTGGGCCTCGGAGCGAATGGAAGAGTTCGCCTCGATAAAGGCGTGAAGGTCCTCGGGCTTGATACGCCAGTACTTCCCGATCTTGACGGCCTTAAGCCGCTTCTCTTTGATATGGTTTCGGACAAGCTTCTCCCGGATCTGCAGGGTTGCCGCCACCTGTGCGACGGTGAGCAACGGCTCGGTGATGATCTCTCCCCAGATTCGTCCGTCCGGCGAGAGAGAGACGAACTCCCGGACCCGCCGGTCCATTCCCTGATCACGTTCCTTCATTGGATTCACCGGTATGCACCAGGACTCACACTGACTCATCACACCCTGAGCGCGACTCGTGTCGCCGGTCCCGGCCCTTTCACACCGTTTCGATTAATCCTTGATCGAATTACTATTTAGGGCTTATGGGTTTTTATAGGGTCTGACCGGCCCCCGGATGCGTTCAAAGAGGCCGGTCACATCACGAAAGTCGAACCGGTCGTCGCCGTTGACGTCGAAGTGGGCGTTTCGTTCGGGGTTCGCCCCAATCTCGCCCAGATTACCGAATAGAAGGACCACGTCCTGGAAGTCCGGTTGCTGGTTTCCGTTCATATGCTCCCAGAGACCATCGAGGTTGCTGGGGCGGGGAGTGTTCTCTACCGGCGATCAAGAGACCGGCAGCGGTGCAGTCAGGCGAGATGATCCGCTCGACAACGACCCCCAGCGCATCTGTTGCAAAGAGGCCCAAATCCCAGCGCCCCAGGGAGAGGTCTCGCCGTGTCACCCCCGGGAGTCCATACCCGAATACCATGCGGGGCCCGTCCACACTCCGCCGGACCGGTGACCGTGCCCCTCGATGACGACAATCCATGCCCACATCTTCAGGCTGGTGCCTGCGCCGGATGTGAGGAGGGCCGGGTCCAGGATGGTGGCGCCCGGTTCCGTGATCACGGTGGGCCCGGTGATCGTCGTCGCCGCCCCTGCGGACACGGGGAGGACGAGGAGCAGAAAGGGGAGGGAGAGAGGGTGAGAGTCGAGGTGTGTCGTTGCATCCGAATTCGTCCTGGACAGGACCCTCGAATTGTTCCGCCAGGAGATTCGAGCATGGGCAGGCAGCACACAGGTAAATCGGGTGGAGACCGCTCGTAGAGCGCCATTCTTATACTCAGGCGACCCGATCATCCCAGGAAGCGAAACGGACCACCTCGCTCGCACGCAGGAACCGCCATGACGTCCCCATCTGAATCCATGGAGAGGTCGGAACCGCCTCTCGAGAGGCTCGCCGCGCTGAGGAGGGAACTCAGACGCCTCGGGCCATCCCTCGTCGCCTGCTCCGGTGGTGTCGACTCGGCCCTCCTCGCCGTGGTCGCCCACAATCTGCTCGGGGACCGGATGAGCTGTGCGTTCCTGGACAGCCCACTCGTTCCCCGCGCCGACGCCCGCGCGGTCGAGAATCTGGCTGCACGCCACGGCATCCCACTCACGGTGATCCCCTTCGACCCGCTTGGGGTTCCCGAGATAGTCCGAAACGGGACCGACCGCTGCTATCACTGCAAGAAGGCCTCCGCAAGGCTGCTGTGGCGCGAGGCGGCGGAGCGGGGGCTCGGAGCCGTCGTCGACGGTGTCAACGCCTCCGACCTCCAGCAGTTCAGGCCAGGGCTCGTTGCCTGTGCCGAAGAGGACGTCCAACACCCCCTCGCCGGCGCCGGCATCTCGAAACCGATGGTCCGCGCACTCGCCCGGCACCTCGAGATCGAGGTCGCCGATAAGCCGGCGTCGGCCTGCCTCGCCTCCCGTGTCCCCTACGGCGAGGACCTCACGCCCGGCCTGCTGGCAATGGTGGAGGAGAGCGAGCGGGTGCTCAACGCCCTCGGGTTTCGCGAGTCCAGGGTCCGCGCTCACGGAACCCTTGCTCGAATTGAGATCCCGGTGAACGAGCTCGACCGTGCAGTCGCCGATGCTGCGAGCCTTGTCCCGGCACTGAAAGTCATCGGGTTCGTGTACGTGACCCTGGACCTCGAGGGGTACCGGACGGGGGCGATGGACGAGGTCCTGAAACTGGAGTGAGGTGCCGGTTTCCGAAAGGCCTGACCCGTCTTCGAGCAGGCCGGACACACGGGAGAGGGTCCGACATCGTTCACCTCGGCGAGGTCGCGTCGCTGTCCCACAAGTGTGGTCGCCCGATGAGCAGCTCTCCGGTCCGACAGGGACCTGCCCTTTCCGTTCGCCGGGATTGAGCTGTCCTCCCCCGGCGACGGGCTGAGGCTCAAACGTCGAAAGGGCCTTGAAGGGAAGAGAAAAATTGGTTCAAGGAGTTACAGGGCCTTGACCAGGCTCTGCCGCGAGACCGCGCCGAGCACCCGTCCGTTCTCAACGACCGGCACGGCACTAATGCTGCGGGAGAGCATGGTCTCGACCAGGTCGACGGCCAGGGTCTCGGGAGGAACCGAGATCAGCGGGGTCGACATGATGTCGCTGACGATCAGGTTGCGCACCCGGTGGTCCTGGAACCGGTCGGCCACGTCCTCGCGGAACTCGGCCATCGAGCGGGCGATATCGGTCTCGGTCACCATGCCGAGGAACTCCGCCCCGTTCGCAACCACGTAACGGTTCGCGCCGTCGTCGAGCATCCGCCGGCGGAGGTGGACCACCCGCTCGTCGGGCGAGACCACCGTGACCTTCTCCATCACCTGGTCGACCGACCCCTGGGGCCTGAGCACCTTGAGAAGGTCGCCGCGGGAGACCTGGCCGATCGGCCGGTGGTCCCCGTCCAGCACGACCACGAGCTTGTAGACCTGCAGGAGCGGGACCACGACGTCGATCCCCTCGTCCGCGTATGCCGAGGTGAACTCCTCCTCGACCACGTTCGCGACGTGGATCTGGTTCGGCGAGACGTTGGCGTTGCGCTTCGAGCCCATCACTTCGGCGATGGAGCGGCGCGAGACGGTCCCGATCACGGCGCCGTTATTCGTGACGATCAGGGGGTCTATCCCCTGGTCGAGCATCCGATCGAGCGCCTCGGTGATGACCGCCGACTTCGCGATCGTTACAGGCCTGGACATGATGTCCTTAATAAATAAGGTCTGGGTCATGTGGCTACCCCCTTAATTACATCATCTCGTGTGATAATGCCTTTGATGTCGCCGCCATCGACAACAACAAGGCTGTTTATCCGCATTTCGCGCATCCGCCGGACAGCCTCGGCGATCGGGGCGTCTGGCGGGGCGGACTCGACAGGCCGGGACATCAGGTCCTCGGCCACGGCGGAGACATCGCGCACATGCCGGCGCGTCTTCGGCCCCCCGGGGGCCTCCCGCCGGAGCATGGTCACCTCGCGATCGGGCTCGCCGGGCACGTGGCCCAGGTACTCGAAGAACGCCAGGTTCGACTCCGTGATGATCCCGGCGAGCGTCCCGTCGCTATTAACCACAACAACGCGGTCGTCCCGCTCGCTCGCCAGACCGATCACGTGGTCGAGTGAGTGATACCGGGAGACGGTTACCACGTCTCCCATCAGGTCCCCGACCGTCATCCTGAGCTGTTCGACGGAGATGGACCGGAGGATGTCGGTCTTTGTGACGATCCCGACCAGGGTGCAATCGTCGACGACCGGAAGACCGCTCACTCCGAACTCGAGCATCACTCCAGCGAGTGTTCCTATCGTGGCGTCGGGGGCGACACTGACTGGGTCGGGAGTCATCAACAGGCTGATCGGGACACGGTCGATCGGTCGGCGGCGCCAGGAGGGTTCAGACTGCCGGAGTCGGTACCCAAGGTCCTTCTTCGTGATGATCCCGACGAGCTGTTCACCGTCCATCACGAGAAGGCGCGAGCACCGGTTACGGAGCATCTGGTTCCGGGCGTATGCGGCGGAGTCGTCCAGGCCGATCACCTGGACGGGCGAGGACATCACGTCCCTTGCGTGCATCAGTCCTTACCCTCCGCATACGCCCGGACCAGGTCGAACTCGGTGACGAGCCCGATCAGGCGCGAGTCCTCGATCACCGGCAGAGCCCCGATACGCCGCTCGTGCATGAGGCGGGCGGCGGTGTCGATCGGGGTCTCGGGAGAGGTCGTGATCAGCTCCCCCTTCATCAGGGTCCGGACCGGGAGCGCCATCAACTCGCCCATCTCCCCGAGGACGAGCCCGTTGAAGACCTCCCCGGTCCCCAGGTACCGCACGATGTCGGTCGAGGTGATGATACCGAAGAGGACGTCGTCCGAGACCACCGGTAGGCGGCGGAACCGGCAGCGGCCCATCTCGCGGGTCGCCGCCCCGACCGTCGCGTCGGGTGCGGTCACGCGAAGCTGGGTCGACATCACCTCCTCGACCGTCAGCGGGCTCGGTTGCGTCTCGAGAAGGCGGAGCACGTCGCGCTCGGTGACGATTCCGAGGAGAGTCTCGTCCTCGTCGATGACCGGGATCCCCCCGACCTTCCGCCCGAGGATGACCTCGACCGCGTCTGCGATCGTCCCGGACGACCGGATCGAGAGGTAGTGGCTGCTCATGATCTCGCGGACCGTCTCGTTGAAGGCCGCGAGCAGGTTACCGCCGTGCTTGACCGTGACCAGGTTCTGCTTGTCCCCGCCGCCGAGCAGGTTGATGATGTCGGATGCCGTGATGATCCCGCGCATCCGCAGTGTCCCCGGGTCCGTCACCGGG
This sequence comes from uncultured Methanomicrobiales archaeon, assembly GCA_949320185.1. Taxonomy (GTDB): domain Archaea; phylum Halobacteriota; class Methanomicrobia; order Methanomicrobiales; family Methanospirillaceae; genus UBA288. Next base: position 22,463 of record CASGHK010000013.1, on the reverse strand, counting down.
AGGCGACGAAAACCGCAGGTGGTCATCATCTGCGCGGCGCCGATGATCGACATGGTCGGCGGGACCGAGACGACACGGGTCGTCGCGACCCCCATGATCTCGCCCTCGTGGGGCGCCACCCGCGATTGGAACTCGACCGGGCCGCGGTCGAGCTTGCCCGGCATCTTCAGGAGCCGGTCCGAGGCCTTGTGATTGTATCCGTTCCCCTGCATGCGTCACCTCAGTTCTCGGCGAGAGCGAGCCCCCGCAGTACATCGTGCCGGTCGAGGATGCCAACGACCAAGGTCCCGTCCACGACCGGTGCACGGCTGATGTCGTGCCGGCAGAGCAGCGTCGCCGCCTCGCGAACGGACGCCCCGGGCGCGAGCGTGATGGCGGGGGTGTTCATCACAGCCTCCACAACGAGCCCGCCGTCGGTCCCGCGCCGGGACCGGCCCGAGCTGAGCAGGTCTCTTCGTGAGACCATGCCCACCAGCTGCCGCCGTTTCATGACCGGAAAGGCGGAGAAACCGGTCACGTTCACGAGAGAGAGAACTCGCGAGACCGGGTCGTCAGCCTCGACCGAGACGACACGGGTCGACATCAGGTCGGCAACCGACCCCCGGGGGTCATGGCGTGAGACCAGGATCGGGAATACCCCCGCCAGGAGCACCCCTCCAAGGACCCGGTTGTCGGGACCGAGCACCGCCACCGTGTCGGTCCTCGCCTCGCGGAGGAGGATCCCGACTCGTTCAAGGCTCGCATCGACCGGGGCCGACGGAGCCTCACGTACGAATCCATCGAGTGTCACGTTCGACCGGGTCGCGGCGACCCGGAGGACATCCGAGATATCGACGTACCCGACGAGCGCCCCGCGGTTGTCCACTACCAGGACCTCGCGATACTGGTCTTCGCGAAGGACGGACCGGGCACGGGTGACCCGGTCGTCGGAGTGGAGCAGCGGGACCTCGCAGAGGAGGTCTGCCGCCGATTTCATCAGAGATGCTCCTCGACGCGGCAATGGGTGCAGAGGAGCTGGCCATCCGACCTGACGAGGTCTGAGGCCATGATCCCGCACCGTTCGCAGATCCCGCCCTCATACCCGTCCACCCGGTTGATAAGGACGAGATCGGTCATGATCTCGTTGATCTCGTTGGCGACGGTGAGGAGGTCCCGGACGGTAACGATCCCGATCACACGGTAGTTCTCATCCACCACCGGCAGGCGGCGGACCCTGTGCCTCACCATCATCTGTGCCGCCTCCGAGACGGTACGCTCGGAGCCGATAGTGATCAGGGGGGTGGACATGATCTCGCTGACCTGGACCTCGCTCGGACGACGGTCGAATGCGACCACCTTGCAGTTGATGTCCTGCTCGGTCGCGATGCCGATTGGGAGCCCATTCTCGAGGATGATGCAACTTCCCACATCGTCCCGGCACATAGTGCGGGCCGCTTCCGCGACCGTGGCGTTGTAGTCCAGCGTGGTCGGGTTGCTGCTCATCATCTCCTTGAGCGGTACCCTGGTCTCCAGGTGCATGGTGTCGGACGACTTCATTCAGGTGTCCCCCCTGAGATGAACCATAATTATCATTATAGTTCATTAAGGTTTTCCGGATCGGACAATCCCGGGTTTTTTCGGAATTTCGGGCCAATAATTGGCCCGACGAGAGGAGATATGCCTGTCTCGGATAAAAGGGTTACCTCGGAAGAGCGGCCGTTCGAGACCGACCGTCCAAAGGGCTCATTACGCATGAGCCATAACACTTCTACCATCATCGGCCGGGGTGCTGCATGGATATTCTGACGAAGGCAAAGAAACGGCTCTCACGGTTTTTGCGGGTTTTTTTCAAGAAGAAGCGAGCGCGGATCGGGATCTACGGCCCGCCGAATGCGGGAAAGACCACGCTCGCCAACCGGATCGTACGGGACTGGACCGGCGATGCGCTCGGCCCCGTCTCGGAGATCCCTCACGAGACCCGGCGCGCCCGGCGCCGCGAAGACGTGACCATTTCGAACGGAAACGGGGACTCGATCGTGATCGACATCGTCGACACCCCCGGGGTGACGACCAAGATCGACTACCACGAGTTCACCGAGTACGGGATCGAGAAGGAGGAGGCGGTGAAGAGGGCCCGCGAGGCGACCGAGGGGGTTGCCGAGGCGATGCACTGGCTCCGCGAGGACATCGACGGCGTCATCTACATGCTCGATGCGACCCTCGACCCGTTCCAGCAGGTCAATATCATGATGGTCGGGATCATCGAGTCCCGCACTCTTCCCGTGGTGATCGTCGCCAACAAGATCGACCTTCCGGACGCCTCGCCGGCACGGATCAAGTCCGCCTTCCCACAGCACCCCGTCATCTCCATCTCGGGTCTCGAAGGGACGAACGTGGACGAGCTCTACGACAAGATGATCGAGTTCTTCGGGTGATCGCGGCATGATTCAGGGCGTACAACTGGACCTGATCTCGGAGGAGCGGCTCGCGCGGCTCACTTCGATGGAGAAGATCCGGCTGATTCTCGATGAGGTCATGGCCGGCAATATCGTGGTGCTCGAGAAGGGGCTCTCTCCCGAGGAGTCGAGCCGGCTGATCGAGATGACCATGATGGAGATCTCGCCGGACGGCTTCTCCGGGATCGAGATGGAGACGTACCCCGCGCGGGCGCAGGGAGGCGGCCTCCTCGCGCGCCTCTTCGGCGGCGGCAGGGAGTCCCCGTCCCGGCTGACCGTGATCGGGCCAGCGAACCAGCTCAAGATGCTCCGGAAGGAGCGGGACCTGATCAGCGCCTGGGTCTCGTCACGGTAGTCCATGCCCCACAAGTGCACGACCTGCGGACGGGAGTTCGAGGACGGTTCGCAGGACGTCCTCCGCGGATGCCCGAGCTGCGGAGGAAAACGCTTCCTGTATGTTCGTGCCGAGGAACGGCACCGCGACGTGCTCGAAGAGACACCCCTGGAGACCCTCGTCGAGGAGGCTCCGGATGAGGACGTGCACGAGATCCCGGTCGAGGTCGACGAGGTCCCCGATCGGCCCCTGCACGAGTCGATCGAGACGATCCGCATCCGGGGCCCGGGCTCCTACGAGATCAACATCGAGCGCCTGGCAAAGTCGGACGAGATGGTGATTGGACTCGGAAAGGCGGGCCAGTACGGAGTCGACATCCTCTCAATGGGTAAGCGCAAGGGCCGGCGCCGCCGTCCCCCCAGCGGCGATCTCTGAGCGAGAAGAGCAGAGGGGCCAAAACCGGCCCCCTTCTTTTAATTCGGTTGGATGTGCAGGCTCCCGTCGAGCGGGACCAGGCTCCTGAACTGGCTGTCCGCGAGGGGTTGCAGGTCCTGCTGCCGGTACTGGTCCCGGTGGGTGTCGTAGTACTGGTAGAAGTTCTGGTCGACGTGGTAGACCTCGTTGGTCTCAGGATTGTAGACCCGGTCCCGGTTGAAGATGTAGTCGTCGAACTTCTCCATAAAGATGTCTTCATTCTCCTGACGCGCATACCAGTCCTTCAGCTGCTGCTCGCGCGAGTCGCTCCCGCTGGACCCCCCCTGGCCGCTCGACCGGGAACCGGCCCCCCAGGAGGCGGCGAGGAGCTTCCTGCACCCCTCGAGGGTCGCCTGGCTGTAGTCGATGGAGAAGAAAGACTCGAGGAGGACAGGCGCGTCCCGTTCCCAGTCGGTCGTGGGGGCGTAGATCCCCCAGAGGTATTCGACCGCCGTGAAGTACCCGCCGCCAACCTGTGATGTCCCGACCGTGAACGAACCGGTCGTCGGTGTCCCGCTGTTCAGGAATGCGATGCGCATCGCCTTGACGCTCCCCGAGCCGCTCGAGATGGCTGAGAGGTCACCCTCCTCGTACGACAGGATGCGGACATCGGAGACGGTCGAGAAGTCCCGGGAGAGGTAATCGGTCAGATACTGTTCGGGGCTCACTCCGGGAGGGAGCGTGGTCCCAGGCTCCTTGTGCAGGCTGTTCAGGAAGACGACACCCCGCCGGTTCTGCGGGTCCGTTGCCACAAGGCCCGCACAGTACGGCATCACCTGGACGTTCCACCCGTCGGGGACCTTCATCGAGACTCCGCCCGACTGCTGTGTCTGGCGCAGCGGTCCGATGCTGCTCTGGCCCGGTGTGGGCGTGGTATCCCCCGTCCCCCGGGCCGAGAGCTGGGAAAAGGAAGCGGCAACCGCCCGCATGAGCGGCTCGTCCCGTGAGAAGGTAGCCTGTGGAGCCTCGTAGGCGGAGTACATGCCATAGGGAGATCTGATAAAGACCGTGTAGACCCCGGCCATCGGTACGCCCGACCGGTCGAAAGAGGCGACGAGTTCGAGCATCGATCCGTCACTGGTCGTGCGAGCTGAGCTGACTGTGAAGCCTGCCGTCCGCTTCGCCACCTGGCCCACCAGGTAGTTCGCGACCGTCCCCGCGTTCGCAGTCCTGTAGGTGCCGCTCAGGAAGAGTGGACGGAGGACGACGCGGGGCCCGTTCGACGCCGGGTCTCGGACCTCGATCTCGTCGCCCACCGTGACGGTCCAGGTGGGTGGTTTCTCGAGCGAGAAGAGGTGGGCAGGGTCGGAGTAGAGCGAGAGGCCTGCAGAGCCGGACAGAGCACTGCTGCCCTGGCCCGCCGGCGCGGTGCACCCGGCACCGATGAGGGCCCCGCAGAGGAGGAGGGCAATCGGCATGACCATGCGATCAGTTGACACATCGGAGGGATGCCGCGACGAAGTATAATTCTTTTGGAATGGTCGGCAGCCTTATGACGCCACCGTGGTAATATATAACCCGGCACCGTCGCTGACGTGTGCACGACACACCGGTAAGTCCGACGCGCCTCACAGTGCGGCCTCACGGGGCTTGGGATTACAGAGCGTGCGTCTCTTCGCTGCTCTTCTCGGGACTATCGGAATCGGAGTAGAACTATGGCACGAATGCATGCGCGACGGAGAGGCAAGTCGGGATCCGTTCGGCCGCACCGGGCAGACCCGCCCGCGTGGTCGACGACCGACGTGGCCGAGATCGAGAAGCTCGTCATCGATCTCCACCGCAAGGAACGGTCGACCGCAGAGATCGGCACGATCCTGCGAGACCAGTACGCCGTCCCTGATGTGAAGCTCGCCACCGGTAAGCGGGTCGGCGAGATCCTCGAAGCGAACGGGCTTTCGCCCGAGATCCCGGAGGACCTCCGGAACCTGATCGTGAAGGCCCTGGGGATGCGCAAGCACCTCGCGGAGAACCGGAACGATGTCCACAACAAGCGTCAGCTCCAGCTGACCGAGTCGAAGGTCCGCCGTCTGGTGAAGTACTACGTCGGCTCGAAGCGCCTGCCCAAGGGCTGGGTCTACAAGCCTGAGACGGCGGAGATCCTGCTCTCACGATAGACCACCATGCCGATCGACACCGCAGCCGAACGCCTCGCACGCTTTCTCGAGGAGCAGCGATACGTGGAGGTCTACGGCCACCACGATGCGGACGGGGTTACGGCGGCGTCGATCGTCTGCCACGCGCTCAGGAGGCGGGAGATCGGCTTCCGCCTCCGGGTGGTTGACCGGGTCCCGGACCTCGACAGCGGCAGACCCACCCTCCTCTGCGACCTCGGGGCCGGTCTCGAAGACCTGCCCGCCGACGTGGCGGTCCTCGACCACCACGCGCCGGCGGCACATGGAGATGGAGTGGTGCTGAATCCGCACACCGCCGGGATCGACGGGGAGCGGGTGCTCTGTGCCGCCGCCCTCGCCTTTATCACGGCGAACCGACTCGCGGACTGCCGCGACCTCTCGGGGCTCGCCGCCGCAGGGATACTCGGTGATGGTCAGGGGTTCGAGGACGAGAACGCGGAGATCCTGAACGAGGGCCTGGCGAACGGGGTCCTCGAGATGGAGCGGGGGATTCGGCTCCCGGGCAGTTCCATCGCCGAGCAGCTGGAACTCGCAATCGATCCGTACCTCCCCGGGATCTCCGGGGACGGTGAGAGAGTGCGCGAGCTCATCCGGTCATCGCCGGGGGAAGGCGGCCCGTCCCTCGACCACCTCATCTCCCTGGTCGTCCTCGAATCGGCCGAGCACGCGGCGCCCGGGTCGATTGAGGGGCTCTGGGGCGACCGGGTCATCTGCCTGCGCGAGGTCCTGGCCGACGCGAGGACTCTCGGGGCCGTGGTCGAGGGCTGTGGCAAGTCCGGGCGCGGCGGTCTCGCCGCATCGGTCTGCCTCCGGTCCCTCGGGGCCGTCGAAGAGGCGAGAAAGGTCGCGACCGCGTACCGGCGCCGGGTGATCCAGGCGATCGCCGGGGCCCGCCCGGTCGAAGGGACACCGTTCGCCTTCCTGGTCGATGAGCCGGCGCTCGCGAGCGATGTCGCGACCGCGCTTGCCGGCCCCATCGGCGGGCCGGTGCTGGTCGCGGCACAGCACGGCGACCTGGTCCGGATCTCGGCCCGGGCCGACGGCCAGGTCCCACTCGGGCCCCTGGTCCGCCAGCTGGCTGCCGAGGCCGGGGGCTCCGGCGGGGGGCATACCCGCCGGGCCGGGGGGTTCGTCCCGGTGAGCGGCTTTATCGAGTTCGCAGCGGCGTTCGCCGAGGCGGTGGGTGCATGAGGTGCGAGGGGGTCATCAGGACCCGGCACCAGCGCCCCGCCTGCGTCGCCGCCGCGCTCGGACCGGACGACCATCTCCTCTGCTCGACCACGGTCGAGAACGGGACGGTCGTCGCCCGACTCGCGGCCCGCGAGTGCGGTTCGATCATCGCGACGATGGACGATTACCTGATGAACTGCCAGATTGCGGAGGAGCAATGCAGCCACGATTCAGCCTGACAGCGGACCTCGTATTCTCGAAAGAGATCCCGGACGAGGCCCAGCCCGCGATCGCGCGGGCGGTCGAAGAGGCGAACACGGTCCTCTTCCGAAAGGGGGTCCCGAAGGACGCTCCCGAGGACGAGATCGGCCGGATCACGGGGCACACGATAAGCGGTGCGACCCTTACGCTCTCGCTCGAGAGCGGGGGCTACACACGGGTCCACGACGCCCTCTTTCGGTTCAGAAAACAGCTCGCGGGCCTGCTCGGACGGTACCGGGTCGGCCTGCGCGACCTGGTGGTCTCCGACTACCGGGTCAGCCTCATCGGCGAGGTCCCCGAGGGGCTCCGGCTCCCCGCGCTCTCCTTCATTCGGACGGCCCAACGCGGATCCGACCGGATCGAGCTCGAACTCGCGGTCACGGCCGCGGACCTGGAGAACAAGGTCCCCGACCGATTGATCCGCCTGATCGAGGAGAAGGCAGAGGCCGCCGCGTACGGCGGCAAGACCGAGCACTGGGACCTCGTCTACGAGTCCCCGAAGCGGGAGCACCGGTTCCGCGAGGACCCCACCCAGGAGATGATCCGGCGCGGCTGGATCAAGCACGCGCTCTCGCGCGGCCAGTGGATCCACGGCTCGCAGTCGACCCGGCTCTTCCGGGTCTTTGAGGAGATCGTCCTCGAGGAGATTGTCCGCCCCCTGGGCTTCGTTGAGATGGTCTTTCCGAAGCTCGTCCCCTGGGAGGTCTGGATTAAGTCTGGGCACGCAAAGGGGGTCTACCCCGAGATCTACTATGTCTCGGCCCCGAAGACCCGGGACCCCGACTACTGGGAGGAGGTCGCGGACCACTTCAAGGTGACCGGCGAGGTCCCGGTCGACCTGATCCGGGAGAAGATCGACGGGCCGATCGGCGGGCTCTGCTACGCGCAGTGCCCCTCGTTCTGGCCGTTCATCGGCGGGACGACCCTGGCAAACGACTGCCTCCCCGCCCGGATCTTCGACCGCTCGGGCACGTCGCATCGGTACGAGTCCGGGGGCATCCACGGGATCGAGCGGGTGGACGAGTTCCACCGGATCGAGCTCCTCTGGATCGGCTCCCCCGAGCAGACGGTCGAGACGGCCGACCTGCTCCACGAGCGGTACCGACGGCTCTTCGACGACGTCCTCGAGCTCGAGTGGCGATCGGCCCGGGTGACCCCCTGGTTCATGGCCCAGGAGGGCATGATAGGGGCCGAAGGAACGGAGCGGATCGGGACGACCGATTACGAGGCCGTGCTGCCCTATGCTGACTCGTGGCTCGAGTTCCAGAACGTCTCGGTGAACGGCGACAAGTACCCGCGCGGGTTCAACGTCAAGGTCCAGTCCGGAAAGGACCTCTGGTCCGGCTGCTCCGGGATCGGCCTCGAACGGTGGACGGCCGCGTTCCTCGCACAGAAGGGCTTCGAGCTCGACGACTGGCCAGCCCCGGTTCGCCGGCGGTTTGGCGACGCACATGAGATCTTCAGATTTGTATAACCCAAGGTGACTGAATGGCACGAAAGAAGCAGGCCGGACGGCGCGTTGAGGGGTGGAAGGCGAAGACCTGGTACAAGGTCAACGCCCCCGAGGCCTTCAACTCCGCCTACATCGGCGACACGATCTCGGCTGACACCGAGAACATGACCGGGCGCATCATGAACGCGACGCTCGGTGAACTCAACAACGACTACGGCAAACAGCACGTCAAGATGAAGTTCCGAATCAACCGGGTCGCCGGCGACACCGCGTACACGGAGTTCATCGGGCACGAGCTGACCAAGGACTACCTCCGCTCGCTCGTGAAGCGGCGCTCGAGCCGGATCGACTCGCACGTGATCGGCGTGACCAAGGACGGCTTCCGCGTCCACCTGACGGTGACCTGTTACACGCTGATGGCAGCCGACTCGTCTCACATCCACGAGATCCGTAAAAGGATCACCGAGCGCGTCTCGGCCTTCGTCGCCGGGAACGACTGGCAGACCGTCACCGAGGCGATGGTCACCGGAGCGCTCGCAAAAGAGATGATGACCGACACCCGGGTCGTCTTCCCGGTCCGGCGGATCGAAGTGATCAAGTCCAAGCTCCTGGGCCGTGTCCAGGTGGCCTGAGACACCTTTTTTCCGGTCAGGGAAACGAGTCACGCCCGAAGCGGCGCAGCCCCACCTCGTCGTCCTCTATCCTCAGATAGGTCATCGCCTCGCCATCGTCCACCCAGGAGCCGGGGTTCGCGACGAGCCCGTCCGGACTGACCGCGGGGCGGTGCGTGTGACCGTAGACGAGCCGGTCCCCAACTTCCATGCCGAGCAGGAGGTGACGGGCGGGCGAGTGAGCGAGCGCCTCCGCCCCGTCGAGGGACGGGCGCTCGTGGGCGGGGCGAGAGAGGGTTTCTCGCCGGGCGACGAGGTCGAGCCCACGGGAGTAGAGCTCGACCAGACGGCCGGCGGCAGCCCCCCCGAAGTCCCCGACCGCGCACATCCGCGAGGAGAGGGCCTCGTAGGCCTCGACCGAGAAGGGCTCGAGCGCACCCAGGACCTCGAGATCGTAGCCATGGATAAAGAGGGTCGTACGCCCCCCCTCCTCGAGCAGCAGCCGTTTCTGGATTGGGAACGGGCCCCTCCCCCCGGCACGTTCCGCGATCTCGAGGAGGGCGTAGTCGTGGTTGCCGACCACGTAATGGAGGTCGACAGCCTCAAGGTGCAGCAGGCGATCGAGGAGGTCGGAGTGCTCGACCATCAGCGGGCCGTTCTTCCGTCTCCAGAGGTCGAAGATATCGCCGAGGAGGACGAGCGTCTCCACGCCCTGCGACTCGCAGCCGTCGAGAAACCGGAGGAACTCGGGGACGGCTGCGTCGGGGTGACCCGCATGGAGGTCCGAGACGACGAGGATCACGAGATCGGATGGGCACGGACCCGGGATAAACCTGGCGGGCCGGTATCTCTATGGCGCTCGAGCGCGAACGTCTACCCGATGACCGCCAGCAGGATCGTGCTCATCGTGCTCGATGGTATTGGTGATCGGCCACACCCGGCCCTCCGTGGGGCTACCCCCCTCTCGGCAGCGAGGACGCCCGTCCTCGACCGGCTCGCACGCGAGGGGATCACCGGGATCATGGACACGATCGGTCCTGGGATCCGGCCGGGATCGGACACCTCGCACCTGGCCCTGCTCGGGTATCCTCCCCGCGAGTGCTACACCGGGCGTGGACCGCTCGAGGCGGAGGGCTCCGGGATCCGGATGCGGCCGGGGATGGTGGGGTTCCGCGCCAACTACGCGACCCTCGATGCGGACGGCCGCGTGGTCGACCGGCGTGCGGGAAGGATCCACGGCACCGAGCCGCTCTCGAAGGCAATCGAGGAGGCGGTGGACCTCTCCCGGTTCGGGGTCCGGTTCCAGTTCGTCTCGGGTGCCGGGCACCGGGCAGCGCTCGCCCTCGAGGGTGAGGGGCTGGGAGACGGGGTCGGCTCCAACGACCCGAAGAAGGAGGGTGCATTCCCGCACGAGTTCGAGCCGTTGACCGGGACAGAAGCGGACGCGAAGACCGCCGCCGTGCTGAACGAGTTCGTCCACCAGGCGCGGCAGGTCCTCGCGGACCACCCGGTCAACCGCCGGCGCGCAGGAGAGGGGCTGTTGCCGGCAAACGAGGTACTGATCCGCGGGGCCGGTAGAATGGGTGAGTTCCAACCGTTCCGGGAGCGGTACGGGCTCGCCGGGGCAGTCGTCTCGGCCGCGACCCTGATTACCGGGATCGGCAAGGTCGTCGGACTCGACCCTATCCACGTCGAGGGCGCCACCGGGTCGATCGACTCCAACATCGAGGGGAAGGTCGCGGCCGCAATCGAGGCACTCGAGACGCACTCCTTCGTCCTGTTAAACATCAAGGGGGCCGACGAGGCGGGCCACGACGGGAAGGCGGAACAGAAGCGGGACTTCATCGTGCGTGTCGATGCCGCGCTCGCACCGTTCCTGGACGTCACGGAGACGGTGATAGCGGTCATGGGCGACCACTCCACCCCGTGCACAGTCAAGGACCATTCGGCCGATCCAGTTCCGGTTCTTGTCCACGGCGAAGGGGTCCGCCCGGACCGGGTGGACCGGTACGACGAGTTCGCCTGCGCCGAGGGCGGCCTCTGCCGCATCACCGGGTGCGACATCCTCCCGATCCTGCTCGACCTGATCGACAAGGCCCATAAATACGGTGCCTGACAGAGTGTAGGACAGGCGAGAATGGACGAGGCCCCCGCGCACACCGCACCCGACTTCCACCTGGACCGGTGCCTGCTCCCCGACAGGACCGAGCTCCAGGAGCGCACGCTGGTCACCGACCGGATGGTCCTGGTCGGAGACCGCTCCCGGATCGATTACGGCATCTCGGGTGCCGAGGTGGTAGTCGCCGAGTTCTGCCGGATCAACGGGGCGGTGACGGCGGCAGGCGACATCAGGATCGACAACTGGACCGAGGTTGTCGGGAACGTCACGACGGCCGCAGACGCGTATCTGGGCGAGGGAGTCCGGATCGCCGGCCGGCTCTCGGTGACCGGGGACCTCGATATCGGCGACAACGTCCAGATCGAACAGGGATTCGAGGCCCACGGCTGGATCCAGATCCGGAACCCGCTCCCGGTGATCATCTACATCATGCTCTATCTGATGGCGATGCTCCGGTTCGAACGGGAGGACGAGGTGGAGCGGTTCATGGCTGAAGTCCTCGGTGAGGATGATGAGACGATTGAGCAGCCCCTGGTCATCCCGACGGGCGCGGTCTTCGACATGGAGCGGCTGGAGGTTCCGGGAGAGATGTCGATCGGCTCGTACTGCCGGCTCCACGGCAACGTCCGGGCTCGAACGGTCGAGATCGGGACGGCAACGACGCTCTTCGGCTCGGTGCGGGCCACGGAGCGGGTCGTGATCGGTCCTGGTACTGTGGTCCACGGGACGGTCTTCTCCGGGGGGGTGATTGCCCTCGCTCCGGGGGCCCACATCCTGGGGGACCTGGACGGGAGGACGATCGAGGTCCACGAGCGAGCGATCGTGGACGGGACGATGCGGGCCCCGGGGGGCCTGCGGATCATACGAGACGCGTGATACTGCGATGGTGACGGCTGCCGAACTGCTGGAGGTGCCCGAGCTCAGGTTCGTCGAACCGAGCTTTGCCGAACTGACCGACGAACTCTACTCCACGGTGCTCCTCGACCTCGAGGCGACCGATGGACGACTCCTTGTGGACGAGCACGACGACCCGATCGCACTCGCCCTCCGGGACGATGATGCCTGGCACGTGGCGACCTTTCTCTACCGGACGCCCTCGGTGCTCGGACTCGAGCGGTTCGAGGAGGTCGGGGGAGAGCTCTACCAGGAGCCGCGCGAGACCTGGGCGCGTGCGGTGCGGCGCCACTACGCCGAACAGATCCGCCACAACGTCCCGGCGGCGATCAACGACCTTCCCCCGGACCGGCTGGAGAAGGCGACAGCGCTCGTCGCCGACACGTGGGGTACACAGCCGGGCACCCGGGTCATCGACGCCTGCTGCGGTTCGGGGATCGGGGCGACTGTGCTCCGCTCCCTCGGGATGGAGCCCCTCTCCTACGACAACGATGAGGCCCTGATCGCGCTGGGGCTCCAGGAGGGACGACTCGACCCCGAGACGGTCTGCTGCATCGACGGAACCGTGGCAACCGAGTACTGCAGCCCGGCCCCGCTCGGCCTCGGGCTGATGATGGGCCAGATCTATCCCTGGATCAACGAGGAGCTCTGGCACGGGCTCGTGGAGCAGCTGCTCGAGCTCTCGCACAAAACCCTGATCACACTCGGCACTGAGGCTGAGGCCACGCTTGTCGCGAGCTGGGCGATCGAGGCCGGACGGGGGGTGGAGGTCCTGGAGAACGACCGGGACCCGGTGTACGACCGGTGGGTCTGTCTGGTCCAGCGCTGACCAGGAAGATCAATGACACCCATAAGGACATACACAGGTACATCAGTGCCGCAAGACATACACATAAGTATCCCGCTCACCCAATTCCTTCCGCACGCGCCCCCGGTGCGGGAGTCCTTTTCATGCCGAGGTACCTCGTTCCCGTCCTGCTCCTGGCCGTCCTCCTCGCCGTTATCGGTGTGGCCGGCTGCGTCTCGCAGCCGACGGTCACGATCGAGGAGGTCCGTCCCGGTTCGGTCTCCCCGACGAGCACCGACCTGGTGGTGGACGTCGGCATCACGAACCCGAATCCCTTCGATATCCCGGTGAAAAAGGCGCAGTTCACGGTCGGTGCGGTCGAGGGGACAACCGTGCGCCCGCTCGGTACCGGGCACGTGGGGGCATTCGTCCTTCCGGCCGGCCAGGCCATACGCCAGAGCGTACCGGTGAGGCTGGACAACCGCGCCCTGCTGGACGCGGCGCTGGCGGCAATCCAGGCTGGGCTGGACCGGGTGACGTTCAGGGTCACCGGAACGGTGACCGGGGACCTCTACGGGGTGACGACCGTGGACGTCCCGTTCGAACAGGACCGGACGGTGACGCTCCAGGAGGTTCTCGGCGCGAACGGCATCCGGATCGACGAGGCGGACATCAGAGAGGCACTCGACCAGGCGGGGCCGATCGCCCGTGACCTGGCGGCCCGGGTGAGGGGATGATGGTCCAGAGAGACGAGAGATCGGACGAACTCCGCGTCGCGGTGCTCAACGTCCACCGGATCCTCCGGCGGGCGGCGCTTGATGGGGACCACCGACCGGAGAGTATTCGGGGGCCGGACCGGTCGAAGAGGCCACACAACGACCATCCGGCCTCGGTCCGTTCGTAGGGAGCGGACAATCATCGGGGGATGCCCGGGCACGAATCGTCCAGGCCGTACGGACAGGCGGGACGGTCGGAGTCGGGTGCTGCCGCGTCGTTCGGCCGACCGTCGATGATGAACGGCTCCTTGAATTCGAACGTCTGTCGGACCGTGCCGAGCAGGACCGGCGCCGACCCTCCTTTTCCGCCGGACTCCACACGCCCCGGCTGGTATTTGATATCGCACTCGAGGCGGGCGCTCCCCAGGTTCAGCTCGATCGCTCCGTCGGGGTACCGCGTGAAGGCGGCGTCCACGAGCGTGAACCGGGGAGCGAGCTGGAACGTGAGCCGGAGCGTGGCGATCTCGAATCCGGCTGTACGGGCCACATACTCGATATAGTAGGTCCATGGCTGCTTCGAGGCGTCGAAGATCTTGACCGGGGCCGCCGGGGTGATCCTGACCTGGGTGGACCCGCGCCCGAGGGCTCCCCCGTCCAGCTCCTCGACCGTCGCCGAGACGAGCCCGTTCGTGAGGCACCGTACCATGGAGTCGACGGTCAGCCGGACGATGAACTCGAGCCCCTTCTCGGCGGTCATCCGGACGCGGTCGAGCCAATCCGGCTCGGCATCGATCCGCTCGGTGCAGGCGGTCCGGACGGCCGCTTCGACCTTGTCCCGGAGGTCCTTCGTGGCAAGCTGGTCTCCAGGTTCAGGTGGTGTCATGGATCATCCCCGTGCGTATCGTGATGGTGACCTCCGGAGCGGACGCCCCCGGCGATGGGCGGGAGAGACCGCTCCGCGTCTCGATGCTCACCTGGGCGGGCGGGCGGCGCGGGAAGGAGGGGTCGCGGGTGAGATGGATCTCCCCACCGGGATCCCCCCTGCCGCCCTTCACCAGGAGAAAGGCGAGGACGGCGGCGGCAAGAACGGAGAGGACGAGTGGACCGGCCAGATCCGGGAGAGAGAAGAATCCAAAATTTCCATCCATGTCCGGCGTTCCCGGCACGGGGGTGGTCGGATTCGTCGACGGCGTCTCTGTCCCGGGATCGGGCGGCGGTTCGACGCGGACGAGGCTGAGCCTCGTCGTTCGGGCACGGGATCCGGCAGCATCCTGCACCGCGAGATCGATGGTGTAGGTGCCCGCCTCCCGGTATACATGGACCGGGTGCTGCTCGGTGGAGTTCGCTCCGTCGCCGAACTCCCAGTGCCATTCCGTCGCACCCCCTGTCGAGGTATCCGTGAACCGGACCTGAAGCGGTGCCACTCCCGCAGTCGGCCCGGCGGTGAACCCGGCGGCAAGGGGAGGAGGAGAGACCGACGTTGGTGCCGGCGGCACGACGACGGTCCGCTCCACCCGGAGCTCGGGTCCACCGCCCGAGACCAGGAGGCTGACGGGGTAGGTCCCGGGCCCGGGATAGACATGGACCGGGTGCTGCTCGAACGAGGTGGCGCCATCGCCGAACTCCCAGTGCCACCAGGTCGGCCCTCCGGACGAGGTGTCCGTAAAGCGCACCCGGTATCCTGGTTCGAGCCGGTACACGAACGAGGGTTTCAGAGGGATACGGACCATGACGGACCGCTCCTCCGAGTCGACCGTGTCGGGAACCCTCTCGATCGGGTCACCGGGAACCGTCACGGAAAGACGCACGGTGAAGGTGCCGGGCCGGAGAAAGGTGTGGACCGGGTCCCTCACAATGGCCGTAGAACCATCACCAGAATCCCACGAGCTGTTCGTCGAATGGACCGAGGTGTCGTGGAACTGGACCACGAGAGGCGCAGGGCCCCGATCAGGCTCGGCGACGAGGGTGAGAGCGAAGGGATCCGTGAGAACCGGGATGACGATCAAGAGAAGTGTGAGAAAAAATACGGCAACAGGAGTACCGCTTCCCAGCCATCCGGGGGATTTCAGTATGACCTGCGGTGCGCTTATTGCCCCATGATAATCCCCGTTTATCCCCTCAGGATCGGATAAGGTTTCCTGAACGTACCCGAGATACACAGGGAAAGAGCGGGGAGGGGGCGATCGGTTGCCTACCGGTCCTCGCCGTAGATCATCGTCCCGACACCGTCGCGGGTGAAGAGTTCGAGGAGAAGGTTGTGCTCGGCGTTCCCGTTGATGATGTGGGCGAACTGGACGCCCTGCGTGATCGCCTGGCACATCCCCTCGACCTTGGGGATCATCCCACCTGCCACCGCACCCGACGCGATCATGCCGCGGGCGTCGTTCACGGAGAGCCGGCGGTAGACCGCGGTCCGGTCGGCGTCCATCACGCCGTCGACGTCGGTCATGTTGATCAGCTTGTACGCCCCGACCGCGACCGCGATCATCGCAGCGGCGGTATCGGCGTTGATATTGAGCGAGTTGCCGTCCCGGCCGATCGCGATCGGCGCGATCACCGGGATGTACCCGTCGTCGAGGAGGGTGTTGAGGAGGCCGGGGTTCACGACCTCCACCTCGCCGACGTGCCCCAGGTCGACCTGCTCGTCGTGGTCGCCTATACGGACCGTCTGCGGTGTGAGGCGTCTGCCGACCAGGAGGTTGCCGTCGTTGCCCGAGATGCCGACCCCGTGGGCGCCGGCTTTCTCGAGAAGCGAGACGATGTTGGAGGAGATCTTGCCGACGAGGACCATCTGCGCGACCTCGAGGGTCTCCTCGTCGGTGATCCGGAGGCCGCCGACGAACTTCGGCTCCTTGCCGAGCGCCTCCATCTTCGCCGTGATCTCCGGGCCCCCACCGTGAACGAGCACCACCCGGATTCCGATGTAGCGCAGGAGCACCACGTCGCGGATCGCCGCTTCCAGGATGACGGGGTCGACCATGGCATGGCCCCCGAGCTTGATCACCATCACCCTGCCGTGGAACTGCTGGATGTACGGCAGGGCCTCTGTCAGGACTTCGACCCGCTTCATGTCGTGTACTTCCCGTTGATCTCGACGTAGCCCTCGGTGAGGTCGCATCCCCAGGCGGTCGCCTCGCCCTCGCCGGCACCGAGGTCGAGGGTGAAGACCACGCGCTTGCCGGCCATCGCCGCCTTCGCCCGGACGAGGTCGACGACGATCTCGCCGTTCGTCACGAGCGGGACGGCGGACTCACCCTCGCCGATCGTGAGCGAGGCTGCGTAGGGGTCGAACTCGACCCCGGCACGGCCGGCAGCCGCGATTACCCGGCCCCAGTTCGGGTCCTCGCCGTAGACCGCCGTCTTGACGAGGGGAGAGCCGACAATCGTCCGGGCCACCGCAGCGGCGTCCTCCTCCTCGGGGGCTCCGGTAACGGTCACCTCGACCAGGCGGGTGGCTCCCTCACCGTCGGCCGCGATCTGAACCGCGAGCGCACGGCAGCAGGCCTCCAGTACGCGCTCGAACTCGTTCGCGTCCACCCGGCCGGCGGCCCCGGTCGCGGTCAGGAGTGCGACATCGTTGGTCGAGGTGTCACCGTCGACCACCACCCGGTTGAAGGACCGGTCCGTGGCGAGCCGGAGCGCGGCGGAGAGGAGGGGCTGCTCGATCTCGGCGTCGGTGTAGAGGAACGCGAGCATCGTGCCCATGTTCGGGGCGATCATGCCCGAGCCCTTGCAGATGCCGCCGATCGAGAAGCCGTCACCCCGGACCAGGGCGTGCTTCTCCACACGGTCGGTGGTCATGATCGCCCTCGCGACGGCGGTCTCTGCCTCCGCCGAACGGGCGAGCGAGCTGGCGGCGATACCTGACTGCCGTTCGATCAGGGGGAGATCGAGGTACCGGCCGATCACCCCGGTGGAGGCGACGCCGACCTCGCGCTCGTCGATACCGAGGGCGGAGGCACCGATCGCCGCCATCGCGGCGGCGTCCTCCAGGCCCCGCCGACCCGTGTGGGCGTTCGCGCAGCCAGAGTTGACGATGACGCCCGAGAGCCGTCCCGAACGGATCCGGTCCATCATCAGCTCGATTGGAGCGGCCCGAACGAGGTTCGAGGTGAAGACGCCTGCGGCGGTCCCTTCGGCCCGGATTAGGCCAAGCCCGAACTTGCCCTCCTTGATGCCTGCCGCCTCGACCCCCTCGATCGAGCAGATCGACTTCATGTCGACTCCCGGCCCGCGGCGAGCCCCTGGACGATGTCCGAACGGGTCACAATCCCGACCACGGCCTCGCCCCGCATCACCGGCAGCCGGACGATACCCTCGCGGAGCATCAACGCGGCCGCCTCCTCGATCTCGGCTTCGCCCGAGATCGTGATCGGGGGCTCGCTCATCACGCGGTCAACCGTCGTCGTCCCGATGTCAGAGAGGGCTGCCTTGGTCTTCTCCCAGTTGATGAACTCCCGTATCGGGACCTCGATGATCTCGAGGGGCGAGGGGAGCCAGAGGTCCTCGGACGGCGGGCGCGTCGAGAGAAGGGCGAGCAGGTCGGAGTCCGTCACCATCCCGACCAGCCGCCCGCCGTCCAGGACGGGGAGGCCGCCCACCCGGTACTCTCGCATGATGTGGGCCGCTTCCCGGACCGTCGCCTTCGCGTCGACCGTGCGGGGGTCAGGGGTCATGATCTCGTTGACTTTCATCCCGACACCTCAGGGAGCGACGCCGGGGTGCCGGAGCCCATCGTCCTCGTTGTAGCCGCACATCAGGTTCATGTTCTGGATCGCCTGGCCCGCCGCGCCCTTGACCAGGTTGTCGATCGCCGAGACGACGACCACGCGGTCCTCGCCGACCTCGACCGCGAGGTCGCAGAAGTTGGAGCCGCGGACCGAAGAGAGGCTCGGCCGCTGGTAGCGGACGAACGGCTCTTTCCGGTAGAACTCCCGGTACCGACCTTCGACCTCCTCCTGCGAGAGGGGCTCCTCGAGGAGGATGTGCGCGGTCGTCAGGATCCCCCGGTTGACCGGCAGCAGGTGCGGGGTGAAGTAGCAGCGCGCCGTCGAGCCGAGCGCAACGAGCTCCTGGCGCATCTCGGCGAGGTGCCGATGCGTCGTCCACTTGTAGGCGGTGCAGGTGTCGCCCACGTTCGGGTAATGGGTCGTCGCCGACGGGTTGTCGCCGGCGCCGGAGACCCCCGTCTTCGAATCGTATATCACCGTCGTGGCGAGCCCCGCGAGAGGGGCGGCGGCGAGGGTTGCACCCGTGGGGAAGCACCCTGGGTTCGAGACAAACCGTTTGTCCACGATCGCTTCACGGTGGAGCTCGGGGATCCCGTACGGCGCTTCGAACCAGTCTGAGTGCTCGACCGCGTACACCTCCTCAAAGACATCGCGAGGGAGGCGGTAGTCGGCGGAGAGGTCGACGACCCGGACTCCGCGGTCGAGGAGCGGGCGGACGTGCTGCATCGCCGCGGTGTGTGGGACGGCCAAAAAGGCGAAGTCCGCATCGATCTCGTCGGCTGCCGGGTTCGAAAAGACCAGGTCCGAGAAGCCGGCGAGGTGGGGATGGACGGACGTGAGCGGGGTGCCGCTGTGCCGCCGCGAGGTCACGGCGGTCACCTCGGCAGAGGAGTGGGACGCGAGCAGGCGGATCAGTTCGCCGCCCGCGTATCCCGAGGCCCCGATGATGGCGATCTCCATGCGCATATATCAGAGAGAGAGCGCATTAAAGGAGATCGCTTCGTCCTAGCGGATGATCTTCGCGATGGGGAGCTCCAGGATGTCCTCGGCACCAGCCGCCTTGAGGAGCGGGATCAGCCGGTTCACCTCCGACTTCTTCACCACGGTCTCGACCGAGAAGTAGTCGATGCCGTACAGTGCGGCAACCGTCGGGCGCTTGAGGGCCGGAAGCGCGGCGATCACCTCCTCGACGGAGCCCTTCGGGACGTTCATCGAGATGAGGGTCCGGCTCCGCGCGTCGAGAACGCCGAGGAGGAGGGTTACGATCTCGTCGATATCGCGTCGGCGTACCGGGTCGGCCCAGGCTTCACGATTGGCGACGATCGCGGTGTACGACTCCATGATCTCGCCGATGATCTTGAGCCCGTTCCTTCGGAGCGTGGTGCCGGTCTCGGTGAGGTCGACGACGACGTCCATGAGGTCGGGAACTTTCGCCTCCGAGGCGCCATAGGAGGTGAAGAGCCGGGCCTCGACCCCGAGCTCCTCGAAGTACTGCGCGGTGAGCCGGGGATACTCGGTCGTGACCCGGGCGCCGGGACGGATCTGCGCGGGGCGTTCGATCGGGTCCGACCCGTGGACCGCCACGACGATCCGGACGGTCCCCTCCCCGGTCTTGGAGTAGTTGAGCTTTGCGACCTCGACGACATCGGCGTCGGTCTCGCGGACCCAGTCGAGGCCTGAGATCCCGAGATCGAAGTAGCCCTCCGCCACGTACCGGGGGATCTCCTGGGGTCGGAGGATCTTGACCCGGGAGATCCGCTCGTCCCGGATCACGGGGCTGTAATCGCGGTCGGTCCGGCGGACCTCCAGGTCGGCCTCGCGGAAGAGGGCGAGCGTCTGGTCCTCGAGCGAGCCCTTGGGGAGGGCGAGTGAGATCATGGGGGAGAGGTCGGCAGGCAGGAATAAAAAAGTGGATCAGTCGAGCAGGTGGACCGTGAAGCCGGAAAGGAGCTTCGGCTCGAACCAGGTAGACTTGGGCGGCATCACGAGCCCGGCGTCTGCGCAGTCGAGGACCGTCTCGATCTGCAGGGGCTGGATGGCGAACGCGACCGCGAACTCGCCCGAGTCAACGCCCGCGACGAGGCGGGAGAGGGGGCTGGCGCCACCCAGGTAGTGAAGGCGCGAGTCGCCCCGGGGGTCGGTGATCCCGAGGACCGGGCCGAGGATCCGGTCCTGGAGGAACTGGACGTCGAGGCCGTGGATCAGCCCCTCGCCGGGTCTTCGTTGGCAGATGAACTCGTACCACTGTCCCCCGAGGTAGAGGTGGAGGACCCGCTGCTGACCCGACGGCTGCATGCGGGGGACCACGTGGAAGCCGCGGACGTCGACGCCGTCGATCGGCTCGACCGTGCCGAGCGCCCGAAGGGCCCGGAGGAACGATTCGGGGGAGAGGGTCTTGAGGTCGGTGACGAGCCTCGAGTAGCCGTGGAGTCGGACGCGGTCGTGGGCGAAGAGGACAGCCATGAAACGCTCGGACTCGGCAGAGACCGTGCCGTTCGCGCGCCGCTCCAGGGCGGCGTTCACGGCGGACTTCGCACGGTGGTGGCCATCGGCGATGTAGAGGGCGTCGACCTCGGCGAAGGCGAGGTCGAGCGCGGCGATCGTATCCGGGTTGTCGCACCGATAGAGCCGGTGGTGCTCGCCCCGATCGTTGACGACGTCCATGTCAGGCGAGGCGCTCTCGACGAGAGACTCGATGGTGGCATGCACCCCGCCCGGGTCGCGGTAGAGGAGGAAGACGAGACCGGTGTTCGCGTTCACGGCCTGGATGTGACGGGTGCGGTCCCGCTCCTTGTCGTACCGGGTCAGCTCATGACGGCGGACCACGCCGGACTCGTAGTCGTCGACGCCGACGCAGGCGACGATGCCGGTATAGACCCGGTCCCCGGAGACGACCTCGTAGACGTAGTACCCGGGGGCCGGGTCCTGCACCATCAACCCGTCGTCGAGAAGGCGTGAAAATCGCGAAGCGGCGAGGGCGTAGACCTGGGCATCGTCGGCCGGGAGGTCGGGGAGGTCGGCGTCGGAGCGGATCACCGAGAGGAACGAGAGGGGGTTCTGTTCAACGACGGCACGGGCTTCGGCGGCGGAGACCACGTCGTACGGGACCGACGGAATCGCCTGCGCGTGGGCCGGCGCGGCCCGGACGGCGGCGAAGGGATGGAGCTGCACCATGACTTCGGGTACTCTACAACCTGAACTCTCTTAATCCCGTTCCCGTACGAACCGAACCATCTTATGGTGGATCTGCCTACCTGATCGAGGAATGACGGACGAAACCCTGCTGATACGACGGGCGAGGACCGGCGACCTGCCGGCCGTCGCCGCTATCGAACGGGTGTCGTTCCTGGACCCGTGGGACGAGTCGACCCTCGAATGGGTCCTGGAGTACTGCAGGGACTCCTTCTTCGTGGCGATCGCCAGCGGCACCGTTGCCGGGTTTCTCGCCGGGGCCCTCGAGGACACCGGCATGGAGGTCTACGGCCACATCTGCAACTTCGCGGTCGCACCGGGGTTCCGCGCGCGCGGCATCGGCAGGCGGCTCGTGGCCCGGGCCGAACAGCAGTTCCTGGTTGCCGGTGCGTCAGCCGTGCAGCTCGAGGTGCGGGAGTCGAACCTCGCCGCCCAGGCCTTTTACTCCCGGTGCGGGTACCAGGTGGTCTTCACCATACCCGCGTACTACGCGAACGGCGAGGACGCCCGGCTGATGATGCGCTGGCTTTACTGACCCCGTCCGAGGGTCGCATGTGCCCGGGCGAGGTGGTTGGCAGCGAGGGCCCCGAGCAGGGAGAGCTCCCCGGCGAGCACCGCGGCGCCGACGATCTCGGCGAAGGCCTTGGCGTGCGCGCCAGGGGGGTCGCCGCCGCCGGCGACGCCGATGAGTGAGAGGCACTCGGATTGGGTCTCGATCGAGGTCCCGCCGCCGACGGTACCGAGCGGCAGGGCGGGGAGGGTGACCGCCACGTAGACGCCACCGGGTACGGGGTCGACCGTGGTGACAGCGAGCGACCCCTCGACGACGTGCGCGGGGTCCTGGCCGCAGGCGATGAAGAGAGCGGCGATGATGTTCGCGGCCTGCGCGTTGAAGCCGAGCCCTCCGGCACGGGCCGAGCCGACCAGGTTCTTGCGGGTGTTCACCTCGGCAAGGGCGGCGGCGTCGGCCTTGAGGACGTCACGGACCAGGTCGTCGGGGAGGAAGACGCCGGCGGCGACGGTCCGGCCCCGCCCCTCGACCGCGTTCACCGCGGCCGGTTTCTTGTCGGTGCAGAGGTTGCCCGAGAGCGCGACGAGCCGGGCGCCGGTCTCGCGCTCGATCACCCCGGCGATGGCACCGGAGGCGATGGTGAC
>CASGHK010000012.1 GCA_949320185.1 uncultured Methanomicrobiales archaeon | reverse complement strand
CCGTCACGAACGGTGTAGTACGAGGCATCGAGAAAGAGGTAGGGAAAGACCTGCTCAATCGGCCGGCTGAAAAATTCGTGCACCTCGCGATCGAGGTCCTGTGCGATGCGGGAGACCGAGGAGGGGGAAAGCTGGTCGATCCCCAGATGCTCAACGATCGCCTGGACTTTCCGCGTCGAGACGCCCTGAAGGTACGACTCGGCGATTGCGTTTACCAGTGCTTTCTCGACGCGGGCGTAGCGTCCGAAGACCTGGGTTTCAAACGGCTTCTCACGGAATTGGGGTTTGGCAAGGGTAACATCACCCCACCGAGTACGGAGCGTGCGATCGCGGGTACCGTTCCGATGAGCCAGCCGAGCCTCGGTGCGTTCATACGGGCCGGCTCCTGCCTGTTCAAGGGCTTCCAGCTGCATCACGAGGTTCAGAAACCAGGTGATGAGATGCCGCATACCCTCGACTGGTCGACAAGATAATCTTCGATTATCGATAATGGGATCATGGTCCTGTCTTCTCCTTTTCTCACTACTGGGTAGGAGTCAGGGCCAATGAGAATTTACATCACTTTTGAGACACTACCTGGTCTCCAATTGCTTTCGTCACTGGCGCATCGATCACAGTGAACGATTCGCCAAGCGGATGGTCTCCATCAACGGGATCGAAGGCTCCTGGTCCTTCGGCAAAGAACGTTATTGAAACACCATTGAGTCGATCCGGAGAGGTTCCCGTTCTTTCTCAAGGAACTGGAGGTCAGGGATAATTCCTGGGACGTTGATCTCTTTGACCACCTGATCGAAACGCTCGGAAAATGTGCTCGTGTGGCAGTACCTGAGCAGGCACCGAAGCTCAGGGATGAAAGCTTTCCTCCACGATGAACGGCGCCGGCACGCGGAAAAAGCACGAAAAAGGTGGGATTATCTCAACCAAGCCCTCGTATCTATAACGGTGCATCATGCGGACACTCTATCTCTATATCCTTGATACCATGGCCGACTGGGAGCCGGGCCATGTCATGGCCGAGCTCTGTTCCGGACGGTACCTGAAAGATCCGACCCTCAGGTATTCCGTTGTCCTGTGCGGTACTACCTTCGACCCCGTCACCACCATGGGTGGGCTGCATCTGACACCTGTTGCCCTCATCACAGATATCTCTCCCGTCCTCGGTGACGTGCTCGTACTGCCGGGAGCAGATACCTGGCTTGACCCGGCACAGGCGCCCGCTCTCCGGGTGGCAGGCCGGTTGCTTGATGAAGGAATACGTGTCGCTGCAATCTGCGGTGCGACACTTGGGCTCGCAAATGCCGGCCTGCTGGACAAACGCCCACACACCAGCAACGATCTGGCCGTCCTGAAAATGTTCTGTCCGAAGTACCAGGGCGAGAATCATTTTGTGAACGAACCCGCAGTGACTGACGGCAATCTCATCACCGCAAGTGGACTTGCACCTGCCGAGTTCGCGTACCATGTATTCCGGAGCCTGGACGTCATGGCACCGGCAACGCTCGAAGCCTGGCACGGGCTGTTCACCACCCGGAAGCCCGAATACTTCTTCGCCCTGATGGAATCCCTGCCGCGACGGTAGGGATGTATCGGCATGCGTGGCGGGGGGGGGGGGCGAGCCCCTCCCCCAGGCGGGCGAACGACGGAGCGGGAACGAACCGGAACGGTCGGGATCGGCACGGTCCTCGTCCGACCGAATCCCGACGCCGGTTCCGACGGGATCGGAAAAAAGGGGTTCTTCAGGTCGCCCGGATGGAGCCGGTTCCCACCCGGTCATGGTTCCGTTCACAGACCTTCCTTCAGAAGCTCGGGGCTGCCCTCACCGGTTATAACGCCAGGCAGGATGTGGAAGGGGGGACGAATGGCCCCTGGTTCAGTCGTCGGGCCGGGAGGAGATGTATACCAGCGCGACCGCGAGCAGGATGACCCCGAGGACCACAGGGGCCACGTGGGTGACGACCTCCGGTTTCTCCGCCTGCACCATCTCGACCGCCCCGGCACCGATCATGAAGGCTGAAAGGGCGACAACGAAGCCCGCGAAGGCCATCCGCCTGGACTGCATGATGGATCCAGCTCGGAACCGGGGCGGTTAAGGATTCCGTTCCGGTTTGAGTGCCACCGCATCAAGAACTTCGTGTTCGAGGTTCTATGCCCGGTCTGCGGCACCCCCATGCCGGTATACATGTGCAGGGGATACCCAGCCACTATCTGCACGATGTGGTCGACAGGATCGCATTGTGACCGGACTCCGGCGAGCCCGTCTCCCCGATCTGGGGGTCTCACACCATCGTCCTGGTCTCGCGGATCTCCAGGTGGCCCGAGCGACGACCAGTGCCATGCGCGAGTTCATGGTCGCGGAGGGCTGGCCGATACCGGAGGTCGCGATACGCGGGAACGGCTGCCGCCGGCTCTACCGCGTCGACCTGCCGTACGACTCAAGCGTCCACCGAGCTCGGCAGGGGCATGCTCGCCGCACTCGACGCCCGGTTGTCGACCAGGGCGGCGAGGGTGGACACGGCGATCTTCAACGCGCCGCGGACATGGATTGCCTTCGGCACCGTCCCGGTGATCGACAGCAACGCGCTCTTCGTCGTCGACTCCTTGAACCGCTCCTGCAGTTCCTCCGAGAGTGCGACGTCGTCGAGGTGGAGCACGGTGCCGGGCCTCGAGAGAGTAGCCAGCCTTCCGTTCACTCTATGTCGTCCGGCTCCGCAGCCACACACCTGCCTTCACCCATTCGACGAAATGATCCATCCAGTTCTGCAGGTACGGCCTGCTCCCCTCTCCGATCTCTCCCTGTTCGTCGAACAGACCTTCGCGAACCTGGACATAGGCCTCGGGCTGGTTCTGCGTGGGGATGTCCAGGAACGAAAGGATGTTGCGCAGGTGTTGCTGGGCCATGGCCGTTCCGGTGTTGCCCGGAGAGGCGCCGAGGACGCCGGCCGGTTTTCCTGCCCAGACATTCTGACCGTACGGGCGCGAGCCGTGGTCGAGAGCGTTCTTGAGCACGCCGGGGATCGATCGGTTGTACTCGGGAATCACGAACAGGAGGCCGTCGGCCTCGTTGACCGCGCGCTTCATTCGGATGACCGGTTCGGCCTGGTGCTCGTCGTCGTCCTGGTTGTACAGCGGCAGGTCGCCGATCTCAATATGCGAGAACGTGAACTCAGGGGGCGCCAGCCTGATGATGGCGTTCGCAAGCTGCCGGTTAAAGGAGTCCTTCCGGAGACTCCCGACGATGACCGCGATTCGGTACTGATCCATGATCTCGACAGTGCAGTCATCCTCAAAATACCTGTCCCGCTCGGTTTCGTCTTCGCCATCCGTGTTGCCGGCCCCGGCTCCCGCTGTAGAAGGTTCTCTGGCGTGACCGTCCGCACCTGCTAAAACCCGGTTGCAGGCTTTGCATGGCCCGATATCGGCAGTGAACGCCGGTATGCCACCATTGAGCCCGAACGGTCCGAGCTCCCCCCGTTCTCCTGTGTTCCGTACGTCAGTCCTGACACTTCGCCGGCTTCAAAAAAATTACGCGACGGCCCGGCCAGGTACGGTACGTCTTCCACATGTGGTACGCCCGAGATCTCTCCTGACGGGCTTAACCCCCGGAGGTGCACCCGGCCACGAGAGAGATGCAGATCGGCGATAGCAGGAGAGCGAGTATGTATAAAAGACAGGACCGACGATTTTCCTATATAAAAAAGAGGCAGGACATGAAAGTAGGAGTCATAGGAGGAACCGGTGGGCAGGGCCTGGGCATCTCCATCCGGTTCGTGCAGGCAGGCGAGGACGTGATCATCGGCTCGCGGACGGTCGACAAGGCCGAAGCCGCAGTGGTCAAGATCAAGGAGGTGCTCCCGGGAGCGATGAACGTCCGGGCGATGAACAACCAGGACGCCGCACATGAGGCCGACGTCCTGGTCCTGACCGTGCCGCTCGCTGCGCAGAAGGAGATCCTTCTCTCGATCAAGGAGGAGGCCAGGGGCAAGCCGCTCCTCGACGCCACGATCCCGCTCGAGTCGGCCATCGGCGGCTCGGCGACAAAGTGCCTGTACCTCCCCGAGGGATCGGCGGCGCAACGGGCGCAGGCGCTCCTGCCGGAGGCGAAGGTGATCTGCGCGTTCAACAACATCAGCAAGAGCTGGTGGATGGTCATCGATGAGCCGATCGACTGTGATTGCCTGATCTGCGGCGACGACGAGGACGCGAAGGCGATGGTGACGCCGCTGATAGAGAAGGTTCCGGGCCTTCGGGTCATCGACTGCGGCCCTCTGGAACGGGCGAGCATCATCGAGAAGATCACACCGCTGCTGATCGGCCTGAACATCCGGAACAGGTGTCAGTTCGGCGGCATTCGGATCACCGGGCTGGACAAGGGCAAGATCTGCTAGTTCCGGTCTTCGCATCCAATCATTCGATGGATGTCTTCAGGGGGTATATGAGAACAAGATCTGCTTCGTCACACGGTACACCAGCGGCATCGGTGAGGCGATCGCGAAGGAGACAGACTTCCGTGGCGGAAAGATCGACGTTTCCTGTGACAACTCGTGGGTTCTGATCACGCGTGACTTCGTCGATATCGACCCCCTGAAGGGCTATGAAACGAACCTGAACACACATCTGCGGTCGCAGTTCGCGGCGAGCAAGCACCTGATCCCGTTGTGCTCGGGAACGGGGGAGGCTCCATCGTCGACACCACGTCCATCGGCGCGTTCTTCGCCCAGCCGTCCCAGGTAGGGTGGCTGTCAGGCAGGTGACGGGGGTCGCTCCCCGTCCGGTGCGCCGGGGATACCAACCTCGTCAACAGCATCTGCCCCGGGCTGACCCAATCTGGCCTGGTGATGCCCGCCGACGCGATCGACCGCGCCGTGCTGCCGCTCGTCCCGGCGAAGCGGGCCGCCCAGCCGGTTGAGATGGCGTACGGCGGGCACCCCCTTCCCTCCGACGAGTCGTCGTATACCACGGGTGCGGGGCAACGGAATACACGAGGAACCAACCGTCCAGGGGCGGGTGAGACTCAGTGGGTTGAGGGTCGGCGCAGAGATAGGTATTCCGAGCAGATCGGCAGTACAGCAGGAGGAGAGACGAACCGGCAACTGCTTTGGGGTCAGATCCCGGTCCTCAGGGACCTCGTGAACTGCCGGGAGGGGGGGTCGCGCCGCGGTTCATGTGTTCCCCGCTCAGGGCAACCCGTTGCCCGAGTTCGCCCCCGTGGCGATACCGGTCGTGCCAGTGAAGTATGGAGGACCAGCTATGACGGTCTCCGCCCTCGATGGCGTTCGGGAACCGGATCTTCGAGTGATCTGCAGGGATGGAGCGTACGGCGCCTTGAGCCCTCTCTGGCCGTCGTCTGCCTTGGGTTCGTCCCACGAACCCGGTGCGCGGACGTCCTGCGACGCACCGGGTTCCGGGGCCCTGCATACTCCTCGACCTCTCCAACAGACCCCCGCTCGAACGAGTCTGGAAAAAGCCGGTGCCGGCGAAAAAGGAACTGGCACCGACCGGGTCCGTTCAGCCGCGAGCCCTGATGGGACCTGATCGTCCGCCCAACCGGGTCCGGTCCGCTGTTTTTTCGTGCCTTTCCCACATTCGAGGGGATCGGGTGCCACGTCGGACCCTTCCCGATCTGCCAGCCACCCCTGAGTGGCGGCGGCTGGAAAAAAGAGATGAGTGTCGCCTTCAGCCCTTCCAGGCCTTCATCGCCTCGTCGGAGACGTCCTCGACCGAGACGTACTGACGGTCGGTCATCTTCGCGAGGATGTCCATGATCTGGGTCGGCGCGCCTCTCTTCTGGGCTTCCGCCGCCAGGTCCGCCTTGGTCACCGGGTAGGTCAGCTCGGAGAGCGCCTGTTTGACCATGGTCATCGCCATCTGTTCCTTTGCCGAGTCGCCGATCCCGCCGATCGCCTTCCCGATACCGCCGAGCATACCGCCCAGCCCGCCACCCTGTTCGTCTGCCATGACAGGTTCCTGTGCCGTTCCGGCACTAGTTGCCAGTTCAGCCTGAACCGTAATGAATGCATGGGTCACGACATGGGACGGCTCCCAGGCCGATCCCCCCCTGGTCGTCAACGCCCTCTCGTTCGGATGCGACCCATCGGGCGTCCGGTTCAACCGGATCGGTCCAGGTATGCGGCCCGTCCCCTCGAACGAATCGTCGGTGTCACACCCCGCTCGCTCCCGTCCCCGCTTCGCCCATCCATCCGCCGCCCTTCATCCCCCTCTCGCATCGTGGACCTGGCATGATTGAGCCCTTTTTCGGAACACCTCATCCTCTCCCGAAATGCCCGGGAAGAGGACAGAACCGTTATCGGATTGACTCCCGGATGAGCGGTATATCCCAGAATTAGGAAGTTCATCGGTTCGATCGAGGCGGCAATGGACGTGATCGGCGGGAAATGGAAACCGCACATCCTGTGGAAGATCAGGGACGGCCCGCTTCGTTTCGGGGGAATCCAGGGAAAAATGCCGGCGATCTCCCAGATAATGCTCACCCGGCAGCTCAGGGTCCCTGATAACGATCGGCTCGTCTCCCGCACGGAGTATCCCGGCATGCCCCCCCCGTGTCGAGTATGCCCTGACGACGCGGGGCGAGACCGTCATCCCGCTTTCCACATCGACGAAAGACCGGGCGAGCGAGGAGCTGACAGACCAGGTCGACGAGAGCGGGTAATCAGCTTCCTCCTCCTCATCGGGAGTGGTGGGCCTGCCAACCGGGGCTGGTGACGTACATGTCCCTGGCTTGCTGACATTGGTGTCCCCGGTTCCTTTTTACCTCCGTGGGTTCTCTGAAGGGTATCGAACGGTGAGAGTATGCTGTACAGAAAGTTTCCACGGTGCGGGCACGACATCTCGATCCTCGGTTTCGGGTGTATGCGGCTGCCACCCGCAGCGGGTCAGCCGGCAGGAGGGGCGATAGACGAGGGGAAGGCGACCGCTCTGGTTCGCACCGCCATCGACGCCGGGGTCAATTATATCGATACGGCCTATCCGTACCACAACGGGGAGAGCGAGGTGGTCGTCGGGAGGGCGCTTGGCGATGGGTATCGAGAGCGAGTCTTCCTGGCCACCAAGCTTCCGAGCTGGCTCGTCACCTCCCGGGAGGAGATGGATCGGTACCTGGACGAACAGCTCGCCCGGCTCGCAACAGATCATATCGATTTCTACCTTCTCCACGGGCTCGGTGCCGAGACGTGGGAGAACCTTTCCCGGCTGGGCGTCCTCGAATTTCTAGATAGCGCCCGGGCAGACGGCCGGATCCGGTACCCCGCGTTCTCCTTCCACGACCAGTTTTCTGTCTTTTCCGAGATTGTGGACGCGTATGAATGGACCTTCGCCCAGATCCAGTACAACTACATGGACGAGCAGTTCCAGGCAGGCACGCAGGGTCTCCAGTATGCTGCGGAACGGGGCCTCGGCATCGTTGTCATGGAACCCCTCCGGGGCGGACTTCTCTCGGGGGACGTCCCCGCGATCCACCAGCATCTTCTCGATGCCCCCGTCCGGCGGACGCCGTCGGAATGGGGACTCCGCTGGGTCTGGAACCACCCGGAAGTCACCGTCGTCCTCTCCGGCATGTCTGCGATGGAGCAGGTCCGTGAGAACCTTGCCAGTGCCGATCAGGGCCTGCCGAATTCCCTCTCTCTCGAGGAGGTGGCCGTTGTTGAAAAGATGCGGGACACGTTCGCCTCCCGCGTCAGGATCCCCTGCACCGGTTGCCGCTACTGCATGCCGTGCCAGAACGGCGTCAATATCCCCGAGTGCTTCATGTATTACAACCAGGCGTACACCTACGAAGCACAGGAGAAAGCCGCCGGCGTGTACCTCTGGGCCCTCAACGGTTCGTTCTCCGGGGGGGTACCGGGGTATGCCTCCTGTTGCGTCCAGTGCGGGGAGTGCGAGGAGGCATGTCCACAGGGTCTTCCCATACGGCAACACCTGCAGGATATCGTGAAATTTTTCGGAAAATGAAGAAGCCGAAGTTCTTCGATGCCTGCAATCACGATTGGCCTGTGGCCCAGTTCCCCGAAAAAAGCCAGCAGAGATCGGGCGACTGAGAACAACCACGTCGGAGATCGCCGGGCTTCCCAGGCCCGGAATTTTCGTGTGTGCCCGGGAGTATCCAACCGACGAGATCGGCGTCGGCGGGGTCCCCCTCTCACCGCAGGTCTCGAAGGATGTGACGCCTCCCACAGAGGATACCTTTCAGGGTCTCGCCGAGAGGAGCGGTGATGCGGAGAGCAGCTCGCGCCCTTCCCCGTCCTGAATACAACCAGGATTCCTGGTCTCCCGGTCCCTGGACAACCCCCGGTCTATTTCTCAGAGCACGCAGAACATCCATCGCACGCAAGGTCGTGGTCGCCCAGGCACGAGGGGATACCGTGGTGATACCCTGACCCTCGCCATCGCCGGCGCCGGGGTCGCCGGCGCCTATCTCGCAGCGCTCCTTGAAGCCCGGGGCGTCGATCTCGACCTCTACGACCCGGGGACACACGGGACCGACTGCGGTATCTCCCCGTGCGGGTGGGGCGTCTCCTCCCGCATCGCTCCCTACCTCGACGCGGTCGGCCTCTCGCTGGACGATTACGCGCTCGCCCCGATGGAGACCCTGGTGGTCGAGGGGCTCCGGGTGCGGACCCCGCTTCTCACGGTCGACAAGCCCCGCCTCGTCCGCGACCTTGCCCGGTCTGTCCGGGTGCGCCGCCAGTCCGTCGGTCCAGAACTGGCACAGGAGTACGAC
This sequence comes from uncultured Methanomicrobiales archaeon, assembly GCA_949320185.1. Taxonomy (GTDB): domain Archaea; phylum Halobacteriota; class Methanomicrobia; order Methanomicrobiales; family Methanospirillaceae; genus UBA288. The sequence goes on along the minus strand of CASGHK010000012.1, from coordinate 14,637 downwards.
CTGGTCGTCGACGCCACCGGGTTCGCTCGTGCCCTCCTTCCCCCCTGCCGCTCCGACCTGGTCCTCTCTACCCTCCAGTGCCGCGTCACATCCGGGGCGAGGCAAACGTCTTTGCTCGAGCCCACCGTGGAGGGGCACGTCGTCTCCGGGTTCGGGTACTCGTGGGTCTTTCCCCTCGGCGAGGGACAGTATCACGTGGGTGCCTGCACCGTCGGGCCGGCAGACCTGGACGGCCTGGTGGAGCAGATCATCCGGGGGCTGGCCGACGAGTCCCGACTCGTCCGGCACTGTTCCTGCCGGGGTGCGGTGCGCGTCTCGTCTCCGTACTACGCGACCCCGTTCTCCACGGTGCCGGCGACAGAGGACGAAACGCACCGCCTCGTCATCGGGGTGGGCGAGTCGATCGGAGCCGTCGGGCCTTTCACCGGCGAGGGAATCCACCCCTCGATGGAGTGCGCCCGCCTGCTCGCCGGCCACCTGGACGATCCGCAGGGATACACCCGGGCCGTCCTCTCACGGTTCGGATGGATGAGATCCGAGCGCGAGACCATCGACCGGCTCCTCACGCCGGATGGAGCGGCGAACCTGGGGCTTGGGGACCGCTGGCGGTTCTATCTCAACGCCCGCCGTTCCGGAATCCACCTCCCGTTCGCCGAGGCGGTGCGAGGCACAGGCCGGCTGTCGCACTGGGTGGACGGCAAGAAGCGATGACTGCGTCCGGCTCCCGTGCCCTTGACGAGACCGACCTCCTGGTGGCGTGGAAGATGTCACGGAGATCGAGGTTCATGCCGGACGGCTGGGCATCGCCGGGCAGTCGCCGACCCGGGAACAGGGAAAAATACCAAGATTAATATCAATGGCCACGCCAATCGAGAGTTTACAGTCATTCCAGGAGGTATCTGAAACGAAGGTGATCGAGATCGAGGGGATAGGGCCCGTCAACGCCGACAAGCTTGCCGGGGCCGGCATCACGACCGTGGAAGGTCTGCTCGAGAAGGGCGCCACGCCGAAGGGGCGCAAGGCAGTCGCGGCGGCGACCGGCATCGGGGAGTCGACGCTCCTGCGGTGGGTGAACATCGCCGATCTGTTCCGGATCAGGGGTGTCGGGACGCAGTACTCTCAGCTCCTGGAGGCGGCCGGAGTGGACACCGTGGTGGAACTTTCGAAGCGTGTCCCTGCGAACCTGACGAAGAAGATGAAAGAGGTGAACCTCGAGAAGAAGCTCGTCCGGAACCCACCCGCCCTGTCGCTCGTCGAGTCGTGGGTCGAGCAGGCAAAGGCGTTGCCGCGGGTCGTGACCCACTGAGGAGAACCGTCCATAGAGGGAGTCGGCTCTGGCCGGGGAGAGAGAGCTTCGGCCGTGGCCCCCTCTCTCTCCGTGCGTTTTTTCTTATACCTCCTCGTCGAACAGTATCTCGATTGCGCCCGCTCGGCGCCTCGACGACAGTCTGATCCAGGCGATGAAGTCCGCCGTCAACCGCCGGGAGGCCGGCTGATGACTTCTGATATCCAGGTCGATGATCGGCGTCAGCTCCTTGGGCATGCTCTTCTCCGGCTCCACCTCAGAGCCCCGGGCCTCGCCCTCTGATCGCCCCATTCCGGGCCAGACGCCCGATACGACCCCCGAACCAGGTGCATCTTCATGAATACTTCCATCCAGTCCATTCGCGCACGCGAGATTCTCGACTCGCGCGGCAACCCGACCGTTGAAGTCGACCTCACCCTCAAGAGCGGGATTACAGCCCGTGCAGCGACGCCCTCCGGCGCCTCGACCGGCATCCACGAGGCCGTCGAGCTCCGCGATAAAGACGCCGGCAGGTTCTGCGGAAAGGGCGTCAGAAAGGCCGTCGGGGCCGTCACCACCGAGCTCGCTCCATTCCTCGTCGGGCTCGACGTGACCGACCAGGTGGCCATCGACCAGGCGCTCTGTCTCGTCGACGGCACGCCGAACAAGGAACGGTGCGGCGCGAACGGGATCCTCGCGATCTCGATCGCCGCCGCCCGCGCCGCTGCTGCCGCAAAGGGGCTGCCCCTCTGGCAGTACCTCGCCGACGATCGGTCCGTCCCCGTACTGCCCGTTCCGTGCATGAACATCATGAACGGCGGCGTCCACGCCAACTGGCAGGGCGCCGACTTCCAGGAGTTCATGATCGCACCGTACGGCGCCCCGTCCTTCGCCGAGGCCCTCCGCTGGGGTGCCGAGGTCTACCAGGCACTCAAGGCCGTCCTCAAGAAGAAGGACTTCTCTGTCGGCGTGGGGGACGAGGGCGGATTTGCGCCCGCTGTCACCTCGAACACCGAGCCGCTCGACCTGATCGTCACCGCGATCGAGAAGGCCGGGTACGCGCCCGGTCGCGAGATCGCGATCGCGCTCGACCCGGCTGCATCGGGCTTCTTCGAGGACGGGGTCTACCGGCTGCGGACCGAGAACGTCCAGCTCGACGCCGACGGGCTCATCGAGCGGTACCGTAAGATCGTCGCCGCCTACCCCGTCGTCTCGATCGAGGATGGCCTCGCCGAGGACGACTGGGCCGGATGGGCAGGTCTCACCGCGACCCTCGGCGACCGGATCGAGCTGATCGGCGACGACATCTTCGTAACGAACGTCGAGCGGATCCAGCGCGGGATCGAGGAGCAGACTGCGAACTCGGTCCTGATCAAGCCGAACCAGATTGGGACGGTCACCGAGACGATCGCGGCCGTCGAGCTTGCGCGCACGAACGGCTGGGGTGCGATGGTCTCGCACCGTTCGGGCGAGACCGTGGACTCGTTCATCGCTGACTTCACGGTCGCGATGGGCACGGGCAAGCTCAAGACCGGCGCCCCGGCTCGGGGGGAACGGGTGGAGAAGTACAACCAGCTCCTCCGGATCGAGGAGGAGATGGGCGACGCCGCACGGTACGCCGGTCGCGACGCGTTCATCCGGTGAGTCATGACCTCACCCTTCCCCCCCTTCGAGGACAAGATCGTTGCTAAAGACCGCTCCTCCCGGTGACACCGTGGCGGGATCTTCCTGGCTGAACCGGACTGTTATCGGAGCGGGTCTCGCGAGCTTCCTCAGCGACTTCTCTCACGAGGCAGTCACGGCCCTTCTCCCCGCCTTCCTGACTGTCCTCGGCGCTCCCGTCTACGCCCTCGGGATCATCGAGGGGATCAGTGACGGCGCCGCGAGCTTTGTCAAGCTCCTGGCCGGCCACTACGCGGATCGGACGGGCCACGGCAAGGGGATCGCGTTCACCGGCTACGTCGTGACCGGCCTCTTTCCCGCCGTGGTGGCCGTGGCCGCGTCCTGGCCCGTGGTTCTCGCCGCCCGCGCCGTAGGCTGGATGGGGCGCGGTATCCGTGGCCCGCCGCGAGACGCGATCCTGGCTGCCTCGGTGGACGAGCCCGATCTTGGCAAGGCCTTCGGTTTTCACCGGGCCGGCGACACCCTCGGCGCGCTGGCCGGGCCGGCCCTGGCCCTGGCGCTCGTGGCGACGCTGGGTATCCCCGAGATCTTCTGGCTCGCCCTGGTCCCCGGCCTCCTCGCGGCGTTGGCCTTCGGCCTGCTGGTCAGGGCAGAGCCCGCACCGTTGCAGCATGAACAGGTCTTGCTCGTCGCCTCGCTCCGCGGCCTTTCGTCCCGGTTCCGCGCCTTCCTCTCGGCGGTCTTCGTCTTCGGGCTCGCCGACTTCTCGCACACGCTGCTCATCGCGTACGCCACCGTTGCCCTGACCCCAACCCTCGGGCTGGTGACGGCCGCTGCGGCCGGCGCCGGACTCTACCTCGTCCGGAACGCGACCTACGCCCTTGCGAGCTATCCGTTCGGCGCCCTCGGGGACCGGGTTGGGCGAGCGCGCCTTCTCGCCGGCGGCTACCTTCTCGCCGTGGTCACCTTCCTGGGCTTCGCCGTCGCACCGCCGTCGGTGCCGGTCTTCGCCCTTCTCTTCGGCCTGGCCGGGGTCTACATCGCGGCCGAGGACACGCTTGAGGGGGCCGTCGCCGGGAGCCTCGCTCCCGAGGGCCGCCGCGGCATCGCCTTCGGCGCGCTCGCAACCGTGAACGGGGTCGGCGACCTCGTCTCAAGTGTTGCGATCGGCTTCGTCTTCGCGCTGTCGGGTTATGCCACCGGCTTCGTGCTGGCCGCCATCGTTGCCGCGATCGGTACGGTGATCCTCGTTTTCCGCATCGCCCAGGACATGCATGTGCAGTCGAGCATGATGGAGTAAGCGGCGCGGCGTCCCTCGCGAAAACCCTATCTTGGGCTGGGGACCACTCGTGATCAGAGGCGATGAAGTCCGCCCGGAACCGCCGCATGGCTGATGACTTCTACCGAGGTGAAGGACGATGGAACTCTTCCCCGGCCGGCCAGCGGTCCTCCGATATATCTCCGACCGTCGATGCGACGGTGGCGGCTACTGCTTCTACCGCCTCCCCGAACCGAACGCGGGCGACACCCGCCACGCCCTCACGGTTCATGCGCTCCTCGGTACCGCGCCGGTCGACCCTGAAACCGTCTCCTTCCTCCAGTCCCTCCAGCGGCCCGACGGCGGATTTTCGAGCGTATTCGTCGCGAACCACGTTCTTGCCGGCCTTGCACTGCTCGGCAAGGAGCCGGTTCACGACCCCGGTCCGTTCCTCCTCTCCCATCTTGCGGCACTCGGCGACCGCGAGCTCCCGCCAGAGCAGCTCTCTGCGCTGGAAGGGGTACGGGCCGCAGTCGATGCCTGTCAACACGCCGGGACGGTGATCGATGACGATACCCGAGACGGGATCCTTCGTCACCTCCTCTCGTTCCGCCACCCCGTGGGAGGGTTCGGAGCCGGCCTGCCGACCCTGGTCGAGACCGCCGATGCGGTACGTGTGCTCGTCCTGCTCGGGCAGCGGAACCTGGCAGAGAAGGCGTCGTCGTTCGTCATGATGCACGAGAACTCGCGGGATGGATTCATCTTTCTCGAACCTGTCGCGGCCCTGGTCCGCGCGAGCCGGCTCCTGCGGCAACCGCTTCGACACCCCGACTCCCTACGCTCTTTCGTCCTCGGTCTGCACCACTGCTCCGGCGGCTTTGTCCGGTCCCGATATGGCGGCTCACCCACGCTCGAGTACACACACCTTGCAATCGAGACGCTGGCGCTGCTCAACGGGTGCCGGGCATCCGGCGGCCCTTGCCGGTGGGGCGGAGCGGTCCATCAACACGACATGGCCGACGGGCGTGCTCCCCATTCGGCGCACGGGTCGCTGCCGTCTCCCGCCCCCGCTTCGAGGAGCTGCCATGCACCCTGATACGCTGGATCCCCCCTCCCTCGCCTCCGATCTGGCCAGCCTCGCCCCGGCGATACGGTCGTTTGGGCCTGAACACTCTCCCGCCGCAGACCGGATAGCCATGCTCGCGCACCGTCTGGAAGAGGGCACCTTTCACCTGGCGGTCCTCGGCCAGTTCAAGCGCGGCAAGTCCACGCTCCTGAACGCCCTGCTCGGCGAGGCGGTCCTGCCGAGCTCGGTCGTGCCGCTCACGGCCATCCCGACGCGGATCAGCGCCGGGCCCGCGCGAACTGTCCGGGTCGCCTTCCACGACCGGCCGGACGAGAACGTTGGGGCGGTAGATGCGGCTGAGCTCTCGACCGTGCTCGCCCGGTACGTGACCGAGGAGGCGAACCCGGAGAACCGGCTCGGCGTGCGCGAGGTTCATGTGCAGCACCCTTCGCCGGCGCTCTCCCACGGTGTGGTGCTGATCGACACGCCCGGTATCGGCTCGACGTTCGCGCACAACACCGCGACGACGATGGCCTTTCTCGCCGAGTGCGATGCGGCCCTCTTCCTCGTCTCGGCCGACCCGCCGATCACCGCGGTCGAGGTCGAGTTCCTCCGCGAAGTCCACGGGTGCGTCCCGCGTCTCTTCTTCGTTTTGAACAAGGTTGACTACCTCTCCGACGACGAGGCAACCACCGCCATCGGCTTTTTACGACGAGTCCTCGTCGAGCAGGCTGGCCTCCCGGCCGATCTGCCCGTCTACCCCGTCTCGGCCCGGCGCGGACTTGCCGCACGAGCGAGTGGCGACGCAACGGCGTGGAATGCGAGCGGTTGTGCCGAGGTCGCCGACCGTCTCCTCGCCTTCCTCGCGATGGAGAAGCACCAGGTGCTCGAGGTCTCGGTCCGCCGGCAGGCGGCTGATCTGGTGGACGAGGTCCTGCTCGCGCTCCGGCTCTCGGCACGGGCGCTCGCTATGCCGCTCGAGGAGCTCGAGGAGAAGCACCGGCGGTTTGAAACCGCCCTGCTCGAGGCCGAGCAGCAGCGGCGTTTCGCGCGGGACATGCTCACCGGCGAACAGAAACGGATGGCCGAACTGGTCGAGGCGCATGCCGCCGTCCTCCGGGAACGGTACCGGGCGCGGCTCACCGACGCAGCGTTGGCGGCGCTCTCGACTGTCGGGACCGAGGCGGCGGCGGTCGAGGCGATGGCGGCGCTGGTCGCCGAGGAGTTCCCCCGCGAGCTCGAGGCGACCGCGGCGGTGCTGGACGAGGAGCTCGCCTGCCGGCTCCAGGTCCACCACGAGAACGCGGCCCGGCTGATCGGGTCAGTCCGAACCGCAGCGGCCGAACTCTTCGAGGTGCCGTACCGTGTCCCGACATCCGAGCACCGGTTCGAACGACGGGCGCGGGCCTGGTGGGTCCGGCGGGATCGGTCGAGCTCGCCCGTCCTCCCGGTCCCGCCGGAGGTGGTCGACCGGGCCCTGCCCCGGGCACTGCGCGAGCGGCGGGCCCGGGCGAGGGTCGAGCGGCAGGTCGAGAACCTGGTCCGGGCGAACGTCGAGAACCTGCGCTGGTCCACGCTCCAGGACCTGGACGCGGCCTTTCGGGGGTTCGCAACCGAGCTCGACACGGGGCTCGAGGAGGCGGTGGCGGCGACAAGGGGGGCGATCGATGCCGCGGTAGCGGCACGGAGGCAGCACGAGGCGGCGGTCCGTGACCTCGCCGACCGGCGCGAGGAGCAGGTCGCTCTCCTGGTGGCGGCGCTCGAACGGTTGAGGGGGAGCCCGTGACGGTCCGGTTCACTGGCCGGCGGAAATGCAGCACTGGTCCTTCTTTGTGTACGTCCGTGCCGGGGACGTCGTCACCGGGGAGGACCTGAAGCGGACGCACGGCGTCGACAACTCGTTGGCGACCAGTCCCGTGGTCGGGCGGCTGGTCTGTTCGCCGCCCATGTCGGGTTCGGGCCGGTGCTGCACCTCCCACCACGCCGGGTGCCCGCTGCCGGCACCCCCTCGACTCCCGGGGAACGCGCACGACGGGTGAGGATCTCCAGACGTGAGGGGGCCACAGTCACGGTCCGGGATTCTCAGGCCGGTGTCGAACCTGCCCGATGAGGGGCCGGTCCCGTTCCTCCGAGCTCGGCAAGCGACGGGGATGCCGGTGAATCCCGTGCCCCTGCCGGGAAAGGAGAGCCCGATATCGCGTTCGTGCGTCCCTCCGAACGACCGTCGCCGAAGATGGACCGGGCAGTGCGAATCCCATCCGGGCATGGACCCTGGCCGCTCGAGTGGAACGGGGCCCGGACGGAGATCCGTGTCGGTAATTCGTTACGACGGCTGGATTTCTGATCGCTTCTCGCGTATCCCGTCCCTGCCAGATTACCGTGATGCAAAGAGATATCTCACCGGTTATCATCGTTATTCTGATGGTGCCCGGGATCCGAGTCCTCTATGTCGACGACGAACCCGGGCTCCTCCAGATCGCGCGACTCTTCCTCGAGCAGTCGCCGGATATCAGCGTCGCCGTCTCTTTATCGGGACCCGAGGCCCTCGAGGCTCTCGCGAGCGGGTCGTACGACGTCGTCGTCTCCGACTACCAGATGCCGGGCATGGACGGTATCGCGCTGTTACAGGTGGTCCGGGAACGGTTCGGCGACATCCCGTTCATCCTCTTCACCGGCCGGGGCCGCGAGGAGATCGTCATCCAGGCGATCGAGAGTGGGGCCGACTTCTATCTCCAGAAGGGCGGTGACCCGGTCTCCCAGTTCGCCGAGCTCGCCCACAAGGTCCGGCAGGCGCTCCGGAGAAGGGAGGCGGAGCGCGCGAAACAGGACTCTGAACAGCGTCTTGCAGACATCATAGACTTCCTTCCCGACGCCACGTTCGCCATCGACCGTGCCGGCACCGTCATCGCATGGAACCACGCAATCGAGGAGATGACCGGCGTCCCTGCCGGCGCCATGCTGGGGAGGGGTGATCGGGAATATGCCGTCCCGTTCTACGGCACACGGCGCCCGACTCTGATCGACCTGGTGAACGAACCGGAAGAGATCGTCTCCCATCTCTACTCTCACATCTCCACAAGTCGCGGAGTCCTGACGGCCCAGGTTGACCTTCCTGCCCTTCGCGGAGAGGCGATCTCCGTGCTCGTCAAGGCCTGTCCCCTCTTCAATAAAGAGGGTGAGCGAGTCGGCGCGATCGAATCGATCCGGGACATCACCGATCAGAAACGCTCCGAGGCGATGATCGCACGGAGCAGGGAGTACCTGGACCAGATCTATTCGTCGGTCCAGGCCGGGATCGCGATCATCGATGCGTCGACCCACGAGATCCTCGACATCAATCCGGCCGGAGCAGCGATGATCGGGCTCTCGAAAGAGCAGATCGTCGGAAACCGCTGCCACCGGTTCATCTGTCCGGCGGAGGCGGGGAGGTGCCCGATCACCGACCTGGACCAGGTCGTCGACAATGCGGAGCGGACCCTCCTGACCGGAGATGGTCGGACCGTCCTGATCGTCAAGTACGTCACCCGTACGGTCTTGGAAGGGCGTGACATACTCCTCGAGACCTTCATCGACAACAGTGAACGCCGGCGGGCGGAGGACGCGGTACGGGAGAGCGAAGAGAAGTACCGTGACCTCGCCGACCTCATTCCGCAGATGGTCTTCGAGACGGACCTGGAGTTCCGGATCACGTATGCCAACCAGCACGCCCTCGCCGGGTTCGGTCTCACCGACCAGGACCTGAAAGACAGAATCGAGATCTTTCCCTTCATCGACCCCTCCCAGCACGCACGGGTCAAGGAGGCGATCCAGAATGTGCTCCGCGGCGGTCCGATCGAGCCGATGGAGTTCGTGGCAGTCCGAAAGGACGGCAGTTCATTTCCCGTCATCGTGTTCTATGGTCCTCTCTACCGGAACCGGACGCTTACCGGGTACCGCGGGGTCATCGTCGACATCACCACCCAGAAGAAGACCGAGGAACTGCTCCGGGCGAGCGAGCTCCGGTTCAGGAGCCTGATCCAGAACTCCTCCGATCTGATCGGCATCTTGGATCACAATCGCCTCATCACGTACATCTCACCGTCCCTCACCCGTCTCTTCGGGTACGACCCCGCCGAGGCGATTGGCGCCAGCCCGCTCACGTACGTGCACCCGGACGATCGGGCGCTCGTCGAGCAGGCGATCGAGTCTGTCTATGCCCGGACGAATTCTGGACAGTCGGTGGAGTACCGTTTCCGACACGCGAACGGGGATTATGTCGACGTCGAAGCGGTCGCCGTCAACCTGTGCGACACTCCGGGTATCGAGGGCGTCGTCACGACAACCCGTCCGATCACCGAGCGAAAGCGCGCTGCCGAAGAGCTGTTGGAGAGCGAGCAGAAGTTCCGCTCCATCTTCGAGAACAGCCCGTACCCGATCGCGATCAACAGCTCTCCGGACTTCCGGTTCCTGGCCGTCAACAGGGCATTTCTCACGGCGAGCGGGTACTCGGAGGACGAGGTACTCGGAAAGAACCCGATGGATCTCGGGCTGGTCTCGCTCCCCGAAGCGCTCAAGCTGATCGGGCACCGGCTTCAGAAGGGCACCCTCGTGGACGTGCCCCTGGCCCTGTCCGTGAAGGGGGGACGGCGGGTCCATGTGATCTTCTCCACCATGCCGATCACCATCGACCACAGGCCCGCCGTCGTGACGGTGACCGCTGAGGTGACCAGACTGAAGCGGGTGGAGGAGGACCTGCTCCAGACCAACCGGGAGCTCCACGCAATCATCGAGGAACTGAAGGTCACCGAAGAGGAGCTCAAGCAGAACTACGACGAGCTTCATGCGAAGGAGGAGATGGTCCGTGCGAGCGAGGCGAAGTTCAGGGCGCTCGTCGAGCTGTCTCTCGAGGGAGTCCTGATCGTGGATCTCTTGGGAACCCTGCTCTTTGCCAACCGGACTGCCGGCCTGATCGTCGATTCACCCGATTACGAGAGCCTGATCGGGACCAGGAACGTGATGGAGTTCGTCGCCCCCGAGTCGCAGGCAGACGTCCTGCGGGACTTCGGCAAGGTCTCCCAGGGCATCGACGCCTACCTGGTCAATTACAAGCTCATCACCGCGACGGGACGCGAACGCTGGGTGGAATGCATCGGGAAGAAGATTATCTTCGAGGATGCACCCGCGATGCTGGTCTCGATGCGCGATGTCACCGAACGTCGACTGGTCGAGGAGCAGGTCCGCGAGTCCGAGCAGAAGTTCCAGACCATCTTTCGGAGCAGCCCGGTGCCGCTCACCCTCGTCTCTGCATTAGACGGGAGCTTCGTCGATGTCAACGAAGCGTTCCTGAGGGAAACCGGGTATTCCCGCGAAGAGATCATCGGAAAAATGGCGACGACGATCGGTATCATCCCTGACGAGGAGGAGTACGGGCGCTTCGCCTCGTCACTGCGGGGACAGAGGACGTTGCTCGGCCTGGAGATGACGACTCGCCGGAAGTCGGGAGAGCTCCGCACCTGCCGGTTCTCCTCTTCCGTGGTCCTGATGGGCGGGCGCCCTCATATCCTCTCGTCCGTTGAAGACATCACCGAGACCAAGCAGGCCGAAGAGGAGCTGAGGCAGAGCGAGCAGCGGTTCCGGGCCCTCTTCGAGAACGCGAGCGACGCGATTGCCCTGCACGGGTTCACACCTGAGGGCCGTCCGTCCCACTTCCTCAACGTGAACGACAATATGTCCACACTGACCGGGTACACGCGGGACGAGCTCCTCTCGATGTCGTTCATGGACCTCGACGATCCCGAGGACTGGCAGAAAGGACGGAGCATCGCGCGGCACCTCATGGAGAAGGGTGACCTGGTATTCGAGGTCACCCATGTGCGAAAGGACGGGTCGAAGATCCCGGTGGAGGTCAGTGCCCACGTCTTCTTTATCCAGGACCGGAAGGTCACGCTCTCCATCATCCGGGACATCACCGAACGCAAGCGGGCGGAGGACGCGTTGCGGCAGGTGAACCGGAAGCTGACGATGCTCTCGGGCATCACCCGCCACGACATCAAGAACCAGCTCTTGGCCCTGGACGGGTTCGTCGAACTTCTCCACCAGAGGGTGCCCGACCCGTCGCTCGATCTTTTCTTCTCGCATATCACGACGGCGAGCAGCAAGATCTCGAAGATGATCCAGTTCACCAAGGAGTACGAGTCGATCGGGGTGCACGCCCCGACGTGGCAATCGCTCCGGGGGATCCTTGACGGCGTGGGACGGGATGCCACCCTCGGCGAGGTGACCCTCGAGAACGACCTCCCGTCCGGCCTGGAGGTGTATGCCGACCCTCTGATCGCGAAGGTCTTCTTCAACCTGGTCGATAATGCCCTGCGGCATGGCGGGAATATCACGACGATCCGGTTCGCCGTCGAGGAACGGGGCGATGAGATGACGATCGTCTGCGAGGACGACGGTGATGGGGTGCCCCTCGCCGAGAAGGACCGGATCTTCGAGCACGGCTACGGCAAGAACACCGGTTTCGGACTGACCATCTCACGGGAGATCCTCGACATCACCGGCATCGGCATTCGAGAGGTCGGAGAGCCTTCAAGGGGCGCACGGTTCGAGATGGTCGTGCCGGCGGGTGTCCATCGCCGCACCGGGTAAGACGGGCTCGAAGACGAGGACTGCCGCCAGCCGATCTCGTACTCCTCCCTTCTCGCGACCTCCCACCTCCCGATCACCAACCCGGCAGGGGGAAAACGGGGGGATGGTATCAACAACAAGGGCGAGGTAGAGCACGGCTTTCCTGAACGCGTCGAACCCGGCCCGGTCGATCGTCGGACCCAACCGCTCGGTCCCCTGGTCGATCTCGCGGAGGAACACGATGACCCGCCGGGCGCGGGCGATCGCCCCCTCCTCCGAAAGGTCGCGGACGAGCTCCTCGTTCGGGCGCGGGGTACCGTCCCCCCTGCCGCCGACGACGGCGACGAAGCCGCCCTCCATGCCGTAGAACCCGAGGTCCTTCATCCACGAGTCCGAGCAGCATTTGGAGCACCCGGAGATGCCCTCATTGAACTTCGCCGGCGCCGTCTCGATTGCCGCCGTGCCGGGTGCCGTGAGCGCCGCTACCGCCAGGACGGTTGCCAGCAGGATCACGATCCGCACCCGCTTCTCGCATCCCGATGCGGAGCGATGGCGCGCCCGACAACAAGCATACCGAAAATAATCGAGAGGCGCCCGACAATTCCCGGCGTCACCCGAAAAAAGGGGGACCGGAATCAGAGGTTGTTGAAGAGCCACACAACGTCCGCGAAGTCGATCCGGCCGTTGCCGTTGTAGTCGAACGCGGCAACTGGCTCGTTCGCCGCGATCCAGCTCATCTGGTTGAAGAACAGGACGACGTCCGCGAAGTCCTTTCGGCCGTTGCCGTTGTCGTCCTCGTACCGCCCGTCGCCGTCCAGGTCGGTTGGCACCAGCGGTGCGCCAGGGACCGTGAGGACCGGGGTGAACTTCTGGACCCGGTGATTGTTGGTGTCGGCGATGTAGAGGTTCCCCGCCTCATCGAATCCCAGGGCGGTGGGGGAAGAGAACTCCCCCGCTACCGAGCCCTTGGTCCCCCATGTCCTGACGAGCGTGCCGGACGGCGTGTACTCCTGGATCCGGTGGTTGCCGTGGTCGCAGACCAGGACGGTGCCGGCGGCGTTGAACATGACATGGGTCGGGTAGTGCATCTGTCCGTCTCCGCTGCCGTCGCCGCCGAGCTTCGCGAGGAAGGTCCCGGACGAGGAGAACTTCTGGACGCGGTGGTTGTACTGGTCTGCCACGTACACGTTCCCGGTTGCATCCACCGAGACACCGCACGGGAATGTGAACTGTCCGTCTCCGGTTCCCCTGCTGCCCCACTTCGCAAGGAAGGTGCCGGACGAGGTGAACTTCTGGATCCGGTGATTGTAGTAGTCGGCCACGTAGACGTGGCCCGTGCTATCCACGCCGACGCCGTACGGAAAGGTCATCTGCCCGTCTCCGGTTCCCCTGCTGCCCCACTTCGCGAGGAAGGTGCCGGACGAGGTGAACTTCTGGATCCGGTGATTGTAGTGGTCCGCCACATAGACGTCTCCGGCGATGTCCACCGCGACGCCGGTGGGGTGGCGGAGCTGTCCGTTGCCGGTCCCGTACCCGCCCCATGTCGCAAGGAGGGCGCCGTCCGATGAGAACTTCTGGATGCGGTCGTTGTAGAAGTCCGCCACGTAGACGTTCCCGGCACGGTCCGCTGCGAGCCCCCAGGAGAGGTTGAACTGCCCCGGCCCCGACCCAGGGGTGCCCCACTCCGCCGCGAAGACGTAGATTCCCCCCGCAGCGGCGCTCGCCACGCCGGCGCAGATGAGGAACAGGACCACGATGGTCCGCCATGCCTTCATCGTGATGCCTCTATCGACGGGTGCCATTCTCCCCTGCGAATGGAAATAGTTTTGTATATCTCCTTGAGCCGGCACCACGGATGGGGACGGCCCCCCGTGTGACGGCGACGGTCGCCGGGGACGACGCGGATGCGGACCGACGGCCGCGGACGGATGCCAGATTAGCCTGCATCAGGCCAGCCGGCTCCTCAGAGCGCTCAAGGAGCGGCATCCTGCGTTCCGGTCCCAAGGAACGGGTCGTGGCACCTACTATATCTGGGAAGCAGAAGAGGATCGAGCGGCGCGAGAAAAATTCGCGAGCGCTCGTAATCAGGATCGTATTTTGCGAGCGCGCTCGTAAAGAGAGATACCAGCGCGCGCAACGGGGAACGTGTGGCATGCTCCGCAGCGAGCGTAGACGGAGCGAGACCGATTGTGTGGGATCCTTCGGCAGGGTTCCGTCCCCCTGTAACATCGACATATAAGCAGAAGCGATACCAACCCTGCTCCGTGAAGATCTACATCGACGAATCGGGGGACCTCGGCTTTGGGCCGCGCATGACGAAGTACTTCGTCATCGCCGGCCTCATCGTCCGCGATGACCAGCCCATTCGCCGGTGCTTCGCGAAGATCCGCAGAAATACCGTCAAGAAATCCGTACGGCAGCTACCCGAGTTCAAATACCACAACTCCGACGATGTGACCGTCCGACGGGTCGTTGGTTGCGTCGCATCCACGGACCTGGATATCGCCTACGCGCTCCTCCGAAAAGACGAAGTCTACGACCGTCTCCGATCCCATCACCAGACCGTCTACAATTACCTCTGCGGATCGCTCGTCTCGGCCATCGTCACGAAATACCAGCCCACGGAGCCGCTCGATCTCGTCGTCGACAAGTCCCTCGACAGTGTCGGCCAGGACACATTCAACGACTACATCGTCTTCAAGGCGATGGATCAGAACCGGAACGGGGTGCTGAATCCCGATGCAATCCGGGTGGCTCACAAAGACTCCCGGCAGGAGGTCTGCATCCAGGCCGCCGACTTCG
>CASGHK010000011.1 GCA_949320185.1 uncultured Methanomicrobiales archaeon | reverse complement strand
AGTCGTACCGACAGTGGGAGCATCGACGCTGTCCTGTGCTCATGCGATACAGCTTCTCACAGTGACATCGCGGGCAAACAATCCTGGTCATGAACCCCTCCTAGGTGATAGGAGTTGGGGGCTGAAATGACACTATACCCCTCAACTATAACGACGAGCCCGTCGGCCGCATCTTCCGCGTTCAGCCGGATGCGCGTCACCGGGCCGCCGTGCCGGACCGCGTTCTCGACCAGGGTCGCAAAGACGCGCTCCAGGAGGGGATCGGCATAGACGGCGACATCGGGGAGGCGGTTCTCGACAGTGATTCCGCCGAGGGCGACGCTCTGGATCGCCCGCACGGCCGTCTCGCGGAGGTCGAGCCAGGTTGGGGCCTGGGTCCCGATCGCCGGATAGTCGCGCATGAACTCCACCATCGCCCGGACCCGGTCGACGGCCGTGGCGAGGGATTCGACCTCTTCTTGCGCCGGTGTCCCCGCCGTTGCCTCCCCGAGCAAGCCGAGGCGGGCGTCGATCACCACCAGCTGATTCGCGATGTCGTGCCGGGTGACGGCTGACAGGAGCGAGAGGCGCTGGTTGGCCGCTTCGAGGTCAGCTGTCCGTCGTGCGAGCGCCTCCTCGGCCTGACGGCGGGCCGAGACGTCGCGGACCAGGACGACTGAACCGTCGGCCCGGTTCGGACGGTCAGCGAGCGGGACGACCGAGACCACGAGGTGGCGGTCCCCATCAGGCACCTCGGTCTCGGTGCCGTCGGCGGCTGCGACGAGGGCTGGGAGTGCGGGGAGGCGAGTTGCGACCCGGTCGAGGCTCGTGCCGATCGCGGTCACCTCCTCCCCAAGCAGGTCCCATGCCGCCGGGTTCGCATCGATCACCTGCCGTCGGTTGTTGAGCACGAGTACGCCGATCGGGACTCGTTCGACGACGGTCGCATACCCAACCGGGCCGAGACCGAAGAGCTGGAACCGGGTCATCCCGATCGTGAAGAAGATCGCGGTCAGGGGATAGAAGAACGGGATCACATCGATCTTCGGGTTCATCGGGACCACGAGGTAGCCGATGAACGCCACCACCGGAAAGATGGCACCGAGCAGCAGCATCAGGATTTGGCTGCGAATCAGTGCGTGGGTCGCACGTCTCAAGGCCATGAGGAGCACCCCGATTCCGACGAGAACGGAGAGGAGGAGATTGAGGGAGTGAATGATATACCACGGTCCAACTTCGAAGATGATCAGGGGGAAGGGGCCGGAGGTATCGAACACGGTCGTCGCGTAGTAAAGGGGGTGCATCAAGAAGACAAGGACAAGGGTCACCGCAGGGATGACGGAGAGCCCGGCGAGAACCCGTCTGGTCAACAGGTGGCCGTACCCTACATAGGAGAATATCATCCCGAGCACAAGGAGCCCGATCACCGCGATCCCGAGGTACTCCACGCGGATCCAGACGAGGCCTGTCTCGAGGTCGGGGGCATTGAGCTCGAGGGCATAGCCCGCCGCGTGCAGGGTCATCGCGCTGAAGAGGAGGGCGGCATAGCGGGTTGCGTCCCCCAGCGCCCGGTGGTGCCAGGCGTAGGCGGCGAGGAGACCGGTGAGCACCGCCGTGACAAAGAGGATCAGGGAGTACAGGGGGGGCATGCCGTGATCAACAGTAATGGCCCAGCCCGGATAAGGGCATCGTCATCGTCATCGACCGGGTTCCCGGGATCACGACACGGGAAGCAGTCCGGGATGGCTCCCTGTCAGGGAACGGCCGCCCGACGGGGTGACCAGGTGGGTGTTCTCCCTTCCGACCGTACCTATCTCGGGGACCCCTTTCTTCGGCTCAGGGGTGATCACCATCCCCTCCTCGAGCGGCTCAACGGACCCCGGGGCGATCACGAGCCACTTATCGACCTGGAGGCCCGTGCCGTGGCCGGGGAAGCCGGCGCGGCGGGTGCCGAAGCCCGAGAAGTGCTCGAGGAAGGACGGCTCGAGGCCGGCAGTTGAAGCCGCGTAGACCTCCGCCGGGGTGACGCCCGGCCGGAGTAACGCGGCCATCGAGTGTTCGAGGGCCAGGCAGCGTCCGTGGGCCTCGACGGCGGCCGGCGGGAGTTCGCCCCGAAAGAAGTTGGTCATCGTTCGGTCCGTCTGGTACCCTTGGCTCATGCAGGCGCAATCGAGGAAGACCCGGTGGCCGGCCTGAAGTCGGATCCCCCGGCTCCCGAGAACTGGCAGCCCCCGGCCCGTCGAAGGCGGTCGGCTGGAGCGAGGAGTCACCGAAGCCGAGCTGCCCGACCACAATCTCGGTGCCGAAGGCCCCGAACCGGACAGGTCCGTCGTGCCCCTTCTCGACGAGCGCGGCATAGGCGGCCCTGCCGAAGTCGGCCTCGGAGCACCCCTCGTGGAGCTGGGCCGGCACCCGCTCCTCGAGGACACGCCGGTGAACCATGCTGGCCCGCTTGAGGCTCCTTCGGACCCAGAGCGTCGCCTCGCCGTGGTGGGGGACGAACAGGATTCCATCCTGGAGCGTCCCGGCGAGAAAGTAGCGGTTGACCGGCCCGAAGACCGCCGCCATCTTCCAGTCCGGGTCGTCCCGGTCCAGCCGCGCCCGGAACCTCTCCAGCCGGCCAGCGAGCTCCGGAGCCGGCCTCTGTGCGTCCACGCCTTCGGTCTCCGTCGTGCGTGGTTATCAGGCTGACGCCGGGGAGGAGGCTGGCGTCGGGGAAACAGCGTTCTCCGTACGGGCTTTAAAGAGCCTCTGCGCCAATCGTCATGGGACGCGCCTCACGGAGCCCCGGACCCATGAGATCTATCACGCCCGACCATCAAGAGACGAGCAGGAAAGGGACGGACACGGGCACGAGGCCCCGAGCGGCAGGTTATCCACCGCTCCTCGAGTTCAGGAACGTCACGGTCGTCCGTGAGGGGCGCCCCGCTCTCGACCGTGTCTCTCTTCGGCTCGACGAGGGCGAGCACCTCGCGATCCTCGGCCCGAACGGGGCCGGCAAGTCGACCCTGATCCGGACGGTGCTCCGCGAGTTCTATCCGGTCCGCCGGGAGGACACGGTCTTCTCGTGCCGGGGGCGCGATATCTGGGACGTCTTCGACCTCCGTTCGGCTATCGGGGTCGTCTCCAACGACCTGCAGGAGGCGTACGACCCCGGGGCGACCGGGCGTGAGGTCATCCTCTCGGGCTTCTTCTCCTCGATCGGCCTCTTCAATCACCGGGTAACACCCACGATGCTCGCCAGGGCGGAAGAAGTCGGCCGTTTCCTCGGGATCGGGCACCTCCTGGACCGGTCAATCGGGTCCCTCTCATCGGGGGAAGCCCGGCGGTGCCTGGTCGCCCGCGCCCTCGTCCACGACCCGTCAGCCCTCCTGCTCGATGAGCCGACGAACAGCCTTGACCTCTCGGCGCTGCGCACCCTTCGCCAGACACTCCGGGGGGTCGCCCAGGCCGGAACGGCGGTGATCGTCGTGACGCACCAGCTCCACGACATCATCCCCGAGTGCGAGCGGGTGGTGCTGATGCAGGACGGGCGGATCGTCGCCGACGGCCCGAAGGAGGAGGTCCTCACCGACGAGCGGATCGGGTCCCTCTTCGGAGCACCGGTCCGGCTGGTCCGGGAGAACGGCTGGTATTACGCGACCGGGTATTGAGCCGGTCCTCAGCTTAAAGTCCGGCCCGGTCAATAGATCTGGCGCATGTACGCGGACCGGCTCAGCGCCCTCCCTCCCTATCTCTTCGCACGGATCGACGCGATGAAGGCTGAAAAGGCCCGGTCCGGCGCCGATATCATCGACCTCGGGGTCGGCGACCCTGACCTTTCCACCCCCCCGCATGTCGTCGAAGCCCTCTGCACCGCGGCGCGAGACCCGGCGAATCACCACTACCCGGACTACGCCGGGATGGCGGCGTACCGCGAGGCGGTCGCCGGGTGGTACGGGTCCCGCTTCGGGATGGAACTCGACCCCGCAACCGAGGTGCTCGCGCTGATGGGCTCCAAGGACGGGATCGCCCACGTCCCCGAGGCGTTCGTGAACCCCGGGGACGTGGTCCTCGCCCCGAGCCCGGGATATCCGGTCTACCGCACCTCGACCCTCTTCGCCGAGGGCGCGCTCCATGAACTCCCCCTCACGGCCGAAAACGGGTTCCTGCCCGATCTCGATGCGATCCCCGCCGACGTCGCGAGGCGAGCGCGGCTCCTCTTCTTTAACTACCCGAACAACCCGACAGGGGCGATCGCCCCCCCCTCGTTCTACGACGAGGTGGTCGAGTTCGCCCGTGAACACGACGTCGTCGTGGTCTCGGACAACGCCTACTCCGAGATCTCCTTCGACGGGTACCGGGCACCCTCGTTTCTTGAGACGGACGGCGCCCGCGAGGTGGGGGTGGAGATGCACTCTCTCTCCAAGACCTACAACATGACCGGCTGGCGGATCGGGATGGCCGTCGGCAACCCGGAGCTGATCGCAGGCCTCGGGCGGGTCAAGACGAACGTCGACTCGGGAGTCTTCGATGCGGTCCAGCACGCGGCGATCGCCGCCCTCTCGGGACCTCAGGACTGCGTTGCCTCCGCCTGCCGGGTCTACCAGGAGCGGCGGGACGTGCTGATCGCGGGGCTCAGGGCCCTCGGGTTCGCGGTCGAAGCCCCGAAGGCGACCTTCTATGTCTGGCTTCCGGTCGAGGACTCGATGGCGTTCGCCGCCCGACTCCTTGACGAGGCGGCGATCGTCGCCACGCCGGGCGTCGGGTTCGGCTCCCACGGCGAGGGCTACGTCCGCTTCGCCCTGACCCGGTCGGTCGAGCGTATCCGCGAGGCTCTCGAACGGATGGAGGCGATGCGATGAACCTTCCCCCTCACCTCTCGGTCCAGGACGGTCACCTCTTTATCGGCGAGCACGACACAGTACGACTCGCAGAGGAGTATGGCACCCCGCTCTACGTCACCGACGAGGGGCGTGTGCGGGCAAGGTACCGGGAGTACCGCGACGCGCTCTCGGCGCACTACAAGCCGGTCCTGGTGCTCTATGCAGCAAAGGCGAACGGCAACTCCGCCCTCCTCCGTGTGTTCGCCGATGAGGGGGCCGGCGCCGACGTCTTCAGCCCGGGGGAGCTCGAGCTGGCTCTCCGGGCAGGGATGGAGCCATCTCACCTCCTCTTCAACGGCTCTTCGAAGTCGCGAAACGATCTGCGCCTCGCTATCGAGCGCGGAATACGCGTCACGCTCGACTCGATGGACGAGCTCCGCGCGATCGATGAGGTGGCCGGAACGCTCGGGAAGGAGGCCTTCGTCTCGTTCCGCGTCAACCCGGCCCTCGACGTCCCGACCCATCCGAAGATCGCGACAGGTCTCGCCTCGTCCAAGTTCGGGATACCTCACGAGCGGGTCCCGGACGCCTACCGGGCCGCGCTCGAGGCCGATCATGTCCGGCCGGTCGGGATCCACTGCCACATCGGTTCGCAGATCCTGGCGCTCGATCCCTTCATCGAGGCGGCTCGGGTGATGGTCCGGATCGCGGGCGAGCTGGTTCGGATGGGGGTCGTCCTGGAGTTCATCGACCTGGGGGGGGGCCTCGGCATACCGTACAGGCACGACGAGGACCGGGCTCCAACCCCCCGCGAGTACGCGGATGCGGTGATGCCCGTCTTCGTCGACGGGATGACGGCCCTCGGTATCCGGCCGGCTCTCTGGGTCGAACCGGGCCGCTCACTCGTCGCGGACTCCACCGTCCTGCTCACCCGTGTCAACTCGACGAAGGACGCTCACCGTCGGTTCGTGAACGTCGACGCCGGCTTCAACCAGCTGGTCCGCCCGGCGATGTACGGCTCCTACCACGAGATCGTGGTCGCGAACCACGCGGATGCCCCGCTGGAATCGACCTGTACGGTCGCCGGCCCGATCTGCGAGTCCGGTGATCTGCTCGCGGAGGACCGGCCCCTTCCGGCCGTCACCGAGGGGGACCTCCTCGCGATCCTGGACGCGGGCGCATACGGCTTCTCGATGGCGTCGCAGTACAACGCCCGTCCACGCGCGGCCGAACTGCTCGTGCGCGGCCCCGACCGAGCTCCGATGCGCCGGGCCGAGACCGTCGACGACCTGGTGGCGACCCAGTTGACGCCCCCCTGGCTCTAGGCGATGCGTTTTCACTACGCCCTCGTCGACGACCTCATCTCCGAGGCGGAGTTCGAAGAGCGGGTGGAGGCGAAGGCCGCGTCCTGCGGTGGGCTCGTGGACGAGCCGACGGCCGCGATGCTCGTGGTCGGTGACCTCGGGCGCGCCCACCGCAAGATCGCCGACCTCCTCGGGAAGGCGAGCCTGGTCCTCTTCTTCGGCCGGGTTCTCGGCATCTCCGGGCCTCGCACCTTCCTCCGCTCAGACGGTGAGGAGGGGCGGATCGCGACCATCACGCTCGGGGATGAGACGGGCCGCATGGAGGTGGCCCTCTTCGACGAAAAGGCGGACGCCATCTCCGAGCTAGCGGTGGGCGAGGTCCTCGAGGTGATCGCCCGCCCCTCGGTCCGCCGCCGCGGCGAGGTGACGGCACTCGCTCTCCAGAAGGCAGGATGCGAGGTCGACTGCCCGGTGCCGCCGGAAGGGGCCGATGCCTGGACTCCGGGCCTCGAGCCTCTTGCCGAACTCGTCGTCCGCGTCCTCACCCTCCGTCCACAACGGTCGTTTTCACGCCGCGACGGGACTCCCGGGACGATGACCGAGGCACTCGTCGGGAACGCGGATGGGGTCTTCCGGCTCGTCGCTTGGAGGCCCGACCTGCTCGACGGACTGGCCCCTGGGGCTGCAATCCGGGTCACCAACCTGGAACCGGGCCGTCGGACGGACCGGCGCGAGTTCTCGATCGACGAGGGGTCGACGGTCGAACCGGTCGAGTCCGCCCCCGAGGTCCCCACCGTGTCGCTCGGGGCCCTGCCCCCGGAAGGGACGGTCTCGGTCAGGGGCGACGTCCGTGCGCTCCAACCCCCACGGCAGTTCATCGCGCGCTCGGGTGACCCCTCCTGGGTCAGAAACCTCGTGCTCGGGGACGAGACGGGGGAGGTCCCCGTCGTCCTCTGGGGCGACCACGCGCTACTCCCGATCGCAGTTGGCG
Source organism: uncultured Methanomicrobiales archaeon (assembly GCA_949320185.1). Classification (GTDB taxonomy): domain Archaea; phylum Halobacteriota; class Methanomicrobia; order Methanomicrobiales; family Methanospirillaceae; genus UBA288. The sequence goes on along the minus strand of CASGHK010000011.1, from coordinate 8,018 downwards.
ACCGGCTCGAGGTCTACGGGGGGGCCATGAAGCCCGGTCGTTTCGGCGACCTCGAGGTCTCGGCAGGCTGGAGCACGGGGGTTCTCCTCCCGTCCGCCGGTGAGGTGGCGGCAACCATCGAAGGGACCGTCCTTGCGACGCCTGCCGGCCTCTTCATTGATGATGGGCACCGACGGTACCTGCTGGAAGGAGGGGGATTCAGGATGGGCGACGAGTTCCGCATCGAGGGCCGCCTCTTCGGCAACCGGCTGTTCCCTGACCGGATCGAACCGACAGTCCCGGATGCCGGGACCGTCCGCCGGCGGCTCGAAGGCCTTGCCGACCATCACGGGGATTAGGGCCGGAACCGTCCCGACCTCTCCGCGGCTCTTTACTTTCGCTCCGCGATGGTCCCGGTTATTACCACCTGCGTCGACGTCATTACCTGGAGCGGCCGGAAACCCCGGTCGGATCGAACTATCAGAAGAACTCACCAGTTCTGTAGGAGATACGATATGACAGCACCTGTCTCAGGACGCTCACTGGAGATCGAGGATCTCCCCGGTGTCGGGCCGACCACCGCGGACAAGCTCCGCGAGGCGGGATACCTGACCGTTGAGAGCATCGCAACCGCGTCGCCGGCCGATCTGGCCGAGTCCGCCGAGATCGGCGAATCGACTGCGAAGAAGATGATCAAGGCCGCCCGCGAGATCGCGGACATCGGCGGGTTCCGAACCGGCCAGGACGTCTTCGAGCAGAGAAAACAGATCCGGAAACTCAAAACCTTCGTACCTGATTTCGACGAGCTCCTCGGTGGCGGGGTCGAGACCCAGGCGATCACGGAGTGCTACGGCGAGTTCGGCTCGGGCAAGTCGCAGATCGTCCACCAGCTGGCCGTGAATGTCCAGGTGCCCGAGGAACTCGGCGGGCTCGGCGGCTCGGCCATCTACATCGACACGGAGAACACCTTCCGCCCCGAACGGATCGAGCAGATGGTGACCGGGCTTTCGTTCCCTGATGCGCCCGACCTGGAGCTTCCGACCACCGAGGAGTTCCTGGCGAACATCCACGTGGCCCGGGCGCACACCTCGGACCACCAGATGCTCCTGATCGACACGGCCCGGGAGCTGGCGGCCGAGCTGAAGACGTCGGACTTCCCGGTCCGGCTCTTCATCATCGACTCGCTCACGGCCCATTTCCGGGCCGAGTACGCCGGGCGCGGTACGCTCGCCACCCGGCAGCAGAAGCTGAACCGGCACATGCACGAGCTCTTCAAACTCGTGGACGAGAACAACGCCGTCGGCCTGGTCACGAACCAGGTGATGTCCAACCCGGGTGTCTTCTTCGGCGATCCGACCAGGCCGATCGGCGGTAACATCGTCGGGCACACGGCCACCTTCCGGCTCTATCTCAGGAAGTCGAAGGGCGGCAAGAGGATCGCACGCCTCGTGGACAGCCCGAACCTACCCGAGGGCGAGGCGACCTTCATGGTCGAAGAGGCAGGTCTCAAGCCCGTATGAGGGCCGTCGTCACCGACATCGACGGCACGATCACGGACAGTGCCCGCCGGATCAGCCTCGCCGCCATCCAGGAGATCCGTCGGCTCGTCGATGACGGCATACCCGTGGTGCTCGCCTCGGGCAACACCCTCTGTTTCATGGACAGCATCGCCAAGATGATCGGGACGAGCGGTGCCGTCATCGCTGAGAATGGGGGTGTCTGGCGGCATGAGTACCCGGTCGAGCCAGTCCTCGAGGCCGATCGCAAGGTGACACTTGCCGCATTCGAAGACCTCCGGGGGCACTACACCGCTCGGGGCGTGGAGCTCGACCTCTACTCCCACGCCCTGCGCCACGCCGACGTTGCGTTCGCCCGAAACGTCCCCGTCGACGAGGTACGCCGCCTGCTCGCCGGCCACCCTGTCCGGGTGCTCGATACCGGGTTCGCGATCCACCTCCAGCAGGTGGGTGTCACCAAGGCGACTGCGCTCGCCGCGCTCGCATCGGCTATGGGCCTCGAACTTTCAGACTTCCTCGCGATCGGGGACTCCGAGAACGACGTGGAGATGATAAAAGAGGCGGGGGCTGGAGCCGCAGTAGGCAACGCCGTCCCCAGCGCACAGGCGGCGGCCGACTTCGTGGCGACGGCCCCGTTCGGCGACGGTTTCGTGGAGGCCGTCCGCCACTACCTTCCCTGAGTGCCCTTTTTCTCTTATTGCTTGGACGCGTACCGGTCGACGACGATGTAGTCCTTGATGTCTTTCACCGCCTCGAACGGGATCAGGAGCCGATCTCCGTCGACACGATATCCAGTCACGTCGAAGGTCGGATCCGGACGGACGATCAGGTCGACGACCTGACCGCTGTCCAGGTCGACGAGAATATTTTTGAGGGTCCCGATCACCATCCCGTCGTTCGACATGATCCTTTTACGTGAAAGGCTCCGGGAGAAGGTGTTCACCATGGCAGAATGGTCTGCTTCTCGAACTATAAAAACTGCGTTCTCCTCACGGACACCCCAACACGCATCTCGAGGGTTCACGAAGGCGGGAAGACCCTGATGATGTCCGTCTTGGTCAGGATCCCGACAGGCCGACCATCCTCGATCACGATCAGGCGTCCGATCTCGCGCTCCTTGAAACGCTTCACCACCTCGAAGAGCCGGGCATCGCCCTCGACCTGGACCACGTCCTCGGTCATCACCTCCGTGACCCGGGTCGCAAGGTCCCGACCGGCCGATAGGGCCCGGATCACGTCGGTGACCGTCACGATCCCGCGCATCGTCGAGCCGTCCATCACCGGTGCCCCGTTGATCTGCATCCCGGCGAAGATTTGGACTGCGTCTCTGAGCGTCGCCGTCGCCGGCACGACCCGGAGCGGGTGGGACATGTAGTCACGGACCGGCTTCTTCGGGAGCGAGATCATCTCGGAGATGGAGATCATCAGGGCGCCCTCCACCTCGTCCTTGCCAAAGATCTCGCCTCGGACCAGGAGCTTGTTGACCGGTGTCGGGCCGACCGTTATCTCATCCCCTATCTCGAACTGCTTGACGCTGCCCATAACCCGGACCACTGCGTGACAGACGTCGGGATGGCAGAGGGTCGTAAGGTCGACCTCGGTAGCACCGAGCCCCGGGAGGAGTTCCCCGTTTCGGGCGATCGGGACCTCGGCGTCGTTGCCGGCCTGTGAGATGTTCAGCTCCTGGTAGGCCTTCGTGGTGGGGTTGTACCCCCCCTTCGGCCCCGGTACACCATCGACCAGCTTGAGGGTTTTGAGGGGCTGCATCTGGTTCCGGATAGTCCCGGGATTTCGCTGGATCACCTCGGCGATCTCCTCACCCTTGATCGGCCGCGAGTCCCGGTGATAGAGCGTGATCAAGGTGATCAGGATGTCCTTCTGGATGAGCGAGAGATCCATAATGATCGATCATGTTGGTAAGTATATAGAATTTCTCAATACGGTTCGACGCAGATCGATGGGGCGGTCATAACCAGGCCCAGGCGCCGGTAGCTGCGCACCCAGCGAGAAAACCGAGGATAGCCCCGCCGTTGAGGGGGGGAAGGCCCGCATGCGCCCGTCCCTTGTCGACGAACCGGAGGAGGAGGAGGAGGCCGGCCACCGAGCCGACGATGGCGCCGAGGGCCGGAGCGTTCAGAAATCCGAGACCGGGAGCGGTGATGAAGGTGTTGGCCGAGACCACGAGGATCGCGGGCATGATCAGGTCTCCCATTCCGATCAGGAGGGCGGAGCGCCCCGTACCCTCATCCCGGGCCGGACGCTGTTCGTCCGCCGGCACGGTGTCAACCGGGCCAACCCCATCCCTGATGAATGAATACCCCCGCTCCTTCGGCACGATGAACAGGATCGGGGCCCGCTGTTCGAGGACGCCCTCGGCGAGGGCGATCATGTGCCGGGTGCGGTAGACCGAGAGGGCATCGTAGACGGCGAGCAGAACCAGGAGGAGCAGGACCGGGAGGACGCCGAGTGAGGTGCCGAAGATCGCCGCGACTCCGGCTGCGAGGAGAAGACCCAGCACGTCGATCACGTACCACTCGGGATAGGAATGGAGGAGGATCACCGCCGCCGCTCCGAGAAGTGCTGCACCACCGAGCACGATCCTCGGGTCCGTCGTCACCGCTCCGAGGAGCGCGATGAAGATGTAGACGAACGAGAGCCCGATTGAAAGGAGGACGATCGCCCGGATCACCCGTCGCATCCCCATCCGGATCAGGACAAGGAGGAGGGCCGTGAAACCGAGAAGAAGCACGAGGAAGATGAGGGGATTCGCGGCCGAACCCGGGTCCTCAAAGGCGACGATCCCAGCCTGGTGCATCAGCGGGCCGATCAGTACCGCACCGAGCTCGGCGACCACGAGCATCACCACGATCCCTGCAAAGGGAAGAAACCGGCTCTTCTTCATAAGCACCCGAGAAACAGGTAGCTTAAGTACTGGGACTTCATCACCTAAAAGCATGGACCTCCGCGATGCATTGCCCGAGTTCGTGCTCACGATCATCCTTGTCATCTCGACCCTCGTCCTCGTCCTCCGTCTCTGGCAGGATCTCACCATCGCGGTATCGGCGACGCTGATGATGCTCTCGCTCGGGGGCCTCTTCCTCGTCTTCGGCGCGAAGATCACCGCCCTCTCCCGGACCCTGGTCGAGCGGGAGCGCGGGATCCGGATGAACCTGATCGAGACCCAGGAAGTCCTCACTCAGAAGTACACCGAGACCGTTGCCCAGATCGATGCAATCGTCCTGGACTTCCAGCGGCGCCTCTACCGGTGAGGGCCGTCATGTTTAACCGATCCGGCTCCGAGAGCTGATCCTATGGGGGTCGCTCTCCGGGATATCCTCGCCCCGTACCGGGATCCGATCGGCTGGGACGGCCTCTCCGGGGCTGCTGCGATCGACGCTCACAACGCGCTCTATCAGTTCCTCACGATCATCAGGCAGCCGGACGGGACACCGCTCGTGGACGCGGAGGGACGGGTCACTTCCCATCTCTCGGGCCTCTTCTTCCGGACGACAAGGCTTCTCGAGCTCGGGGTGCGGCCGGTCTACGTCTACGACGGTCCGCCTCCTCCTCTCAAGTCCCGGACGATCGAGGCACGTCGGAGCGTGCGCGAGGAGGCGGGCCGGCAGTACACGGCCGCAATCGAGCGCGGAGACCACGTGGAGGCCTACCGACAGGCCCGCTCGGCGACACGGATCGATGGGGCCGTGATCGAGTCCTCCCGTCGGCTCCTCGATCTTCTCGGGGTCCCCTGGGTCCGGGCGCCGAGCGAGGGGGAGGCGGAGGCCGCACGGCTCGCCGCGACCGGGCAGGTGGCGTACGCAGTGAGCCAGGATTACGACTCCCTCCTCTTCGGCGCACCAGTGCTCGCTCGGAACATCACGATCAGCGGCCGTCGCCGGCTCCACGGCCGGACGATCACGGTGGAGCCCGAGCGGATCCGGCTCACCGCGGCCCTCGAAGGGCTGGGGATCGGACGAGAGGAGCTGATCCAGGTCGGGGTCCTGGTCGGGACCGACTTCAACGAAGGGGTGCGCGGGGTCGGTCCGAAGACGGCCCTGAAGATCGTCCGGGAGGGGCGGTTCGAGGAGACGGTGGCCGAACGCCTCCCGGAATTCGACCCGGCCCCGGTCATCGAGTTCTTTCTGCACCCACCGTTCGGGGGGACGGTGGACCTCGCATGGCGACCTCCGGATGGAGAGGGTCTCTCTGCGATGCTCTGCGACGAGTATTCGTTCTCCGGGGAGCGGGTGAAGGGGGCCCTCGAACGGCTGGGCGTGACGGCCGGCCAGCGGACTCTCGACCAGTGGTTCTAGCAGGACAGGACCGGCCCGGGCGGACCACTGCCTCCCAAACGGTTATCATGGTTGGACCAGATGCATAATCCACCCACGACCGACTGCACGGTTGGATCGAGAAGGCCCAGTATGAACAGTAATTTCGGACTCGTGAGGCCACCGGCCTCCTGGACTCGGGCCGTGATGTTCTTTCTCTGCATCGCGGCGGTCTCCCTCTCCCTCTCGGGGGCGGAGGGTCTGATGGTGAAGCAGGATCTCTCCTCTCTCGCACAGCAGTCGGACGATATCGTCCTCGGTACGATCATCGGGACTGAGAGCTCCTGGAACTCTGATCAGACCGCCATCGTGACGACGGCACGGGTCCGGGTCGACCGTTCGACTCGGCACCGGTTCGCGGGAACGGTCCCGGTCACCGTCCCCGGGGGAACCGTGGACGGCCTCACCCAGTGGGTGGAGGACCAGCCCGTCCTGGTTCCCGGGACCGAGGCGTACTTCTTCCTCGATCAGCACCCGCGGTGGGGCACCACCTTTGCGGGCGGGAGCCAGGGGATGCTCCATGTCCGGGACGGCATGGTCGTGATCGACGGCTCTCAGAAGAGTTCGGGTATTCCGATCGATGCCTTCGACCGATATCTCAGCGCTGTATCGGCCGGTATCCCCGCCACCCTCCCCGCGGTCTCAGGCCCCGGTACCAGTGCCACCGCGGCAACACCCGTGATCTCGAGCGTCTCGCCGCCTACCGCATCTGCTGGCACCGGGACCCTGGTGACGATCACCGGGAGCGGGTTTGGGACCAAGGCCTCGCGGACCTCGCCGGCTGACGTCGGGTTCCTCTACCGATACTCCTCGACCGGCACAACGACGATCTGGGCCTCGGGATACCCCTACTACAGCGAGAATGTGAACGACATCGTCTCCTGGTCAGATACCCGGATCGTGGTGAGGGTACCGACCGGGATCACGAGCGATCAGTACCCCGGCGGCGCGAGCAGCGGGTACGTCGTTGTCTGGACCGATGACAACGTCGTCAGCCAGAAGAAGCCGTTCACGGTCGTCTTCAGCTACGGGAAGCGGAAGTGGTCCATTCCCGCCTCGTTCCTGGTCAACCCGGGGAGCGGTGGTTCTGCCACCGTCACGGCGATACGAAACGCCGCGAACACCTGGAACGCTGCGATTCCCGGGTCTTCGTTCCGGTTCGACTACCGGGGGACGTCGATCAGTACCACGTTCGGCCGGAACAACCAGAACCTGATCTCATTTGGCCCCGCGTCCGACTTTCCTGAGGGAGGGATCATCGCCTGGGCGAGCTCGTGGTCCGATTCGAGCGGGAACATCCTCGAGGCCGATGTCGAGTTCAACTCACAGTGGGCCTGGACGACCGGGATGGCGAGCGGGGACACGATGAACGTCGAGGCGATCGTCCTCCACGAGCTCGGCCACTGGCTCAACCTCCGCGACTTGTACGGCTGGGCGCCGGGATACCCATCGGATGTCGGGAAGGTGATGTTCGGCTACAACAACGACCAGTTCGGCAACAAGAACCTTCGGACCCTGCACGAGAGCGACCGGACGGGGATCAGGTGGATATACGGCTTCTCCACCGTGCCGGCACCGACGGCTGACTCCATCACGCCGGCGTCGGGGGTACAGGGTTCCACGGTCGCAGTAACGGGGCTTCTCGGAACCGGGTTTCAGCCCGGTGCGACCGTGAAACTGCAACGTCCGGGCTCCGCCGACATCGCGTCAACGGGGGTCATCGTCGTCTCTTCGACCCGGATCACCTGCCAGGTCGCTCTTCCGCTGGCGGCTCCAGCCGGTGCCTGGGACGTGGTCGTGACGAACCCGGACGGGCAGAGCGGTACGCTCCCTGGCGGTTTCTCGATCACTGCACCGGCAACGACCCTCGCGGCCACCTTCACCGCCTCCCCGACCTCGGGCCCGGCGCCGCTCCAGGTCCGGTTCACTGACACGTCGACTGGCGCCCCGACCTCGTGGTCATGGTCGTTCGGGGACGGGGAGACGTCCGTCGAGCAGCACCCCTCTCACACTTACTCGTCCCCCGGGGCCTACACGGTCTCGCTCTCGGTGCAGGACGCCTCGGGCGCATCGCGGACGAAGGTCTCCGGTGGCCTGGTGACGGTCACGGCGTCGTCAGGGGCCCCGTGGTATGTGCCGCACGTGCTGCCGGCCCGAGTCGAGGCCGAGGACTACGACACGGGCGGTCCCG
>CASGHK010000010.1 GCA_949320185.1 uncultured Methanomicrobiales archaeon | reverse complement strand
ACGCGATGCTCGGCAGGTCGAGGGCGTCGGTCACCTTGGCCGAGGCGACAATATTCTCGATGCGCAGGGACTCCTCCGGCTTCATGCTAGTTTATATACATAACTTAAAGAATTTAAATATATTTGGGTTGTGGATTATTCGTCGAGGCTGGAAAGATCCCCGGGGTCCATGCCGAGTTCTCGTGCTTTCAGGACCCTTCGCATGATCTTGCCGGACCGTGTCTTCGGCAGGGAGTCCATGAACTCGATCTCGGATGGCATGGCGATCGGCCCGAGTGTGATCCGAACATGGTAGACCAGTTCGTTCTTGAGTCGCTCGCTCGGCTGGTGGCCGACGCGCAGTGTGACAAAGGCCTTGATGAGGTTGCCCTTCAGCGGATCGGGCTTCCCGATCACTGCCGCCTCGGCAACGGCCTGATGTGAGATCAGCGCGGATTCGACCTCTGCCGTGCCGATGTTGTGCCCCGATACGATGATCAGGTCGTCGGCACGACCGATCACCATGATGTAGCCGTCTTCGTCTTTGATGGCCAGGTCGCCGGCCTTGTACAGATTGCCGATCGTGTTCCAGTACTTCGAGTAAATGTCTTCGTTTCCGAAGACGCCACGCATCATCGACGGCCATGGCTCCCGGATCACGAGGAAACCGGCGGTCCCCGGAGGGACGCTCTCACCCTGGCTGTTCACCACATCTGCCGCGACTCCAGGGAGTGGGCGTCCCGCGAACCCGGGCTTCATGGTCGACCCGATCGTCGTGGTCACCATGTGCATCCCTGTCTCTGTCTGCCACCAGGTGTCCACGATCGGCAGACGTCCCTTTCCAACAACACGGTGGAACCACTCCCACGCCTCGGGGTTGAGAGGTTCACCCACCGATCCGAGCACACGCAGGTACGAAAGATCGTACTGGTTGGGCCACTGCTCGCCCATCTTCATGAACATCCGGATGGCGGTCGGAGCCGTATAGAAGATATTGACGCCGTACTCCTCGAGGATCGACCAGTAGTTGCCCGGGTCCGGATAGTCGGGCAGAGTCTCGGCGACGAGCACCGTCGTGCCGAGCATCAGCGGCCCATAGACCACATAGGTGTGCCCGGTGATCCACCCGGGATCGGCTGTGCACCAGTAGACATCGTTGTCCTTGATATCGAAGACATGCTTGGTCGTGTAATACGCACCAACCATGTACCCGCCACATGTATGCACGATCCCTTTTGGGGTTCCCGTCGTTCCCGAGGTATACAGGATGAAGAGCGGGTCCTCCGCATCCATCTCTTCACAGGGACACCGACGGTCTACCCCTTCCATCAGCTCGTAGAAGTCGATCTCCATCTCCCTGTGGATCTCGATCGGCTGCTCGGTCTGTCGCCGGAGAACGACAACGTGCTCGACTGTGGGGGCGTTGATTATCGCCTCCTCAATCAGGTGCTTGAGTGGGATGGACTTGCCGCGCCGGACGGAATAGTCGGCAGTCACCACCACTTTTGCGCCGGCGCCGACGATGCGTGCGTTCAGGGCGGCGGAGCCGAAACCGCCGAAGACAACCGTGTGAACGGCGCCGATCCGGGCACACGCGAGCATCGCGATGATCTGTTCTGGGACCATTGGCATGTAGATGCAGACACGGTCACCCTTCTGAACCCCCAGTTTTTTCAGGCCATTCGCGAACCTGTTGACGGCGATATAGAGGTGCCGGTAGGTGAAGATCCGCTCATCTTCGTCCGACTCTCCCTTCCAGATGAGGGCGACCTTGTTCCGCCGGTTGCCGAAGACGTGCCGATCGAGACAGTTGTAGGTGATGTTCGTCCGTGCACCGGAGAACCAGCGGGCGTGAGGGTGTTCCCATTCGAGCACGCTGTCCCATTCGCGGTACCAGTGAAGTTCCCGTGCTATCTTCGCCCAGAAACCCTCCGGATCGGACCGGTACGCCGCATACGCCTCTTCGTAATCCCCGATCCACGTGTCCTGAAAGATCTCCGGGTCGGGGAGATAGGTGGACGTCCCGGTGACCTGCTGTAACTCCTCAGACATCGGTATTCTACATTATCAATCATGATTGTTATAGATATACATTGCTGAATGATGACCGCAGATCGTCCAAACAAAACGAAATCTTCACGTTCCCAGGAGGTGTGAATCCACGAGATGGTCGAGCAGACCGTGATGCCGGGTGCCTATATCTACGTCTGCACCCGCCTTCAGCTCCGAAAGACGCGTCTCTTCTCTCCCTCGTTCTACGACAGACTGCTGCACATGAGCCTGCCGCAGATGGTTCGTGCCATCGGTGAGGACGACCGCTTTCGGCACGAGGTCTACGACCGGTACCGGACACCGTCCGACCTGATCCGGCTCGAACTCGCGCTCACCGCACACCTGGCGCGCGAGTACCGTGACGTGCTGGAGATGACGCCTGGAGCCCTTCACCTCCTGACGTCTCACTACCTGCATCGGTGGGACATCGTCAACGTGATGGTGGTCCTGCGGGGAAAGAGGCACGGACTGGACCCGGAGAAGATCGCAGAGACCCTCGTCCCGGCGGGAGAACTGGATCGGGCATGGCTCGACCGCCTCATCGCGGCAGACGATCTGGACCGGGTGGTCGAAGAGCTGCACGGGTGGTCGCTCTATCATCAGGTCAGGTCCTGCACGTGCCGGGAGATGCCTCGCGGCGAGTTTGCCAGGGTCGAAGACCGTCTCTACCACCAGTATTACCGTGATCTCCTGACAATCGGATCGCGGGGGGTTCCGGGAGGGCAGGTGCTCACCCGGTACCTTCGATTCGAGATCGACATCCTGAACATGCGGAACCTCTTCCGGCTCCGGGCCGGGAGCCCTGACCCGGACATACGGTCGGCGATGGTCCAGGGAGGGTCGATCGCAATAGAAGAATTCGTCAGGATCGCCAGTATCGAGGATAAGGAGACCTTTTTCAACGAATTCGCCGAGACCGATCTCCTCCCACTCGCGACCAGGGCGATGCGGAAGCTTCGCCGTGATCCGGGGATCGGCCCTGAACAGGTTGGCGAGATGCTCTGGTCCCGGTGGCATGAGCACCGTACCACGGTGCACGTGGTCGAGGTCGCCGTCACCGAACTTCGGCTCGAGGAGATGGACCGTCTCGCCGCCCTCCACCGGTTTTCCGTTCTGCCGGTACTGTCGTACCTCGAACGAAAACGCGTGGAGATCGGGAATCTGCGCGCCTGCGTACGGGGCCGGCAGTTTGGTATCCCGAACGAACGCATCGCGCGATATCTGGTGGTCTGATGGTGCTCTTCGAGGAGATCAGGCCCACACGGGGGGAACTCATCGCGGTCAAGAGGCGGATCATTCTCTCCGAGCGTGCCCATGCTGTCTTGAAGCGGAAGCTCGACGGTCTGATGTTGGAACTCGTCTCCCGACTTCCGGAGGCGCGAGCGGCAGAGGACGCCCTTTTCGAAGAGCTGGTCCGGGCTCAAGAGGAGCTCGCCGTTGCCACGATGATGGTGGGGGAGCTCGGTGTCCTGATCGCGGCGGAGTCGATCGAAGAGGGGCCGTTCCTCTTCGTGAGTTCAACGAATGCCTTCGGGACCCTGCTCCCGTCCTTCTCTCTGGAACGTGCGAAAAAGAACCTCGAGGATCGAGGGTACAGCCTGCTCGGCACGACCCCGGTGATCGACGACGTAGTCTCCGCCTACGAACACCTGATCCTGGGGATCGTCCGTGCCGCGGAGGTCGATGCATCCCTCCGCCTCCTCGCCGCAGAGGTCGCCCGCACCCGCCGCAGGGTCCGGGCTCTCGAGCATCGAGTCCTTCCCGAGCTGCGCGAGGTCCGACGTATGATAGAACTCAGGCGCGAGGAGCTCGACATCGAGGAGCACGCCCGTCTCTTCCAGGCGAAACGGATCAGGGCGAACCGGGAGGCGGAAAGCACCCGCAGACCGGCGGACGCTCCGATCGAGGGTTCGCCATCCTGCGCCCATCGGGGGCGATGACGGAGAAAGCGATCGCCCCGGAGACGACGTGTTTCCCGAGCGCTACGGCATCTCGGAGCCCGAGCCCCTGTGCGAGCCCCCCGGCGATCGCCGCGGAGAGGCAGCAGCCCGATCCGTGGACCTCGAACGGGTATCGAGGTCCCGAGTAGGTCCGTGCTCCCTCTGCGTCAACGAGCAGATCGACCGCCTCTGTGCCCATCGCATGGCCTCCTTTCATCAGGATCGCTGTCGCCCCGAGCGCACGCAGGTCCTCGGTGGCACGACGCATCTCGTCGAGCGTCCGGACTGGCCGTCCCGTTAGAATGCCAGCCTCGACCAGGTTCGGCGTCACGAGTGTTGCCCTGGGCAGGAGCCGGTCCACCAGGGCCCCGACTGCCTCTTCGTCCAGGAGCCTACCACCGCTCGTTGCGATCATCACGGGGTCAACGACCAGCGGGACGTCGGCAGGGACGGCGTTCGCCACTGCGCGACACGCCTCCGCTGTCCCCAGCATCCCCGTCTTGAACGCTCCGATCGGAAACACCTCGAGGAGGGCGAATAACTGCGCTGTGATCATGGACGGCGAGACGGGCTCGACACCCCGCACGGCGGACGGGGACTGAGCAGTCAGGGCTGTGACGACGGATAGGCCCCACGTCCCCAGCGCGGTGAAGGTCTTGAGGTCCACCTGGATCCCTGCACCCCCCGAGGAGTCCGAGCCCGCGATCGTGCAGGCGTATACGGAGTTCATCTGAGAGGAGAACGAGCCCTGACCGGAAGGACTCTTCGATCTCGTGGCGACATGGTTAAGTCCGGAGGCAGAACACCCTAGGCGATGGTACAGGAGTTCGCGTCCCTCCTGGTGCTGGGTTTCGCTCCGGCCCTCTTCTGGCTCTGGTATTTCTACATCAAGGACCGGTACGACCCCGAACCCCGGGCGTGGATCCTGAAGATCTTCCTTCTGGGCATGGCCTCGACGATCCCGATCGCCCTCGTCGAGGGGCTGATCGGGCTTGTCTTCCCGTCGGAACTCGTACTAGCAGTGGTCGTTGCCCCCATCGTCGAGGAGGTCGGCAAGTTCCTCGTGGTCTATCTCTTCGTCTTCCATCGCCCGGTCTTCGACGAGCCGATCGACGGTATCGTCTATGCCGTCACCGCCGCACTCGGTTTTGCCGCGCTGGAGAACTTCGTCTATATTCTCGCTGCCTACTCCGAGACGCTACTGCTCCCCCTCGAGCTCTCCGTCGTCAGGGCAGTCCTGTCCGTGCCGGGCCACGCATTGATGTCGACGATGTGGGGATTCGCACTCGGCCAGAGCCTGGTAACCCCGCTCCCATCCGCGCGTCGGCTCGTCGTGAATGGCATCCTGCTCGCGATCGCCCTGCATGCGGCGTTCAACCTGCTCGTCTCCCTCGATATCGTTGGAGCCGCTGTCCTGGTGATCGTCCTCGTTCCCCTGATGTGGCTCTTTGCCCGAGAACGGATCGCGGCGTCACACGATTCTGCGGGGAACGGACCAATAAAGAAGGGGTAGGGATTATTCGTACCTGAGGGCTTCGATCGGGTTCAGGTTCGAAGCCTTCCAGGCAGGGTACAGGCCGGAGAGGAGCGCCGTCGCGATCCCGAAGCCCATCCCCAGCGCGATGGCGGAGAGGCTCGCCGGGTGGAAGAGGTACTGGGTCGTCTGGAGCACCAGCAACGATATGAGGAACCCTCCACCAAACGAGAGAAGCCCACCCAGTACCGATCCGACGGCACCGAGCATCAACGCCTCGTAGATGAACATCTGCCGGACCTCACTCCGGAGCGTCCCGATCGAACGGAGGATCCCGATCTCTTTGGTCCGTTCGGTGACCGACATCATCATCACGTTCAGGATGGAGATACCGGCGACGATCAGCGAGATCCCCCCGATAGCCGTCGTGAAGGTGGAGATCTGGCCGAATACCTGCTGGATGCTGCTCAAGATCTCCTTCGAGGAGAAGGTGTCGAGCACGTCCTCGCGGCGGTTGAACCGGTCGTCGATCGCCTTTTCGAGCGTATCGACCTCGTCGATATCCCGGACCTTGATGATCACCTGGTCGTAGCCCTTCTCGTCGTTCCGGTCCTCGTACCACCTGCTCGGGACGATCAACGAGTAGTCGGGCTGAATGTCGAACCCGAGCCCTCGTTCCTTCAGGATCCCGACCACACGCTGGGTGTCGCCGTTCTCGAACCGGATCTGAGAACCGACCTTCAGGTCGAACTGGTCCGCGATCCGGGGTCCCGCCAGGATACCGCTGTTGCCCCGGATCATGATCCCCTTCTCCACCTCGACGATCTTTGGCATATCGTCGGGGTCCATCGCGTATATGGAGGCGACCCCGGATTTTGTCCCCACCTGGATCCGGTCGGCGGTCGAATAGAATGGGATCACCGGGTTCGAACCCACGATCCGCCGCAGGTCCTGGACCTGCCGTTCGGTGATCTTGTCCTGGACCATACCACCGCCGAACTGTGAGCCCATCCCGCTGTGGGGGATCACGGAGAGAGAGTCCCCAACCGTCGAGAGCTCCTCGGTAACCGACAGGGTCAGGCTGTTGCCGAGGATCCCCATCGACGAGATGGCGAGCACCCCGATAACGATCCCGACGACCGCGAGGAGGGAGCGGAAGAGGTTCCGCTGGAGATTACGGCGAGCGAACTCAAAGAACGTACGGCTCATCCCGTGTCCTCCATGATCCTGCCGTCGACGATCCGGACCTGGCGGTTGGCGTAGGAAGCGATCCCCAGGTCGTGGGTCACCATGATGATCGTCTTCCCTGCCCGGTTCATCTCCGCGAGGAGGTCCATGATCGCCTTACCCGTCTTCTGATCGAGGTTCCCTGTCGGCTCGTCACAGAGAAGGAGCGAGGGGTCGTTCACGAGCGCCCGGGCGATCGCCACACGCTGCTGTTGCCCTCCCGAGAGCTCGTTCGGCTTGTGGGTGTAGAGCCGCTCGTCGTCGAGTCCGGCCGCTTTCAGAACCTCGAATGGCTTCATCCCGCAGGCATCCCGGTCCTTGCATTTCAGGATCAGCGGGTACTCGACGTTCTCCATGACCGAGAGGAGCGGGATCAGGTTGAAATGCTGAAAGATGAACCCGATCGTGTCTCGCCGAAGGTAGGTGAGATCATCATCGGTAAGATCCGCGACGTCTCGCCCGTTGATCACCAGGCGACCCGATGTCGGGACGTCCAGGCATCCGATCAGGTTGAGAAGGGTCGTCTTCCCCGAGCCCGACGGGCCCATGATCGCGATGAACTCGCCCCGCACGACAGTGAGGGAGACCCGGTCGAGGGCGACCACGTCTCCCGCGGGAAGCGGGTAGACCTTCGAGACATCGTCGAACCGGATCAGGACCGGGTCATCCGAACCGACCGCTGTCACCGTCTCCATGAGCGCACGATCAGGTAGCCGATACCGGCGGCAAGCACGAGCCCGAGAACGATCCACGCAATCGGCACCGGTTCGCCGGGGGATGCGGAACCGCCCTGGGCAGTCTGGTTCACGCTCGTGGATGCCCGGGCATTCTCCTCGAAGGAGTCCCCGTTATCGTCCTTGTACGAGATGACGAGCGGCACCGGGCCACCGTCCGCAGCACGGAAGTTGAGCTCGAACGAGGCGAAATCGTCCGGTTCGAGGGAGCCGATCACGTACCGCGGATACGGGTCCGCCGGTTCCATCTCACGGCCCGGTGCGATGACGACCGAGCGGGCCGAACGAAGACCGGCGTTGGTGATGTCGCCCGTCAGCCGGTACACCCCACCGCGCTGCTCGAGGACGAAGTTCGAGAGGAGGAGCTCGGCTCGCTGCTTCGATTCGCCGTATTCGATCGAGAGGTCGATCGGCTGGACGTGCCGGTTCAGGCCGTTGAAGTAGACGAGGTCGAACCCGAGGGTCGCGTTCTCGTCGGGCGTCAGGTTGAAACTGGCCCGTGCCTGGCCGTTCTGCGGGAGCTCGCCGATGAAGACGGAGGTGGGTTTCGCCGTGTACCCAGTCCCCCGGGGGCTGACCATCACGCCGTTCAGGGAGGACTGACGCGGGTTGCCCACGGAGAGGACGACCAGATCGCTTCGACCGGAGGTGAAGGCATCCGGACGTTCGATGAACGAGACGGAGGGTCCCGTGCTGTCGATCCGGACCGGCACTGGCACCCTGAGACCTCTGCCGTCGGGGACGACGAGGGAGAAGACCGGGTAGGCGATGCCGTCGGGCGATCCGGCCCTGACCGAGTACGTGAAACTCATCCGGTTGCCGGCGCCGATGACCCCGACCGTGCGGTACGGGTCGTCCTCGACCGTCACAGCACCATCGGCCGAGAGGGTCGCCTGTGAGATCCGGACCGGTGCCGTTCCCGTGTTCGCCACGTCGATCACGAGCGTACCCCGGTCGCCCCGCATCAGGACCTGGGGGTCGAGCTGGGTCGAGACGACCTGGAGCTGGTTGCCGGGCGAGGTGGCGATCGGGGTGACGACGGAGGTCGGCAGTGCGCCGTCGGACGACGGGAGGGTGGTCGTCGGGAGCGTGAACCCGTCAGGGAGCGTGGGAAGGCTCGCTCCCGCACCCGTGACGAGGGCGGCGGCGACAAAGAGGAGGAGGAGGGCGGACGACCTCATCTACATCACCATGGTGACGATCGTATAGGCGATATAGAGCAGGGTCGGGATACCGACGGTGATCACCGCGTCACGGGTCGAGAGCTTGCGGCCCGTCCGCACCCCGAAGATCCAGATGTTGGCGGTCCAGAGGAGGAAGAGGAGCCCAACAGCGATCGAGAGCTGCATGCTCGGGTCCTTCATCAATGACTGGGTCCACTCGGCGATCATCTGGGGGTCCGTGATCGAGGGCACCCGCAGGTTCGAGATGAAGCTCCAGGAGAGGGCGAGGGAGACGAGAGCCCCGATCGCCTGGGGGAAAAAACCGTACCCGACGTAGGAGAGGAGGCGCCCGAAGTCGCCCTGACCCTTGAAGACCATCGAGATCACGAAGAAGATCGTTGTGTAGATCACCCACATCAGGAGGACCATCACGAGTGCTGAGAAGGCCCCTATCCCGCCGAGCAGGGGCCCCATCCCCTCTAGCTCGGGCATCATCTTCGAGACGATGGATGAGATCTGGAAGGCGGAGACACCGCTGATGAGAGCGGTGACGATGACGAACAGCGCCGGCATGAGCAGACTCACCGGCCGCTCTTCGAGCGATTCGAAGAAGACCCGTGGGTTCGTCAGGAGAGTGAGAATGGAAACATCGCTCATGGAAGACGTGTATTTATCGCGCGAAGGCTATTTGAGGCTTGCGAATCGCAATTGAGAAAAAATGATGGGGTTTCAGGCCGTCCCGCGCGAGCTCGAAACCCGGTCTAATACGGTCATCACGATCACGCCAAACCCGATGCTGACCACCAGGAGCTTCGCCAGACCGCCCAGCAGTGGGATCAGGTACACGAGGTTCAGGACGATGAACCCGACGATGAAGTGGACGAACCGGTTTTCACCAATCTTCACGACCCGCGCTATGATTCGTCCGACCGAGAGGGCGACGATGAGCCCGGCGACCATGATGCCCGCCACGACTCCCAGCCAGAGCAGGACGGCGATCGGGATGCCGACGATCGTGACCAGGAGGAGCATCCCGAGAATGATGGCGGCGATGATCGACGCAATCCCCACGACCAGCGCGGGAAGCGGTTGTTCACGCACCCGGGATTCAAGGATCGAGGCAGTCGACGGACAGATGGCGAGGAGGATCAGACCGAGGATCAGGTACCCGAGGATAACCAGGAACGAGATAAGAGCGCCGATTCCCGATAGGAGACCATCGATCGGGTTCGGCCCATCGGGACGGTCCCTGACCTCGTCGTATCGGGTAACGTTCGCTGACCCACGGTTCACGAACGACTCCGATGAGACCTGGAGGGTCCCATTGACGCGACCCTCGTTCCTGAAAGAGCCCCCCATCACGTGGGCGTCCCGCCCTATCGACGTGTTGGGGCCGAACACGATCTCACCACCCGTCACCACGGCGTTCCTCGCCACAGGACCGTCCAGGGTGACTTCGCCGCCGGCGACCACCACCTTGCCGCCGACCGACGTGTCGATTCGCACCTTCCCACCAGCGACGATCACGTCGCCCCTGACCGGCGCCGTCACGTCGATCTCTCCCCCGACCGCGACAAGGGAGTCAACCGGGGCTTCGATGCTGAGCATGCCGCCACCGGCGAAGACATCGTCGTCTATCGGTTCCGAGACCACGACCGGGTCGTCACCGCCGATCATTCGTACGGCGTGTGCCCCCGGTACAATGATGAGCAGGAGCAATAGAAGAACGATGATTCTCGGTCCGTTCATGCTGATGAATCGCACCGCCCAGTATTAAAAAGAGGGCGGTCCTGCCCGGTCATGTTCGTCGCGCGGCGAGATACCGGATCAGGCCGTGCAGTCCATCGGCGGTGGGATGGATCTCCATGAAATCGTCGAGCCCGGTGAGGGGAAGGCCACGGCGGACCAGCTCGGCCAGGTACATCACCGAGAGCGCTGCCGCAGGGGCGATCGAGACGACTCCGGCCACCCGTCGATCGTCTGCGACGAAGACCTTCGCTGCCCCAGTTCCCCGATCGGGGACGGCAAAGAACGATTCCGGACCAGCGGGGCCGGGGATGGTCACCGATGAAGAGGTGGACCCATCGTGCGCCCATGCAAACTGGTTGCCCAGCGAAAAACCCTGCGGGATCGCCCGGAGATCGAGGTGACACTCCTCGCCCAGGATGTTCCTCGCGGCTACGCGACCCTCTTCACGGGCGACTGGAGTGAGATACGGAGGGCCGATAACATCTCCGCACGCGTATACGCCGGGGACGGACGTCTGCATCCGGTCGTCGACGACGATGGTCCCGTTCTTCCTCTTTTCGAGGCCGATGCAGTCCTCACTGTTCGCCTTCAGACCGGTCGCACAGAGCACCGCGTCGGCTGGCAGCGACTCCTCCCCTGTCGCGGAGCAGACGGTAACACCTTCAACGGAGGATTCGCCGTCGATCGAGACGAGGCGTGTCTCCTCGTGGATGGTGACCCGGTCGAGCTCCTGCCGAGCGAGGCGGGAGACGAGCGGGTCCATTCGGCGGAGGAGCGTACTCCTCACCACCAGGTCGACCTGGCTGCCAAACTCGGCGAAGATGTAGCCGAACTCCACCGCCTGAATGCCACCGCCGACGATCACAAGTCGCTCTGGGAGCGACGGGATCGTTGCCAGGTTCTCCGCCGTGAAGATTCCGTCCTTCTCGATTCCAGGGACGGACGGGAGGGCGGGGCGGGAGCCGGTCGCGATGATGACGGCGTCGGACTCGACCGGCTCCCCATCGATCCGGACGTTACGCCCGTCGAAGGAAGCAGATGCCTTGCCAATCACTTCCACCCCGGAATCACAGGTCTCCTTCTCAAGCACCCCCATGATCGTCTGCTGGATACCTGCCGTAGCGTCCAGGAGCCCGCGGAGGTCGACCTGCGGGAACCCATCGAGGGCTCCGAGGGAGGCGAGACGCCGTGCATTCGAGACTGTCCTTGCGGCGTCGTTCAGAGCATTCACGAGCATGCAGCCGTGGAGCAGGCACTGTCCGCCTATGGTGCGCCGTTCGACCAGTGTAACCTCGCGACCCGCCGCCGCGAGGTGCATGGCCGCAATCCGGCCCGCTGGGCCACCGCCGATCACGGTGACCGGAGCCATCAGAGGATCTCCACGCCCTCGTCCATCGGCGTCGACAGCGTCTCTCCCGAGTATGCGTTGATCTCCACGATCGACCGGCCCCGGACCTGCCAGACAGGGATGAAGACACGACTCAACTCCACGCGGATCGCCCTCCGGTCGGGCCGAAAGACCTTCTCCTCGTAGAAGATCGCCTCGCGCCGCTCCTGGCGGATCCGGACTTTCTTCGTGAGCGTGCGGATAACATGGTCGATAACCCGTCCTTCGGCCACTTCGCGGGTGATATGAGCCTCGATCACTTCCGCCCCAGGCGGCAGTTCGGTGTGAGTGATAGTCCCTTCGTCAAGAGGAACAAACTCGCCGTTGATCGCGTTCAGCGCGATCGAACCCTCCTGGTCAAAGGAGATCTGGTGGTCCTTGTAGGTGGTCCCCCCCGACGAGGCGTAGTGAGCCTGCCAGTGGGGAATAAGTCGAAGGGTTGCCGTCCCCTCGCTCTGCGCGAGCATGTGGGCGTCGCGTTCGCTGATACGCAGAGGGAGGTGAGGGATCCCGGTCGACCCCTCGGGACGGGTAATCCCGACGCCGATCGTCCCCTGCCGGGGGCGAACAAGCTCGAGGACCATCTCCCGGCCCAGCACCCGCGCGCATGCCGCCTTCCCAGCGAAGTCGATGAGGGCCGGTATTCCCCAGAGAACACAGTCCTTGACCGCTATCCGGTCGTTCACCGAGAAGAGGAGCTTTCGACAGGTGACCTCTTTCTGGTGAGCCTGGACCCTGTAGACGGTCTGGTCGAACTGCTCGATCTCCACCGAATCGTTGCTGCACATGACCAGGATGCACTCATCCTCCCGGATCGCCGAGAGGTCGAGAGGAGGTTCCATCGGCTCGACGTCGAACGCGGCCGATTCAAGAATCCTGCCGATCTCTTCCCGTGCGCGTTCCCGAACCTGCCGATCCATCATTCGTACTTCGACTCCCAGGTATAGAACAATTTTTCTTCCGCGAGAAGGGAGTACAGATGATGAGCCGGTCCCTCAAGTTCGTCAGTCACACGATTGAAGACTTCGCGATGCAGGTGACGTACGACCCGGTCACCGGCGAGGGGAAGGTGATCTTCAACCTTTCGGTGGTCCGGGAGAGCGATCTGATGCCTGTCCTGGAGCAGATCAGAACCGCGTGCCGATCGGGCGTCTGCGTCTCCGACCTCATACGCGTGGTCCATGCCGGCGAGGCGATCAACGGCTTTGTTGTTCCCGAAGGGCACGCCGGGATCTGCACTATCTGTTCGGTCACTCTCGACGGGATCCTTCTCAAGCGGGGAGTCCCCCTCCACCCGATTGGAGGGGGAGTCGTCGAGATCGTGAACCGTGTGCCCCGCCGGTTCACCCACCTGATCCACTACGACGAGACCACGATCGATCCACTCCAGGTGCTGATGGCTGAGGATATCTCTTCGGTCACCGAGGTGATCCGGACCGGGAACGGGACGATCCTGGCGAACATACGCGAATGCCATATGGAGGCCGAACCCCTCGTGGCAGAACTGCTCGAGGACCTCGCTGCGAGCCAGTTTATCGGGGTGCTCGAGGTGGGACTTCCCAACAGCCCCCTGCTCGGAGTCCCGGTGAGCCCGCAGTACCTGGGGGTTGTCGCCGTCGGCGGCACGAACCCCATCGGTGCCGTCCGGGAGGCTGGTTTCGATGTCGAGACCCGTGCGATAAAAGGGGTGATTGAGTCCACCGAAATGCGGGGAATCGAACAGCTCCTTTCGGATATCCGCGTCGAGATCCGTGCCTGAGGAGCAACAATCCGACCGGAGAGAGTCCACGGTTTCGTCCGTGGGATGACGAGGAATCGTTGATCCTGACGAACAGGCCCCTTCACTTCCCGCCGCCCGGACACTCGTCCTTTCAGTTTGACATCGGGTATTATCTGGATGAAACACAAAAGTCGTCGTCATGATACCTGGGTGGACCGAGACCGAACTCCCCGAACCTCAGCTCCGTGACGGCTCCGAGCTCGCCGGCATGACCGCTGACCCGGACTGCCGGATCACGGGTCCAATCTACCAGATGTTTCGCGACGTCGCGCGGACCGAGGATGACCGACGATGGATGGTCAGCCAGAATGTCCGGTACGACATCACCAGAATTCCACCCGCGGTCTTCTGTAACGAGTTCGTCAAGACGAAGGGGCACTACCACCCGGTCAATCCTGCCGGCATCGCCTATCCCGAGGTCTACGAGGTGATTGCGGGCCGTGCACACTACCTCCTCCAACGACCAGACCACTCCGACGCCGTTCTGATCGAGGCGACGGCAGGTGCCATCGTCCTGATCTCCCCGGGGTATGGTCACGTCACCATCAATCCAGGTACGACAGACCTCGTGATGGCGAACCTGGTCTCGACCTCCTTTTCGAGCGAGTACCTGCCGTATGAGGCCATGCACGGGGCAATCTACTACGAACTCGCCGATGGGACGTTCGTTCCAAATGCCGCGTATCTCCGGGTCCCACCGCTCCGCAGACTTCGCCCTGCCGACCTCGTCCCGCTCGGCGTACCGACGTCCGGCACCCTCTACGGCCTCGTCGAGGGGCGAGTTCCGCTCGACTGGCTGAACGCTCCCGAGCGATTTACCGGGCTGCTCAGCCTTCGCTCGGCAGACTGAAGGCAGCAAGACGCTTGTGGGTCGAGGCCCGGACGCGCGCCAGCACCCGTTCCTCGACCTCGTCCTGCGCTTTCCAGCCGTTCCTGACAAGCGCTGCCAGGGCGCGGTCTATCTCCTCGTAGCTGAGGCCCAGCTCGTCCTCGTCTCGCTGGCCCGCCCAGAGACCGGCAGACGGGGGCCGCTCCAGGATCCGGGGTGGGATTTCCAGTTCGGACCCGAGCTGGTAGACCTCGTGCTTGTAGAGGTGGAGGAGTGGTTGCAGGTCGGCGGCACTATCCCCCCACTTGGTGGAGTAGCCCAGCAGGTACTCCGAACGGTTCGAGGTTCCGCAGACGAGCCGGTGCTCCCGGTTCGCGTGGTAGTAGAGGACGACCATCCTGGCCCGGGCCATCAGGTTCCCCAGCACGTACGGGGTCTCGACGTAGCCCGGCATGGAACGAAACCCGTCCAGGATGGGTTCGATGGAGACCGTCCTGTGCTCGCACCCGAGCAGACGACAGAGATCCCCCGCATCCTCGAGGTCCTGTGCGTCGCTCACAGCGCTCGGGAGGGAGAGGGCAAGGACCCGGTCAGGGCCGACTGCCCGGACACAGAGCGCCGCCGCCACCGCGGAGTCGACCCCCCCTGAGACCCCGATCACGAACCCCTCGGCCCCCGCATCCCAGAACGTGCGCCGGATCAACTGTTCGATCCGACCGAGGACGCACCCACACCCGCCGTCGATCATGGATACCACCTACATCAATCTGAGGCTCCGCCTTAACTCCTTAACGCCCCCGACCAGGAGGAGCCGTTCTCCCTCGGTGAACACCTCGTCTGGGGACGGTCTGAGGACCGACCGGTCGGTCCCCTCAATTCCGATCACGGAGACCCCGCTCCGGCCCTCCAGCCAGCCAACGGCGCGCGGACGGTTCCGCGAGAAACGGGCCTTGATGACCCGTTGACCGTCGGGAAGGTCGAGCAGCACCTCGACACAGTCCGCGAGCACCGTCCCGGCGATGACCTGTCCTCCGATCGTCGGCTGAAGCGCGACGAAATTAGCCCCAGCCCGGTAGAGCCGGTCCACGGACCCCGGATGGTTCGCCCGCGCAACGATCTTGAGACTGGGATTCATGTTCCTGGCCATCAGGACCGTGAAAATATTCACCTCGTCGTCATTGACCGTCGCCACCAGGAGGTGAGCCTCCGAGATCCCCGAGCGAAGCAGGACCTCCTCCTCCTCAGCGTCTCCGATCATGGATGCAAACGGGAGTTCGCGAGGATCGATGACAGTGCACAGGATCCCCCGCGCCGTCAGCTCGCGGTGAGCGGCGGCTCCTACGTCCCCAAACCCGGTGATGATGGCCCGTCTATCCCTTCCACCGCGGACCCGTAGTTCCAGTTCCATGACCCGCTCGATATCAGGGGCCCGACCGACGAGGAAGAGCATCGCGGATGCGTCAATCACCTCATCGGGGCCTGGCATGAACTGGAAGACAGCACCTTTCCAGAGGATCAGGGGAAGGACTCCATGTCTCTCGAAGAGGTCGAGCTCCGCGAGCGTTCGATCAATGGCAGGAGAACCCCTGAGGATCGGGGCCTTGATCAGCCAGAGCGTGTGCTGCTGCACCTGGTCGGGCTCGTCCGGGACATCCCGAGGATCCTGCCGGGCGAGACCGTAGCGGGCCAGGACGAGGCCCGTCGAGTGCTTCGGGGAGAGGACGATATCGGCCCCTGCGTACCTGAGGTACCGGTCGAATGTCGGGTCGTCCACCACCGCGATCACCTGGGCGTCGGTCCTCCCGCGAACGGCGAGGATCGTGTTCGCCGCCACCCGTGCCCCGCCGGTGACCACGACGGAATGGGCACGCCGAATCGATGCAGCGTCCTGCGTCGAGGCGAGGACAGGATCCCCCCAGATCACATGGGCCTGCCAGCGATATCGTCGGTGCGCCATCATCGCCGACTCTTCGTCCTCCGTGACGATCAGCACCTGGCGATCTGAGATCTGGAGCCCCTCGACCAGGGAGCGGACCGTCACGTCGTAGCCGATGATCACGATATGGTCCTCGAGCGGACGTGTGGTCCTTCTCGGCGGCATATCCCGAACGAACCGGGAGAGGTACGGCGTCATGATGAGCGGAATGACCATGAAGATCATCACGACGCCGGACGCCATCATCAGGATCGAGAAGAGCGAGGTCAGCTCGTTCTCGAAGGGGAGGAGCTCGCCGTATCCAACCGTGGTCAGGGTCTGCATAACGAACTGGAGGGACTCGGTCCAGGAGAGGGGTCGACCCTCAAGGAGGGGGTAGAAGTGGTGGAAGAGCGCTGTGTAGACGGCGATGGTCGCGCAGAAGAAGAGGAGGTAGACCTTGACCCGCTGGGTCGAGACCAGCTGGAGAGACGTTCGGAACCATCCCTTCACCCTGTCGAACATCGCCTCTCCTCCTGCGACAGCCTGAGCAGGGCATCTTCGAGCCGCACGAGGGCGAATTGAGCCGATGGGTGCCGGCACGTGTGACGGTCGAGCTCCTCCGAGACGAAGCGCACAAAGGGCTCGGTCTCGAGCCCTGAGGAACTGCACGGGACACCTCCCAACCACGAGGCGTAGAACCGTACCTCCCCTGCGGGAACGCGTGAAAACGGGTGGATAACACGGGCGGCACCCGGCGGCGGAGGCGCGAGGAGGTCAATGGGGCGTCCACGCAACACGGCGGAGAGGATATGGGCTGCTGCGTCCTCGAGGGGCGAGGCATCGGCAAAGACCGTACACCCCATTCGTGCTGCTGCGACGGCCGGCGAACCGTCAGCCACCGGGCTCATCTGCACGACGGAGACTCGACCCCCCACCGCGCGACGTTCGAGGAATGCTTGCAGGGCGTAAGCCGCCGGCCCCTCTGCAGGGAGGATCCCCACCCGATCGTCCGGTCGGAGTCCTCCCTGTCGGCGGACCTCACGCCGTGCACGCCGCTCGATGTCCCGGACGAGATGTTCCCGGCAGAAGGCACGCCCCGAGTACTCCTGGAACAGCACCGCATCGCGGTGACACCGGCAACAGGTTCTGCCCGATCCCTTCACAAGAGTGAATGCGTCAGCCAGGATTATCACCTTGACTGCCAGGTTCACGCTGTATTTATGCGGGGAACCGCATAATGATGCAGAAGATGCCTCTCTCGGCAGACGTGATCCGATCCCTCCAGCCGTACGATATCCGGGTGCTGCTCGCGCTTGAACGACTGACGCGCCGATTCGAGTGGGTGCCTGTCGACGATCTGAAGGGAGTGACCCGGCTCTCGGAGAAAGAGGTGGAGTACCGGCTCGGTCGTCTGATGGCCCGCGACCTTGTTCGTTTCGATACGGTCCCCTACCGGGGATACGCCTTAATCTTCAACGGGCTCGACACGCTCGCCCTCCATGCGCTGACCGGGCGCGGCACGCTTCGGGCACTCGGGTCCCTGATCGGCGAGGGAAAGGAAGCACTCGTCTTCGAGGGATTGGGGCTTGCCCCGGTCGCCATCAAGCTTCATCACGTTGGGCAGCGCTCGTTCCAGTCGGTCCGGTTGAACCGGGACTATCTTCCCGAGCGGACCCACTGTCCCTGGATCCACGCTTCGCGCCTCTCCGCCGAACAGGAGTTCGACGCCCTCACCCGCCTCCAGTCCAATGTGCCGGTACCCGAGCCGATCGCGATCGACCGGCACGCGATCGTTATGGACCTGATCGGCGGCACGACCCTCAATCGGGCACCCCTCGATGATCCCGAGACGGTTCTCGAGAGCATCCTGGACGCGGTCCGCGAAGCCTATCGCCTGGGTGTGATCCACAACGACCTCTCGGAGTTCAACGTGATGATCGACGGGGATCGGGTCGTCCTGATCGATTGGCCCCAGTGGATTGGACCGGACCACCCCAATGCGCGGGCGATCCTCGAGCGGGACCTCGATAATATCCTCACCTACTTCGCTCGGAAGTACCGGGTGTCGAGGGATCTGACCCGGGTCGTGGAGTCAGTGGTCGGATGAAGGTGATCGGGGTCGATGTGATCCGGGGGTCCATCAGGTCCCGTTCCCGGCGGCCTTCGTACGCCTTCATCGTTCTGGTTGACGGAGAGATCGTGGAGGAGACGGAGGTGACCCGCTTCCGGCTCCTGCGTCGACTGGCTCAGGAACGGCCAGATATCCTTGCCGTCGACTCAATCCAGGAGCTGGCGACCGACCAGCACGAGCTCTACGAGTTCCTCCAGTCGATGCCCCCCGGCACCCGACTTGTCCAGGTGACCGGCGGCGAACGGCTCGAGAGCCTTGCCCAGGTGGCGGGGCGATATAATATCCAGTTCAATCGGCGCTCACCGTTCGACGAGGCGCGGACGATCGCCCGCGTGGCTTCGCTCGGGAGTGGCGCCGAGGTGATCGCCTTCGAGAACTCCTCCGTGATCACCGTCAGCCGGCACCGGTCGCCCGGACGGGGAGGGTGGTCGCAGAACCGCTATGTCCGGAAGATCCACGGCACGGTTCAGCGGAAGGCCCGCGAGGTCGAGGCGGCGCTGGTTGCGGCTGGTTTACGGTACTCCAAACAGGAGACCCGTGCCTTCGGGGGGACGAGCCGGGTGGTCTTCGAGCTCCCGGTCCCGCGCGAAAAGGTGCCTGTCTCCGGGTTCCACGGGGCCGATGCCCAGGTCCGGGTCTTCGGCAAGAGGCTTGAGAGGATCCGGTTCGTCCCGCAGAAGGTGCGTCCCCGTCACCTGATCGTCGGGATCGATCCGGGAACAACCACTGCGTACGCGGCGCTTGACCTGGACGGGAACCTGCTCGCGCTCAGGTCGAGCCGGCAACTGACGATGGCGGACCTTGTCGAGGAACTGACCCGAATCGGCCGACCTCTCGTGATCGCCTCCGACGTCAGGGAGATGCCGTTCTCGGTCGAAAAAGTGAGACGTTCCTTCTCGGCCATCGCCTTCTCCCCGAAGACGGACATCAGTGTCGAGGCCAAGCTCGAAGCGGCACGGCCGTACTCCTATACCAACGACCACGAGCGGGACGCCCTCACAGCAGCGCTCGAGGCCCACCGCCACTACGCCCACCGGTTCCAATCGCTGCTCCGGCGTGTCCCCGTCGGGGTCGACCTGGACGAGGTCCGCGCCGGGGTCATGCGTGGCCTCTCCCTCGAGCAGGTGATGGAGGGGCTCCGGGATCGGGACACCACGCCCACCCCGAAGCCAGCCCCGCCCCAGGAGACGGTCGTCGACGAGGGAGATGAACGCTGCCGCCTGCTCGAAGGGCAGGTCAAGCGCCTCCGCGCTCTCGTCCAGGAGTTCCAGGACGAGAGTGCCCGAAAGGACCGGGAGATTGCCCGCCTCGAGACCCGGTTAAAAAGGTTCAGGGCCCGGTCTGCGGCCAGGGCCCTGGAGTCGGCCGAGATAGCGACCCGTGATGCCGAGATCGAGAGCCTTCGGGGACGTCTCCGCCGCGAGGAGAAGAACGTGCGCCGTCTCAAACGCCGGATCGCCCAGCTCCGGCGGTACGAAGAGGCACGACTCGACCCGAACGGTGTACCGTTCAAGGTCCTCGACTCTTTCACGCGAGACGCGGTCCGGAGGCTCTTCGAGAACCTCGGGATTCAGGGTGGAGACCTGCTCTACGTCACCAAGACCGACGGATGGGGCCGTACGTCGATCCGGGACCTCGCCGACCTTCAGGTGCGCGGGCTGATCCTGAACGTCCGGGACCTCGACTCCGTTGACCCTCAGCTCGTCAGGCTCTGCCGGGAGCACGACCTGGTGCTGATCGCCAGCGGGATGGGCGGGGTCCAGGTCAGGGGGCCGGTCGGCCATATACCGATCGAACGGTTGGCAGAAGCAGAGCGCGCGTGGGTGGCTGGCCAGGAGGCCCACAGGCGCGAGGTGCAGGAGGCGATGCTCGAAGGAGTCCTCCGCGAGTACCAGACCGAGCGCGGCAAGGAGGTGAGACGCGGTGGATGATCGGGCCCTCCTCGCTTCGGTCCGTGCGGTGATCGGGGACAGGGATCTTGGCGACGACTGCGCCGTGATCCACCTCGGTGACCGTTGCCTGGTTCTCACGACCGATATGCTCCATGCGACGACCGACTTTCCCGAGGACATGACCGATTGGCAGCGGGGGTGGATGGCGGCGGCGGTAACACTCTCGGACATTGCTTCGATGGGGGCGGAGCCGCTCGCTCTTCTGATGGCTGCCGGCCTCGACGACCCGGGACGGCTCGAAGCGATCACGCGGGGGGCAAGCGACTGCTGCCTGCGCCACGGGGGACGGCTCGTCGGTGGGGACATCGACCGTCACGACGAGCTGACCCTGGTCTCCACTGCCCTGGGAGAGGTCGAGCCGGAACTCCTCGTCCTCCGAAGCGGTGCACGTCCTGGAGACCTCGTCTGCGTTACCGGGACCCCCGGGAGGGCGATGGCAGGACTCGATGAATGGAAGGGTCACCGCCTCGCCCTGCTCGAGCCCCAACCCCGTGTCAGAGAGGGAAGAACACTCGCCCGGGCAGGAGCCTCGGCGATGATGGACCTCTCGGATGGGCTTGCCCTCTCGCTGTACGACCTCACACGGGTGAACCGGTGCGGGTTCCGACTTCGGCCCAGCCTGCCGCGTCCGGCGGGGGTCCCCGAGCCTTGGGCTACAGAGTACGCACTCTACGGCGGCGGCGACTTCGAGCTCATCTTCTGTATTTCCGCGGACCGGTTCCCGGTGGAGGGTGTCAAAGCCACCGTGATCGGAGAGGTGACCGGAGAGGAAGGGACCGTCCTCTTCGACGGGGCTCTCGTGGAGCGGCGGGGATACGAACACCGCTGGGAAGGGTAAGCCTTCCCAAAACCCGGTTCAGAGCCCGAGCGACTCGAGCACCCAGAAGACCGCCAGGATCAACACCCCCGCCGGGACCACCACGAACCATGGATTGATGCCGCCGAGGAGTTCGGGGAGCGTCTTCCAGGGGAGTGGACCAGCCTTCGCGATCCCCCGGTTCACGCGAGGATACACCAGGGCAAAGAGAAACGTCCCGATCAGGAGGCCGATACCGCCCCCGATCAGGGCGTCCAGCGACCCGCGGCCGATCGCCCCCGCTACGGTACCCGGGCAGAGACCCAGCAGCCCGAACCCGAGACCGAAGATCAGTCCACCAACGAGATGACTTCCCAATGTCGGCGCGGCCACATGGGACTGCACGAGCCCGAGCGAACGCAGGAGCTGGAAACCGACCATACCTACAAGGACGGCGGAGAGCATGATCTTCACGACCGTGAAGTCGTAGAGCAGGAGCTGGCCCCAGATCACCTCGTGCTGGGTCGCACCTCCGCGCACGAGGAGGAACCCGAAGATCGTCCCGAAGAGGAGCGCGAGGGACATCTGGACCGGCCGGCTGGACCGAATATCGTCAAGCGTCATTCCGTCACCTCAGAAGAGTCCCCAAATTCCCTGCCCCTCAGGAACCCCGAAGAGGACGAGGGCCACCAGGATCCCCCCGATAAAGAAGCCGGCTGATGCCAGCATCGAGGCGATGGAGAGCTGGAGATTGCCGCTGATCCCGTGCCCACTCGTGCATCCCCCGGCCCACCGGGCCCCGAACCCGAGGAGAATACCGCCGGCGAGCGCGGCGACGAGCCGGATCACTCCGTTCTCTCCGAAGCGCGTTGCCCAGAAGGTGGGCACGAACTCGGGTGAGAAGGTTCCCGACAGGAGGGCGGCGACAAGACCACCGATCACCACCCCCGGGAGGATGAGAAACTGCCAGTCCACATTCGGTGTGACGCGTTCATAATACTCCATCGACTCGACTCGCCGGCGCGAGAAGAGCCCGGCGATCATCCCGCCGAGCTTCGCGAACGCTGTCGAGGCGCCAAGAGGGCGATCCGAGAGGAGGAATGTCAGGCAGATGAGGAGTCCGATTCCAGCACCGGCAAGATACGGCGACCAGCGGGCCGCGACGAGAAGTTCGAACATGGACGATCATGGCCATCGTGCCGTTTATACGTATGCCCCGGCAGGAACAGAGCCATATTCCCTGCGGGCCAACCGATCTCCATGCGACCCCACGTGGTTGTGAATGTCGCTGTCTCGGCGGACGGAAAGCTCTCGACCTTCGAACGGAGGCAGGTGAAGATCTCGGGCCAGGCGGACTTTCGACGGGTGGACCGCCTGAAGGCCGACATGGACGCAATCATGGTCGGGATTGGGACCGTGCTCGCCGACGACCCCTCCCTGACGGTGAAGGACCCGGCCCTGATTCGCGCTCGAGAGGCGTCGGGACGCGGCCCCCACCCGACCCGTGTCATCGTCGATTCGAACGGACGCTGCCCCCTGGACGCCGCCGTCCTCCACCGGGGACCTGGTCGACGCGTGATCGGGGTGTCGAAGGCCTGTCCGATCGAGCGCCGGACAGCACTCGAGGAGTTCGCCACGGTGATCGTGGCTGGCGACGAGCAGGTCGATCTCCCACGACTCTTCGACGAGCTGGGCTCTCTCGGGATCGAGCGGCTCATGGTCGAGGGTGGCGGGACCCTGATCGGTGCACTCTTCGAGAGGGGGCTCGTGGACGAGGTCTACGTATATGTCGGCAACATCATCATCGGGGGGGAGACGGCGCCAACCCTTGCCGACGGCCCCGGACGATCCGCAGACCTGCCCTTTGTCCGGCTCAAACTCGTCAGCATGCAGCCGTGCGAGGAGGGTGTTCTCCTCCACTGGCGGGTGGAAAAGGAGGGTGAGCAGGCGCTCACTTGATCGACTGCTCGAAGAATCGGTAGGTGTTTCCGTTCGTCAACCGTGCAGAGACCCGGATCGTATCGACGCCCTTGGTCCCCTTGAAGACCACTTCCGAACCGGTGCGGGAGGCGAGAGGCTTGGTCTCGGTCGTCCCATCGGAGCGGATCACGGTCGCCTCCATCTCGCGCACGGCCCCCTGGCCGCGCCCACCGTTGAAGATGACGGTCAACTCGCGGTTGAGTGGGTCCCGGTTCACCTGTATCGCGAGGTCCTGTCCAACAGGCAGGGTCTGGAGTGCGGCGGTGGTCGGAGATTGGGTAATCCCTCCGCCAGGTGTGTTGGAGGAGGTCGTCGCCGCAGGTGTCGCACCCCCGGTGGCGACCTGATTCGTCTGCTGGGTCGAAACCGGGGTCTGGCTCCCGGGTTGGGCGGTTTGTGTGCAACCAGCTGCACAGACGGCGAGGGCGACCAGGAGCCCCACGAGGAAGATACGCATGTCCATAGGATACTGATGGCTGTCATGAATATTTGACCATTATGGAAACGATCTTCCCACTCGCCCTTCTCCTCGTCGTGGCCGTCCTCATCGGGATGCGCCGCTTGGGACAGGTCGACCTCCCGCCCTGGGGCGTTGCGCTCGGTGGTGCACTCCTTGTCGTCGCCACCGGCATCGTCTCGCCGAAACAGGCGTTCTTGGCGGTCCACTGGGACGTCCTCGCCACTCTCGCCTGTCTCTTCGTGATCGGTGCGGGTATCGGGAGGAGCCGTCTCGCGGACGACCTGCTCGAACGCCTCGACCGAATGCCCCTCTCGACCACCACCCTGGGTCTCCTCCTGGCGGGAATCGCCCTCCTATCGGCGCTCGTCACGAACGATGCAGTCGCGGTCATCGGCACGCCATTTCTCCTGCGGTTCGCCGAACGGCGAGGGCTTCCTCCGGTTCCGCTTCTCCTCCTGCTCATGGCCGGTGTCACCACGGGAGCAGTGCCCAGCCCCCTCGGCAGCCCGCAGAACCTCCTGGTGGCCAGCTCGCCGAATCTGGATGAACCGTTCTTCACGTTTCTTTTCCAGCTTGGACCTCCTTCCCTGATCTCGCTCCTCCTCGTGCTCCTCCTGTACCGGGCGATTCTGCCGTACCTTGCACGGTTGCCACGCAGGGTACCGCCCGTCCTCCACCAGGACGAGGACGGAGGGCGCACGCCCTCCCATCTCGCTCTCACCTCGATTCTGGTCCTTGCCTGCCTCGTCGGCCTTGAACTCACGTCCGGGCTGATCGGGCATCCCATTGCACTGCCTTTCGCCGGCATCGCCCTCGCAGGCGCCCTCCCCCTTCTCCTGGGACCCGACCGTACCCGTTCGATCCGGGCGATCGACTGGCGGACCCTCGTGCTGTTTATCGGCCTCTTCGTACTCACGGACGGGGTCCGTTCATCTGGACTGGTCGAGGCGTCCCTCACCGCCGCATCGGGAACGCCCGCAGCACTGATCGTGTTCGCCGTCCTCGGCAGCCAGGTCGTCTCGAATGTCCCCCTCGTCGCCATCGCGCTCCCGTTCGTTGAACCGCACGGTATCCAGGCGTTGATGGCCCTTGCAGCCGGATCGACGATCGCCGGCCACCTCACCCCTCTCGGGGCTGCCTCGAACCTGATCGTCCTGGAGACGGCAGCACGCCGCGGCGTGGGAGTCCCACTCCGGCTGTTCATCGGCTTTGGTCTACCGCTCGTCGTGGTACAGGGGTTCTGCTACTGGGCCTGGCTCGCCGTCCTGGGATGATACGAAAAAAGAGAGAGTTCAGATATACCGTGGGCGAATCGAGAGGCGGCGAGCCGTGTAGAGCGGCCGGAAGGGCATCTCTCCGATCGCCTTCTGGACCAGGGCAACCAGGTTCTCTTCGGTCACCTGCTCCTTGTGGGGCTTGTTGGGAGCGGAGAGGCGGCGGACAGTGACCGTGAGGCGACCGGAATCGACCTCGGTGTCACCGATCACCACGACGAACGGTACCCAGTCCATACCCGCCTCCCGGATTTTCTTGCCCATGCTCTCGTCCCGGTCATCGAAGTCGACCCGGATCCGCGCCGCGGTCAGCCGGTCGACGAGTTCGGATGCGGCCTTGAGGTGCCTCTCAGCCACCGGGATGACCCGAACCTGGGTCGGTGCGAGCCACTCGGGCAGCATCGGAACGGCCTGGTGTGCGGTCTGTTCGAGGAGGGCGCAGATCACCCGCTCGACAGACCCGGTGGGCGAGCAGTGCAGGATCGGCGGGTAGACCTCGGCGCCGTCCTGGTGGTACTTGATATCGAAACGGGCCGCAGACTCGACATCGATCTGGACGGTCGGGTTCTCGACCGGTCGGCCCTGACCGTCTATGGCGGCGAGGTCGATCTTCGCGATCCAGTAATGGACGCGGTCGGAGAGGAGCTCGATCAGCATCGGTGCGTCAGAATTCGCAACCAGCCGCTCGACCCAGTCGCGGTGCTCATGGTAGAAGGCCCGGGTGCACCGGAAGACGGCGACGAGCGGCGTCTCGAGGTCCCGCCCGGTCTGCCATCCGAGGCGGAGCTGCTCCTCGAAGCAGGCGAGGGCCTGGTCGAGATCGCGGCAGAGGGTGTGCATATCGGGCATGGTGAACGCACGCAGGCGCTTGAGCCCGATCACCTCGCCACGCTGCTCGTGCCGGAACGAGTAGGTCGAGAGCTCATACATCTTGATCGGGAGGGTGTTCGGCGAGATATGCATATCTCGCATAATCGAGAACATGCCGAAGCAGGCAGCGAACCTGAGCATCATGCTCCGGTTGCCGGACCGGAACCGGTACTGTCGCTCGCCGAACTTGTCCGCATGCTCGAAGATCGCCTGGTCTCCCAGATCGTACATCACGGGCGTCTCGACCGGGGACCCCCCGTATGCAAGGACGAGCCCGAGCGCGTAGTCCGCAAGGAGGTCACGGACCAGCTTTCCGCGTGGAAGCCAGCGAAGGTTGCCGACGTCCGAGGCAGGCTCGTAATCGACGAGCTCCTTTGCCCTCATCAGCTCGACATGGATGGGGTCACCTCCCGTCGGCACGGCGACTCCGAGCTCCTTCTTCACCAGGGCTCCGAAGGCCGATTCGTCCATAAACTCGTCGACCTCGTGTTCGGCCCCGTCGGGGGTCATCACGAAGAACGAGTGCTCAACCGGGCTCTTCGGTTCGGCCGGTGATCCGCCCTCCCCAGGGACGATCGTCTTGGAGAGCTCGGAGAGGGGATGGCCCTTACACCGGAGCGTGAACGACTTATACCACCCGAACGGTGCACGCTTGACGGTGAACGAGCCGAGGTCGTTGAGCCCCTGCTCGATCAGGGCCAGCACCCGAATCGCGGTGTCTGGGGGAGCGAGATCGTTCGAGAGATGGGCGTACGGATAGATCAGGATGTTGCTGGTCTTGACCCGGTTGGCCGTTTCGACGATCTCGGAGACTCCCTGGTGGACGACGTCCTCGATACCGTCGGCATCACCCTGCTCAACCGCGGCGAAGACGGTGAGAGCCTCATCCATGCCGTCGACGAGCAGAGAGCACTCCTCGGCGATCCGGGTCTTCTCTCTCGCCTCGTATTCCATGGAGTCAGAATGGATCAGAAGAAGTCGCATGGTTCGCCTCGTATCAGTGGTAAAAACTGTGCGCTCATCCGGTATAGCCTTGTGGCGTGGCAACCGGAAGGGCTTTGCCCCTCCAGGTGAACTGCACGACCATGGCGAGCTGCAGCGACTGTAAAAACTACACTGATAGCAAGAAGGAGACAGGCGTGTGCCGGGTGATCGGCCCGGTGCCTAAAGATCGGGAGGCCGAACGGTGTCCAGCACGCCTCTTCGTACCCAGAGAGCGGTGAGGGCCGGACGTCTGTGGAGGTTTACGGCCTTAATGAGGTCAGGGTCGGAACCGGACTTCCGCCCCCCCTTGCATTCATTATCGCTTGGCAAATATTTATCCAGCCTCATTCTAAACACCCGGAAAGCATGGCAACATCCGCTTCTGTGCAGGGAGGGGAGGCGGGGAGCGACTGGTCACCGAACAGGAAGCTGATAAGAGAGATTGAGTCGATCCCCGAGCCGGTTCTCGTGTATCTTCCCGGGGGGCGGATTGCCGCCGTGAACCGGCCCGCACGACAGCTCGCCGATTTCGACCCGGTGGGCCTGACCATTCTCGATCTCCTGGAGCGCTATGATGTTCGCCACCCCAACGGAGATCCAGTGAATCCCGGTGATCTCCCGTATGCCCGGGCCCTCAGGGGAGAGGAGGTGATCCAGGGTGAGCGGTTCGAGATGCGCCTTCCGGTCGGTTCCATCTACCTCGCGCTTATCACATCGAGACCCATCATCGTCGACGGCAAGGTCGTCGGCGCCCTCTCGATCTGGCACGACTTCGCTGAATACACGCGCCGGCTCTCTCAATCGACATGGGGAGATGCGAGTGCTCCCTCGAGGTGACGGACAGAGAAGCGGTTCGAGGCGGCCCCAATCAGGCTCTGCGGGTCACCGGGGTCGGCCGAGGTGAAATAGAGAAGAGCGGCGGACCCACTCAGATGTGATTAAAGAGCCAGACGACGTCGGCGAAGTCGATCCGGCCGTTGGTGTTGAAGTCGAAGCAACCGGTCGGTTCGTTCGCCGTGATCCAGGTCATCTGGTTGAAGAAGAGGACGACGTCCGCAAAGTCCTTTCTTCCGTTCCCGTTCACATCGTCATAGCGCCCATCACCGACGGTGGACGTCGGGAGCCCCGCCCCGCCGGGCACCCAGGTGACGCCCGGCGTGGAGGGGAGCGGAGCAACGTCGCTGCCAACGGCAAAAATCGTGAGTGTCGGTTCACCTCAATGGAGGACGCCGAACGGTGGGTTGCTATGTACGCAGCAACGCCAAACATCAAACCGCCCCCACCTCTTCAACGTGAGTTTGACAGATATGAGCGTCTCGGTGATACCTATCCTTTCGGCACCGGGCGGCGATTCCGGTAGGGCCCCTCCCATGCCCTTTCACACACAATGGCTGTTGTGTGGCGGGGGTTTCCCCCTTCCTAATTATCCGCTTCTATCCTACAACCAATTCAAAACCCGTATATATTCGATGTTCTATCACCGTTAGGGTATAGTGTCAAACTAGCCCCTAACCTCCTTCTCCAATAACTCAAGGATGCGCTTCATTTTCATTTTGTCGCTCTCCTTTCTGTGATTATATCTCCAAACATATTCACCTAAATACAGGAATAATTTATCTCTCC
>CASGHK010000009.1 GCA_949320185.1 uncultured Methanomicrobiales archaeon | reverse complement strand
CGCTGCACGACTCACCGCCTTCTCGATCGGATAATGGATGTCGTCGAGAGCGTGCAGGACGTTCTCAATCACACGGTCGTTCCCATACAACGCGAACGTCCGCTGGAACATGATCGCCGTGCGGGACATGATCGCGCGTTTCAACGACTCGTTCTCGCTCGACCAGAAGTCGACGTCGAGGGCAGATAAAACGGCACCGCACCCGGGGCAGGGAGACCCGACATGGCTCGGTAAATCGACCGTCCCGCAACCGGAGCAGTGAGCGATGTGGTAGATGACACGACCGCTCGTCGGGGCCTGGTCAACACCCCGGATAAGGTGCATCAGCACCGTCTTCCCGGCACCCGAACGGCCGATGATCCCCAGGATCTCGCCCTCGGGGATCTCCACCGAGACCTCTGAGAGGACCCGTTTACCGTCGAAGACCATGGAGACATGGTCGAGCGTGATCAGGGACGGGACGTCGGTCCGCTCCCCGCTGCCCAGTGGACACTCGCCGATCTTCGCACCCTGCCCGCGCCCGGGTGCCGGGCCCGATATCGCTGCAGTCGTGACTGCTCCCTCATCTTTTCCCATCTAAGCTCCACCTGCGGCATTGGACCGATGGCCCACCACAGAATAACTACACTTATGAGCGGAATTACTTAAAAGTAGAGTCCGACGAGGGGCGGTACGGACAGGCCTCAACCAGGGGACAGGTCTCACGGAGCCGGCGGGGGCACTCCCCGGCGAGCGGAGCAGAGCACCCCGACATCACGATCGCCTTGCCGTTCAGGAGGGCATCGGCGACCTTGCGCCGCGCTTCGTGGAGGTCGCGCCAGAGGGTCTTTCGGGAGACACCGAGCGCAGTCGCCGCCTCCTCCTGCTGGAGCCCCTCAAGGTCGACCAGGCGGAGGCACTCGAGCTCGTCCGGGAGGAGTTCCACCGACTCGGACGTCTGTGCGGGTCGGCACTGCGGTAGAAAGCATCGGGGAGCGGTGCCGCTCGCGACGAGACGGCGGACCCGTGGACGTCCCCGGCGGTGGCAGCACCTGACTTCCTCCAGCGTCTCCTCATCCGTCTCCATGGGAAGAAGGTTGGGGGCAATCCTCGTAAGCCTTCGCCTGCTGCCCTCGCAGAGAGGGCAACTCCCAGGGGACGGGGGCCGACAATTACCGGATGATAATCCTTTTTTATACCATACGACGATGCTGATGGCACGTGCAGAACATCGACCTGATCCTCACCCTGTCCGGCGGTTTCGCGGCAGCCCTGGTCTTCGGGTACCTCACCCAGAGGATGGGGCTCTCCCCCATCGTGGGCTATCTCATCGCCGGGATCGTGGTCAGTCCTCATACTCCCGGCTTCGTGGCCGACCTGGAGATGGCCGAACAGCTCGCCGAGATCGGGGTGATCCTGTTGATGTTCGGTGTCGGGCTGCAGTTTCACTTCAAAGAGTTCCTGGCGGTGAGAAGGGTGGCCGTTCCTGGGGCCGTCGTCCAGAGTCTGGCCGCGACAGCGCTCGGCGCGATCGTCTTCCACGGGCTGGGCTGGTCCTGGTCGGCCGGCATCGTCTTCGGCCTGGCCATCTCCGTCGCCAGCACGGTCGTGCTGACCCGCGTTCTCTCGGACAACAACGACCTGCAGACACCGATCGGGCATATTGCGATCGGATGGCTCGTGATGGAGGACCTCTTCACGGTCTTCGTCCTCGTTCTGCTCCCGGTGATCTTCGGTTCGACCGTTGCAGGACCGGCTGACCTCCTGGCGGTGACAGGCCTTGCGGCGCTCAAGATCGCACTGCTCGCGGCCTTCACCTTCGCCGTCGGAGGATGGGGCCTACCCCGACTCCTCACCCGGGTCGCGGAGACCGGGTCTCGCGAGCTCTTCACGCTCTCCGTGCTGGCGATCGCCCTCTCGATCGCGGTCGGATCGGCCCTGCTCTTCGACGTCTCCATGGCCCTCGGGGCTTTCCTAGCGGGCATGGTCGTCGGCCGTTCCGACTTCAGCCTGCGAGCGGCGACGGAGGCAATCCCGATGCGGGACGCGTTCGCCGTCCTCTTCTTCGTCTCGGTGGGTATGCTCTTCGATTGGCAGGGCCTTCTCGAGTCGCCCGCCCTGGTGCTCGCAGCGCTCGCGATCATCCTGATCGGCAAGCCGCTCGCAGCATTCTGCCTGGTGGTCCTGATGCGCTATCCCCTCCGGGTGGCGCTCTCGGTGGCCCTCGTTCTCGGGCAGATCGGGGAGTTCTCGTTCATACTCGCGACCATGGGCCGGGATCTTGGAATATTGCCCGAGAGTGCGGCGAACATCCTCGTCGCAGCCGCGATCATCTCGATCACCCTGAACCCCCTCCTCTATCGCGGAAAGGTAGGGATCGAGCGGTGGATGGAGCGGCGCGCACCGCGCATGGCCCGGCGGATCCGTGCCCGCACAGCCCCGGACGTCGACGGCGAGCCGGAGCTGCCGCCCGTCTCTCCGGACCGGTTTCACGCGGTCGTCGTGGGCTACGGGCCCGTTGGGCAGACCCTGGTCAGGCTCTTTCGAGAGAATGGGATCGGCGTCACCGTAGTCGAGCTCAACGTGAACACAGTCCGTTCGCTCAAAGAGCAGGGGATCAGGGCGATCTACGGAGACGCTGCCCGCCTGGAGACCCTCGTCGAGGCCGGCATGGAAGGGGCTCGCGTGCTCGTTCTCAGCACGCCGCAGATTCAGGGGAGCCGGGAGATCGTCCGGATGGCGAGAGAGATCAACCCGGAAGTTCGCGTGATCGCCCGGACGGAGTTCCTGCGCGAATGTGGAGAGCTCTGCGACGCCGGCGTGGACCAGGTTCTTTCGGACGAGGTCGAGGTCTCGCTCGCAGTGACCGAGTACATCCTCAAGGACTTCGGCGCCACGCGCGAACAGATCGACAGGGAGCGAGACAGGGTCCACCAGGCCCTCCTCCCCACGTCCGTACCCGGGGACTCGTCGACCTGATCAACCTGAACGCTGCAATGTCCAGGAGCTCGACGCCACGCTTCATTACCCGACACGGACCATGACTCTTCATGGCCTTGGTGGTAGAGGCGAAGGGCCTCTCGAAGCGCTACGGCGAGACAGTCGCGGTCGATTCACTCGATCTCGAGGTGCCTGAGGGCGCGCTCTTCGGCCTGCTCGGCCCGAACGGCTCGGGAAAATCGACGACGATCAGGATGTTGACCGGACAGACACGCCCCTCGGCCGGCACGGCCACGGTGCTCGGGGTGGACACGGCGGCAGACCCGGTCGAGGTCAGGCGCCGGGTCGGGATCATCCCCGAGCAGGAGACGCCGCCCTCCTTTCTTACCGCCGCCGAGTACCTTCGCTTCGTCGCCGCCGTCCGGGGGTTCGCAGGGGTAGAGAAGGCCGCAGACTGGTGGTTCGACTTTCTGGACTTCGGCGATAAGCGGGACGTACTCTGCAAGGATCTCTCGCGGGGGACGCGCCAGAAGCTGATGTTCGCGCAGGCCTTTCTCCACTCGCCGCGTCTCGCCCTGATCGACGAGCCCCTTGTCAACTTCGACCCGATCGTCCAGCACCAGGTCAAGGAGTTCCTGGTCGAGTACGTCGAGAAGGGGAACACGATCTTCCTGTCGACCCACATCCTCGAGGTGGCCGAGGAGGTCTGCACCGGCTACGCGGTCCTGCACCGGGGCCGGCTGTTCGCTACCGGCACGCCCGACGAGCTCCGCCAGACGGGCCGGCACCTGCCCGAGGTCTTTCTCGAGCTGGTCCGGCAGGACCGGGGCCATGCTTGACCTCTTTATCGCGATGGTCCGCGAGGAGTGGCGTGTACACGCGGTCCTCTTCGGGCCGGCGATGTTCGCCCTCCTCCCCGTGCTGGTCGGGGCGATGGCCTTTATGGGCGCCTTCCTGGTCCCGGTCGTGGACCAGGCCCTGCCGGCTGGCGACCTCGCCTCGATAGTCCACGTCCTCTTCCTCCTTCTCGGAGCGATGGTGGGGGGTTTCGGGCTCGTCGGGAACGAGGTGATGAACCGCCGTTTCGGCCAGGCCTCGTTCGTCGCATTCGCGGCCCGGACGCTCCCGCTCTCCGAGCAAAGGATCTTCGCCGCGTTCGTGGCGAAGGACACGGTCTATTACCTGGTCCTCTGGATCCTCCCCGTCATCGCTGGGGTCGCACTCGCATCGCCGTTCATCGGCCTCTCCACCGAGGCGGTGCTACGGCTCCTCCTCTCGCTCACCCTCTCGTTCCTCTCGGGCCTCGCCGGGCTCTTTCTCCTGACCACGGTCTGGGGCCGCTCGAGGCTTGCCTTCGGGCTGCTCCTGCTCGGGGCCACCGCGGCGATCGGGGCTCTCCTGCTCGCGACCGGCGGGCTCCCGCCATATCTCCCCCTCGTTCTCTACAGGGGCTTCTCCTGGTCCGCCCTCGCCCAGACCCTCGCCGCGCTCGGGGCCGCGTTCGCCGTCTCGCTCCTCCTCTTCTCCCCTGCCCCAACCGGGAGCGAGCGTCGCCACCCCGATCGGTTCGGGGTCCTCTATGCCCGACTCGGCCGCCTGCCCTTCCCCGCGCTCGCCTCGAAAGACCTCCTCGACCTCTGGCGAAGCGGCGGGGGGGTCGGGCAGGTCCTCTTCTCGCTCCTCATCCCGCTCGTCCTCTGCTGGTTTCTCCTCTCGCTGCTCGCCCCGGTCCTCCCGTCCCACGGCGTCCTCCTCCTCTTCTCCGTGCTCACCGGCGTCCTCGCATCGACGATGTTTACCTGGTTGACCGCCTTCGACACCCCGGGGGCCTATGCCTGTCTTCCGGTCGCGGTCGGGGACCTCATCCGGTCAAAGCTCGGCCTCTTTGCCCTCCTCCACGTGGTGCCGGTCGCCATCGTCCTCGGGGCGGCGGTCCTTGCGGGCGGTGGCGAGGTGGGCCTGCCCGCTCTCGCGATGATGCTCGGGGTCTCGGCCTGGTCGGTCAGTGTCACGGTCTATCTCGCGGGCCTCTCGCCGAACGTACTCGTCTACGACCCGCGTGTCCTCGTCACCTACCTGGCTGCCGTCGGCCTGCCCGTTGTCGGCCTCGTCGTGCTCGCCCTCGTCAATCCCTGGCTCGGCCTCGTGGCGCTCGCCCTTCTCGGTCCGGCCCACCTCCTTGTCCGTGCAGCAGTGCGGCGATGGGAGGCGGCGGAGAACACCATCTTTTGAGGGGGCACTGCCTCCGGCGCAGGACCTCGAGCGTACGCGCCGGCTGTGCTGAAGAGGAACGGGGTTTCACGCTCGTTCGAATTCGGTAGAAGGAGTCAGTATGAGGAAAAATAGGGCGTTTATGAAAGGAGGTTATGATAGGCCGGAGATAAGGGAGGATGGGCAGAGACTTCAGAAGTCCATGCCGCCCATACCGCCCATGCCACCCATGCCACCGGGCATGCCGCCCATACCGCCCATGTCGCCACCCGCGGGGGGTGCCGACTTGGAAGCGGCGATGACATCGTCAATCCGGAGGATCATGACGGCGGCTTCGGCAGCCGAGGAGATCGCCTGGGTCTTGACGCGCAGGGGCTCGATCACACCGGCATCCTGCATGTCACCTGGGTGCCCGGCGAAGACGTCGAGGCCGGCGGTCTTCTGGCCCTTCTCGTGGGCCGCGCGGAGCTCGACCAGCATGTCGATGGGGTCGAGGCCGGCGTTCTCGGCCAGGGTGCG
This sequence comes from uncultured Methanomicrobiales archaeon, assembly GCA_949320185.1. Lineage (GTDB taxonomy): Archaea > Halobacteriota > Methanomicrobia > Methanomicrobiales > Methanospirillaceae > UBA288. The sequence continues at coordinate 27,069 of CASGHK010000009.1, read as the reverse complement.
CGGGATGATCTCGAGGGCCGTGGCGAAGGCTTCGATAGCGAGCTGGGCCCGTCCGCCGACCGATGCGGCGTAATCCTTGAGCCGGAGCGAGAGCTCGGTCTCTGGGGAGCCGCCGCCGGCGACGAACTTGCCGTCCTCGATGACGACCGAGACGACGCGGATCGCGTCCTCGAGCGCTCGGTCGAGCTCGTCGACCACATGCTCGGTGCCGCCGCGCACGAGGACCGTGACCGCCTTGGGGTTCTGGCATCCCGTGACATAGGTCATCTCTTCGCCCGCGAGCTTCTTCTCCTCGACAAGCCCGGCCATGCCGAGTTCATCGGGCGAGATCGCGTCGATAGAGGAGACGAGCGAGGCGCCGGTCGCCCGGGCGAGTTTCTCCATGTCGGACTTCTTGACGCGGCGGATGGCAAAGATGCCCGCCTTGGCAAGGTAGTGCTGCGCAATGTCGTCGATGCCCTTCTGGCAGAAGAGGACGGTCGCACCCGAGGAGACGATCTTGTCGACGATCGAACGGATCATCCGCTCCTCCTCGTCGAGGAAGGCCTGGAGCTGGTCGGGACTCGTGATGTTGATCTCGGCGTCGACCTCGGTCTTCTTGAACTCGACAGCGGCGTTGAGGAGGAGGACCTTCGCGTTCTCGACCTTCTTCGGCATGGCCGGGTGGACCCGCTCCTTGTCGATCAGCATGCCCTCGATGATCTCAGAGTCGTGGATCGACCCGCCGACCTTCTTCTCGACCTTGATGTTGTCCTTATCGACCGCACCGTCGTCCTCGGCGACCATGCTGACAGCCTTGACGACCAGCTCGGTCAGCTTGTCCTTCGAGGCTTCGGCGCCCTTGCCGGTCATCGCGGTCTCGGCGATCTTCTTGAGGAGCGCGAGGTCACCCTTCTTGACGGGGATCGCGATCTCCTGGAGGATCGCCTGTGCCTTTTCGGCCGCCTGGCGGTACCCGTGCGCGATCACGGTGGGGTGGACGTCCTGGTCGAGGAGTTCCTCGGCGCGCTTCAGGAGTTCGCCGGCGATCACGACGGCCGTCGTGGTGCCGTCGCCTACCTCGTCGTCCTGCGTCTTGGCAACCTCGACCATCATCTTGGCAGCGGGGTGCTCGATGTCCATCTCCTTCAGGATCGTGACGCCGTCGTTCGTAATCACGACGTCGCCGATCGTGTCGACGAGCATCTTGTCCATGCCCTTCGGGCCGAGTGTTGTCCTGACTGCGTTCGCAACGGCCTTCGCCGCGGCGATGTTGTTGCCCTGCGCGTCGCGTCCGCGGGTGCGCGAGGACCCTTCCCTGAGGATGAAGATCGGCTGTCCGGTAAGCTGTTGCGACAAGAGTATCACCTGATGTGTCGATAATTTTGGTTTGTAGTTCTATATAAAAATTGTTGTCAACCGATCAGATCGAGGAGGTCCTGGCCGTCCTCGAGCCGGCTGAGCGCTTCGGGCCCGATCAGGAGGGTTCGTCCGATTCGCTTCTGCCGGACCTCCTCGACCGTGACGCAGAGTGCGTGCGTCCGCGTGATCTCGGAGAGGTTCCCGATCAGGCTGGCACGCTTGACCACCTTTTGGGCTGAACCGCAGCCCGCAAGGATCGTCTGTTCCTTGTAGTGGGCCATCGCCTGGAACGGGGCCCGGCGGAGGTGGTGGATCTGGAGGCCGAGCCGCTGGAGCGCGGTGAGCGCCGCCGACTCGGGGGAGGGCTCACCGGGAGGGTAGGGTTCGAAGTGGGACGAGTAGTTGAGAAGGTCGATCGACTCGATCACCTCGGCGTCGAAGAACTCCTCGAGTTTGATCGCCATCTCGAGGGTCGTTCCCATCCCGGCCTCGTACTTGCTGATCGTGCGCCGTGAGACCCCGAGTACATGCCCCAGGTCGCCGAGTGAGAGGTCCCGCGCCTCGCGCAGCTCGCGGAGGACGTCACCATCGATGTTGACGTAGAGGCCGCCGGGCGATGCATAGACGAGCGGGGGCACCCCTTCGACGAAGTAGTCGTAGAGTGTCTCGGGATTGACGGCGGCGATCCCGTACCGTAGATAGACCGCGCCGCGCTCGAGCTCTGCGTCGCGCCCCCGTTCGCCGATGATCAGTGGCAGTCCGGAGAGGTGGGTCGCCACCAGGTCCAGGTCACGCGCAATCTCCTCGGAGACGTTGTCGATAGGGCTCGCGACCTTTATGATCAGGAGGAACTCCTCACGCTTCGCTATCAGATCGAACGAGCGTGGACGGATGCTACACCGCTCCGAGCAGGCGAATCCTGCCATGAGAAGGACGCTGACCGCCTTGTTGACGAGCCGTTCCTGGACCATCGGCCTTAATGAGACGTATCGCCCACTGGAGTAATAATCATGGCGATCGGGGCCGGTGGATTCCGGATTGGGCTCGACGACACGGATGCGGCCTCGGGGCTCTGCACCACCTGGCTCGGAGCCGTCCTCGCGGAGCGGCTCGAAAGCCGGGATTTCCTGGTGAGGGAGCGCCGTCTCGTCCGCCTCAATCCGAACGCCCCCTTCCGGACGCGGGGGAATGCGGCGATCGCCATCCTCGCCGATGGCGACCCGGGGGAGGCGTTCAGGGTCGCCTGTGCCCTGGTCGAGGAGCACGCCCCCCTGGACGCACCAATGACCAACCCCGGGGTTGTCGTCACGGAACATCCACTCCCGCCCGCGTTCTACACCCGGGCGGTCACCGACCTCTGTCTGGTCGACGAGGCCCTCCGGGCCCTCGACGCCGCCGGGGCCCGGTATCGGGGGTATGGGAACGGGCGAGGGTTGATCGGGGCGACGGCGGCAGCGGCGGCTGAGTTTCCCGACCACACGTATGAACTCCTCGTCTACCGCGAGCCGGCCCGATGGGGGACGCCCCGTGAGGTTGACCCGACATCGCTCTTCGCCGCGGAGGCGGCGACTGCCCCCCATACCTGGGACTCGGTCGATCGCGAGAACCGGGTGGTCGTCTGCGTTCCGCACACCCCGGACCCGGTCCTGTTCGGGATTCGGGGCGAGAGCCCGTACTGGGTGCGACAGGCGAGGGAGCTCGTCGTCGCCGAGCCGGCCGCGCTGGAGGCCTGCTGGGTCACGAACCAGGGGACCGATGCCCACCTGGTCCGGGGGACCTGCGGAGCGCTCCACGAGGGGCGGTCGTACACAGTCGCCGGCACGATATCCAGTCTCCCGTCAACCGGGGAGGGGGGGCATGTCACCCTGTTGATCGAGGACGGGGGCGAGCAGCTCCGGTGCATGGCCTACGAGCCGACGAAGGGGTTCCGCGAGGGGGTCCGGGCGCTCCGTCCCGGGGACCGGGTGATCGCCTGCGGCTCGTTCCGCCACGGCTCCCTCAACCTCGAGAAACTATGCGTCGTCTCCATCGCCGAAGCGGTCGCCCTCCGTCCCCCGCCCTGCCCGTCCTGCGGGAAGCGAACGACGAGCGCCGGCACCGGCAAGGGGTTCAAGTGCCGGAGGTGTGGGGCGCGGACCATTCATCCGGAGCGAGCCGTCGAAGAGCGGTCGATCGGACCCGGGTGGTACGAAGTCCCCCCGGTCGCCCGCCGCCACCTCGCCCGGCCGCTCTGCCGTGGTCCGCCGGAGCTCGTGCTGGATGAGGACCTGTAGTCCTGGTGCGGGACCTTGGAGGGCGTTCGACCATATCGGGTCCGTGGGGCGCAACCGTCCATGCGGATCACGCTTTCGGCACCCCGGCGGAGTCTTGGCGCGGCGGGTGAGCGCAGGAGAGAGCAGCCAGCGTCGTATAGGCTGCCGGACCGCACCGGGGACGGCCCGATCCCGTTGTATTGGACCGGTGGGCGAATGCGGCATCCGGCGCCACCGTCCGCACTGCGGGCGGTGAGTACCAGCCGATCCGTTATCACGGATGAACTCCAATGATCGAAGTGATGGACTGCGGAACACCGGTCCTGCCGGTCACGATACGGCCGGGCATGACCGTCTCCGATCTGGTCGACGCACTCGGGCGCGCCGGGGCCTACAACGGCGGCTCGCTCGCCCGGGGGGTCGACCTCTGGGAACGGATGGTCCGTGACGAGGAGACCGTCCGCTTCTTCGGTCTGGCGGGTGCGATGGTGCCGGCCGGAATGGGCGGGATCGTCGCGGACCTTATCGATCGTGGCCATATCGACGTCCTGGTCTCGACCGGGGCGAACCTGACCCACGACGTGATCGAGGCGATCGGGTGTTCCCACTATCGAGGGACCGCCGCCTGCTCGGACATCGAACTCCGCCACGACGAGATCAACCGGATCTACGACGTCTTCCTGCCGAACGAGGCCTTCGTCCGGTTCGAGTCCTTCATGCAGGAGACCTTCGAAGCCCTCCCCGAGGGGGGTGTGCTCTCGATCAGCGACCTGCTCCGGCACGTCGGCGAGCGGCTCGACACCGGGGTTCTCGCCGCCGCGGCCCGAAAGGGGATCCCGGTCTACTGCCCTGCGATCCAGGACTCGATGATCGGGCTCCAGTACTGGCTCTTCTCACAGACCCACAGGGTGGTGATCGACGCGTTCCGGGACATGCCGGGGTTGCTGGATCGGTGCTTTGAGGCGCGACGCGCCGGGGCGTTCCTCGTCGGAGGGGGTGTCCCCAAGAACTATATCCTCCAGTCAATGCTGATGACGGAGAACGGCTTCGCCTATGCGGTGCAGCTGACCGGTGACCGGCCTGACCTCGGCGGGCTCTCGGGGGCGACGCTCGACGAGGCCCGGTCCTGGGGCAAGCTGACCGAGGAGGCGGAGGCTGTCACCGTCTACGCCGACGCGACCATCACCTTCCCTATCATGGCCGCCGCCCTGATTGAACGGCTGGAGGCCGACCCATGACCGAGCTGATCCTGGCGCTCGACGTGACCGACCCATTGAGCGCGATCGAGATCGCCGAGACCTGCGCCCCGTACCTCGACCGGATCAAGCTCGGCTATCCCCTGGTGCTCGCCGCCGGCCTCGGGATCGCGAAGGACCTCGCGACCTTCGGCCTGCCCCTGATCGCCGACTTCAAGGTGGCAGACATTCCGAACACCAACCGGCTGATCGCCGAGCAGGTCTTCACTCACGGGTTCGACGCGATCATCTGTCAGGGCTTCGTCGGCCGCGACGCGATCGAGGCCTGCGTCGACGGGGCCCGAGCCTACGGCGGCGAGTGTTATGTCGTGGCCGAGATGAGCCACCCCGGCGCGACCCGGTTCTTCTCGCCCGGGGTCGCCGAGCGCCTGGCGGAGCTGGCGGTGGACTGCCGGGCCGACGGGATCATCGCTCCCGGCACCCGGCCCGAGCGGATCCGCGCGCTCAGGCCAATCGTCCGCACGCGCCGGATCCTCTCGCCCGGGATCGGGGTCCAGGGAGGGGACCTCGCCCGTGTTGCACCGCTGGTTGACGGGGTGATCGTCGGCCGGACGATCTACGATGCCCGGGACCCGGCGACGGTCGCGGCCGATCTCGCCGCTTCGCTCACGACGCTCTCGGGCCGATGATGAGCACTCATCCTGACCGGTGATGAGCCCTATGAGTCCCTGAGGCCCGGACGGCTCGGCGCGGGCTCGTTGCCCGTGCCGACATCTTTACATTCGAGATCTCCTATTCTGTAGGTATGGACTGGACCCCCGAGCAGCAGGCTCTCGCCCGAAAATACCGCCGTCTCGATGAGATCCCCGTGGAGGAGCGCATGTACAAGTGCCACACCTGCCACCTGATCGTTGACGCCTCGCCCTGCCCGAACTGCGGCGAAGGGCACCCGCAGGTTATGTGCCCGCTCGACCACTGCCACTGCTCCCACGAGATCGTGACCGGGATCGAGTACTGCCCGCTCTGCGGGGCGGCCGTCTGCCCGGAGTGCGGCTCGCACGACGTCGTCCAGATATCGCGCGTGACCGGGTACCTGCAGGACGTCTCGGGCTGGAACGCGGGCAAGCAGCAGGAACTCAAGGACCGGATCCGCTATACAGTCTCATGAGGTATTACACGAAGGAGGGTGCGCTCCTCCTTCGGGGACTCGCCTTCGCAGCCGGTACAGGACTCCCGCCGGGAGGGAGGGAGGTCAGCACATTTCTCTTCGCCTCCGGGCTGCTGGCCTGCCCGGCGATGGATGCCGTCGAGCTCGCTGCACGCCGTGCCGGCCTCGACCCCGACTCGGTGGCCGGGTGTGCTGTCTCTGCGGGGATTGGAAGGGTGGTCGTCACCCAGTTCGACGGTGCGATTGCGTTTGCACTCCCCGATGGGGACCGGGTGATGCTCGTCGCGTGGACGCCCTACTCGGTCCCCCGGACGGCGATCGAACCTATTCTCGACGGTATCGTGACGGCCTGCCCGGTGGAGCCCGCGGCCCTCGTCCTCGTCTCGGATGAACGGGGGGCGGGAATCCGCACCGGGCCTCTCTCCGAAGCAGCGGCGGCGGCGGCCGGGCAGGCGCTCGTGCGCCGTGATGAACAGGAGGGAAGCGGGCCTGCCTTCTTCATCTACAGCCGGTTCGGAGGTGGCCACTGGGTCGAGTGGTCACCCGAGGCCTGCCCGTACTACCCCTGCCACCACCTGGACGGGCAGCGGTGCGAGTACTGTTACTGCCCGTTCTATCCCTGCCGCGACCCGGCGCTCGGGGACGAGGTGCTCTCCTCCACCGCAGGGCCGATCTGGAATTGCAGTCGATGTACTCTCCTGCACGAACACGAGGTGGCTACCCACCTCGACCGGAACCCGATGGCGACGCTGGCCGAACTGAAAAGAGTGGCTTCCCGCCGGTAGGCGGGGAGTTCAGGCCTCGATTCCAAGGGCCGTGAGCATCTCGTCGACCGGGACACCGTGCGCCATCGCGGCCTCACGGATCGTCTCGCCCTTCGCGATCGCGCACCCGACGCAGCCCATCCCGTACTTGAAGAGAACCTCGACGGACTCGGGTTTCTCCTGGAGTAGTTCGTAGATCGTGCTGTCACCTGTGAGAGCCATATCCTATGATTCACCTCCTCGTGATTAAGATAGTAGCGATCTGACATACTTTCGCGCCACCACCACAGAGGTATTTACGCGACCAGGCCGAAGATCCAACCGGAGATGTAGGTATGGACCTTTCCATAATCGCAGCAAGAATCTCCCAAAAGATCCAATCAAAGGGAAAGAACGTCGAACAGCACCAGATCGAGGCGAAGCTTCGCCTGCTCGTCGAGGAGTTCGGTGTGCCGCCGGCGGAGGCCGAGCGGACCGTGATCAGCGAGCTCGGACGAGAATACCAGGTGCAGGGGCTTGCCGGAGCCGTCGAGTCCGATCGCCACGCGATCGCCGAGCTCGTACCCGAGGAGTGGGTCACGATCGAGGGGAAGGTCGTGGGCCTCTCGACCCCGAACAGCCCATCGATCGCCCAGACAGGTATCATCGCCGACGCATCGGGAGCGATTCGATTCGTCGTCTGGGCGAAGGCGGGTGCACCACACCTCGAGGCCGGCCAATGGTACCGGATCGAGTCGGCCGTGGTCGACGAGTTCCGGAAGGCGCCGAACCTCAAGGTCCACTCCGGCACGACTGTCACCCCACTCGAGTCCGACCAGCCGCTCCTCCCCACGGTGAAGCCCGTTGCCGACCTGAAGCCCGGCGTCGGCTCGGTGCGGGTCAAGATGGTCCAGGAGTGGGAGGCCCGTTCCGACCGGATCCTGCAGACCGGCCTCGTCGGGGACCCGACAGGGACGATCAAGTTCACCATCTGGAAGGAGGATGGGCGGGAACCGCTTGTGCCGGGGACGGTGTACGACATCTACTACGCAACCGTCGACGAGTACAACGGCCGGCTCTCGCTGATACTGAACTCGGGGACGCTCATCCCCGACGAGGATGCCGAGATCGAGATCGGGGCCGGGGGACAGGCGTTCTCCGGGGCGATCGTCCATGTCGGCCAGGGATCGGGCCTGGTGAAACGGTGCCCGGTCGAGGGATGCAACCGTGTCCTCTCGCGACAGAATTACTGCCCGATTCATGAGATCCAGCCTGATTTCAGGTACGATCTTCGGGTCAAGGCCGTCCTCGACGACGGCGTTACGACAAAAAATATCCTGATGCAGCGCGAGACGACCGAATCGATCGCCGGAATCCTGCTCGAGGAGGCCGTCGAAATCGCAGAGAACAGCCCGCTCGGCATGGACGAGGTCTTCCTCCGCGTCCAGTCGGCGGTGATGGGGCGCTACCTGGACTGCCATGGCCGCGAGATGGACACGACCGTGCTCGTCACATCGGCTGAACCTCACCGGTTTGACCCGGGGGCGCTCGCCGCCCTGATCGACCGCGCGGGAGGAGAGGCATGAACACGCCGCAGTCCCCGTTCGGCAGCCGGCGCGAAGTCAGGTTCGAACGCGAGCCGGCCCGGCGGGTCTTCGCAGCCGAACTCCGCGAGTCCCGGCACCAGTTTCGCGAGGGGACCGAGGAGAAGAGCCCGACCTACGTACTGCTGCCAACCGGACAGCGGTGTAACCGGGTCTTCGTGGTCGGTTCCTTGACGGAGAAGCAGCGGCAGGGTGAGCAGAACATCTTCTACCGCGCTCGCGTGATCGACCCCACCGGCACCACCTTCGTCACCGCGGGCAACTACCAACCCGAGGCGATGCAGCAGATCGCCCGGATCGAGCCCCCCGCGTTTGTCGCGGTCGTCGGCAAGCCGAACGTCTTCGAAGCACCCGACGGTGGAGGCGTCTACGTCTCGCTGCGGGCCGAGTCGGTCACGGTCGTCGACCACGAAACGAGGGACCTCTGGGTGCTGGACGCGGCGAAGGCGACGCTGGACCGGATCGACGCCTACGGCACGACCGAGGACTCGAAACGGGCCGGGGAGGAGTACCGGATCGACCCGGCGCTCTTCCGCAAGACCGTCGCCGACGCCCTGGCACAGATGAACCTCTGATCCATTTTTTCTCTCTTCGGCCCGAACGATCGCATCCATGCAGCGAGCGTCCTGGGTCCTGCTCCTCCTCGCCGCACTCCTGGTGATCATCCCCCAGTTCCTGGTTCCTCTCGCCGAGCCGCCTGGAACGCTCCATGTTCCCGTTGCCGTTTCGCTCGACCGGCCGGATACCTGGCCGTACGCGTTCGGAGCCATGGTCTGCCACCAGCGGAGCGACCGCTCGTTCTTCATTCGGGAGAACCAGCTCCCGGTCTGCGAACGGTGCCTCGCCATCGAACTCGGGATGGCACTCGCCTTTGGAGCGGCCGTTGTGGTCTCGCCGCCCTTCGGGTTCTTCGCGTCCCTCGGTCCATTTCTCCCACGCCGTCTGCGGGGGCGAATGGGGGTCCTCGTCGTCGGCATCGCCCTGATGCTCCCGATGGTCCTGGACGGTGGACTCCAGCTCACCACTCCGTACGTATCGACGACACTGGTACGGGTGCTCACCGGCTTCCTCTACGGGATCGGTCAGGGGGGGCTCGTGATCGGGCTCGTAGGATCCATGGCCGCTTCGCTGAGAAGGAGGCGCCAGAAGCCACCCGCCGTACGGTCTTTGCGCCGAAACCCTGATGAACCCCCGCGGTGATGGTGGGGCATGGAATACACCGTGCTGGTCCAGCCGGATGCAGCTCGGCATGACCTCGCCGGCCACCCCGAGTCCCAGGCACGGCTCGAACAGGCGCTGGCGGGGGTCCCTCCAAGGGAGAGACTGCACCTGCCGACCGTGGCAGGGGGAACTGAAGAGGCGGTCTCCCGTGTGCACGCCCCGGCGTATATCGCGGCGCTGCGGGCGCGGTGCGCCGCGCTCCCCGAGGGCCAGGCAGGGTATCTCGATCCCGATACCTACATCCGTCGCCACTCGTACGGAACCGCCCTCTCGGCCGCCGGATATGCCATCGAGGCGTCCCGTCTCGCCCTTGCCGGCACCTCCGCATTCGCATTCGTCCGGCCGCCAGGTCACCACGCCGAACGGACGCATGGAATGGGGTTCTGTCTCTTCAACAACGTCGCGGTGGCCGCGATGGACGCCCTTGCGATGACGGAACGGGTCGCAATCGTGGACTGGGACGTTCATCACGGCAACGGGACTCAGTCGGCTTTCTACACCACGGACCGGGTGCTGTACTGCTCGGTGCACCGCCGATTCCACTTCCCGGGAACCGGGTGGTACAGCGAACTCGGCGCAGGACGAGGGGCAGGGTACACGCTCAATGCCCCTCTCCCGGCTGGCAGCACCGGCCCTGATTACGACCACATCTTCAGGACGGTCTTCTGCCCTGCCATTGCAGCTTACCGGCCGGGGCTCGTGCTCGTCTCGGCCGGCCAGGACGCGCTCGCCGGCGACCCCCTCGGGGGGATGGCACTCGAACCCCGGGACTTCGGCGCGATGACACGGCACCTCCTTGAGGTCGCTGCCCGGCCTCTCGCCCTCGTTCTCGAGGGCGGGTACGGCCCCCGGCACGGTGAAGCGGTCGCCGCGATACTCAGGGCCCTGAAAGGAGAAGAAGGTAGGCATGAGATGACAGGTGTGCCGGGCCGCGAGGCGCGGCTCGTCGGAGAGATGCTCGCCGCGGGCTCACCACTCCTCGACGGGCCTATCGAAGACCGGGCGGAGGGGGAGCGCGATGGCCCAGTGACGCCACACTTATCGGGTCCGGATGTGCACACTCTAACCAGAAAATGAGAGCAGGAATTACGCTGTTCTGTATTATCATCCTTACGTGTGCCCTGATCGTGACCGCAGGCTGCCTCCAGGACGGGACCGGCTCGATACCCACACCCCCGCGGTCCCCCGCACCGGGCGAGACGACAGGGGCTGCATCGAACGCGACCCTTGTCTCGAACGAGACCCTCGTCTCATTCGTCGAGAGAGCCGCCGCCTTCGCTGAGAGAGAGGGGAGGGAACGGGCCCTCCGGGAGTTCTCGGACCCGAACGGCTCGTTCGTCAGGGGCGAGCTCTACATCTTCGCCTATGACTTCAACGGAACCACGCTCGCACACCCGATCAACCCCGAGAAGATCGGTCAGAACCGCCTGAACGAGACCGAGAATGGGGTCGGGCAATTCCTCGCGTCCTCGATCGCCGCTGCCAGGGACGGAGGCGGCTTCGTCCGGATCGGGTACATCAATCCCGCCCACAACCGCTCGCTCGAGTCGAAGCTGGTCTACGTCCAGAAGGTGGACGACGACTGGTGGCTCGGCTCCGGGGTGTACAGCGGACCGATGAACCCGCCCACCGGGATGAGTACATGAGGTCTTCCGCGAAACGCGACGAGGCTGAGAGGAGGGTTGCCGACCGGTTGAAGGCTGTCAGCATCCTCGTTCATGATGCGACAGAACCCCCGGGCCTACTCGAGGAACGGCTCACCGCCCGGGGAATCGCCACCCGTGTTCACCGGCTCGACCTGGTCGGCACTCTCCCGCCAGACCTCGACGCCGGCCCCATCATCATAATGGGTGGGCCGATGTCAGCGAACGACCAGGACGCATACCCCTGGCTTGCGGAGGAGGAGGCGCTCGTCCGTGACGCAGTCGCCGGGGGACGTCCGGTCCTGGGGATCTGCCTCGGAGCCCAGGTGATTGCCCGGGCCCTCGGGGCGCGGGTCTACCCCTCAGTCCGCGAGATCGGCTGGCGGACCCTCGGCGGCATTCCGGGCAACCCACTCTTTCCGCCGAGCTTTTTTGCCTTCGAACTGCATGGCGAGACGTTCGACCTCCCTCCGGGCGCACGCCTTCTCGCGACCGGTGTCGACGTCCCCCACCAGGCGTTCGCGGCGGGTTCTGCCCTCGGGCTGCAGTTTCACCTCGAGGCGACACCGGCGATCATCGAGGGCTGGACCGCCGACCTCCCGGAAGACGAGCGGACACGTTGTGGGTCCCCAACCGCAGCGCATCTGCCCGAAGCCCGTCGGCTCCTCGACCGGGTGCTCGACTACTTTCTCCGGGAGTAGGCGGTCTCCTCACGTTCGAACCGGCCGTAAATCCGCCGGACCCGCCGGGCGAGGGTCTTCCACCCCTCCTTGCGCAGGACAGGACCGTCGCGCAGCTTGATGTGCGAGATCCTGACCCGCCGGCCCCCGAAGGTGTAGACCTCGCCGACCACGAAGACCTCCTCTCCATCGGTACGCTGATGGAACGGGATCGTCTCTCGGCCGCGGTGGACCGAGACCGGGACCACCACGTCCTCGACCACCCGCGTCCAGAGCGTGACGACCTCGCCTGCCGTGGCGCGGGCCACCCGGCCCCCGCCCTTTGCCTCGATCGAGCTCACCTCGACGCCGGCTGCCTCGTCGCCCTCGCCCTCGGCGACGAGCAGGTCTCCGACCTCCACCAGGTCATCGGGCATCAGTTCGATCGTCCCGGGGCGTGACTCGGTCCCGGCAGAGACGATCGCCCGGACGCGGAGAGGTTCTGCCGGGGTCTCCCGGGGCGCCCGGTGAATATGCCCGCAGGCAGAACAGCGGAGCAGGAGGTCATGGGACTCACGCAGGACCTCCTGGTCGGCCTCCTCGCCGCAACCCGGGCAGCGCTGGTTCCATTCCATGGGATTTGTTTGGTGACCGCGAGGCGTAAAGCCTGCGGTCGTATGAGCAGGTAAGGGAACAGAGAGAGAAATTCAGGACGGCGGAAAAATGGGATCTCAGATCAGGTTACCACGCCAGAATAACACGATCCCGAGGGTGCAGAGGACCGCCGTCAGCCCGACGACCATCAGGAACGCGTCGGGGGAACCCTGGAGAGGGAGGTCGACGTTCATCCCGTAGAACGATGCCACGAGTGTCGGGATCATCAGGATGATCGTGATCGTCGTCAGGGTCTTTACCACCGTGTTCAGGTTGTTGGAGATGAGCGAGGCGAACGCCCCCATCATGTTGGAGAGGATCGAGGAGTAGATCTTCGCCATGTCCATCGCCTGCTTGTTCTCGATTATCACCTCGTCGAGCATGTCCTTCTCGTCCTGGTCCATCCGGGTATAGGTCGCGTTATGAAACTTCTCCATCATGAACGCGTTCGACCGGAGTGAGGTCGAGATGAAGACCAGACACTTCTCCAGGTTGAGAAGCCGGATCAGCTGTTCGTTCCGGGCCGAGCGGTGGAGCTCCTTCTCGACGTTGTTGGTCACCCGGTTGATGTCGCGGAGGTACCGGAGGAAGAGCAGGGTCGTCCTGAGGAAGAGCAGGAGGATGAAGCGAGTCCGGTCCTCGGTCGAGAAGCCGCGGACCTGGTCACGTTTGAAGTCCCCGATCACCTCGGAGTCGAGCGCCGTGACCGTGATCACGATATCGTGGACCAGGATGATCCCGATCGGCAGGGTGGTCACCGGGATGTCGTCCGTCCAGCTCTCAAGGTGTGGGACACGGACCACGACCAGGCGGGCGCCGTCCTCGTTGTCGAGACGGGCCCGCTCGTCCAGGTCGAGCGGATCGGTCAGGAAGTCGAGCGGGACCCCGAACCGTTCCACGAGGAGGGCGAGTTCCTGGTTGCTCGGGTTCGAGACGTGCACCCAGGCGCCGGCGACGAAGTCATCGACGGCCAGGAGCCCCTCGCTCGTGGACTTATAGATCGTGATCAAATTCTCCCCTCCTTCCCAGGCCAACGTCCGCCGGTGTTCTCACCTCGAATACATCATGCATGGCCGCAACGAATCGCTTTTTTCAATCGAGACGTGATTCACGGAGGAAGAAAAAAACGCGGCGGCCAGAAGACGTGTATCACGGAAAAGATGGGTCTCCAGGGGTAAAAGGACTTTGGTCGACCTAGAGGGGGAGCCGTTCCTGTCGGGTTGCCGGGCGGACGTGGAGAAAGTCGACGGCCGCCTCCTCGACCTGGTCCCGGACCTCTGCCGGGGCATAGACACCGAGGCGCCATTGTCCCCGCCGGGTCTCGTTCAGGGTCCGGATCATGGGCGACCGTTCGTCGAGAGGTACGGTGCCCGAACCGCGGCTGATCCGGACCTCCATCGAGAGGTCGCGGGGGAACGGGGGGGCGTCCACGATCACCTGGTGGGGCCGGACGCCAGCCAGCTCCGCGATCGCTTTCGATGCAGAGAGGGCGAAGACAGGGTCGGGGACGGACGGGAGTGCCGCGGTATTCACCTGGTCGTGCCCGACATATATCGCCCGTTTATAGAGTTGGCGTGTCATGATCCGACGCACCAGCATCTGTGTCTCGGGGCTCGACGAGCCGAGCAGGGCCTGGAGGCATCCTCCGTCGTCCAGCGAGAGGAGGGACCGGGTCGATTCCTCCGCACCCGGTTCGGCCAGGTGGAGGGCCAGCGCCAGCGCGAACATACCCTCGGCGATCCGGGCGACGTGGTGATAGTAGACCGAGGGGCGCATCAGCGTCCGGGCGATCAGGAGGGATTCGGCCGCCGCGATCCCACCCTCGTCGATCGCGAAACCGTGCCCGGTCACTCTGATCGAGCGGATCAACCGTTCCGTGTCCACCGTCCCGTACGGCACGCCCGTGTAGTGAGCATCCCGCCGGAGGTAGTCCATCCGGTCGACGTCGAGCTCCCCCTGGATGATCCCGGCGAGCGGGTGATCGCCCGCGACGAGGCGGCAGACCTCGTCCGGCTCGACGCCGGCATCTCTTAGGAGTTCAGCCGCGCCCGACGCTTCCACGATCCCCCGGATCTCCTGGTGGGCCCGGCCAAGCCGCGCGATCAGGAACGACTCGGTTACATGGCTGAACGGGCCATGGCCAACGTCGTGAAGGAGAGCGGCGCCTGTCACGGCCCGGGTGAGGTCTGCGTCGAGTTCCAGGTGACGACAGAGCCTCGCCGCGAGGTGCATCGCCCCGAGCGAGTGCTCGAATCGTGTGTGGTTCGCACCGGGATAGACCAGGTACGCGAATCCGAGCTGCCGGACCAGGCGGAGCCGCTGGAGCAGCGGGGAGTCGACAAGGGGAAGCAGCGCCGGTTCGACCTCGATGTACCCGTGGACCGGGTCCCGTACCGTCTTCGACCGGCTCCCCATCGGGATCAGCTTAACCCTTCGGGAATAAAATGGGATCTGGAATGATCACCGTGCTCTCGGGCGGGACCGGGACCCCCAAGCTCCTCCGGGGCCTCCGTCGCCTCCTCCCCGATCCCGATCTCGCCGTGGTGGTGAACACGGCGGAGGACTGCTGGCTCTACGGCAACCACCTTTCGCCCGATGTCGACACGGTCCTCTACCTCTTTGCCGACCTCCTCGACACCGAGACCTGGTGGGGGATTCGGGGCGACACCTTCGCGACCCACGAGATGGCGAAACAACTCGGTGTCGACGCCTTCATTAAGGTCGGTGACCGGGACCGGGCGACCCACATCCGGCGTGCCGAGCTCCTCCAGGAGGGGATGACCCTCACCGCGGCGACAGCTTCAATCGCCTCGGCCCTCGGGGTCACCGCCCAGGTGCTCCCGATGACCGACGCCCCGTACGCGACCCATGTCAGGACCCCCGAGGGGCTCCTCCACTTCCAGGAATACTGGGTCCGTCACCACGGAGCCCTTCCAATCACGGAAGTGGTCCGTCTCCCGCCGGGCCGCCCTCCGGCGACAAGGGCGGTACTGGACGCGATCCGCGGAGCCGAAGCGGTCGTGATCGGGCCCTCGAATCCGGTCACCTCGATCGGTCCCATCCTCGAGTGCCGGGGCGTGGTCGAGGCCCTCCAGGAGGCGTTCGTCGTCGCCGTCTCGCCGTTCCTCGGCACCGAGCCGATCAGTGGGCCGGCCGGAGCGCTGATGGCGGCGGTCGGCCGGGAGCCCTCCTCACTCGGGACCTTCCAGCTCTACGAAGAGTGTGCCGACCGATTCGTCCATGACATCCGCGACCCGATCGATATCCAGGGCGCCGTCCGGGCCGACACCCTGATGGTCGATCCGGAACACAGTGAAGCGCTCGCCCGGGTCGTCCTCGACCTGATGCGAGGCCGATAGCGGCCTCTATTCCCGGCGGGAGAGGCGCTTCACGATGCCGAACCGGCCCCGACCAAACTCGGCCGCGAGCCGCTCGATCGCCTCCCCCTTCCCGAGCCCGTCGGCCCTGAGCCGGGCGTAGGATGACACCAGCGCCAGGTCCTCCTCCTCGCTCCAGGCCCGGCCCCGCCTGGTCGGCGGCGCGGTCACCGGCACCCGGAGAGAGGCGAGGCGGCTGCCTGGTTCGAGCCTGCAGAGCTCCGGGACGCGGGCGGCGAAGATCGACGGGGAGATCTCGAACCCGACGAACCGGCGACCAAGACCGATGGCCGCCCGGGCGGAGGAACCGCCCCCGAGAAAGAGATCAAGGATCAGGTCGCCCTCGTTCGTCGTGTACTGGACGATCTTCTCCAGAAGTGCCTGCGGCAGTTCGTTCCGGTTCTTCGCCCGGCCGGGCTTGTACTCGCGGCCGATGGTCCAGACATCCTCCCGGTCCAGGTAATTGAGCGACCTGCCGTTTTCGTTCCGCTCCTCGATACCGTAGCGGGACTCGAGGTTGAAGGTGCGGGTACCGCCGGGGCGGGCCCAGTAGAGGACGTGGTAATGGCTCGAGACGAACTTCTTCCGCGTGAAGACGCCGAACGGGTACTTCCAGACGATGTGGTTCACCTCGACGAGCGGAGAGGCCCTGAGCGCGCCGAGAACCTCGTAGAGGTGCGTGTAGCCCGAGACGACAAAGAGGGCGCCGCCGGGCCGGAGCACCCGGGCGGCTTCGGCAACCCAGGCAGAGGAGAACGGCCCGTACGCTTCGGTGGGAACCTCGACGTAGCCATCGACCACGTGCCGCTCATCGCGGTTATAGTGCCTGTCGAGCCGGTCGCCCCCGATCCCGTAGGGTGGGTCGGTCAGGACCAGGTCGACCGAAGCGTCGGCAAGGAACCGGCGGGCCCCCTCGATGCAGTCACAGTTCACAAAGAGGCCCGTCCCGCATCGCACCGGTTCGACCATGCACAGAAGGGTACGACGGCTCGAAAGAAATAGGAAACGAGGCATCGGCGCCCGAACGGTGGGGCCGCAAGAGTTGGAGAAAGAAGGGTTACTGCCAGGACTCGAGGTCGGCGAGAAGTTCGTCGCAGTACCCGACCACGCGCTGGCAGGCGTCGCGGATCGCGCCGACGGGCTCCCGTCCCTCGTGCGTCGTCACGAGGAGCTCGGGGTCGGCGAACTGGAACTTGATCACGTACTTCGCCACGTCGACCCCCGGGTCGAGCAGCAGCTCCTCCACGAGGGCGTTCATGAACGTGTGCCCCTCGCCCCCGACCACGAGCCGTGCCCTGCCCGGTCCGAGCTCAAGGACCTTGACATCCATGCCTCCAGAGTTGGAGGCAGAGGAGTTTAATGGTATGGATACGGTTAGAGGTGCGGCGGGTGAGAGGAGGGGCGAGGCGGGACGTCGACGTGATCCCCGAGCACGAAGGTCTCACCGTCCTGCCCGATGAAAGGCAGGTCCCAGGGGACCAGGTGGGCGAGGTGAACGCACCGGAAGGTCTTCGGTCGGAGAGAGGAGGCGATCGCGAGCGCCTCGTCGTAGGTCATATGCTTGCTGATGTGGTACCCCGCAGGGGCGATCGCGTCGATAAGGAGAAGGTCGGCATCGGCGAGGAGGTCGAGCGAGCGGGAAGGGATGTCCGCGCGGGTGTCGGCCGTGTAGGCGAGGACGGCCCCGTCGGCCTCGATGCGAAGGCCGTACGCGGGCCCGGGGGGGTGGTTGACCGGGACGAGCGTGAGCGTCGCCCCGCCGATCTCGAACGGCTCGAAGGGGGCATGAGGGTGCCGGACAAAGTCGAGAAACGAGAAGACCTGCCCGCAGTAGTCGAGCACCTCGGGGGACGCGTGGACCGGAGGCGGGTCCTGGACCCGGTAGAACTCGCCATAGCCCATGAAGTGGTCGTAATGGCCATGTGTCCAGACCAGGGCGTCGATCACTGGCGAGCCGGACGAGAGGAGCTGGCGGCGGAGGTCGGGGCCGGAATCGACCAGGATACAGCAACCCCCGACCGTGACCAGGAGAGAGGTCCGGAGGCGTTCTCGGTTCGTCTCGAGGCCCTTGCGGCACTGGGCACAGGAGCACCCGACCTTCGGGGTCCCTATCGCATCGCCCGTACCGAGCAGCCGGACCTCCATCCTACACCCAGGTGTTGTCCTTGATCACGTTCCTCTTCAGGACCAGGTTGACGCCCTTCTCGATATCGGACTGGAAGATCCTGGTCCGGTCCTCCATGAGGGCGGAGAGGACGCCCTCCTTGACGATCATCCGGAGGTCGGCCCCGGAGAACCCCTCCGTCTCGTCGGCAAGCCGGTCGAGGTCGGCGTCCGTCTCGAGGCCGGCCATCACCTTGTTCAGGATCTCGAAGCGCATCCCCCGGTCGGGGAGAGAGAACTCGATCACCTCGTCGAAGCGGCGCCAGGCAGCCTCGTCGAGAAGGCGGGGGTGGTTGGTCGCGCCGATCAGGACGACGCTCGTCCGGATCAGGCTCACCTGGTCGATGTTCTTGAGGAGCGCGTTGACCGCCCGCTTCATCGCCCCATGGTCGTCCGTCACTCGGCTCTTTGCAACGAAGTCGAACTCGTCGACGAAGAGGATTGCGGGGGCGAGCCGTCGGGCGAATTCGAAGACCCGGTCGATGTTCTTGCTCGTCTCACCCAGGTACTGGGAGGTGATCATCGAGATCCTGACCTCGATGATCGGCATTCCGAGGACATGCGACATGGCGAGGGCGAGTGAAGTCTTGCCGGTGCCGGGAGGCCCGACGAAGAGGAATTTGCCGACCTCGGCGATGTCGTGCTCCCGGAGAAAAGCAAGGTTCTCGAGCGCAGTCCGCACCTTCTCGATCGATGTGTACTGCTCGGGGGTCAGGACCAGTTCGTCGAGCCTCTTGCGGATCTCCTCGGGGGCCGATATGATGCAGAGTTCGAGAGCGGAGCGCATCCGCTCGTCCTCTGCCAGAAGGGCCGAAATCCGGCGCTCGAGATAGGCCTTGGTCTCCTCGTACTTTGGGTTGCGCCGGCGGGCGTCGGCGTAACTCGTACCCTCGACCGGATCGTGCTGCTCGTAGTAGTATGCGAGGGTCGGGTTGTCCCGGACCAGGGGAGCGCCCCCCTTCCGGGCGAACCAGCGCGCCGCTTCGGCAAGCGCAGTTATACGGAGGCGCTGGCCGAACTCCTCGTAGCTGACGAACGGGTTCTTCTTCAGGCGCTCGGCCGCATCCGAGACCCTGAAGACCTTCCGGAGCATCGCCTCCGAGACCGCGACCGGCCGCTTCGCCTCCGAGGCCCCACCGACACCGAAGACCTCGCGGGATGAGGGAGGCAGGTCGTTCAGGTCGAGGTTCGGGTGCTGGTTATACACCTCGGCGGTCAGGACCACCTCCACGAGCCGGAGCAAGGCCTCGTCGGAGACCGCGCCGGTCACAATCGGTGCGTTTGCTGCGTCGGCTGACATGGATGCGTAACCTGATCTTTGCGGTTTATCAGTCGATAAGCGTATGGTTCATGCCGTGGTGACCAGGCACCCGTCCTCCAGGATGACGAGCGTATGCTCCGCCTGGGAGACGAACGAGCCGGGGAGATCGTGAAGCACCGGATAGGTCCGGACGATCCCCTGTTTCACAAGGTTCGCGAGGGCAACTTCCCGTTTCGGCACGTCGAGCCAGCGGCGGGAGAACGGCATCCCCCGGCGCTCCCGGACGAGCTCGAGCAGTCGCCGTGTGCTCGGGAGGCGGGTAGGACGGACCGCGACCTGCCCGTAGATCTCGACACGCGCGGCTTCGGAGACAAAGCCTGAGCCGGTCGAGGCGAACGGCTCGATCGCGACGACCTGCCCCTCCTGGAGCGGCATACCTCCCGGGTGGCCGACGTTCGGGACGCTCGGCGGCCCGTGGAGGAGGAACTGGTTCAGGCCGTGACCTGTCAGGTTCGCGACCGGCCGGAAGCCGTGCCCCTCGATCGCGGCCTGGATCGCCGCTCCGAGCTCGCCCGTCGTGACGCCGGGCTGGGCGAGCGCGATCGCGGCATCGAGGGCGGCTCGTGAGGCTCGGACCAGTTCTGCGTGGTCCCCGAGGTCGATCGTAACCGCGGTGTCCGCGACATAGCCGTCGAGGTGGACGCCGAGGTCGAGCTTGACCAGGTCACCCGGCGAAAAGAGCCGCTCGTCGTCCTCCGAAGCGGTATCGTGCGCGGCCGCCTCGTTGAACGAACAGTTCAGCGGAAAGGCGAGGCCGGCGTCGGCCTCGAGGACCATCGCCTCCAGCGCGTCGACGGTCTCGAGGACGCCGGCGCCGGGTCGCACCATGGACGCCCCGGCGGAGAGGATTCGGTTCGCGATCCGGCCCGCTTCACGGTACTGGTCGAGGACATCGTCGTTCACAGGACCAGCTCCTCATCGAACCGCGTGAAGTTCTCGAACCCGTCCGCGGTGACGAGCCCCATATCCTCGAGACGGACACCACCGACGCCGGGGAGATAGAGCCCGGGTTCGACGGTGACCACATTCCCTGCCTCGAGAGGACCCCCCACTGGTCCGAGCGTGGGAAGTTCGTGGACCTCCAGCCCGACCCCGTGCCCGAGGTTGTGGGTGAAGCCGGCCTGCCCTTCGGTCGCGTATCCCTGAGCGGCGAAGTGGTCGACGACCGCCTGGTGGACCTCCGCCCCGGAGGCACCGGCCCGGATTCGGGAGAGCGCGAGCGCTTTGGCATCGCGAACTGCCACGAACATACTGCGGACCTCTGGAGAGGGCTCACCCTTCACGACCGTCCGCGTCATGTCGGCGAAGTACCCCGAGAGCTCGTCCTCGGGGAAGATGTCGATCACGATCGGCTCGTCAGCTGCGAGCGGACCCGTCCCCCGCAGGTGAGGCAGGGCCGACTGTTCGCCGCACGCGACGATCGTGTCGGCCGCGCGGCATCCGTGCGCGAGAAGGGTCACGTGGCACTCGGCACGGACCCGCTCGGCGGTCAGTGCCTCACCACCGAGGACAAGGAGGCCGTCGCGGACCTCGGCGGCACGGATCAGGCCGATCGCTGCCGCCATCGCTGCCTCGTTCGCCCGCTGCACCGAGCGGATCTCCTGCACCTCTCCCGGGACCTTCACCGCCCGCAGTCGCTGGATCGTCCCATCGTCGACGATCACCCTGCAGTGGCTCTCGAGCCCACGAGCGAGAGCGATGGGGAAGGACGGAGGCACCAGCACATCCCCCTTCGCCAGCCCGGCTATCGCCGCCGCCATGGCGGCCCAGCGGTCCGAAGGGTCCTTCCAGTGGGTGAAGAGACCGGCCTCGCCCCGCGTCAGGGGGGAGAAGGTCGACTCAGAGGCGGCCCGGGCGTACTCCATCTGCGAGACGACGACCAGGCCCCGCTCGCCCGGCCGCTTCAGGAAGAGGACGGGATCGGTTGTCTGGAACCGGGTCAGGTAGCGCATATCCGGATCGATCGAGGATGCGTACCCGACGTAGGCAGCGGCCCCGTTCGACAGAATCGCCTGGTCCAGCTGGTCCATCGGGGGAGTACTGGGAGCCCCAGGTTGAAGTAGGTTTACGTAGCGTCAGACTGGCCGACAAGGGCGCCCGCCCGTTCCCGCCCCTCATCCATCCTTTTCTCTCAAACGCTTCAACGGTGTTTCAACGGGCGGGGGGGCCTGAAGGGCCTCTTTACGCCCCGAGCAGGGGGACGAGCTCACGGGCCCAGGAGGCGATCGCCTCCCAGTCCCGGTGGTCACCGGTGGGCGACCCGATCAGGCGGACTACGGTCCGGTCGGCGAGGCCCATCTTCGAGGTATCGAGCGCACCCGCGAAGACCGTCGCGGCGACGGGTTCAAGCGGGGCGAGGGCGCTCGAGAGGGCCGCACGGACCTGCTCGAGCTGGCCGGCCTTCGGATTGACGGGGGTGAGACCGACAGCGAACGCCCCGACAGGCATCCGGGAGAGCGCCGCGGCATGGCGGGCGACAAACGGGGCGAGGTCGAGGGGCTTGCCCATGTAGATCGGCGCCCCCAGCACGACGCCGTCGTAGCCCTCGATCGAGGTGACCTCCTTCTGTTCCACTGCCCGGGCCTCGAGCCCGGCGGCCGCGAGCTCGCGGGCGATCGCGTCGGCCACGCCAGCGGTCGACCCGTACTTCGTCGTGTATGCTACCAGGATTCGTGCTGCCATCCGGTTCGTCTCCGGCGGATGGTGGGTGGGGGGGATTGATAATACCCTCGGAATCGAGTCAGGCGGGCAGGTGGACGACCCAGGAGCCCACCCCGGGTGATCCGGGGCTGGCCAGTCCATCGGTACGGTCACCTTCTTCTTCCATGGCGCAGATACTCGATCATGGACGATGCGACGAAGGAGCGCTTCAAGTGGAAGTTCTACAAGCTCACCCTGCTCCTGAACGTGGTCATCCTCCTCTACGCCCTCGCGGTGATGGCCCTCTTCAAGGGTGGCGGGTTCGCACTCCCGCTCTTTGCCGCGCTCGTGATCGCCGCCTCGGTGCTCGCTCTGGTCTTTGTGCGGTTGTATAGAAAGGAGAAGGCATGGTTGATGGCCCAGCCCTGAACCCCGAGAACGATCTCCTCGGAAAGATGCGGAGCGAGATCGAACTGCTCGCTCGCCACATCGAGGTGGCCAGAGCGGTGAAAGGATTCCAGCCCATCGGCATCCTGAAGCTCTCGGAGCTCCTGGACGAGCCCGTTCACCGGGTCCGCTATTCGCTGCATGTCCTGGAGGCGCAGGGGTATATCGCTGCCTCGCCGGCAGGGGCGGTCGCGACCCCACGGACCGATACGCTGCTGACGAGCATGGACGAGGAGATCGAGCACCTGATCACGCTCCTCCAGGCGATCCGGAGTCGGTAGCCGCGCCTCAGGTGGCCAGGGCCGACCTGACCGCGTCCAGGAGCTGGCTGAGCCGGTACGGTTTCGGGAGGACGCCCACGAATCCACGGGCCGCGTGGTCGGACATCACCGGGTCGTTCGAGTAGCCCGAGGAGACGATTGCCCTCACCGAGGGGTCGAGGGCGAGCAGCCTCTCCATCGCTTCGACGCCCCCCATCCCGCCCGGCACCGTCAGGTCCATGATCACCAGGTCGAACGGTTCACCGGCGTCCCGGGCGGCGCGGTAGAGTTCCAGTGCCTCCTCGCCGTCCGCCGCGCACGCTACCCGATATCCGTTCATCCGGAGCATCATCCCGGTCACCTCGCGTATGGCCGGTTCGTCGTCCATCAGCAGCACCCGGGCGTCGGTGACAGTCGGCACCGGGAGTATCGGCTCCGCCGCAGGGGCTGCCGGGCGGATATCAGGGTGGGCCGGCAGGAGGATGACGAAAGACGCCCCGCCACCCGGCGGCGTTTCGCAGGCGAGGAACCCACTGTGCCGTCGAACGATCGAGAACGAGGCCGAGAGGCCGAGCCCCGTCCCCTTCGGGCGCGTAGTGAAGAACGGTTCGAAGATCCGTGTGAGGAGTTCTGGGGGCACGCCTGGCCCGTGATCCCGGACCTCACACCGGACGTAGGGACCCGCAGGGAGCGGCAATCCCTCACCTCCATCAAGGACGACGTTCGAGAGCCGGACGTCGACCTGGCCCCGATTATCCATCGCCTGGACGGCGTTCAGGACCAGGTTCGAGACCACGTGGGAGATCTGGCCCGGGTCCGCCTCGACCGTCCAGAGGTCCCCAGGTGACGAGACGAGGCACCGGACCCCTGTACCATGGCAGACGAACTCCGCCGCCTCCGAGACGACATCGGAGAGCTGCAGGGCCCGTTTCACCGGCGAACCGCCCTGTGCGAAGGTCAGGAGCTGCGTGGTCAGGGAGGTCGATCGTTCCAGCTGCCGCCCCAGCTCGTCGAGCCGCTCCTGCACCGGCTCGTCGGGTGGGAGCCGGGCGCGCGCCAGTTCGAGGTTGCCCATTGCCGCCGCAGTCAGGTTGTTGAAGTCATGCGCGATCCCGCCGGCCAGCACCCCGAGCGCCTCAAGCCGCTCCGAAGCGGCGAGTCGGTCGTGCATCGCCATGCACTCGGCCGTTCGTTCGGCAACCAGGCCCTCGAGCTCGTCGCGGTAGCGCCGGAGCTCGGCCAGCACCTTGTACTGTTCGGTCACGTCCCGCCCGACGAGCTGGTGCACCCCGCCGCCGAGGGCGCGCACGGTCCACGCGACGCGGCGCGAGCCCGAGCCGTCGGGGACCGTCATCTCGATCTCGACCGGGGGGCGGTCGGGGGATGTCGACCGGATCGCCTCGCCCAGTTCACCTGCGAGGGGCGCGGGCAGCAGTTCATCGAGCCTATGCCCCTCAATCCCATCCGGGAGGTCGACGAGACTGAGAAAGGCCCGGTTCGCGAAGGTGACGGAACGGTCGGGACCGGTCCGGCAGATCAGCTCGGTCTGGTCCTCGACCACGGCGCGGAACCGGTCCTCGCTCTCCGCAAGCCGTTCGTGGAACCCCAGGAGGTCATCGAGCATCCCGTTGATCGAGGCGCCGAGAGAGGTCAACTCGTCGTCACCTGAAAGGGCAGGGATCCGGGCAGTGCCCGGGTTCCGACCGATCGTGTCGACCGAGTTCGTAATCGTCCGGATCCGCCGGAGATAGAACCGGTCGGTCACGATCAGCGCGACGAGACCGAAGAGAAGGACCATCAGCACGATCGCGCCGAAGAAGACGGTCCTGGCCCGCTCGCCACCTGCCATAACCGTCCGCGGGAGCACGAGGCGGAGCCAGAAGTCACGCCCCTCGAGGTCGGTTATCCGGGAGTACCCGGAGACGAAAGAGGCGTTCTCGGGCACGAGCAGGGCCTCTCCATCCGCCATGACGACCGATCCCTCACCATCGGGGAGCGGGGGGAGCGCGATGGACACCGGCAGTCCGACAAGCGAGCTGACGGCGCCCATCCGTTCATCGTCGAGGACGCGGGCCAGGACGAGCGTCCCCGCCGGAGGCCCCTCGAAGGTGCTGGTCAGGATCGGCGCTGCGACGACCATCACCGGCTGGTCCTGGACCAGGACCACCCCGTCGATCGGTTCGGTAGCGGAGAGCGCCCGTGCCGCAAGACCAGTGGAGTTGATAGCCCGGAGGAGATCGGATGAGGCGCTCTCGAACTCCAGCGACGTTCTGTTCACCCCCTGGCTGTACAGAAGCGAACCGTCGGGGGCGAAGAAGAGGAACCAATCGATATCGAGGTTCTCGTAGGTCTCGGGCATCAGGTTGCGCTCGACGTATTCAGGAAATTCCCCGCGCGAGAAGTGATAGGTGTCGTCCCAGAACGCCCAGTCGCGGACGCCGACCACCAGGGCCTCCCGACTGACATCCATGGCCGCCCCACCCCGGTGGAGCTCCCGCAGCACATCGTGCTGCTCGAGGATGCGGTACTCCCCGTCGATCAGAATGGACGAGGTGAGACCCAGAGACCCAATCAGGAGCAGGAGCAGGGCGGCGATCATCACCGCAACCTGGTGGACGAGTTTCATCAGGCAGCCAGTTCGATGGGAGCTCCAGAGCTCCCACGGCACTTCATTCTCTCTGCGTCATACCAGATGAATCCATTGTCTCTGCCAAGGAAACAAGGGTCTTACCGCGCCTGTTCCGCTACTTTTATTAAGAAATCCGGGCAACTTTAGAAGACACCTGAGCCGCCATAACTCAGTTGGTAGAGTGGCTGGCTGTTAACCAGCATGCCACAGGTTCGAGTCCTGTTGGCGGCGTCTCAATCCTCAAACCCTTCGGCTTTTCTTGTGCAGCGGGGTTCCGATCACCTCACATGGTGCCTGTGCCGTCGTTGCCTCCATGCCGGGCCGGCACGACGATTATATACCTGCAATGCGGATCTTTTCCGCCGTTCGGGCCCGTAGCTTAGTCTGGTCAGAGCGCCCGGCTCATAACCGGGCGGTCATGCGTTCGAATCGCATCGGGCCCATCCCGGATCAATTGAAAAGGACTATCACCGCACCGGGTGCATCCCTCGTCCATGCGATGCCCGGTCTGCGGCCAGGAACTCCCATTGGCCGAGACCGTTCTCGGCGCCCTCTCCGAGCGATTCGCCCCCTGCCGCGCCTGCCGCCCCTCTCTCCTCGACCCCCGCCGTCCGCCCGACCATGTTCCCATGCCGTGCACCTGCGGACGACGCTCGCTGGACGGGGTGATGGCGGCGGTTCACTCAATCCTGGTGGACGAGGGGGAGCTGCGCCCCGACGCCCCGCTCGCCGCCGTCGGCACCCCCCTCCTCTCGCCCCTCGCACCCCTGCGGCGTCCTCCTCACCTTCCGAAGAGATCGCTCGTTCTCCAGACCCCCCATGCAACCCCCGGATCGGCACGGCGCCTCCTCGACGAGGTCCCTGAACTGAAGGGGGTGGTCGCCGATCGGCGCCTTGTCCCGGGGGAGAACGGACGGACCCACGACCTCCTCGCCGGGTGCGACGTCTATCCCACGGTTCGTATCACGCCCGCCGGGCCGCTCGTCCTCTACCGGCAGGCCTCGAGCTGCCACATCGAGGCCCCCGGCCCGGTCGATCCGAAGGTGGCCGCGACTGATCGGGCGATCGGCCGGGTGTATCCCGATGTCTTCGTCGATGCATGCGCCGGAGTGGGCACCCTGGGTCTCGTGGCCGGCCTTCGCCTCGTCCCGATGGTGGTTCTCAACGACCGCTGGGGGCCAGCGGCGTGGTTCGCCGGGCTGAACCTCGAGGTGAACCGCGCATCCCTCTCGATCGAGAGGGTCGAGCACTTTCGGTCGTTCGGCGAGCTCCGGGACCGGCCGGTCCGCGACGAGCCGGAGGTGGTCGCTGCCGCTCATGGCGGGCAGGAGGTCCTCGTCAGCCATGGAACCCTCTGGGCCATACCCCCGCTCCTCCCACCCGGACTCCGGCTCGCAGCCCTCGACCCGTTCAACAAGGAACCGACACGACTCGCACGGATCATGGCGAAATGGCAAAACTGCGCGGGAGGAGAGGTTTTTATCCCATGAGGAGGGAAGAATGATGGGAACTAGCCCGGGTGGTCCGGCGTCACCTGTGATCCGAAACCGTCGGCATGCGGAGGGCGAAGTTCGAGGAAGGCGCGCACGGCCCAGTCATTCCCGTCGGATCCTGACGTTGAAGCCTTGTCCTGCGAGGTCGGCGGCCAGGGACCAAGGCTCCGGAGGGAGCGGCGGCCTGTCGCTGCGGGCACCGGTCCAGGCCCGGAAGGGAGCAGACCCACCGTAGACGTTTGGCGCCCGCGGGAGCGC
>CASGHK010000008.1 GCA_949320185.1 uncultured Methanomicrobiales archaeon | reverse complement strand
GATGGGGACGAAAGTCGTACCGACAGTGGGAGCATCGACGCTGTCCTGTGCTCATGCGATACAGCTTCTCACAGTGACATCGCGGGCAAACAATCCTGGTCATGAACCCCTCCTAGGTGATAGGAGTTGGGGGCTGAAATGACACTATACCCGACGATATAGTTCGCCCGCTCTTTCGACAGGGTACGGGTTCGTCCTCCGGGTCGGGAACGTCGATTCGATCAAGGAGATCCCCCAGCCAGCGATCGGGGGATCTCGGCCGGTTAGAAGACCGCCGCACCCCGCTCTCTCTCGATGAAGGAAAGAAATCCGCGCGACGGATACTCGTGGACCGTGGTCGCCACGACGAGGCCGTCACCGACTCGCGCGGCGACCGCGACCGGCCGGCCGCCTGCCGTTGCGACCACCTCCCCCTCGCACTCCTCGAACCATCCATCGCACTCGATCGCGTCGGGAGTGTAGTCGCTGAAGAGGGCGTCGAAGAGGACCGGCTCGACCGGTTCGAGGTGGCAGGGGGCGTGTTCATGATGGTAGACGAGCCGGATCGGCAGCCAGTCGTAGGCATCGGCCCGGTCGATCGCCGCGCCGAAGACCAGCAGGGCCCCGCCCCGCTCGAGAAAACCCCGGATCCGGTTGTGCGAGGCCCGGAGTGCTACGAGCGTTCGTGAGTAGGCCGGGTTCGCAAAGCCGGTGGGAACCACCAGCACCGAGAACGACCCCCGGAAGAAGGGGGCGGCACAGAGTTGGGGGGTCACCAGCTGGCAGGAGAACCCGCAGTCCTCGACGAACCGGACGAAGGTGGTCGGGGCATCCCAGAGCAGGCCGGCGCGGGGGGGTGTCATCCCTTGATCACCCCGACTGGCCGCAGGCGGGCCACGAGCCGGCCGAGACCGACCTCGTGGACCACGCGGACCACCTCGGTGCTGGACTTGTAGACCGAGGGGGCCTCCTCCGCGATCGCCGCGTCGTTCGGGGCACGGACCAGGATCCCGTCCCGCTGGAGGGCCTCCTTCACCTCGGCCCCGGCGAGGTGCTTCTTCGCACCCGAACGGCTCATCACCCGTCCGGCGCCGTGGCAGGTCGAGCCGAAGGTGCGGCTCATCGCCTCGTCGGTACCGCGAAGCAGGAACGAGGGCGTGCCCATGCTCCCGGGGATGATCACGGGCTGGCCGTACGGCGCGAGATCGGTCGGCAGACCCGGCGCACCGGGCCCGAAGGCCCGTGTGGCTCCCTTACGGTGGACGCAGACCCGCTCGCGGGCGCTGACGACCAGGTGCTCCTCGACCTTCGCGATGTTGTGGGCCACGTCGTAGACGAGGGGGAGGTCCTCGGGGGAGAGGCCGTACCGCTGCCCGAGGACCTGACGGACCCGGTGCATGATCGCCTGCCGGTTCGCCCAGGCGTAGTTCGCAGCTGCAGCCATCGCCCCAAAGTAGGCCCGCCCCTCGGGGCTGTCGATCGGGGCACAGGCGAGCTGCCGGTCGGGAAGCGCGATCCCGTACCGCTTCGTCGCCGCCTCGAGGACCTGGATATAGTCGGTGCAGACCTGGTGACCGAGTCCGCGCGAGCCGCAGTGGATCATCACCGCGACGGTCCCCGCCTCCACGCCGAAGGCGGCGGCGACCTTTGTGTCGTAGACCTCGTCCACCACCTGGAGTTCGAGAAAGTGATTGCCGGCTCCGAGGGTCCCGGACTGGGGCAGACCCCGCTGGAGGGCCTTTGCCGAGACCTTCGAGGCGTCCGCCTCCTCCATCCGCCCGAAGCCCTCGCACCTTTCGAGGTCGCGTTCGACCCCGAGCCCGGCCTCGACCGCCCAGCGGGCACCGTCGATGAGCATCGTTGTAAGGTCGTTTTTACCCAGGCGCTGGGTCGAGCGGGCCCCCACACCGGTCGGCACCGCCCGGTACAGCTCCTCGATCACCGCCGCCTTCTCTCGAAGGTCCGCCTCGGTGAGCGGAGTCGCCATCAGCCGGACCCCGCAGTTGATATCGAAGCCGACGCCGCCGGGTGAGATGACCCCTTCGGTCAGGTCGAACGCACCCACCCCTCCGATCGGAAAACCGTACCCCCAGTGGATGTCCGGCATCGCGAGCGAGCAGCAGCGGATCCCGGGGAGGGTCGCGACGTTCGCCAGCTGTCGGAGGGCGCCCTCCTCGAGCGTCCCAGTGAGCGCCTCGGAGAGAAAGAACCGCCCGGGAACCCGCATCCCGGAGACATAGCCGACCGGGAGTTCCCACTCGTACGGTCCAGTCCGCAGTACCCCTTTCATGGAATCAGACATCGAACAGCACCTCCAGGCAGAACTCGCCATCCCTCTCCGCAATCCTCAGGTCGCTGTACGAGATCCCCTTCACCTCGGTGCCGCCCGCATCCCGAGCAGGGTCGAACGACCTGCCGACGAGCCGGCCGGCGACCGCGGGGGGCGAAACCGTCACCACCAGTTCGAACCCGCAAAAGACCAGGTTATCCGCCTCCGAGAGAAAGAGCACCTCCGAGAGAAAGTTGTACATGAGGGACTCGCGGTCCGCTGCTTCGAGCTCAATCGGCCACGAACCCGTTTCCGGTCCCCGTGTGTCCCGATAGAGGGTCTGCATCAGGGCCCGCGCCGCCTCGGAGAAGAGGTCGGAAAGGGTCGGCGCCCGGATTCGAAACAGGAGGTCCGCCGTGTGTTCGAGTTCTTCAATACTCATTGCTGACCGGGGGCCGGCACTTCGGCACGAAGAACGGGATCATCCCCCGGTGGATCGTGTCGAGGTACCTGGCCTGGTAGATCGAGACAAAGATCGTCCGATCGCCGGCAGGAACCCGGATATCCGTCGGTTTGGGAGGCTTGACCGAGACTGGAAGCAGCACGGGGCCGCCGCAGGAGGTGCAGATCCGAAAGTCCGTCCTGCGTTCGGCCACGTAGGCGATCACATCGTCCGAGACCTCGAACTCCTCCGGCCTGGGGGCGGCATTGTTCGCGCTGTGCATGTGCTGTATGGTTCATGCAGGCGGGATTAAAAAACTGTCGAGACATCACGTCCCCTCCCGCTGTCACGATCCCATCGGGAGGGCATGACCTCGACATGGCCAGTCCCTGGCGCAGAGGACAGGAGCGCCCCGCATAATGAAGAATTGGAGAGGAAAGCGGGCTCGAGCACCGTTCGCCGGGCGAGGGTGGCAACGCTCATCCCCCCAAGCTCGCCCGGCAGCAGGGTGAAGGGCGGTGAAACGCGGAACTGGTCGGATCGAACAGGACGCCGACGGGCGCAAAACCTCTAAAACCCAATCTTTTAACCCGCCCCGCGCCCATACCTACAGTCATATGGGGTTTCGTTACGATATCAACAAGTATCCCCCAAAGCTGATGGTGACGATCCCTCTCATCGTCCTCCTCGTGGCTCTGGCTTCGCTCGGGGTTCAGACGCTGATGACGGGCATGCCGATCAAGCCCGGGATGGACTTTGCCGGGGGCACTGCCGTCACAGTCTTCACGACGGACTCGGAGGACGCGATCTCGGCTGCATTTGCGGGCTACCCGCTCATCGACATCGAGAGCGGGATCAACAACGGCAAGTACCTGAAGTTCGGCCCGATGGAAGACGCCGAGTTCCGCGCGCTCTCAACCCTGGTGCTCGAGAAGTACCCCGATGCGAAGATCGACCAGATTGGGGCCTCGTTTGGGGCGACGCTCCAGGAGCAGGCGGCAATCGCCCTGGTCTTCTCGTTCATCCTGATGGCGATCGTGGTCTTCGTGATCTTCAGGATCTTCGTGCCGTCCGTTGCCGTGATCCTCTCGGCCTTCTCGGACATCGTGATCGCATCGGCGCTGATGAACCTCTTCGGCATCCCCCTCACGCTCGCGACGACGGCGGCCCTTTTGATGCTGATCGGCTACTCGGTCGACTCTGACATCCTGCTGACGAACCGGGTCCTGAAGCGGCAGGGGAACCTGGCCGACAAGATGTCAGGTGCGTTCACCACCGGGTTCATCATGACCTCGACCGCCTTGGTGGCTGCCCTGTCGATGTGGGTCGTGGCCCTCGTCGGCAACGTCGAGGTCATCTTCCAGATCTCGTCCGTGATCCTCCTCGGGCTCGTGGCTGACATCTTCAACACATGGGTACTGAATGCCGGCATCCTGCGCTGGTACATCGAAGGGAGGGAGGCAAAATGAAGAGAGAGAAGAAGGAGAAGCGGGTCGCCCGGCGTGAAGCCGAGGGAGACACCGCCACCAGCACCCGGTCGGCGCCGACGTACACCGGCGGATCGCGAGGGATCGACTGGAAGGCCCTCCTGACCGATTGGCGAGTCGCGCTCGTGATCGTGCTCGTCCTCTTCTCGGCGATCGCTATCTACCCTCACTTCGAGGACGGAAAACTCGAGACGAACCTGCAGTTCGGCCTCGACCTGAACGAGGGTGCCTGGCTCCAGCTCGAACTCCAGGCCGAAGTGGTGACATTCGAGACCACGGCAAAGGTGAGTGACTTCGTCGAAGCACTCTCGAAGGACCTTGACACCGATGTCGAACTGGTCGGACCGAACCAGGTGGAGATACGCAAGGGCTTGACCGAGGACCAGGTCAAAGCTGCGGTCACGAAGGCCGGCGGCAGCGTGGTCTCGATCCAGCAGGGCGTCTCGAAGACGACGGCTGAAGACATCAAGCGCATCCTCGAGAACAAGATCAACAGCCTCGGGACGCGCGACGCCAAGGTCAATACCCTCTCCGGCATCACCGGCATCACCCGCTACATACGCATCGAGATGGCCGGTGTCGACATGAACACGGCTCAGGAGATCGTGGGCAAGCAGGGCAAGTTCGAGATCCGGATCATCACGACCGGAAACGCCTCCGAGCATATCCTCTTCGGCGACGCGATCACCTCGGTCGGGCTGCCGGCACAGGAGCCGCCGGGCTCCAACAACTGGGGCGTCGGGTTCACCCTCTCCGAGTCTGGGGCAACCGCGTTCCGTGAGGGGGCAGTCAAGTACGGCGCCGTAGCGGACCCGGAGAACCATCACCTGGTGATGCTGCTCGACAACGCGACCGTCTACGACGCGCCCCTCTCTGCCGACCTCGCGGCCCAGCTCCGCAGCGGCCAGAACGTCCGGCAGCTCTTCGCTTCGACTGGCTCGGGCCAGGACGGGCAGGACTCAGCGACGGCCCTCGAGGTCCACCTCCGTGCGGGTGCACTCCCCGTCGACGTGAAGGTTGCAGGCTCGGGCTCGGTCTCGGCCGTTCTCGGCGACCACTTCAAGCTGATGAGTGTCCTCGCAGCGCTGTTCGCGATCCTCACGGTCGCTCTGGTGATCTTCTACCGGTACCGCGAGCCCGCTATCGTGCTGCCGATGGTGCTGACGAACCTGGCCGAGCTTGTGATCCTGCTCGGGATCGCCCGGTTCATTCTGCAACTCGACCTCGCGACGATCGCAGGCCTGATCGCCGTGCTCGGCACCGGCATCGACCAGCTGATCATCATCACGGACGAGATCCTTCATGAAGGCCGGGTCCCGTCGCCGAACCTGTACCTGAAGCGGCTCGCGAGGGCTCTCGGTGTCATCGTCGCGTCTGCGGCGACCGTGGTCGCCGCCATGGTCCCCCTCATGCTGATGGACCTCTCGACCCTGCGGGGCTTCGCGATCATCACGATCCTCGGCGTCCTTATCGGCGTGGTGATCACCCGTCCCGCCTACGGCCGGATCATCATGGCCGTACTCTCGCGCTGAGGACGACCACCCCATTTTTCCGGGTGCCTGGGCTCATCTCCTCCAGTCTGCGCTCCTTCGGAGCCGTCAGCGGCCGACATCCTGAATTTTTCATGCAGGAGAGAAGGCCGTAGAACCGGCGGGTTCCAGGGACCGCTCCGGGCGGTGAGAAAAGAGAGAGGAGGAGAGGAGGTCAGATCTCGATCAGCGCGTACTGCCGCGAACCGAGCCCGATCTCCTCTGCGTACTGGAGCGCCTGGACGCCGTCGGTCATCGACCGAAGTCCCCGGAACTTGTCCTCCCCGGGTGCGAGGTTCACCTCAAGCATGCTCCCTGCCAGACCCATCTGCCGGTTGACCAGGTCGAACGAGGCGGCGTCGATCGCCACCGGGTCCGTCGAGGCGAGGATCCCGATGTCCGGGACGATCGGAGCGTCCGACCAGGAGGCGCAGTCGCAGTCGGGGGTGATGGAGAGGAGAAAGTTCATGAAACCGAGCTTTCCTCCCTTACCCTGGACGGCGCCGAGGGCATACTCCGCCATCCTCTCGAGGAAAAGGGTCAGGTCCGCCTCCCAGTCGATCTCGATGCCGTGGAACCGGCAGTGGTTCATGCAGTCGAAGCACCCGATACAGCGTTCCCGGTCGATCCGCGCCTTCCCGTCCGGCCCCGGGCTGAGCGCGCCGACGGGACAGACGGGGACGCACCGCCCACATGCCTGGCAGTTCTCGTCGAGGACCATCGGCCGCACCGCGTGCTGGTGCTGCTTACCGGCACGCGTGGCGCAGCCCATCGCCATGTTCTTGAGTGCGCCGCCGAAACCCGCCACGTCGTGGCCGTTGAAGTGGCTGAGCGCGATCATCGCGTCGGCGTCGGTGATCCCCGCGGCGATCGAGACCGACCGAAAGTGCTTTTTGTTGATCACGACGTTCGAGCCCCGCCGTCCCGAGAGGCCGTCGGCGATGTGGATCGGAGCGTTCACGGTGGCATACGAGAACCCGTGCTCGTACGCGATGGTCATGTGATCCACCGCGTTCGACCGGCTCCCGAGGTACAGGGTGTTGGTGTCGGTCAGGAACGGTCGGGCCTCGAGAGCATGGAGACGGTCCACCACCTGGCGGGCGAAGACCGGGTTGATGTAGGCGTCACCGCCCCGCTCGCCGAAGTGGATCTTGAGCGCAACGAGGTCCTGCGGTTCGATGCAGTCGGCGAAACCTGCGGCATCGAAGAGCCGGCGCACCTTCATCACCTTGCTCTCAGCGTCACCGCGGGCGCGGACGGAGGCGAAGTAGACGGGAGAACTCATCCAGGCAATATGCCGGGGCTGGAAAAAAAAACCTTTGCGGGGAGGGGGAGGGGGTCAGAGCCGGCGGTAATCGATCCCCCGCCGACGCGCCTCGTCCTGGTCGATGATCCCCCGGACGTCGACGATCACCGGCCGGTCGGGCATGATCCGGTCGATCTCGTCGAACGAGAACGACCTGAACTGCTCGTGGGCGACCGAGATGATGACGGCATCCATGGGCCGGTCCAGATCCTGGATCGGGATCGCGCCGAAGTGCTCGATGACATGCTCGGGCAGGAGCGGGTCGTACCCGTAGACGTTCGTCTCGAACTCCTTCAGCTCCTCGACCATCTGCTCGACTGGCGACTCGCGGATATCGGCCACGTCCTCCTTGTAGGTGAGGCCCATGATCAGGACGTTCGCGCCCTTGATCGTCTTACCGACTCGATTCAGCCCCTTAACCGCCATATCTGCGACATACTTCGGCATCGAGTCGTTGATCGCCCGGCCCGCGAGGATCACCTGGGGATGATACCGGACCTCCTTCGCCTTCTGGACGAGGTAGTACGGGTCAACAGGGATGCAGTGCCCCCCGACGAGCCCGGGGCGGTAGGCGTGGAAGTTCCACTTCGTGCCAGCCGCTTTGAGTACCTCGCCGGTATCGAGGCCAATGCGGGCAAAGAGCATCGAGAGTTCGTTCATCAACGCGATGTTCAGGTCTCTCTGGACGTTCTCTATGACCTTCGCCGCCTCGGCGGTACGGATGTCGGGAGCTCGATAGACGTTGGTGACCAGCGAGTAAAGCTCACAGAGGGCGTCGGTGGTCGCCTCGTCCTGACCCGAGACGATCTTATAGATGTGGGGCAGGTCGTGGGCCTCGTCTCCCGGGTTGATCCGCTCGGGGGAGTAGCCGATGAAGAAGTCCCTCCCACAGACCAGGCCGGACTCGGACTCGAGCGCCGGGATCATGAACTCCTCGGAAGCGCCGGGATAGACCGTCGACTCCAGCACCACGATCGCGCCGGGCTTCAGGTTCTGGCCGACCGTGTGGGACGCCGTGATGACCGGCTCGAAGTCGGGGTCCTTGGAGCGAGTGACGGGTGTCGGGACGGCGATGATCACGAAGTCCGCCTCCCTGATCATCGCCGGGTCTGTCGTTGCCTCGATCCGGTTCCCTGGGGTGGCGTTCAACTCGTCGACCTTCTTCTGGTCGCGCCGAAAGCCGATAGTCCTCATCTGCCTTGCAAATGCCTCTGCCAGCGGAAGGCCTACGTAGCCGAGACCGACCACGCAGACCGTCTTGTCCGTCACCACACCCGTCATCAGAACGACTCCACAATTGACTTCATCGTGATAGAGAGCACGATCAGAGTGCAGTCTCTGGCGTAAAAAAATGGATCGCTGCCGGGATAAACGGCAAGCTTATACCACCGCGACGCCAGGAGAAGGTATGCGTCCGATGCGCCCGACCCACATCGTGCTCTGTATCGTCATCGTCCTTCTCCTTCTTATCGCCCTGGTGGACACTGCAGCGGCAGCCCCACGTGCTGCGGGCTCCAATATCGCCTCAGGCTCGATCGCGGTCCGCTCCATCCCCGGGGAGGCGGCAGTCACCCTCGATGGGGCCCACCAGGGGATGACCCCGCTCGGAAGTAATCCACTCATCATCGAGAACGTGGAGCCGGGGCCCCATCAGCTCGTGATCTCGAAACGGGGGTACCAGGACGCTCACCACCAGATCTGGATCGGCTCGGGCCAGCGAAGCGAGATCCGCCTGACCCTCACGGCGACCTCGAGCAACGCGGGCTCTCTCTCGATCGTCAGTTCGCCGAACGGAGCCGACGTGCAGGTAGACGGAGAGTTTCGGGGAAGGACCCCGCTCACCATAAGCGCCCTGACCGCTGGAAGGCACCAGGTGGTGCTGGATCTGCCGGGATATGAGCGCCACGCCACGTCGGTGGACATCCAGACCGGTGTGATGACCTATCTCGACCCGGCACTCACTCGTTCGACCTCCCTTGGGTACATCTCGATCGTCTCGAGCCCTTCCGGGGCGTTCGTCTACATCGATGACACCTACCGGGGCGTCACGCCGGTGACCGTCTCGGTGGCGACCGGGCTCCGGAGGGTCGAACTGGATCGATCAGGGTACGCCGACTGGTCGAGCTCCGTCCAGGTGACGAGCGGGACCACGGTCTATGTAAACGCAGTGATGCAGCGTCTTGCCGCCTCGACGACAGGCGGGATCGCGGTCTCATCGGTCCCGGCGGGAGCCGAGGTCTACCTGGATGGGACACGTCAGGGCGTGACGCCGACCTACGGCGACCTCGAGCTGCCCGACGTCCCCACCGGGAGCCATACCCTGGTCCTGCGGCTCAACGGCTACGACGAGTACCGGATCACGGTCCAGGTGAGTCCCGATGCGACGGTGAAGGTTCAGCCCCGTCTGATCCAGTCCGGTGGACCGGCTCCAACCACCACGCCCACGACGATCACGAACCGGGGGGCGATCGAGGCCAGCTCGCAACCGAACGGCGCGAAGGTGGCGTTAGACGGGCTGTACAAGGGGACCACGCCGTTCACCATCACCGACGTCCCCGCCGGCCCCCACACGCTGGTCTTCTCCCTCGCCGGGTACATCGAACGAGAACAGGTGGTCGAGGTGCGTGCCGGCCAGACCGTGAAGCTGGACGCGAACCTGACGCCGACGAACGCGCAGACCCAGTCAGGGGTGCACCCCGTGCTCACCCTGGTCGTGCTCGGGGTCGCCCTCTTTGGCGCGATGGCCATCGTCGGTAAACGGGGGTGAGTGCCACCACTCTTTTTCGAAATCAACAGGTCTCCCGAGCTCGTCTCAGAATGTCATCGAATTCGAGGCTTTTATCGATTTCAGACAGAAATTAGAATTGAATAGAGTGTACAGGACAACCAAAAGGTCTCGCTCAATTTATATCAGAACAGGACTTATTATCAAATGAAAACCGGATGCCGTCAGTATTGAAAGGCAATGCTCTTGCCAGAACAGGATCCAGCACGGATAGTTCCGGTCTTTGTAGATACCTTTCCAATTACAGACGTGCTCCGCTTCTCAAATCCTTGAATTTCAAGAATAATAAAAACAGGGGGGTTCCCAATGAGTGATGCAATTCCGGAGAGTGTTCCCAACACGCTGATGCTCGAGGAGATTCGGAAAGAGGACATCCCATCCGTTGGTGGCAAGGGAGCTTCGCTGGGTGAGATGGCCTCGATAGGTCTTCCCGTTCCGAGGGCTTTCGTCGTGACGGCGCAGGCCTTCCGCCGCTTTCTGATCGAATCGGGGCTTGAGAACCGCCTCTACTCCTGCTTTGAAGGGCTCGACGTCGAGGAGAGTGCAGCGCTAGATGCCGCTGCCGAGGAGGCCAAAAGGCTGGTTCTCGAGGCACCGATGCCCGAACGAATCCGCGAGGACATCCGCCTCGCCTACCGCAGACTTGCCCCCGAACCGATGATCGTCGCCGTTCGGTCCTCTGCCACCGCCGAGGACCTTCCCGACGCGTCCTTCGCCGGCCAGCAGGAGACGTATTTAAACATCCGCGGTGAGGACGATCTGCTGGAGGCCGTTCAAAAGTGCTGGGCATCACTCTACGGCGCCCGTGCAATCTATTATCGTTCAAAACAGGGATTCGATGACCACTCGGTGAATATCGCCGTCGTTGTGCAGCAGCTCATCCATTCGGAGAAGGCCGGTGTGATGTTCACGAGCCACCCGGTCACCGGCGAGGCGATGACGATCATCGAAGCGGCGTGGGGTCTCGGCGAAGCGGTGGTATCCGGCTCGGTCACACCTGACAACTATATCTTCGACAAGCGATCGGAGAAGGTCGTGGACCGCCGGATCGCCCAGAAGAAGATCGAGATCGTCTCCGACGGCGCCAAGGGTACCAGGGAGGTCGAGGTCTCCCCCTCGCGCCAGGAGGCAACGGTCCTCTCCGATGAGGAGATCGCCCGGCTCGCGAAGTTCGGCAGTATCGCCGAGGACCACTACGGATTCCCGCAGGACGTGGAATGGGCGATCGTCGGCAGGGAACTCTTCATCCTCCAGTCCCGGCCGATCACGACGATCGGGACGGAGCAGGCGACGGGTGCCGGGACCGGGCGTAGAAAGGAGGCGAAGGTGCTCGTCAACGGGATCGGTGCCGCCCCCGGTATGGCCTCCGGACGGGTGGTGATCATCGCAGACGCGAAAGATATCGGGCTCGTCAAGGAGGGGGATATCCTGGTCACGAATATGACCAACCCCGACATGGTCCCGGCCATGCGCAAGGTGAAAGCGATCGTCACCAACGAGGGAGGCATGACCTGCCACGCAGCGATCGTCTCGCGCGAGCTCGGTACACCGGCCGTCGTTGGGACGCGGACGGCGACCTTGGATCTCAATACGGGCCTGCTCGTCACGGTGGACGGCGAACGCGGGCTCGTATACGAAGGCGAGGTCATCGAGGAGGAGGTTCCGAAGGCGGTCGCCGAGGTTGCCCAGGCAGCGGCTTCCGCACCCCTGATCACCGCCACGTCGATCAAGGTCAACGTCTCCATCCCCGAAGCGGCAAAGCGGGCAGCCGCGACGGGTGCGGACGGCGTGGGCCTCCTAAGGATCGAGCACCTGATGCTCGGGCTCGGCAAGACGCCGAGCTGGTTCATCAAGCACGGGCGCGAGGAAGAGTTCATCAAGGAGCTCTATAGCGGGATCAAGACTGTGCTCGACGCCTTCCCCGGCAAGTCCGTATGGGTCCGGACGATCGACGCTCCGACCGACGAGTTCCGGAATATGGAGGGTGGTGAGGACGAGCCGAAGGAGCACAACCCGATGCTCGGTTGGCGCGGCATCCGGCGTGACCTCAAGTCTCCCGAGCAGTTCAGGCTCCAGGTAGAGACCTTCAAGCGCCTCTGGGCGGAGGGATACGACAATCTCGGCGTGATGTTCCCCCTCGTCAGCCATCCCGATGAGTTCCTCCAGGCCAAAGCGATGATGGCCTCCTTCGGTGTCGACGTGGAGAACGTCACCCTGGGAGTGATGATCGAGATCCCCTCGTCGGCGCTGATCATCGAGGAGTTCTGCAAGGTGGGGATCAAATTCGCCTCGTTCGGGACGAACGACCTGATCCAGTATACCCTTGCGATCGACCGGAACAACCAGTACCTTACCCAGATGTACAAGCCGAAGCACCCGGCCGTGCTGAAATTGATCGACTACGCGATCGGGGTCTGCCGCGAATACGGGGTGGAGTGCTCCATCTGCGGCCAGGCCGGCTCCGACCCCATCATGGCCGAATGGCTCGTCGAGCACGGGATCGATTCGATCTCCGCGAACATCGACGCGGTCGCGAAGATCCGCCACGCAGCTGCCAGGACCGAACACCGGATTCTCCTTGAGGCGGCGCGGCACTCACATGCGTGAGTGTGGTCTTTCCGAGGACGAGGTCTTCGCCTCTCTCGAGGTGCGAAAGGCGGAGGACCTCGCCCACAGTTCCATTCTCTCCTCGATGTGCACCCTGCCCCACCCGGTCGCCGTCAGGGCGCACGGGCTCTTCATGGAGACGAACCTTGGCGATCCGGGCCTCTTTCCCGGGACGGCTGCCATCGAACGGCAGCTTATCGCCACCCTCGGTGAACTCTACCACCACCCCGGGGCGGCTGGGTACGCGTCCTCAGGCGGCACCGAGTCCAACATCCAGGCCCTCCGGATTGCGAAGGCCCGCCGGCCGACCGACCGGCCGAACGTGGTGATCCCGGCCTCATCGCACTTCTCGTTCGAGAAGGCGTGCGGCATGCTCGGTATCGCGATCAGGACGGCCCCGCTCGATAGGGACCTCCGGGTCGATCTGGACAGTGTCCAGGGGCTGATCGACGACCAGACCATCGGCATCATCGGCGTCGTAGGGACGACGGAGTACGGCATGGTTGACCCGATCCCGGACCTTGCCGTGCTGGCAACAGAGCATGACCTCTTCTTCCATGTGGACGCGGCGTTCGGCGGGCTGGTCGTCCCTTTCCTGCCTGATCCGATTCCGTTCGACTTCTCCCTCCAGGGAGTCTCTTCGATCGCGGTGGATCCCCACAAGATGGGGATGTCGACGATCCCGGCTGGTTGCCTGCTCGTTCGCGACCAGGCCCTCCTCGACCTCCTCAACGTCGACACGCCCTACCTGTCGGTGAAACAGGAGTACACGCTCGGAGGTACACGTCCTGGCGCACCGGTAGCCGGCGCCCTCGCCGTCCTCGAGCACCTTGGCCGTGAAGGGTTCCGAGCGCTCGTCGCCGGCTGCATGGAGAACACACGGCGGCTGATCGAAGGGCTCGAGGCCCTGGGAGTGGAGCGGGCGGCGACCCCCGATGTGAACGTCGCGACCTTCCGAACCAGCCAGGCACCGCCGGGCTGGAGGGTCTCGTTCACGCGACGGGGCGACTTACGGTGCGTCCTAATGCCCCATGTCACGGCGGAGATCGTCGAACGTTTCCTGGTTGATGCGGAGAAGTTCTATGCTTGAGAGATTGACCGAATCACTCGAGTCCTGCAAAATGGTCAGGCGCGAAGAGTACCACTACTTCATCCACCCGGTCTCGGACGGGATCCCGGTCGTCGAGCCGTCGCTCCTCCGGGAGATCGCATGCGCGATGGTCCGCGTTATGGAACTTGAGAACGTCGACAGGATCGTGGTCGCCGAGGCGATGGGGATCCACATCGGCACCGCGCTCTCGCTGATGACCGACATCCCCCTCACCGTCGTGCGCAAGCGCTGGTACGGTCTCGAAGGAGAGTGCGCCATCCACCAGGTGACCGGGTACTCGAAGGGAGAGCTCTACATCAACGGCCTCTCTCCCGGGATGAGGGTCGTGATCGTTGACGACGTCCTCTCTACGGGGGGAACGATGCGGGCGATCCTTGGTGCCCTCGACTCTATCGGCGTCGAGGTGGTCGACGCCTGCGTCGTGATCAAACGCGGGGACCAGGATGTCGGCCGGCCCTGCAAGCACCTGGTCGAGATCGAGGTCACGGACCACGTGAAGGTGGTCGGACACGGCGACTGATCCCTTCCGGATAGACCCGGTCAAGCTCGGCGAGGAGTTGCGGCGGCGAAGAGCCCACTCGGTCACCCTTCAATTCCCCGACGGGCTTCGCCGGCGAGGCGCCGCCCTTGCCCGTGCTCTCGGAGCAGAGGGTTTCGAGGTGACCCTGGACGGCAACCCGTGCTACGGGGCATGCGACCTCTCGCATGTGACGGGTACAGACCTCCTCGTCCATATCGGGCACACCCCCCTTGGACAGGACAACGACGAACGGGTCCTCTACCTGCCGCTCGCCATCGACACGGACCTCTCCGTCCTCTCTGCCGCGCTGCCCCTGCTCGAGGGGCGGACCGTGGGACTCGTGAGCACGGCACAACACGCGCACCTGCTGCCGGCGGCGGTTGCCTACCTGCAGGAGCGGGGATTCGATCCACGAATCGGCGGACCAACGCCGCGCACTCCCCTGCGCGGCCAGGTGCTGGGCTGCTCGTACGGAGCGGCACGTGAGTCGAACGCTCCTGAGATCCTCTTTCTCGGAACCGGCGTCTTTCACCCCCTCGGAGTCGCACTCGCAACCGGCGCCCGGGTGATCGCCTGCGACCCGTTCAGCGGCCAGGTCGAGGTGGCAGACCCGGACCGCCTCCTCCGCCAACGGTTCGCCCGGATCGAACGAGCGAAGGACGCCTCCGCCGTGGGAGTCCTGCTCTCGACCAAGACCGGGCAGCGGCGGGAAGCCCTCGCCCGGCAGCTCGTCTCCCTCGATCCGGCGCATGCAGTCCTTGTCGCGCTCGAAGAGGTGACGCCCGACGCGCTGATCAACCTCGGTTTCGACGCCTATGTGAACACCGCCTGCCCGAGGCTTGCGTACGACGACGGGATCCGGTTTCCCGTTCCCGTTCTCTCGCCGGCCGAGTACGAGATCGCGCTCGGTCTTCGGTCCTGGGACGACTACGTCGTCGACGAGTGCGAATGATCGTGCGCCTGCGCCACCTGGAAATGACCCTCCAGGGGCTTGCCGGTTTCCCGCGCCCTCGCCCCGAGCTCGAACAGTACCCGACACCAGCGCCTCTCGCCGCCAGGCTCCTTTTCCTGGCACGGAGCCAGGGAGACCTCGTTGGCCGGACGGTCCTCGACCTCGGGGCCGGAACGGGTGTCCTTGGTTGCGGGGCCGCACTCCTCGGAGCCGCGCGGGTGACCGGGGTGGAGATCGACCCCGGGGCTCTCACCGTCGCCCGCGAGAACGCGGCACGCCTCGGCATCGAGGTCGAGTGGACCGAAGCGGACGTCTCGGAGTTCCCACCGCCCATCCGGGACGAAGTCTTCGACACAGTCGTGATGAACCCGCCGTTCGGGGCGCAGGTGCGCCACGCCGATCGGCCCTTTATCGATGCCGCCCTGGCGCATGGCCGGATCGTCTACGGGGTCTTCAACGAGGGTACACTGCCCTTCCTCGCAGGTTACATCGGAGAACGAGGTGAGTGCACAGA
The DNA here is from genome assembly GCA_949320185.1 of uncultured Methanomicrobiales archaeon. GTDB lineage: Archaea > Halobacteriota > Methanomicrobia > Methanomicrobiales > Methanospirillaceae > UBA288. The sequence continues at coordinate 20,394 of CASGHK010000008.1, read as the reverse complement.
CGCGTTCGTCGCCACCATCGTTCTTCCAAGGACGATGCGCCACCATACGAGGGACCGGGTCGAGATCCCGGTCGAGTGCGTGCGGATCCGGAGCCTGGTCGCATGATAAGGGACCGTTGGCCGGTCTTTCGGCTCGCGCTCGGCCATATGGGGATCGACATCTACATGACGGTGATCCCTGCCGTGATACCCGTCCTGGTGAGCGAAGGCGGGGTCTCCTTTCTCCTTGCCGGTCTCCTCCTGACTGCCTACAATACAACCTCCTCCCTGGTCCAGCCCATCTTCGGCTGGCTCGCGGATTCACGGGGAAAAAGCATCCCGCTCGCCTTCGCAATGCTGGTCGGGGGAGTTGCAATAGGCCTGTTCGGGGTCGTCAACTCGTTCCCGGTCCTCTTCGTCCTCGCCGCCCTTGCAGGAGTGATGCACGCCTCCTTTCACCCCATCGCGCTCTCGGCGGTAAGCCGATCGGCCGGTGAGGGGGACCGGGGCCGAACGATCTCGTACTTTGTCGTCGGCGGAAACCTCGGGTTCGCCCTGGGCCCGCTCCTCGCCGGGTTCGCCCTCGGAACGTTCGGCCTCGCCGGCCTGCCCCTCCTCGCCGTCCCCGCGATCCTCATCGCTCCCCTCCTGCGTGGCACCTCTGCCCGGAGCGACGGGTCCTCATCATCCCGTATATCTGAGGGTACGAACCAGCCGCGGGCGTTTGCCCTCCTCTCTATCGCCTCGATGATCCGCGCCTGGGCCCTCTTCGCCGTGCTCGGATTCCTGCCGACCTTCCTCGTCCACCAGGGGATCGATCTGGTCTCGGCGAACCTGGTCACCTCGAGTATGCTGTTCGCCGGGGTAGCGGGCCAGCTCGCGGGAGCGACCCTCTCAGATCGGTACGGACGAAAAGAGTTCATCCTCATCGGACTCGGGCTCGCGGTGCCGGCCTATGCCGGCTTCCTTCTCACGGATGGCATCCTTTCGCTCGGATTTCTCGGCCTGTTCGGATTCGGGCTCTGGTCAACCTTCGCCATCACCGTCGCCCTCTCGCACGAGCTGATGCCACGTGCGGTTGGTCTCGCCTCGGGTATGATGCTCGGGGTAGTCGTCGGTGCGGGCGGCATCGGCGTCGCAATCACCGGCTTTATTGCCGACACCTGGTCACTCTCGCTCGCGCTTGCGACCGTGCTCCCCCTTCTCGTCCTCTCTGCCGTCCTCTACACGGTCCTCCCCTATCCCTGGAAGGGGGCCCGCCTTCTCCTTGCTCGACTCCGGGGTTGACCTCTTCTTTAGATCCAGCGTCGTCGGCGGAACCAGAGAAGCATCACTCCCGCGATCGAGCCCATCACCACCCAGAGGAGCGGGTACGCCCAGGGCAGGCTGAGCTCTGGCATGTGCTGGAAGTTCATCCCGTAGACCCCGACCAGGAACGTGAGCGGCATGAAGATCGTCGAGAAGACGGTGAGGAGTTTCATCACCTGGTTGAGACGGAATGAGACCGAGGAGAGGTAGACATCGAGCATGCCGGCGACTACGTCCCGGAGCGATTCTATCGTCTCGATCATCTGGACCGTGTGGTCGTAGATGTCCCGGAAGAAGATCGCGACCTGCGCGCCGAGAAGGGATGAGTCGGCCCGCTCGAGCTGGAGGACCAGCTCCCGCACAGGCCAGAGGACATGGCGGAAGTCGACCATGGCCCGCCTCAGCGCGTGGATCTCCCTGAGCGTCTCCGGTGTCGGCCGTTCGAGTACCTGCTCCTCGAGAACCTCGACCCGCTGGTCGAGCTTTTCCAGCACCGAGAAGTAGCCGTCCACGATCACGTCCACGAGCGCGTAGGCGAGATAATCAGGGCCCAGGTGACGGATCCGGCCGTCCCGTCGAATCCGATCTCTGACCGGACCGAAGAGGTCGTCAGGCCCTTCTTGAATGGAGCAGACGAACCCTCTCCCCAGGATCAGGCTGACCTGTTCCGGTCGGACGTCGTAGTCCGCGTCCTTGAGGGTGATCGCCTTGAGCGATATGTAGAGGTGGTTATCGAAGAGTTCGAGCTTCGGACGTCCTCGAGTGTTCAGGATGTCCTCCTGGATCAACGGGTGAACTCCGAACTGCTCCCCGATCTCCCGCACCGTCTCGATCGAGGAGAGTCCGACGACATCGATCCAGGTGACGGACCAGGAGGAGTCGACCGGAAATGCATCTGAGATCGCGAAGAGGTGCCTCTCGGAATGACTGTCGGACGAGAAACCCGTGACCGTTATCTCGACCTCGCCTTCGTTTCGCTCACCGACATAGACGAGACTTCCCGGCGGGAGACCCGCCTTGCCCGCTGCACTGCGGACAGTGGCGGGGGTGGGACCGGGGAGATCGTTCGGGTCGGCGGGAGAACTCACGACCTTCTCAGCGTCAACCATGACCTGCGTTAGCATTGCGCCCTGCTCCTCATCCGCCTTTCGCCTCGCCGTGAGTTAGAAAACTACGAATCAAAAGGTTTACTATCCGGGCTCCACCACCACTCACTGAGACGAGCATGGAGATTATCAAGATTCCCCGAATGGAGAAGGCGGAGTACGACCGTCTTATCGAGGAGGGCTACGTCTGCCGGATTGCGTTCCAGGGTGAAAAATATCCCTATATCGCACCGTTTCTCTACGTTTTTGACGGCCGGTTCCTCTACTTTCTCTCGACCAAGTACGGCAAGAAGATGGAATACTTCCGCAAGAGCCCCTATGTCTCGGTCGAGGTTGAGCGGTATACCTGCGACCTCTCGGACTACACCTTCGTGACGATACAGGGACGGCTCGAAGAGGTCGAGGACTCGATCGAGAAGAAGCTGGTCCGCGAGCGGTTCGTGGAACTGATCGTCGGACGGCACCTCTCGAGCAACATCCTCGCAGCGCTCGGACATTCTCCTCAGGACCCTCCCGAGGCTATCGCACGCGAGGAGCGGTCTCTCGTCTGGCGACTGACCGGGGTGAAAGACCTCGTCGCGCTCAAGAACCTCTGATCCCGTCCGATATCCTTTTTTCATTCGGCGCAGACATATCCTGATACATCGTGGAGCTCACCCGCTCGGAGCGGGATCGGGAGGGGCCGAATGAAACCTCCCTCGAGCTCTGCAGACGGAGCACTCCTGTGACCACGTCAGGCATCGACAAGCTGCTAACATTGATCCTATTCGCCGCGCTGGTCGCCGCCCTTGGCATCACGTTCTACCTGACCCAGGTCCCGCCCCGCGAGGAGCCTTTCACCGAGCTGTACCTGCTCGGGAACGACGGGATCGCCGAGGACTACTTTTATGATATGCATGTCGGGCGCGGTGAGGCTGTGATCATGGGGATCACAAACCGCGAGGGCACGCCGGTGCAGTACGTGGTTGAGGTCTTCGCGGCGAAAGAGACGATCAACAACGCCACGAACCGATCAGAGATCGTCTCGATGACCCGCCTCGGCACAGTCCCGGTCGAGCTTGCGAATGGCCAGACCTACGAACAGCCGTACGAAGTCGTCATCAACGAGCGGGGCCCGAACCGGCTCGAGTTCCTCCTCTTCAAGGCGAATTCGGTCCCACCCGCGTCCGTCTCGGGTGCTGACCGCGTCAAGGCCGCGTACCGGAACGTCAACCTCTGGATCGCGGTGCACTGATCGGGGGTACCGATCAGCACCGCTCGATGAAGTTCTCCAGGATCCTCAGGCCGATCGCGCTGCTCTTCTCGGGGTGGAACTGGACCCCCCACGCGTTCTTCGACCGGACCACCGAGGAGAACGAACAGATGTACTCGGTCGAGCAGAGGCACGCTGCAGACCCGGTGCGGGCATAGAAAGAGTGGACAAAGTAGACGTACGCCTCTTCGGGTAGCCCATCCAGGAGGGGATCGTCTGCCTGCTCTATCCGGATCGTGTTCCAGCCCATGTGCGGCACCTTCAGCCCAGGTACCCGGGAGAAGGCACAGACCTCTCCCGGGACGAGCGCGAGCCCCTGGTGCCGCCCGTGCTCCTCTGAGGACTCGAGCAGCATCTGCATGCCGAGGCAGATCCCGAGGACGGGGACGGTCTCGACAGCCTTGTGAATGCTCTCGACGAGCGGGCGGAGCTGTGCCATCCCCTCGTGGAACGCACCGACCCCGGGCAACACGATCCGGTCGGCCGCAAGAACCTCCTCCGGGTCGGCGGTCAGCCGGACGACGGCGCCGGCCCGTTCGAGCCCACGGGTGACCGACCGGAGGTTCCCAAGACCGTAATCAACGACCACTACCCGCTTCATGCGTCCCGACCCTCCGCCATTCTCCGTCGTTCACCCAGCTGTCGGGGAGCCCCCGTTCCTGCTGCCAGGCGAGGAGGCGGGCATTCCACGCTGCCATCAGGGCTGGATAGCGCACCTCGATCGTCCTGAACGTCGACAGGTCGCTCGAGGGACACATGTAACACCCGATCCGGTCGAAGCCCAGCTCGTAGAGCGGGTTGTACGGCGCCTCTTCGCGAAAGAGATAGAGCCAGACGTGGAGCGCGGTCCAGGTGTGGATCGGAGCTGCCGAGAGCTGGACCGGGAGGGAGGGATTGCGCCACACCCTCCGGCTCTTTGCACGCTTTGCGGACTCGTACTTGCGTTGCCCGATGAACGAGAGGCACTCGCCGAGGTGATCGCGTATCGCCTCCCCAATCGGCTCGAGCTTGCAGACCCCGCAGCACCACCGGGCATCCACCGCCGGGGGTCCCTGGGTGTTGAAGACCTGGTCGAAGACGGTCAGTCCCGACGAACGGATGACCTGGTTTCCATAATGCTTAGCGACCGTCTCGAGGTTCTCATACGTCTCGGGGAACTCGAACCCGGTGTCGGCAAAGAGGAGAGGGACTGTCCCGAGCTCCTTCTGCACGACAAGGAGGGTGGCAAGGCTGTCCTTCCCCCCGGAGTACGAGACGGTGACCGGCAGATCGGGATGGCCCTGGACCACCTCGCGCACGAAGGCACGGGCGACCGTCTCGTACCGGTCGATGATCGCCCCGTTCGCCTCGACGGCATCGGTCCAGGAGGCTGCGCCGGGGACACAGAGACCCGGCTGATTTCGCCGTGTCCGGACGACCGGGCCCCTGGTCATGGTCCGGGCCTCGCCCGCGGAGACCCGCGCGCGCCCGACACCGATCACGGTCCGGTCAGGGGCCAGGATAAAGACCTCGTCGCCGGCCTGGACGTCGGGGTGGATCTCGAGGAGGCCCGGAGCGAGGAGACTGGCGCCCTGGTCACGGATTGATGGAACTGCCCCGACGTCGGCGACCACGTACCGGCGCGTCGGTGCGAGCAGGGCGGCTGCCTCGATCCGTGGGATAGGCTCCCAGCGGTCCTCGCGCGGGATGAACCGGATGTGGCCGACGACGGCGCCGCCCACCACGACCTCCTCCATCCGGTCCGGGTCGGGCACCTTGTTCAGGAGGGCGAGCATGCCCACCGGGACCAGGGGGGCGCCGAAGTGATCGTAATAGACCTGGTTGACGAGAGCGAGGTCGGCAGCAAAGGCGGGGCGCGCATCCCCGGGGGGCGTGACCGGGACCGCGCGGGTCGGGGCACCGCATCGGCCGCACTGCTCGCCGAGGACAGGGACGTGGCAGTCGTCACACCAGCGGAGATGGACCTTGCCGAGATAGAGGGGGCGCATGCAGAAAGAGATAGGAGAAAAAGGGGTAAAAAGGTCGGTATCGACCCTCAGTCGTACTCACGCCACGTGTGGCCGCACGACACGCACCGGAAGAACCGGACCTCGGACTCGTCGGCCGAACGAAGCTGCCGCATCCACCAGAAGGCCAGGTTGTGACTGCACTCGGGGCACTTGATCGCGATCGTGGGCTTCGTGGCGATCTCGTCCTCCTCGTCGAAGAAGATGATCTCCTTCTCCTGCCGTAGATTGGTCTTCTTCATCTGGTCGCTGTCGGTGATCTGCCTGATGTACCCGCACCGCCGGCACTTGAGCTGGCCCGCCGAGGAGATCATCAGGCTCTTGCACTGCGGACAGAACATCAGTCAAAACTTCGAGTCGAGAGGAGATTAAGCCTTCTTCCGTGCCCCCCTGCCTCGAGAGAAATCCATAAGAGCGGCGGTCGTCGAGTCATACTGATGATCGAGTACCTCGTCCTCGCCTCAGCCCTCGCGTTCGCCCTCTTCCTGGTGCCGGGGCCGCACCGGCGGTTCGCCGGGTGCGCGGGATGGATCGGTATGGTGCTCGTCCTGGTCGCCCTCCTCCCCGAGTTTGCGGCCGAGAACAACTTCGTCTACCCGGCCCTGACGGTCGCATCGATACCGTTTCTGTGGATCTCCGTTCGCCGGCTGCTCGCCCTCGACCAGTCGGTGATCGCCCTCACTCGCGGCGCTGCGATCGCGTTCGTACTTTACGCCCCCTTCGCGTTCTTCCAGCCGCTCGGAGACTGGCTGATCGGGGTCGTCTTCGGCCAGCTTACCTGGATGCTGGACGTAATCGGTTTCCAGTACGGGATGTGGGCCTGGAACATCCTGATCCACAACGGCCTCAGGGTCGAGATCATCCTCGCCTGTACCGGGATCCAGTCGATCGCGATCATGCTCGGGGTGGCGTTCGCCGTCCCCGCCACCCTCCGCGAGCGAGCGCTCGCTTTCCTCGCAGTCGCACCCGTGATATATGTCCTGAACCTGCTGCGGAACGTCTTCGTGGTGATCGCGTACACGGACCAGTGGTTCCCATACCTTCCCGGGATCGCCGGGAACGGAGAGTTCGGGTACGAGTCCTTCTTCTGGGCGCACAACGTCCTCGCCGAACTGGGCGCTCTCGTTGTCCTTGTCCTCATCGCCTGGGCCCTCTTCCGCCTCGTCCCGGCGCTCGGTGACCTGGCGGCCGACCTGGTCGAGATCTACCGGGGCGACCTCATGAGAGCCGTCGGTAGAGGTAGATGACCCGCTGGGCGGCCGAGAGGTTGGTGCAGACCGCGATCAAAACGATCGCTATGCCCATCGCCGCCGGCCCCACCAGGAGGTGAGCCGCGCCCCCGAGGCAGAGGCAGAGGACCGTCTCGGGCCGGCCGAAGAAACCGACACCTTCGAGCGGGTCCTGGATCTTGCCGCCCTCGCGCTCGACATAGCCCACCTCCGCGTAGACGACGGGCTTGATGAACGTGTTCATCAACGAACCGATGATCGCGAGCATCACGACTCCAGTGTCGGCGATGGGGGAGACAGGTAGGACGCTCGAGACGATCGGGATACTGGAGAGTCCAACACCGAGCAGGACGGCGGCGTCCACGTACTTGTCGACTATCCAGTCGAAGACGGCCCCGAAACAGGAGTGCCGGCCGGTGAGACGGGCGACGGAGCCGTCGACGAGGTCCAGCACGGCCGATGCGAAGAGGAGGAGCGCCCCTGTGAAGAAGTGCTGGGTGGCGAAGAGGGCCATGCAGGCAAATCCCGCGACGAGTGAGAGGAGAGAGAGCTGGTTGGGGGAGAGATGCAGACGGACGAACAGACCCGCAAGCGGTTCCAGGTACCGCCGAAACCTGGGTCGCAGCGCGGTAATATTCACGTCCGATCTCCATGGCCCCTCAAAAGAGGGCTGCTCTGATATACTCTGGCGGGGGCGGGGATAAAAGAGCGGGTCGGATGATGGCATAAACCTCCCCCCTTTTTATCTCTCCGGCGCGAATGTCCTGTATCAGGGAGAATATCATGCCAGACGACCGTATTCGGCCGCACGTGCTGATGATGTCGGAGATCACGGCCGACGGGAAGCTGACCCTCAAGAGAGGCGCGTCGAGCAAGCGCCTGATGAAGTACATGGCCCCCGAGACCGAAGTGCTCCTTCACGAGACCCGCGCGCGGTACGATGCGATCATGGTCGGGTCGAATACCATCCGGATCGATGACTCCCACCTCACCGTTCGTTTCGTCGATGGGCCAAGCCCGCTCCGGGTGATCCCCTCGTCGGACGCCGATCTCCCGGAGGGGGCGAACGTCCTGGGCACGGAGGCGAAGACGGTGGTGGCCGTCTCCGAACGCGCACCACCGGAACGGGTGGCGGCTCTCCGTGCCGCTGGCGTTGACGTCCTCGAAGCCGGCGTCGAGCGGGTTGATCTGCCGCTCCTCATGCGTCTCCTTGTCGAGAGGTACGGGGTATCGACGCTCATGATCGAAGGAGGGCCGACCCTGAACTGGCACATGCTCCACCACCGGCTCGTGGACGAGATCCGGCTGATCCATCTCCCCTTCATCGTGGGGGGAGAGGACACTCCCTCACTGGTCGGGGGGATGCGGATCGACTCGGAGGAGGAGATGATCCACCTCTCCCTCAAGGCCCATTATCTCTGTGGCACCAACCTGGTGACCGAGTACGACGTCCTCTACCCCTAGACCATCTGGAGAGGGTCGACCTTCATGAACTCCCGGCAGACCGTCGTGGCGTACTGACCCGGTCCGAGGGCAAAGGAGAGCTCGAAATGGTCATCGTCGACCCGGCTCTCGACTCTGGTGGAGAGCCGGATCGGTCGGACTGCACCGGAGAACGGGGTGCCGACGAGCTGTGCAGCCCGTTCGAAGCCGGACTCGTCAACCCCGTCCTCTTCGAGCAGCCGACGGGTGATGGCGTCGGTCTCGCCGCGCTCCTCGAACGGGGTGCTCCCCGGGAGCGCGATCCCGATCCTGGCTCGCTTGCGCCGGACGAGCAGTCGCGCCGGCCCGATCGAACGGGGCTCGACCACATCCGTCCGGCCGTCCGAAAAGATCAGCCGGTCGCCCACCTCCGGCTCCTCCAGGGGGATGCCGCGTTCGATCCGCGCGGAGAGCACCCGGTTGAAGAGGTGGGACTGGTAGGCGGAGACGAGCATCGAAGCGAGCTTCGGCGGCAGGGCAGAGAGCGCCCCGGCGTAGTCGCGGGGGGAGCCAGCGAGGTGGTGGAGCATCGCCCGCTCGTACCGGAGGGGCACAGGGTAGCGGGCGAGTGCGTCACGTGGGTTCTGGTCCGCCATGAACGCCTCCCGGGCGGTCCTGACGGGGTCGGACTCGGTCGGAAACGACATGCCGATATAGGCCAGGACGGCCCCCTCGACGTCCCCGGCGACGAGGAGCCGGCCGACGACGTGCGTCACCGGACGGACGACGCCGAACCTCTGGAGTCCGACGTAGTTCGGAATGCCAGCTGTCACCGCCTTTGTGGCTGTTTCCACCCTCGTCTCCAGGTCATCGGTCTCACATTCACGGATGACCAGGTGAAAACGGTTGCCCGCAAGGTCACCGAGGGCAAGACCACGGTTTGCATGGCCCAGGGGTTCAATGGTGAGATCGGGGATCGTGAGCGCCCGAACCGCCTCGTCGGTTACCCCGTAGAGGGCGATCGCCTGGGTGGTCACCGCCCGTCGGTCCTTGGTGCCGGCGAACGAGCACCGCCGGTGGCTGATGCCGAGCCGGCCTGTGATCACCCGGACCGCCTTTCCCTGCTCCCAGTTCCGTTTCGAGAGGCGGCAGACCAGGTACGGCCCGCCGGTGAGCGGGGGGAGCGTCTCGCACTCTTCGACCACGAAGTCCTCGGGCGAGGCCCGGAGATGCCCCCCGGTACCGGGCGCCTCGTTCGCGTACCAGCTGATGCCGAGCGATCGTTCGAGTGGCTGGTCGGAGGGGATCATAGGAGCGAGAGGCCGCCGGTCACGCGGTCGAGCACCTCGGAGCGTGCCGGGCCGAGTCCCAGGGCTGTGATCGTTCCCGGCGGCACCTCGGTCATGCCGGCGTCCTGGATCAATGCCGTCGAGATCCCCTGCCGCTCGGCGATCACCTTCAACTCGTAGAGAGCCTGGAGCGATGGAACCTTCAGGACCACCTTCTTCTGCCCCTCGTTCAGCCACGCACGCCGTTCCTCCTTGCCGGCGTGTTCGTAGGCCATCACCGCCGCGTGGGCGACCTGAGCGCATCGTTTACCGCAGGAGATCTTGAGGTCAGCGCGGATGAGGAGGCACTGTTTAAACCGGAACTCGTCGTCGGGGGGCATCCCGTACCTGGTCGCCCGCTGGGATGATAGCCCTGCCGTGAGAAGGAGGGGATCGGTTACGTGGTCTCCGGCGCCGACCGAGCCGGGATCACGATCTGGGCGCGCCGGTAGGTGCCGCGGAACCGAAGCCCCTCCTTTGCCATGGTGAGCGAGGTCCGGAGCGCACGCCGCAGGTGGTTCTCCCCCCGCCTGTCGACACCGCCCATTCGCGCTGCGCAGTCGGCCACCGCATCCCCGATCGTGGGGTATATCACCGGCTCCCCGACCTCGGCGTAGGTGATCTCGAACCGGTATCCCAGGCTCTCCAGGACCCGGGCGAGGCTCGATGCGTAGGGCGGGTCCACGTAGGGAGCGCCGTGGACGTCGGGCCAGATCCCGGCAAGGAACCGGATCTGCGGGGGAGCGCTCTCGGGCCAGAAGAGGTGGAGCCTGCCATCGACGAGGTCGAGCAGGCGGTCGATCGTCTCCTCGATCTCGGGGGTATAGAGGGCGGCGGAGCCGATCACCATGTCGAACGGCCCGGACTCCCGGGCCACCTCGAAGGGACCGGACAGGACGGTCACCGAGTCCTCCACCCGGCGCTGCCGGGAGCAGCCGCCAAGAAAGGAAGCATAGCGGCGGGAGCGGGTCGTCACCGTCACCTTCACGCCCCGACGGGCCATCAGATACGGGAGGAGGGGTGTCCCTTCCACGATCAGCACGGAACGGCCTGCCAGCTCCCCTTCGTTCTCCGTCATCTCGGCAAGGTAGGCCCGTGCCTCTTCGATGGCCGGAAGGGAGTTGCGGGCGATATCCTCGAGGGCCGTTCCCGGTCGAAGTGGGAGGAGATGAGGGGTGGCCAGGTGTCGGCGCATCCGGTCGGCCCAGATCGATGCACATTCCGTCCTCGTGTTGCTTTCGTCCATTGTAACCCCCTCCGGGCGGGTCTGCTTTCCCAGGCCGGATATGAATGTATTGAACAATGAGCATGAAGAGGTTTACGGACATTAACATTACTCCAGATAACCGGGGCATACTTTCATCATCACTGATGAGATTGATTGTTCAGAAACCGCCGCCTGGATCGGAACGATCTCTCTATCGAACGAGACGGACGGAGGCTGGACGGGGCATCACGAGGTCGGGTCATGGCGGAGAGAAAAGACGAGCGGGAGACGGCGAGGGGGATGGAGATCGGTGTTGCTCCAGCGAACCCGCTCCCGTTCGAACAGATTGCGGAGCTCGCCCCCTGCCCGCTTGCCCTGATCGATGCAGAGGGACGGTACCGGTTTATCAACGCCAAGTTCAGAGAGCTCTTCGGGTTCACAGGCACCCAGCTCCCGACCGGACGCGAGTGGTTCGATCAGGCCTTCCCTGACGAGGAGGAGAGGAAGAGGGCGATCGCCCTCTGGAAGGAGGACATGGAGCACGAAGGGGCCGGGGAGCCCTCACCCCGGCTCTTTCGGGTCCGTTGCCGGGACGGGACGGACCGGCAGGTGCTATTCCGGCCGATCTCTCTTGGATCAGGGGATCGGCTCGTCGCCTACGAGGACCTGACCGCTATCCTGGAGCACCAGGAGGCCCTCGAACGACTGAACCGTCGGTTGACGGAGATCATCGACTTCCTCCCCGACCCGACCCTCGTGATCGACGACGAGAGGACCGTCATCGCGTGGAACCGTGCGATGGAGGAGCTGACGGGGGTCGGAAAGGAGGAGATGATCGGGTCCACGGACCGCGCGTATTCCGTGCCGTTCTACGGCGAGGCGCGCCTCCCGCTCCTCGCTGACCGGGTCCTCTCTGATTGCGGCGACCTGGGGCTCGAATCGTACACGCGCCTGGAGCGGCAGGACGGGACCCTCGTCGCCGAGATGTTCGTCCCGTCCTGGAACCGGGGAGCCGGCGTGCACCTGTGGGGCAAGGCGAGCCTGCTTATGTCGCCGGAGGGAAGGCCTGCCGGTGCGATCGAGTCGATCCGTGACATCACTGGACTGAAACGGGCGGAGGAGGAGCTCGTTCAGAGCGAACGGCGTTATCGCGCGCTCGTGGAAAGCATCAACGATGTTATCTACGAGATCGATCGCCAGGGGCGGATCACCTACGTGAGCCCGGTCATCACCGCCGTCTCGGGGTACCGACCCGAGGAACTGGTCGGCCGCCAGTACTTCGAGTTTGTCCACCCCGAGGACCGACCGTGGGTCGAGACCCTCTTTGCCGGGCTCTTCGCGGGGGAGAACGGGCCGCACGAGTTCCGGATGGTGACCTCTTCGAGCGAGGGACGCTGGGTGCGGGTCTATACCCGACCGATCGAGGTCGATGGCGAAGTGATCGAACTGAGGGGGGTTCTGACGGATATCACGGAACAGAGAGAGCAGGAGGCGGCGGTGCAGCGGAGCGAGGCGCTGCTCGCCCGCATTACCGACCTCTCCCCGTTCGGGTACTGCGTCGTCGACGACGAGACGGATCGATTCCTCTACCTGAACGATCGGTTCTGCCGGATCTGGAAATGGGAGGGGCTCTGCGACGAGCTCCGCCGGCACGATTTTTTGCACGGCGATTTCATCGCATGGGTCGCACCGATCGTCGAAGACCCGGTCGAGTTTCGCGAGTCGTGCGAAGCCCTTAAGGACGGTGAGTCGACGGAGGAAGTGACAGACGAGATCCGTCTGCGTGACGGCAGGTCCCTCTGGAGGTACTCGGCCCAGGTACGTGACGACGATGGACGAGCCTTCGGGCGCCTCTACCTCTACAAGGATGTCACGGAGGAGCGACGCCAGGTCGAGGAACTCCGGCGGTACCGCGACGATCTCGAACGCCTCGTCGAGGAGCGCACGGAAGAACTGACCCGGACAAATGAGATTCTGGTCCATGAGATGGCCGTACGCGAGCTCGCGACCCAGCAGCAGCTTGAGAGCGAGGAACGGTTCAGCCGGATCTTCGAACAGGCCCCGATCGGGATGGCGGTGCTCACCCTCGACGACCGGTTTCTCCGGGTGAACGAGGCCCTCTGCCGCATCACGGGATACTCCAGGGACGAGCTCCTCGAGATGGGACCGTTCGCAATCACGCATCCCGAGGATATTGCCGAAGGGATCGCACTCACCGCTCGGGTCTCCCGGGGAGAACTCGACGACTACGCGCGGGACAAGCGGTACCTGCGGCCGGACGGCACGACGGTCTGGGTCCATATCACGGTCGGCGTGGTGAAGGACCTGTCCGGCCGGCCCCTCCACCTCTTCAGCATGACCGAGGACGTCACCGCACAGCGGCAGGCCGAAGAACGGCTCCGGGTCTCTGCAGAAGCCCTGCGAGAGAGCAACGAGGACCTGCAGCGATTCGCGTACGTCGCCTCCCACGACCTCCAGGAGCCCCTCCGGACGGTCGTCTCGTTCTCGCAGCTGCTCGAGCGTCGGCTCGCCAACAGGACCGAGACCGAGATACACGAGCTCCTCGGGTTTATCATCGAGGGGGGAGTCCGGATGCAGGCGATGATCCAGGACCTGCTCGTCTTCTCACGGGTCGTCACCGGCGGGAGGACGCCCGAGCCGACCAGTGCCGGGGAGGTGGTCGCCGATGTTCAGAAGTCCCTCAGCGCCTCGATTGAACGGACGGGAGCACAGGTGCGCGTGGAGCGGCTACCGATCGTCCTCTGCGACCCGAGCCAGTTGCACCAGGTCTTCCTGAACCTGATCGGGAACGCGATCAAATACCGTCGGGAGGAGCCACCGATCATCGAGATCTCGGCGGAACGGAGAGGCGACGAATGGGTCTTCTCCGTCCGTGATAACGGGATAGGGATCGAACCGCGAGATCACGACCGTGTCTTCGAGATCTTTCAGCGGCTCCATACGAGAGAGGAGTATGAAGGGACCGGTATCGGTCTCGCGGTGGTGAGACGGATCGTCGAGCGCCACGGGGGTCGGTGTTGGCTCGAGTCGACGCCCGGGGTGGGCAGCACGTTCTTCTTCTCCCTCCCGTCCTTCTGATTCAGCGGCGTGAAAAGAGAGTTTCGAGTCGGCTCGGTGAGAAGGTCACGACCGTGGGACGGCCATGCGGACAGGTCAGGGGGTGCTTTACTGCCATCAGCTGGGCAACCAGGCGCTCGCCCTGCTCCATGGAAAGGACCGATCCAGCCCGGATCGCCCCGTGGCAGGCGACGAGGCGGACGAGGCGCTCCGCGGCATCGAGCCCCACTCCGCCACCTATCCATTCGCCCACAATCTCTCGGACAGTTTTGGCGGGCACCTCGTGCCCGAGCACGACGGGGACGCTCCGGACCGCCACCTGCCCCTCCCCGAAGGGCTCGACCTCGAAACCGGCCGAGAGAAGGGTCTCTCGCGCCTCCTCGAAGAGCGCGTTCTCCCGGGGGCTGCAGTCGATCACGACAGGGACGAGGAGTTCCTGTTTCCCCGACCTCCCGCGGGCCGCGAGCTGTTCGTAGAGGACTCGTTCGTGGGCCGCGTGCTGGTCGATCAGCACGAGGTCTCCCGCCTCCGTTCGTCCCACCAGGTAGGTCCGGTTGACCTGGCCGAGCAGCTTGATCCCCGGCACAGGTGGGGCTGGTTGATCGAAGGTGGTCTGGCGGAGCTGGTGGTCGGTCCGCACCCGGTACGACGGGATCGGCTCTCCCACGCTCCGCGGAGCGGACTGCTCCGTTACCCGGGCCTCCAGCGAACGGTGAGGGGTCGGTACTGCCGCTGGAAAGGGAGGGCGAAGCCCCTCGAGCGCGAGCTCAACCGAGGATGTTACCGCGGCGAGCACCTCTGGCTCGCGTGAGAGGCGGACCTGCCGCTTTGCCGGGTGGACATTCACGTCGACGAGGGCCAGGTCGATCTCGAGCTCGAGTACGGCGAACGGGAACCGATCGGACGGGAGCAGGGTTCCGAACCCGGCCCGGACGGCCCCGGCGATAGGGGGGCTCACCACCGTCCGTCCATTGACCGCGAGAAAGACCTGGTATGGATTCGGGCGTTGCACCCCGGGCGGCGCGATGAAGCCCGTGACCCGGCAGACCGGGGTTACCGTGTCGACCGGGATCAGTCCACTCCCGATATCCGGCCCGAAGAGCGAGGCGATCGTCTCGGAAAGACCCGTGCCCGGCGAAGAGAGGCGCGTACGGGCGTTGTGAACAAGGCGGAACTGGCAATCGGGTCGGGCGAGCGCGAGCCTCTCCACCACCCCTGCAATGTGACCGAACTCGGTCCCGACCGTCTTCTGAAACTTCCGGCGGGCCGGGGTGTTGTAGAAGAGGTCCTCGACGGTGACCGTGGTACCCACCGGCGCCGGAACCTCGTCGGTCTCCTTCGCCGTCCCGCCGACCACCACGAGCCGGGAGGCGAGGAGGTCTCCTTCCCGCCGGGAGACGATCGAGAGGCGCGACACGGCGGCGATCGAGGCGAGGGCCTCGCCTCGAAAGCCCATCGTGGCGACCGCCCCCAGGTCCTCGACGACACGGAGCTTGCTGGTCGTATGCGGCAAGACCGCGAGCCCGAGGTCCTCTGCCGACATGCCGCACCCATCGTCGCCGACCCGAACCGATGCAATGGCGCCCGCCCGTGACTCGATCGAGACCGTGATACGCCCGGCGCCGGCGTCGAGTGCGTTCTCCACCAGTTCTTTCACGACCGAAGCGGGCCTTTCGATCACCTCGCCCGCCGCGATCTTCGAGATCGTCGCAGGGTCGAGCTGCCGAATCGCGCTTCCGCTCACTGCTCCGCCTCCTGCCGGAGGCGGTAGAGGGCCTGGAGCGCCTCGAGCGGGGTCATCCGGTCGGGCTCGAGGGCCTTGAGAGAGGCGAGGGCCGGGTGCTCTGGAGGCCTGCCCGGGTCGGGATCGACCGGGAGGAGCATCTGGGTATACCGGACGCGTCGGGGGCCCGAGCCCGTCTCACGCACCGCCTCTCGCCGGACAAGGTCCGCGAGGATCGCGCCCGCCCGTTCGATCACCCGGGGTGGGACGCCGGCGAGTTCGGCAACATGGACACCGTAGGACCGGTCCGTGGCACCGGGTATGATCGTCCGGGTGAAGATCACCGATGAACCGGTGTCCTTCACCGCCATGTGGTAGTTACGGACCCTCGGGAGCTCGTTCTCGGTCTCAACCAGTTCGTGAAAATGGGTCGCGAAGAGGGTGCGAGGGCCGCTCCTCCCTTTCCCGTGCAGGTACTCCAGGACAGCGCGAGCGATTGCGTACCCGTCCAGGGTGCTCGTCCCACGCCCGATCTCATCGAGCACGACCAGGCTCCGGGGGGTCGCGTGGACCAGGATGTTCGCGAGCTCGAGCATCTCGACCATGAAGGTGGACTGGCCGGAGGCGAGATCATCGAACGCCCCCACGCGGGTGAAGACCCGATCCACCACCCCAATCGTCGCATGGTCGGCAGGCACGAAGAACCCGCACTGGGCCATCACCGTGATCAGCGCGACCGCCCGCATATAGGTCGACTTGCCGGCCATGTTCGCACCCGTGATCACCAGGATCTGCTCCGTCGTGGCATCGAGAACGGTGTCGTTCGGGACGAATGGCTCGGAGGCCCGCCGCTCGACGACCGGGTGGCGCCCACCGCGGATGAGATGCCCGTTCCCGTCCGTGATCACGGGACGAGTGTACCGATGCTCGACCGCGACCTCGGCAGTGCAGGCAAAGAGGTCGATGAGGGCGACTGAACGTGCGGTCGCCTGGAGGGCGGATGCCTTTGCCCCGATCGCTGCGACGAGGGCGGAGAAGACCTCCTGCTCCCGCTCTACGAGCCGCTCGTCCGCGTGCGCGATCTCGGCCTCTTTTTCCCGGAGACCCGGCAGAGTGAATCGCTCGCCGTTCGCGGTCGTCTGGCGCCGCTCGTACTCGGGTGGCACCTGGTCCGCCTGCGTGCGGGAGACCTCGATGTAGTAGCCGAAGACCCGGTTATAGCCGATCTTCAAAGACCGGATACCGGTACGCTCCCGTTCTGCCTGCTGCAGGGCGGCGACCCAGTTCCGACCGTTCGCAGCGAGGTCGCGAAGCCGATCGAGCTCCGGATCATAGCCCTCCCGGACCATGCCCCCGTTCCGCGCGACCGCGGGCGGGTCGTCAACGATGGCCCGTGCGACCAGGGAAACGAGCTCCTCGTGTCGACCGAGCTCGGCGCGGGCGGCTCCGACCAGCTCGGGAAGAGGGGTGGCACCGTCGAGGAGATCGGCGAGACCGGGGAGGGCCTCGAGGGATCGGCGGAGGGCTCCCAGGTCCCGCGGCGATGCATTGCCGCAGGCAATCCTGCCGGCGATCCGCTCCAGGTCCGCGATTTCGCCGAGCCGGCGCCGGAGATCGCGCCGGAGGGCGGTCCGGTCGACGAAGAACTCGACCGCGTCGAGTCGACGGTTGACCACCCGGGGGTCCGCTACTGGATCGACCACCTGGGCACGGAGGAGGCGGGCACCCATCGGCGTGACGGTGCGGTCGAGGACCGCGAGAAGCGTGGCCCCTTTCTTCTCTCCCCGGATCGGCTGGACCAGTTCGAGGTTCCGGATCGTGATCGCGTCCAGCACCGGTCCATCTCCACTCGTCCCGCCAACCGCGAGCTGCCTGACCTGGGGAAGGCGAGCGTGATTCATCGCCTGGGCATAGGCGAGGGCGGCGCCGGCGGCCGCAACTGCATCAGGGTCGGGTGCCGTCTCGCCGTCAGGAAGACGGGCCCCGAGCAGGGTTGACGCCGCCTCTCGATCGAAGGTGGTGTCGGGGGCCCGGGTGACCAGGGTCTCGCCCTGCGAGAGGGCCTCCAGGACCGGGCCCTCATACCCTGCGGGGACGAGCACCTCCTCGGGAGAACGCCGCGCAAGCTCGGCGAGAACGGCGGAGCGGGCCTCCTCCGCCGGCACGGCGTACGCAATGAACTCCCCGGTCGAGGCGTCGAGGAGAGCGATGCCAAGTCGCTGTAGGGTGGGCGCGAGAGCCATAAGGTACCGGGCCCGGGGCGAATCGAGCATAGTGCCGTCGATGAGCGTACCCGGCGTTACAACCCGGACCACCTCTCGCCGAACGAGGCCCTTTGCCTTCTTCGGGTCTTCCATCTGCTCGGCGATCGCGACCCGGTAGCCCTTCCGGACGAGACGAGTGATGTACGAGTCTGCTGCGTGGTACGGGACACCGGCGAGCGGAATCCGATTCCCTTCCGCATCGGTGCCGCGAGAGGTGAGCACGATGTCGAGCTCGCGTGCCACGGTCTCGGCGTCGGCGCCGAAGGTCTCGTAGAAGTCGCCCATGCGGCAGAGGAGGAGCGCATCGGGGTGCTGGCGCTTCGCCTCGTAGTACTGGCGCATACCGGGGGAGAGACCGTCACTCATGCCGTCTCTCTAATCCTCGACCCGTGTCGATATAACTGCCTTCATCGCGGACGCCTGGAGGAGGGGAGGACTCCATCCGGTCCAGGACTGGTCATTCGGGACCGGTCGAATCGTCCGGTCCCTGTCCGAGCATCGCTCGTGCCCGGCACAGGAGCTCATCCTCACCGCGCTCGTCCATGCAGGCAAGGTAGGCCCGGACGGCCCCTTCACCCTCGCACCGGGCACGCTCGATCACCCGGGCGTGGTCAAACGGGCGGGCTTCCCGTTCTATGATCCGGAGCGCACCCTCCGGACAGGCGTCGACGCAGGCGCCGCACCCGTCGCAGAGCCGTTCGTCAAGGAGCCGGCTCGTCCCGTCGGGGATGCCGAGGGCGAGGTTCGGGCAGTCCGGGAGGCAGAGCCCGCACCCGATGCAGAGCCCCGCATTGACTTCGATCACGGGTCGACGGACCAGACCGGTCACCAGGACACCTCCCCTGGCCCGTCCGAAGGGTTCCGAACACCTGCGGGAGAGAGATCGCGTGAGGGCGTCACGGTAACAGAGGATATCAGAGGACCTCGCCCCGGATCGAGATCGTCTGGTCGACGACCGGCACATGCTTTCCCGAGCGCTCGATCGCTCGATCCACCACGAAACGTGTCCCGGAGCAGCAGGGGACCTCCATCCTGACCACCGTGATCGAGCGGATCTCGTGGCGCGAGATGATCGCCGCCAGGCGGTCGACATAGTCATCGAGGTCGGCGTCCAGCTTCGGGCAGAAGATGATCGCGATCCGGCCGCGCAGGAACTCACGGTGGAACCCGGCCCGAGCGATGGGGACGCAGTCCGCCGCGATGAGGAGGTCCGCGTTGTCGAAGTACGCCGCGTCCGGGTTCAGGAGGCGGAGCTGGACCGGCCACTGCCGGAGCTCGGATTCCGGGTGGTGACCCTCCGGGCCTGCCCCGATGGACGGTCCACGGTCGATCGCCCGCGCGGCGGATCCAGGACATCCCCCCGACGGGCAGGAAGCTCCATGACCGGCAATGGGCGAGACCTGGAGCGGCACGTCCCGTGTTTGACCGACCCGGTGATCCGGCACCGGGATGCCGTTCTCGGCCAGATACTCCAGTGCCTGGCGATAGAGACCCATCTCACCATGGTTGGCGAGGTGTTCGAGGTGTGCCCGGATGACGGCCTGGCCCTGGGGGGCGACCTTCGCCATAACGGCCTTTTCGCTGTACGGCTCCGCCTCCCGCTCGATGACCGAGATCGCACCCTCGGGACATGTCCCGATACAGGCCCCGAGCCCGTCGCAGAAGAGATCGCTGACAAGTCGCGCCTTCCCATCGATGATCTGCAGCGCCCCTTCGGGACAGTCAGGGATGCACTCGCCGCACCCTGTACACACCTTCTCGTCGATCGTGATGATCTTCCGTTTCATGCCGTCCTCCAGGGCTCCAAAACGCTGGCGCGCGAGAACGAGCCCGTGAATAACTACGGCTCCAGGGTTGTATTGAAGCCTTGGGTGGGGACATCGGTCCAGCCGGAGTAGCGAAGGTCATTATCCCCGATCGCCAACGCACGATTCGGGAAGCGGTCTGGAAGGAACGAACGGGCTTTTCCATCTGCGGCAGGATACAAGAGGAACAGAATATCGCAACCTTGAGGTCAGGCCGATTCACCACCATCGACGGTGTGATGACCGAAATAGATCGTCAGGGGGAGGAACGAACCTCCCGCTGAACGGTGATTCAGTCAGTTATCAGGGATCAACCCTGAAGATCTCGCGTGCATAGACCCAACCGTCGGTCCCCCCCTTGAAGACCGGGTCCTTGACGTAGACGCTGTAATACCCCAGCGGGGCGTTCGCCGGAACGGTTATGGTGAACCGGATGGCATTCGCACTGAGCCAGGTCTCGCCGGTTGCGTAGTAGACAGCGATCCCACCATACTTCTCGAGGGCGACCTCCGTTCCGGGTTTAAAGTTCTGGGGTATAGTGTCATGTCAGCCCCCAACTCCTATCACCTAGGAGGGGTTCATGACCAGGATTGTTTGCCCGCGATGTCACTGTGAGAAGCTGTATCGCATGAGCACAGGACAGCGTCGATGCTCCCACTGTCGGTACGACTTTCGTCCCCATCGGTT
>CASGHK010000007.1 GCA_949320185.1 uncultured Methanomicrobiales archaeon | reverse complement strand
GTCGTACCGACAGTGGGAGCATCGACGCTGTCCTGTGCTCATGCGATACAGCTTCTCACAGTGACATCGCGGGCAAACAATCCTGGTCATGAACCCCTCCTAGGTGATAGGAGTTGGGGGCTGAAATGACACTATACCCTGGCGGCAAACCAGAGATTCCATTGTTCGAGCGGTGACTACCTGAAGTACTCGCAGTCGGCGATCGATCGCGCGCTCGAGGCCGGCACCATCACGCCCAGCGACCGCGACCTATTGCGGACCTTCGTTAACGAGGTGTCGGCCATGCGCGGCATCTCACCACAGCGCCGGTACAAGATCGTCTACACCCTGATCGGGTGGCGCCGGTTCATCGGGCCGTTCGCCGAGAACACCCTGCCGGATCTTCACGAGGGCATACAGATGGTGAAGGCGGCGACCAAAGACGACGGCTCCCCGCTCTTCAAACAGAACACGATCGCCGATTACGTGCGCTTCATCAAGCGGTTCTACCTGTGGCTTATCGATAACGAGTACATCTCACTCCCTTACCGCAAGGTGAAAGAGATTCGGGCGCCTGCCTACAACACCATGACGAAGACCGTCGGCGATCTCTTCACAGAGGATGAGGTCTTCGCCATGATCAAGGCGGCGAAGACGCCGAAGGACAAGGCGCTGATCGCGCTGCTCTACGAAGGCGCCTTCCGCATCGGCGAGATCGGAAGCCTGACCTGGGGCGATGTTCGATTTACCGACTGGAACCTGCAGGTGAACACGGCGGGGAAGACGGACAAGCCGCGGTACATCCCGCTCGTGATCGCGCGGCCGTATCTCGCGGCATGGAAGGACGTATACCCGAAAGAGATCGCGGATCGGGCGTTCGTCTTCCTGACCAATATCAGGTATGAACCTCTCCAGTATCAAGGGCTCGTGAAACAGCTTCGCATCATCGCCAAGAACGCCGGCGTCACCAAGCACCTGACGCCACATGTCTTCCGGCACTCGAGGGTTACTCACCTGCTCCAGAAGGGCGTTCCGGAAAGCACGATCAAGATGATCTGTTGGGGCAACCTGGATACGGACATGCTCAAAACGTACGCGCACCTGTGCAACGGCGACATCGACAGGGCCACGGCTGAGTTGAACGGGATCGTTCCGCCCGACGTGGCGAAGAAGAGCCACGCGCTCGACCCGAAGCAGTGCCCGCGCTGCTACTGGGTGAATCCGCCAACGGCACGATCCTGCCGGTCGTGTGGGCTCGAGCTCTCTGCCGAAGCCGTCGAGGAGAAAAAGAGCGCGATGGCGCAGATATGGTCAGATCCCGAGTTCCGGGCGGCATTTGAAGACGCGGTTCGGCGGATGCAGATCAGGGCAGGGTGATAGTTCGCTTTGGGTGTACAAGGCAAAGAGGTACTGCTGGAACTGGCGGTAATGGTGGTATTAGTGGATAAAATATGGGTCAAATATTATTTTAAAAGATGTTTCATGATCGGACTGATAATATCAACATCATTTTCAATGATCTCTTCTGCGTATTCAATTGTATCTGGTGGGAACTGAGCGACTTCTTGCTTAGTTGGTGAGATAGAATAATCCATCTTCATTTCCTCAGCTGATGCAATTTTAACACACTCTTGTATCCATTCAGAAAAGAGACCGTTTCGAATTAGAACACGTCGGCCTGCTTCCGCCTGAACGAAGAGTTTATAGTATTGCCGCATCTGTTCCTTTTCAATGGATGAAAACAACCATTCGGGATCATCCCATTCTGATGGTTTTATTGGAAGTCCTATTCCGCTTAGTGTGATTTGATAGAACGTTCGTGTTGATGCCGGAGTTGGATGAATCACCTTTTTCCTAACAACTTCATATTGTGCCATTTTATCTAATAAACGATATAATGTAGTTTCATTAGGAATTTCGGTCGGACATAGGGCTTTCTTTATATCAGATGTGTTAAACCAAGTATCTTCTTCTGTCTCTGGTAACCCCTTGGGAAAACTGAGCAAATATCTTAGGATTGCATTTGCATAATTTGAAATCCGGGGATTTCTTTTCACTTTCCTTTTTAGATAGATTATCCACGGAGTTGGGAGAAAGGCGTTGTGTACTTCCCCCCAAAAAGCTGCCTTGTTATAACCTTGGGGCGATTTCATCATCAATCCCTGTTCACACACAAATCCAAGCTAAAATTCGGAGTCTATATCCATTTTATGTAGAATTTTTCCCTATAAATACGTGTGGTGTGTGTGCACCACGGGAACTACCTATGAAGACCAACACGACGGTATCACTCCCTGTGGAAGTGAAGATCAAAGCGCTTTCTCACGGGATTGGATTCAGTCAAACGTTAGTGGAAGCGCTGACGAAAAAGATTGAAGACCTGGAGCGGGAAGGCGGCAAACCAGTGCCCGCACCAGGGTACCCCGACGCGATAACGACGGAGGCAGAACCGTGTTAGACGCGTCGTCTCTTAACCCCACCGCAAGGGTAATCCCCGGCTTCCGCATCCACGCCGACACACTCGCAGGCCTCGCGCCACTTGAGCGGGTATGGGCGCGGCGGTTGATCGCTCAAGGCGTCTGGATTCTCGTGCCTGATGACGAGGTGACGCCATGATCCGATCCATCCGAGAGCACGCGGTATGTACGGACTGTGGCGGCGCGTGTCGCAACGGCGACTATCGAGATCCCGACAACCGCGACAACACGGCCGGCATCCCGGCGTGCACCTGTCGATCGCGACGGTCGGCGCCGTCGGAAGAGGACCACTAAAAAAGAGGTGTCTAGGGCATGATCATCTCTGTTTCCAGTGGAAATTATACTTCCGGTTGGTGGTTCTAGTGCGACAAATCGACTTCGCCGTTCATCACTTGAACCGCTACTTGAGCGAGAAGGGCGCCGATGCTGTCGGCGTTCGCCGGCTTCACTACAACATTGTGAGCCAACCCGAAGACGAGCGCATGATCCCGACGAAGGGCGGCGGGTTCCGTCTCTACGAAAACACGTTGACCGACTACAACCGGTTGGTTCAGCTCATCACCAACGCTCGAGTTCGTGAGCTGATCCCGTTCTCCTGCATTGTCGATGAGAAGAACGATGGCGCACGGTTTATGCCGGCGCGATCGGGCTTCTCCGGGTGGATCGAGCCGGTCCTGCCGTACGCCGGCGAGTTGCCGGACCTGCAGACGGTCGACGAGATGCCGGCGTGGAGCGAGTTCGTCGAGGGGATCGAGTTCCGGCCCCACATCAATGCGGTGCCGACCTTCGTTCATCAACCACGGCGGATCGTGGTCGCCATCGAAAAGGCCACAAGTCGCGGCCGGCTCGAATCGCTCTGCCAACGGCACGGCGCCGATCTGCTCGTCTTCTCCGGTCAATTCAGCCTGACGCGTGTTCATGACGTGATTGAGCGTGCGAAGGGTGAAGACAAGCCCGTTTGCCTGCTCTACATCTCCGATCTCGACTGTGGCGGATGGAGCATGGCGCCGGCGTTCATGCACCGGATCAATCAGGTCTACCCGAGACCCGATCACCTGCTCGAGCGCGTGGCACTTACCCGTGATCAGGTAGACCGGTACAAACTGCCGCAAGCATTCGATCCAAGCTCGAAGGGTTACAGCCAATCTCAGATCGATCGGTTCGTCGACGAGTCCGGCGGGCGCTCATGCATCGAGCTCGACGCGCTCGACGAGCCGGCGTTGCTCGACCTACTCGAGAAGGCATTGTCGCGGCATTCCTACCTGGCAGAGGACCGGGCGGCAGAGCGCGAGGCCCGGCGGCGGTTGCGAGACGAGGCCGAACAGATCGCCGGCGCCGTGGACCTGTCACATTTTCAGAAAGAATACGAGGCCGTGGCGGCAGAGCACGACCGGATCGCACGCGAGGTTCGGGCGTTCGCTGATGACATCGGCGGACAGGCGGCAGCGGTCGAGCGGTGGCGAGACGAGCTGATCGGGCGCGTCTTCTCGGACCTGTGCGTTGACTGTGGCGTTGAGGCGGTGGACGAATGAGCACCGACGAGATCCGGCGCGCGGCCGGCGTGCTCTTCGAGCCCGGCCAGGCGGTCGAGGTGAGGGCGTTGTCAGAGTCGACCCGACCGCGATCCGGCTACTTCGACGATCTTGACCTTCTCGCCAAGAAGGCAGACGCGCTCGCGGCCGATCCGTCGATCACCGGGATCTATTGGGTTCTCAATCCGGTTGATCCCGAATTGCTCGCACGGCGGTATAACAGCATCGGCCCGGCGAAGGAGACCACGACCGACGCCGGGATCGTCCGGCGCCGGTGGTTCTACATCGACGTTGACCCGTTCCGGCCGTCCGGCATCAGTGCGACCGACGGCGAGAAGGCGGCAGCGTTCGCACGGGCTGACGCCATCGCGGCGGCGCTCGAGAAGGCCGGGTGGCCGGCACCCGTCCGGGCGGACTCAGGCAACGGCGCTCACCTGCTCTATCGGGTAGACCTGCCAACCGATGCCGACGCCACGGCCCTGATCCGGCGGTGCCTGGAAGCCCTGTCGGCGCGGTTCTCAGACGAGGCCGTGAAGGTGGACACGACCGTGAGCAACCCGGCGCGGATCGGTCGGGTCTACGGGACGCCGAACCGGAAGGGCGCGAACATGCCCGACCGGCCACACCGGCGAGCGGCGCTGATCTCAGTGCCCGACGAGCTCGAGCCCGTGCCCGTCAAGCTCCTGCAGGCGCTCGCCGACGAGGCGAACGAGACGGCCACGGCCACCGCGACCGGCACGGCGTCGGCCCGGATCACGACGGCCGACACGAAGGCCGGTGACGGGCTCGACCTTCGGGCATGGCTCGAGAAGCACGCTGATAAGCTAGCGGCGCGCGGGATCACGGTGCGCGAGAAGCCGAAGGCCGGGCATCAGTTCTTCGGTGAGTTCGAGCGGTGCCCGTTCTCCCAGGACCACGACAGCGGCGCATTCATCGGACAGGCCGATCACGGCGGTATCTATGCGCGGTGCCAACACGATTCATGCGGCGGCGCTCGCGCTCCATCAGGCGATCTACCATCCTGGTTCGCTCGTCCTGCTCGTCTCGCCGTCGCTCCGACAGTCCGGCGAGCTCTTCAAGAAGGTGGTGGCGCACCTTCGCACGCTCGAGCACGAGCCGACCTTAACGGAATCCAATAAGCTCTCTCTCGCGCTCGAGAACGGATCGCGGATCGTCTCGTTGCCCGGCACCGAAGGCACCATACGCGGCTTCAGTGGTGCGGCGCTGATTGTCGAAGATGAGGCGGCAAGGGTCGCCGACGCGCTCTATTACGCGGTGCGGCCGATGCTCGCGGTATCCGGTGGCCGGCTTGTTCTCATGTCTACCCCATTCGGAAAACGCGGCCACTTCTTCGAGGCATGGCAGGACGGCGGCGACGAATGGGAACGGATCGAGATCCCGGCGACACGGTGCCCCCGGATTGCGCCGGCGTTTCTCGACGAAGAACGCCGGCAGATGGGCGATTGGTGGTTCCGGCAGGAATACCTGTGCGAATTTGTGGCGACGACGGATCAGGTCTTCGCCTACGATCTC
Organism: uncultured Methanomicrobiales archaeon; assembly: GCA_949320185.1. Lineage (GTDB taxonomy): Archaea > Halobacteriota > Methanomicrobia > Methanomicrobiales > Methanospirillaceae > UBA288. The sequence goes on along the minus strand of CASGHK010000007.1, from coordinate 20,086 downwards.
GTGATGGGCGCGCTCTCTGACGACGTGGCGCCACTGTTCCCGGTGGCTGACACGACCAACACGACGGCGATCGATACAGACGTTGAACCGCTCTTCAAGGCGGTGCCCTGATGGCGTTCGCGGTTGGCGTCAGTGTCGGTAGGGCGGGTGAGCCGTCGGCGATCGCCGTGCTCGACGTGGTGCCGACGCGACGAGAAGAAGCCTATATCGTCACGGTGATAAACACGGATCACCTGCTCGACGAGCCATACGATGTCAGGCGTTCGCGGACGGTCGATGGCGCGCCGTGCTCATTCGCCGTGCGTCACCTTGAACGGTTCACGGCCGGCGCCAGTTATTCGGCGATGGCGAAGAAGACGGCCGACATCGTGCGCCGTCTACAGGGCCAGGACGTGATCACGGTTCTGGATGTTACCGGCGTCGGTCGGCCCGTGCTCGCGCTCTTCTCTCGCCACGGACTCGAGCCGATCCCGGTCACGGTCATGGCCGGCGGAAGGCCGATACTCGCGCACGGCGAAGCCACGATCCCGAAGGGTGACCTGATCAGCCTGCTCCAGATTGCGCTTCATGACGGGCGGCTGAAGATTTCATCAGGTCTACCTGATGCGGCAACCCTTCGAGCCGAGCTCGTGAACTTCCGGCCGACAACCACGGGACCGATCGACACCGAAGCATGGCGAGATGGCGCGCATGATGATCTTGTTTTTGCCGTGGCTGTGGCGGCGTTCATCACCGAAGGGCTGTATTCGCTGACTCCACCGGCGCCGACGGTCGAATTTGTAGACGAATATGGATGGTGATTGGCACGCTCTCCGACGAGGTGGTGACCGGCCCTGATAACTGCCGAGAACGGCCTGTTCTCCGGCCGTTCTCCTGCGTTTCTCAGACTGTTACGCGCGGCGCGCTATGGTTGTGACCGTCCATCGGCGCGGGCACCACAAACGAGATATGCCAGAAATATAATACAAAAAATCACGGCGAGAAGGGAAGGAAACGACATTAAAATTAAAGGCAAATTTAGAATTCAAATTGGCCTTCTTTTAATTTGGGACTAAATATAATTTCTCCTGGAAGCCTCAGGCGAGATTTGAACTCGCGACCTCGTCCTTACCAAGGACGCGCTATGCCGGCTAAGCCACTGAGGCGAGACGTATCAATAAAATGCGCCCCGTTCGTTAAAAAAGGTTCCGACTATCTCAGACGCCGTCGAGTGCTTTGAGACTCGAGATGACTCCCTCGAACGTCCCCACCTCGATGATGGGGCGGGTGCCGTTGCGTCGTACGGCCTTCATCACGGCGGAAAAGTCGATCGTGCCCTCACCGACAGGGGAGTGGGAGTCGGCCTTTCCGTCGTTGTCGTGCAGGTGGAAATGGTCGATCCGGGCGTCGAGAAACCCGGCGAGCGCGTGGTTCTGGTGCGCGTGCCCGACGTCCAGGGCGAATCCGGCTCCGTCGAGAAGGGAGAGTTCGTCGGGTGTCTTGAGGAGGAAGTGCTCCCAGTCCCCCATATTCTCGACATAGAAGGGGATCGAGAGGTCGAGAGCGCTCTCTTTGAGTTCGACAAGAGAGAGGTGGAACTGCCGTTCAGCCTCCGCTCGCTCGAGGGGCCATGCGAAGTACCCCGGATGGACGACAACCCCGGCATCCACCCGCGCGGCGAGAGAGAAGCACGCGATGGTCACCTCAACGCTCGCTCGCCGGATCGGTTCGAGGAGGCTGGCGAGGTTGACTCCCCGGGACGGGGCGTGGATCGAGTAGTCGAAGTCGAAGGACTCGAGGAGCTCGGTGTCGTGAAGGCGGTGTGACCCTTCGTCCATCACCTCGACGCAGTCCGTCAGGTCCGCGAGCCGCTCCAGGGCCTCCGAGAGAGGTCGTTCGTTCAGGCAGAACGAGGAGATACCAAATGCCGAGCCCATGAATCCTCTACCCCTGGTAGAAGATTGGAGAACCCGGTATTTATCCGGATGCTCGTGTCAACGTCGGGCGAAGGCGCTGCCGGCGGCGACGAACGCAGCGGCAGATCGGTCCGAGAAGTAGGCATGGGTGTATCCCGCGATGGTAGTATATTCGAAGAGGCCGTCGCGACCATTCAGGATCCCCCTTCCTCGAGTGAGTTCCAGGGCGAACCGGGCATCCTCATCGGGCCGGCAGGCAGAGTAGTGGAACTCGTGACCGCGTACACCGGTTCCGTGGAGCGCCCTGAACGGCCCCCCCGTGCAGGTTCCCTCCACGTACCCGAGCCCCCGGATCCCGTCGGTCATCACGGCGTCCGCCGGAAGCACCCCGCACATCGGGAACGACTCTCCCTCCGCCTCCAGGGTGCGGCAGAGATAGACAAGTCCTCCGCACTCTCCGAGGACGGGCAGCCCGTCCTCTGCCGCCCTCACAATCTGATGCCGGGCAGGAGCGCTCGAGAGTGTCCGGGCCTGCAGCTCCGGGTATCCGCCCCCCAGGTAGAGCGCGTCCACCTCGGGGAGCGGGTCGGACATCGGCGAGAAGAAGACCAGGCGCGCACCGTGGGCCCGGAGCCGGTCCAGGTTGTCCGCGTAGTAGAAGCAGAAGGCCGGGTCGTCCGCGACCCCGATCGAGACAGTCTCTCCGACAGGGGGGTGGGATCCGACCCCTGGCAGGGCCGGGGCCGTCCTGGCAAGGTCGATCACCCCGTTGACGTCCACGTGCTCCCCGACGATCGTGCGCAGGGCATCGGTCACGTCGAGTTCGTGGGCGAGCGAAAGTCCGAGGTGGCGGCTCGGTATCACCAGCCGCTCGTCTCTGGGGACCCAGCCCAGCACCGGTATCTCCTTCCCGCGCTCGATCAGGTCCCGGTGGCGAGGGCTTCCGATCCGGTTGAAGACAACCCCAGCCACCCGGACGTCGGGGTCGTACCCGGCGATGCCGCGCACGATCGCGTGCACCGTCCGCGAAGCCCCGCGCGCGTCGACCGTCAGGAGGACGGGCGCCTCGAGGAGGCGGGCGACATGTGCGGTCGAACCGAACCCACTCCCGTCAACACCGTCGAAGAGGCCCATCACCCCCTCGATGACAGCGATGTCCGCACCCTCGGAGGCGTGCGCGAAGGTCTCGCGTACCCTGCCCTCCCCCATCATGAACGGGTCCAGGTTTCGACTGGTCCTCCCGCAGCACTGGGTGTGATGCGTGGGGTCGATGAAGTCAGGCCCGACCTTGAACGGCTGCACGACCAGGCCACGCGCCCGGAGTGCGGCCATCAACCCGGTGGTGATGGTCGTCTTTCCGGCGCTGCTCGTCGCGGCGCCGATCACGATCCTCGGGACCGTGCACGCCCTGGTCACGCGTTCACTCCTCGTCCCGGGCGGCGCGCATCGCCCCCATGAAGAGGCACTCCTCAGCGGCGATCCCCTCGACCCCGATCCAGTCCCCGACGGGGAGCCCGATTCCCCGCACCAGTGCCGCCGGTACCGCTTCGTCCGCCTCGCCCATCACGAGCTCGGCGGCCGATACGATGCTGTCAGCGACCGCGCGCTTGGTCACCTGGAGCACCCGGCCGTAGAGGTCGGTCCGCCCCCGTTCGTCGATCACGGACGGGATCCCGGCGCAGCCGATCGCGACCCCCGAGCTCCCGAGGCGCATTGCGTGCGTCCGCGAATCGGCGATCAGGACGCCGAGCCGGGCGCCGGTCCGCGTCTCGAGCCCTGTACGGATCAGCCTCGCGCTCCGGTCGGGGTCCCGGGGGAGCGGCGTGACGTGACCGGGCGGGGCGTTCGATGCATCGACCCCGGCGTTCGGGAGCAGGGTCCCGTTCTTGATGCAGAGCAGAAACCCGTCGATCCCGCCGACCACCCGGTCCGACTCGTCCAGGACGATCTGGGCGACCCGGGGGTCGAGGGCGTGGCGTGCACCGAGCTCAATCGCCAGGGGCGATGGCTCGACGCTGTCGAGAGCGATCACCGCGCCCTCCACCGTCGCCAGCGCGGTCTCGGCGATCACGACCACGTCTCCGTCCTGGAAATCCCCGGCAGTGCCCTCCCGTGCGGACTGAACCAGAACTTCGACCAGGTCGTCACCCGTCACCAGGGTCCGGGTCTTGAGGGCGTGCACACAGAAACTCCTGGTCATGGGCACTCCTCCAGTCGGCTCCGGACCCTGAGCAGGTCGGCGGTCTCGGCGACGTCGTGGGTCCGCACGAGGTGAGCGCCGCGGTCCAGGAGTGCGCCGGTGACCGCGAGGGACGCCGTGAGACGCTCCCCGGGGGGCCGGCCGGTCAGGCGGCCGAGAAAGGTCTTGCGGGAGACCGCGGCGAGGAGGGGATGCCCGAGCTGCCCGAACTGGCCGAAGCCGCAGCAGAGCGCCCAGTCATGCTCAACGCTCCGATCCCCCGTCCAGAGGCCGATCCCCGGGTCCAGCACCAGTTCGGAGAGCCCGGCCTCCTCGGCCCGCGACGCGACCAGCGCGAGCGCCTCCAGGGTCGCCTCGACCCCTATGGGGTCACCCGGCACCTCGAACGTGGCCATCCCGCACCCGGCGAGTCCGGCATCCGCCGCCAGGCGGACGAGTGCCGGCTCGTGAAACCCGCCGATATCGTTCAGCATGTGGACATCGTGCCGGAGGCAGGTGTCAAGCACCTCGGGATGCACCGTGTCGACCGAGACCACGTATCCGCTGCCGTCGAGTTCGGCGAGGAGGGCATGCATCCGCTGCTCCTCCTCGCGCACCGGGATCGACGGGCTCCCCGGTGCCGTGGACCTGGCCCCGAGGTCGAGGATGGCGGCCCCTGCATCGATGAAGCGGTCCGCAGCCTCCCGGACCCGGTCGGGAGAAAAGAATGAGCCGGTATAGAAGGACTCCGGGCTCCCGTTGAGCACCCCCATCAGGCGGGGTGGCTCCCCGGGGCCGATCCTGACGTTCCCTATGGTGCAGGTCCGCATGACAGGCGTCTCGCGGCCGCAAAGGTATTCTCCATCAGGGTCGCGATCGTCATGGGCCCGACCCCGCCGGGGACGGGAGTGATCGCCCCGGCCCGTTCCCGCACGGCCTCGAAGTCGACGTCACCGACCAGGCGTCCCTCGACGCGGTTTGTCCCGATATCGACTACCGTGGCCCCCTCGCCGATCATATCCGCGGTGATGAACCTGGGCCGGCCGACCGCTGCAACCACCAGGTCAGCCTCCCGGGTGATGGACGCCAGGTCGCGGGTCCGGCTGTGACAGACCGTGATCGTGGCATTCGCGTTGAGGAGGAGTGCCGCCATCGGCCGGCCGACATCGATTGACCGGCCTACCACCACCGCCCGCCGCCCCTCAAGTTCGATCCCGCTCTCGGCGAGCAGGTTCATAATCCCGAGCGGGGTACAGGGAGAGAAGCGTGGTCGTCCCGACACGAGGTGTCCGATGTTACAGGGGTGGAACCCGTCCACGTCCTTCTCCGGAGAGACCGCCTCGATCACGGACTCCTGTTCGATCCCGGCCGGAAGCGGGAGCTGGACCAGGATACCGCTGATCTCCGGGTCCGCGTTCAGCCGCTGGACCTTCTCCACGACCCGCTCCGTCGTTGTATCTGCCGGGAGCGTTACGTTGATCGACCCGATGTGGACCCGCTCGCACGCCTGGTGTTTCATTCGGACGTACAGTGCCGATGCCGGATCGTCGCCGACCAGGACGGTCGCGAGCCTGGGCGAGAGCCCCGACTCGTCGATCGCCTCGCGAAGGAGTTCGATCCGCTTCTCCGAGACCGCTTTTCCGTCGAGGATCAGTGCCATGCCGTCTGTTCTCCTGTGGATCACCGGTTATTCGACTACTCGGGGTGAAGGGGGTACCGGGAGGCCATCGCCTTGACTTCGGCGCCGACCTCGCGAATCACCGAGTCGTCCTTGATGTCGGCAAGGACGCGGGCAATCCAGCCGCCGACCGTGCGCATCTCGCTCTCTTTCATCCCCCGGGAAGTGACCGCCGGGGTGCCGATCCGAAGACCGCTCGTGACGAACGGAGACCGGTTCTCATTCGGGATCGTGTTCTTGTTGACCGTGATCCCAGCCCTGCCGAGCGCGTTCTCGGCTTCGAGACCGGTGATGCCCCGGTTCGAGAGGTCTATCAGGATCAGGTGGTTATCGGTCCCACCGGAAACGAGCCGGAGCCCGGCATCGCCCAGGACCGTCGCCATCGTCTGGGCGTTACGGACCACCTGTCGGGCGTATTCTCGATACGAGGGCCGGAGCGCCTCGGCGAAGCAGACCGCCTTCGCCGCTATCGTGTGCATCAGGGGGCCGCCCTGCATGCCGGGGAAGATCGCTTTGTCGATCGACTGGGCATGCTCCTCGCCGCAGAGGATGAACCCGCCACGCGGACCACGCAGGGTCTTGTGGGTGGTCGACGTGACGAAGTCGACGACGCCTGTCGGGTTCGGGTGGATGCCCGCGGCGCAGAGCCCGGCGATATGGGCGATGTCCGCCATGCAGTAGGCATCGACCCCGTCGGCTATCTCCTGGAAGGCCTTGAAGTCGATCTCGCGCGGGTAGGCTGAGGCACCACAGACGATCACTTTTGGCTTCACCTTCTTCGCCTGCTCCTCCACGACGCCGTAGTCGAGGGTCTCGGTGGCGAGGTCGACGCCGTACTGGTGTACCTCGTACATCTTGCCGCTGAACGAGACCGGGGAACCGTGTGAGAGGTGCCCACCCTGGGTGAGCGACATCGACATCATCCGGTCGACACCGCACTCCATGACCGAGAAGTAGACAGCCATGTTCGCCTGCGTCCCCGAATGAGCCTGGACGTTCGCGTGCTCGGCACCGAAGAGCTGCTTGACACGGTCACGGGCGAGATTCTCGGCCTGGTCGTGGAACTCGCACCCACCGTAGTAGCGCTTCCCGGGATAACCCTCGGCGTACTTGTTGGTCATGATCGAGCCCATGGTCTCGAGCACGGCACGACTCACGAGGTTTTCCGAGGCGATCAGCTCGAGCCCGTTCACCTGGCGGAGCCGCTCGCTCTCGATGATCCGCGCAATTTCTGGATCCACATCGGCAAGATGCGACATATAAATAGAGTTGGACTTCGGCATGTATGAGTGTTTCTTCGGGCGTACTGGGCTGATATGGATTGTAAGGAATATAACCTTCCAGGTCGCACCCTTTCACCGGAGGGCACGCATGGCCATGAAGGATGCGAAGATTAAGTACCTGGAGCACGAGCTCGAGGAGAAGGAGCGGGCGCTCGACCTGCTGAGGGAGGCTGACCGGCGCGAACCGGAGCGTCCGGCTGGTGGGAGTGACGACGGCCGTATCGCCACGCTCGAGCGCCGGGTTCGCGAGCTCGAAGCCGTGGTGAAGGGTCTCACCGAGGAACTCCTCGACCTGAAGGCGCTGGTCCAGAAGATCTCCCGGACGCTCGAGCGAGAGGAGTCCCCAGTACCTGCACGGAGGGCGCCGACACCTCGATCCAACGAACCCAACGAGCCTGCACCCACGGTCCTGGTCCGTCCACGGAATGCGGACAAGCTCTCGCCCCAGGCTCCTCCAGTCCAGGCCGGCCTCCAGTTCGCCCCGGCACCTGCTGACTCGTCCGACGAGATGGACCTGATCATGCAGCCGGACGGGACGATCCGTCCGGAGAAGCGGATCGGGAAGGAGTACATCATCGCCTCAAACGGCTTCCAGAACAAACGGCAGGACCGCAAGTCCGGGGGAGAACGCTCCGGGCGACACGTGGACGCCGTGATCTTCGCCGAGGAGAAGGAACCTCCGCGTCCTCCCAAGAAGCGCTAGGGGCCCGCACCGTTGTTCATCAGCGAGCTTGAGATAGATAACTTCAAGTCATTCTCAGGGAAGACCCGGATCCCCTTTTCCCGGGGCTTCACGGTCATCTCCGGCCCGAACGGATCGGGGAAGTCGAACATCATCGACGCGATCCTCTTCGTCCTGGGCCTCTCTTCGTCCCACTCGCTCCGGGCAGAGAAGTTGACCGACCTGATCAACATCTCGAGCAACCGCTCCACCGCCGAGGTCGCTCTCCGGTTCTCCGACGGCACCCGCATCCGCCGCCGGATAAAACGGACGGAGAACGGCTACTACAGCTACTTCTACATGAACGACCGGCTCTCGAAGCAGAGCGAGGTCGCTGACTTTCTCGGACGACTCGGTGTCCGCCCGCACGGTTACAACGTGGTGATGCAGGGCGATATCACGCGGATCATCGAGATGAGCGACCTGGACCGCCGGCGGGTGATCGACGAGATAGCGGGCGTTGCCGAGTTCGACCTGCGCAGAAACCAGGCCTTCGCCGAGCTCGAGGTGGTGAAGGAGCGGATCGAGCGCGAGGAGCTCCTGCTCCGAGAGGCATCACGGAGGCTCGAGGAACTGAGCGTCGAGCGGGAGCAGGCGCTGGTCCACAAGCAGCTCTCCGAGGAACTGGCGGCATACGAGGACTGCCGTGCGGCGGCGGAGCTCGCCGAGAAGGAGAAGGAGCGGACAGGTCTCCTCTCGCTGATCGAGGAGCACCGCCTGGAGACGAGTCGGCTCGACGAGGACCGTTCGCACCAGGCCCACGAGCTCTCGTACCTCCAGGGTGATCTCGCCGCCCTGGACGAGGAGATCCACCGTCGGAGCGGGGCCGAGTACCTCAAACTCCTGAGCCAGCTCGAGGAGGCGAAGGGGATGATTAAGGCCTCCCGCCTCTCGATCGAGTCCTACCGCCGCGAACGAGAGGAGAACCTGCAGGCAGTCAACCGGGCCTTCGCCGACACCCGCCGCACCGAGGAGAAGATCACCGCCGCACAGACCCTGATCAGGAACCTCTCGATCGACCGGACCAACCTGGCGATGGAACAGGCCCAGGTCCAGTCCCGCCTCAGGTCGATCGAGGGGCGTCTCCAGGCAGGTCAGGCCGAGACGGCGGAGGCGCAGGCCGAACTGTTCCGCCTGCTCGCCTCGCTCGAGGAGCTGAAGGAGAAGCGTGCCGAACTCCTCCGGCGGCAGGACCAGCTGATTGAGGAGAGCCGGGCCCGTTCGCGCGAGAGAGAACGTCTCGGGGCGCGACGGTGTGAGGTGGACGCCGCAATCGTCTCGGATACGGCAGCGCTCGAGGAGGCGCGGGCTGCGCAGGACGCGCATGCTGAGGAGCGGCGGCGGGTCGAGTCCACCCTCTCCGGGGTCGAGAGGGACCTTTTGAGGGCTCGGTCGGAACTCGAGACACTCCGCTCGTCCCAGCGTGCGAACGAGCAGGCCCTGATGCGGTGCGAGGCGCAGCAGCAGGCCCACGGGGATGCGGGCGGTCGGGCCCTCGAGGCGGTTCTCGGGATGGACGGGGTTCACGGCACGATCGCCTCGCTCGGTCGCGTGCCGCCCGAGTACATGGAGGCCCTGAACACCGCCGCGGGATCGCGCCTCAATAACGTGGTGGTCGATGACGATAGGGTGGCGAGCGAGGCGATCGCCTATCTCAAAGAGAGTCGGGCCGGCCGGCTCACCTTCCTCCCCCTCAATAAGCTTCGTGAGGTCCCGAGGCCTCCCATCTCCGCCGACGGGATTGTGGACTACGCTGTCAATCTCGTCCGGTTCGACCCTGTGTACGAGCGGGCGTTCGGCCTGGTCTTCGGCGCGACCCTCGTGATGGAGACCCTCTCCCAGGCGCGCCGCCTGCTCGGCAAGCACCGGATGGTCACGCTCGATGGCGAACTGCTTGAGAAGACGGGCGCGATGACCGGCGGGTACCAGAAGCGGTCGGTGCGAGGGTTCGCCGCATCCGTCGAGGACGAGGTCCGCCGGCTCATGGCAGCCCTCGCAGAGCAGGGGGAGGAGGCCGGCAGGATCGAGGCGCTGGTCCGCCGGCTGTCCGAAGAGTCGGAGACCCTGCGCGAGGCTCGCTCCCGGGCCGACCAGGAGGCGGCCCGCTGCGGAGTCCTTACGGAGGAATACGATCGGCGCCTCGCCGCAGCAGCGGCTGAACTGGAGGAGATCGCCCGGGCCGAGGCGGCGCTCGGTGGCGAGGGCCAGGACGGCGTCATCGAGCGTGCGGGGATCGAGCAGGCCCTCGACGCCGTCCAGGACGAGGTGGAGACGATGAACCGGCGCGTCGCATCGCTCCGAAAGGACCTGGAAGAGACCGAGATCCCGGAGCTGACCGACCAGCGGGAGCGTGCCAGGGCCGAACTCGACGAGGTGGAGCGCCGCCTCCGAAACAAGGAGTCGGATATCGCCGATGCACAGCGCGAGCGGGTCTACTTCTCGAAGCGGATCGAGGAGCTCGGTGAGGAGAGGGCTCGCCTCGAGGCGAAGAACCGCCACCTCGAGGAGGAGACAGCCCGGGCAGAGGCCCAGATCGCAGCGGCCGAGGAGGAGATCCGTGCTCTCGAACTGCGGCAGCAGACCTTCTCGGCCGAGCTCGAGGAGCTTCGCCGGCGCCGAACATCGATGCAGGAGGGGATCCAGCAGCTCGAACGGGCCCTTCTCGATCTCGAATCGCGGCTGGAGCGGACCCGGTTCCAGATGGAGGTCTGTATCGGCCGCGAGCAGAGCCTGGTCACCGAGTGCGCCGCACTCAAAAAGCGGGTCGGCGACCGGACGACCACCCTCTCGCTCGCCGAGATCGACGAGGGGATCGCCACGACCGAGCTCGCTCTGCGCCGGCTCGGCGCGGTCAACATGCTGGCAGTCGAAGAGTACGACCGGGTCGCCGAACGGGTCTCCGGACGGGCCGAGATGGTCGAGGTGCTCTCGCGCGAGCGGGGAACGCTTCTCGAGCGTATCGCTCACTTCGAAGCCCAGAAACTCGAGGCATTTCTTCAGGCCTTCACGGCGATTAACGAGAACTTTGCCCGGATATTCGCGACCCTGACAAGCGGTAACGGGCGGCTCGTGCTCGAGTGCGAGGACGATCCGTTCGAGGGCGGTCTTACCTTTGCTGTCCAGCCGCGCGATAAGGCGGTTCACCTCCTGAACGCGCTCTCCGGAGGCGAAAAGTCATTGACGACCCTCGCCTTCATCTTCTCGATCCAGCAGTACATGCCGGCGCCGTTCTACGCGTTCGATGAGGTCGATATGTCGCTCGACGGGTCCAACGTGGAGCGGATCGCCTCGATGGTCCGTGAGATCGCGACCGAGTCGCAGTTCGTCATTGTATCGCTCAGGAAGCCGATGATCGATACGGCCGATCGTGTCGTGGGTGTGACGGTCCGGCCAGATAAATCCACCCTGGTGACGGGCGTGCGTACCGGTGATTGAAGAGCCGGTGGCGATCCTGGTCGGCATGGCCGAGCGGGGCGAGATCGATCCCTGGCGAATCGACATCGTCGAGGTGACCGATCGGTTCCTCTCGGAGCTGGAACGGCAGAAGGCCCTCGACCTGCGGATCTCCGGCCGGACCCTCTTCTTCGCATCTCTCCTCCTCAGGATGAAGTCCGAGTACCTGCTCGAGCCGGACGTGGCTGAGGACGAGGAGGAGCCGTTCGATTTCGATGACAACGAGTCGGTGGGATGGGGTGCGGACGATGAACCGTTCGTCGGCGAACCGATCGCACGGCTCGAGGCGGAGATCCACCGCCGGCTCGAGAGGAAGCGGCTGCGCAAGCGGCCAGAGACGCTCTTCGACCTGATCACGGTCCTTCGCTACATGGAGCGGGACGAACAGCGCCGGAGACGGAGCGTCCGCGCGTCTCCGATCGCCATTGATCACGGGGAGGTGATCGGGATTGCCCACGAGGAGGGGTACCGCGATGCGTCACGGCAGGTGCTTGGCTGGTGCATGGCCGGTTTTGCCGCCGGCGTTCGGGTGACCCTTTCCTCGCTCGTGGTGATCAGCGGTTGGGCTGTGATCGATCTCTACATCCCGCTTCTCTTTTTAATGCTCGATGGCACGGTGGAACTCATACAGGAGGAGTTCTTCGGCGAGATCGAGGTCCGACCTGCCCTCCGGAATGCAGTATAACAGGTGATTTCACAGCCTGTTTAAAATATTTATAATTTATCTTTTCCATTCAACGAATTTTCTATTGTCGCGAGTAAAAAAGTTGATACTCTGCAAGAATAGAACTACACATGCTCTCAAGCGATGACGACCTGGAACCGGATCCGGGCGGCGAAAGACCTGCCTGACACCGGTTCAGGTCTGATCTCCCTGCGGCACGGTGCCGCCTCTGTCCCGACGAGTGGACGGGTGACGACGATCATGATAGCAAAGAAAGAGATCGAATCGATCATGCAGCGGGTCCTTGCTGGTGACACCACGGCCCGATTTGACGAGAAGATGGCGGACAAAGATGAGCAGCCGCTCGTCGCGACGCTGAACTCCGTCCTGGACCTGAGGGCGCGTGAAGTCGAGGACCTGAACCGGGCCCTGAAGGTGCGGAAGCTCGCCTCGGACAACTACAAGCGGGCGCTGATGGAGAACCCGATCGCGATGCTCTTCCTGGACGAGACACTCGCCATAAAAAACGCCAACCAGGCATTCTTTGACCTCTCGGGCTATTCGAAGGAGAATCTCGCCCGCATGAGCTTCAACGACCTCAAGGTTCTCCGGGTGGAGGGAGAGTCGACAAAAGAGTGTATCACATCCAAGCGCCGGGTGGAGGGCGATGTGGAGGTCGAGTTCCCGTCCGGTGTCAAGACTATGAAGAGGTACACCATCCCGTTCCTTGACGAACAGGGAAATGTCGACAACCTCCTGGTGGTCTACATCGACGAGACGGACGAAAAGAAACGAGAAGCGGAGGCGACGCTCCTCACCAAGAGGGCGGAAAACTTCATCGAGTTCAACCCCCTCGCGATCGCGGTGCTGGCAAAGGACAAGTCCCGGCTCGACCTGAACGAGGAGTACCAGAAGGTCTGGCGCGGGACCTACGACGAACTGATGAAGAAGAAGCTCTACGACTTCGACATCACGATCACGGGAGGCGACGACTTCTACGCCTCGTTCGCGGAGAAGCGGATGGCCAAGACCGACATGGAGGTCCGGTGGGACGGCAACGAGACGTCGTACCTGACGCTGTACCAGGTGCCGGTCTTCGACGACAACGGCGAGATCGATGTCAACTACTACATCTACCTGGACCACACGCAGGAGAAGCAGCAGCTGATCGAGGCACAGCGGCTCCGTGACCGTGGGGATGCGTTCGTTCGCGACAACCCCCTCGCGATCGCGGTGCTGGCAAAGGACAAGTCCCGGCTCGACCTGAACCGCGAGTACCAGAACGTCTGGCGTGGGACCTACGATGAGCTGATGAAGAAGAAGCTCTACGACTTCGACATCACGATCACCGGCGGTGACGACTTCTATGCCTCTTTCAACGAGAAGCGCAAGGCTGTCACCCACATGGAGGTCCGGTGGGGTGGGAATGAAACATCGTACCTGACGCTGTACCAGGTGCCGGTCTTCGACGACGCCGGCGAGATCGACGTCAACTATTACATCTACCTGGACCTCACGCCCGAGAAGGTTCTGGCAGGATACCGCGGTACGTATATCGATACGCTCTCGGCGAACCTTGCCCGGCTCGCCAAGGGGGACCTGAACTTCGACCTCTCGATAGCCGAGGCGAACCAGTACACGGCTGATGCCAGGACGTCCTTCGAAGGCATCAATGCAAACCTCGAGAGCGTGCAGAAGGCGATAGGAGGGCTGATCTCCGATGCCGGCATGCTCGCGGGGGAGGCAGTCAAGGGGGACCTCGTCAAGCGGGCCGATGTCACCAGGCACCAGGGGGTCTATCGCGAGGTGATCCAGGGGCTGAACGGCGTGATGGAGGCGATCGAACACCCGATCGTCGAGTCGGTCCGGATCGCCAACAGTTTCGCACGGGCGGACTTCTCGGCTCGTTGGAACTCGGGTATCCTGGTTGAAGGGGAGTTCGAAACCTTGAAGAGGGCGCTGAACGAGGTGAGCCAGTCTATATCTGTCTCGGTCGGCGATATCATCCACAAGATGGAAGAGCTGACCGCATCGGCCGAGCAGACGAATGCGAGCCTCGAGGAGGTGTCGGGTGGATCGCAGGCCGTTGCCCGGTCGGTCAACCATGTCTCCCACAACTCCGAGCAGATCAGCATGAGCATCAGCCAGGTCCTCAGGGCGATGGAGGATATGTCTGCGGCGGTTGAAGAGGTCACGTCCTCGATGGAGTCGGTCTCCCATCTTGCCCGGGAGACGAACGACCTCTCGAAGCGTGGCACTGATCTGGCCAGCAAGGCCGATCGAAGCATGGGTGAGATCGAGACCTCGTCTTCGAAGGTCCAGCAGATCGTCAATGAGATCGGTGGTCAGATGAACGAGATCGGGAAGATCGTCGGCCTGATCCGGGACCTCGCGAACCAGACCAACCTGCTGGCCCTGAACGCTGCGATCGAGGCGGCCCGTGCCGGCGACGCAGGGCGAGGATTTGCCGTGGTTGCCGCCGAGGTCAAGTCGCTCGCGCAGGAGTCGCGAAACTCCGCCGAGAGCATCGAGGAGATGATCGGGGCCCTGCGTGAGAAGACCAGGATGGCCTCGAATGCGATCGATGATTCGGGCCGGACCGTCGGTGTCGGGATCGAGGTGATCGGCGAGACCCTGGCTGCCTTCACCCAGATCGCCGAGTCCATCGGAAAGATCGCACGTTCAACTGAGGAGGTTGCCAGTGCGTCTGAAGAGCAAGCTGCCACCGTCGAGGAGATCAGCGCGTCCATCCACGAGGTAACTCGCCTTGTGGAGGAGACGGCCAAAGAAGCGGGTGACGCTGCTGCGACGACTCAGGAGAGCTCAGTTGCGATCGATGAGATCGCCAAGATGGTAGAGCAGGTTAGTGTCGTCGCGATGGAGTCCCTGGAGGCGAACCGTCGCTTCGTGATAGCAAAGTGAGGGTTGTTCCTCTCTATCCTCTTTTTTTTTGTTCCGATGCAGTGCATCGGATCGTCTCCGGGTCTTTTGGAATCGCGCGCTGTCGCTGATCGGGTTGGGAATGGCGGGATTACGGTGTACGGTACGCGATTTTGAATAAAGTTTATATGCCCGGATGGTTCATGTATATATCCGCATCCGCAGTGATGCGGATGAACGTTGTTGCCTCTCACGTTCGGCCATGGGCCGTAAAACGCGAGGGGATGGCGACAATGTTTATATGTAATGGTGTTTAACATTCTTACCTCGCACAATTGTGCGAGCGATGATGTTTTCATCATCGGATGGGCAGGTGTCCGTGTGTGATGCCTGTGACGCAGGGGGATCTGTGTGTCCCGAATTCGAATCGAACTCGTTCGGTTCGGATCTGGATGCACGAACCTTTATATGTCGGCATGACATACACTATTACCTCGCACCCATGGTGCGAGCAGGTGTCTGTCACCTGCCCGATGGGCAATCATTCTTCGGAACGGTTGTGACGTAGAAAGGGGGGTCTGGGCGACCTGGTTCTGGGGGGATGTGATTCTTTCACGACCGCCGAGCTGGTTCGACCTGAGAACCTTTGTATGTCAAAACGGCATACATTGTTCCCTCGCACGCATTGTGCAAGGGTCGACGATGTATCGTCGTCGCCCTGGTGGGCGCCCCTCAAGATTGGGGGTCGCGACAAAAGGTTTAAGTGCTCTCATGCACAACAATGTAATCTCGCACTGCAACAACAATGCGATTCGTTGTGGGTGACTTCCGATGCACATCGGGAGAGCAACAACAACCTTGATATGGTTGTAAAACCTACATTATTTCCCTCTGTGATGGAGAATCAACGCGACCGGCGAGACCGGAGTTGGTTCTGACATTGGTACTGGCAACGCGGAAATCTGCGAATTAACTGCCAACTTCCTATTAAGTGTGCCAAATTGTGATTCTGGTTGATCCTGCCAGAGGCCACTGCTATCGGAGTTCGACTAAGCCATGCGAGTCGAGAGGGGAAAGCCCTCGGCGTACTGCTCAGTAACACGTGGATAACCTGCCCTGCGGTGGGAAATAACCCCGGGAAACTGGGGATAATGTCCCATAGGCTACGGATACTGGAATGTTCTGTAGTTGAAAGATTTATCGCCACAGGATGGGTCTGCGGCCGATTAGGTAGTTGTTGGGGTAAAGGCCCAACAAGCCTTTGATCGGTACGGGTTGTGGGAGCAAGAGCCCGGAGATGGATTCTGAGACACGAATCCAGGCCCTACGGGGCGCAGCAGGCGCGAAAACTTTACAATGCGGGAAACCGTGATAAGGGAACTCCGAGTGTCCGTAAATTCGGACTGTCCGTATGTTTAAAAAGCATACGAAGAAAGGGCCGGGCAAGACCGGTGCCAGCCGCCGCGGTAATACCGGCGGCTCGAGTGGTGGCCACTATTACTGGGCTTAAAGCGTTCGTAGCTTGGTTGTTAAGTCTCTTGGGAAATCTATCGGCTTAACCGATAGGCGTCCAGGGGATACTGGCAATCTAGGGACCGGGAGAGGTGAGGGGTACTTCAGGGGTAGGAGTGAAATCCTGTAATCCTTGGGGGACCACCTGTGGCGAAGGCGCCTCACCAGAACGGCTCCGACAGTGAGGGACGAAAGCTGGGGGAGCAAACCGGATTAGATACCCGGGTAGTCCCAGCCGTAAACGATGCACGTTAGGTGTATCGATGACCACGAGTCATCGAGGTGCCGAAGGGAAACCGTGAAACGTGCCGCCTGGGAAGTACGGTCGCAAGGCTGAAACTTAAAGGAATTGGCGGGGGAGCACCACAACAGGTGGAGCCTGCGGTTTAATCGGACTCAACGCCGGAAATCTCACCGGATAAGACAGCTGAATGATAGTCGGGCTGAAGACTCTACTTGACTAGCTGAGAGGAGGTGCATGGCCGTCGTCAGTTCGTACTGTGAAGCATCCTGTTAAGTCAGGCAACGAGCGAGACCCACGCCAACAGTTGCCAGCATGTCCTCCGGGATGATGGGGACACTGTTGGGACCGCCTCTGCTAAAGAGGAGGAAGGAATGGGCAACGGTAGGTCAGCATGCCCCGAATTATCCGGGCTACACGCGGGCTACAATGGGCAGGACAATGGGTATCGACACCGAAAGGTGAAGGCAATCTCCTAAACCTGTCCTAAGTTCGGATTGCGGGTTGCAACTCGCCCGCATGAAGCTGGAATCTGTAGTAATCGCGTCTCAAAATGGCGCGGTGAATATGTCCCTGCTCCTTGCACACACCGCCCGTCAAACCACCCGAGTGGGGTCTTGATGAGGCTGCGGTTTATGCCGTGGTCGAATCTAGGTTCCGCAAGGGGGGTTAAGTCGTAACAAGGTAGCCGTAGGGGAATCTGCGGCTGGATCACCTCCTAATGACGAAGGGGCAGTTGATTCGCAGACCGTAAAGTTGCCAGTGCCAATAGAGCAGAGGGCTCATAGCTCAGTTGGAAGAGCGCCGCCTTTGCGAGGCGGAGGCCATGGGTTCAACTCCCATTGAGTCCACTCCCGCAGGAGAATCATCCTGTGGGGCACACCCTTCGGGTGTGTTCAATGCACCTGGGAATGCGAATTCGCAGGGAAGGGTGGAAGGTCAACGACCTGACGACGCCGTGTACAGGGTTAGCACTCTGGACGTTAAATGGGTTCAACAAAGCACCGGAGCTTCAGCCTATCAGTGGATGGCTCGGTTCGAGAGCCGATGAAGGGCGTGCCAAGCTGCGATAAGCTGCGGGAAGGCGCAGGGAGCCTGTGATCCGCAGATACCCTAATAGGACATCCTGACACTTTGTGTCGATCCGATGGATCGGGAACGCCCCGAATTGAAACATCTTAGTAGGGGCAGGAGAAGAAATCAACCGAGATGTCGTCAGTAGAGGCGATCGAAGGCGACGGAGTTCAAACCGAATCCCGCAAGGGAGATGTGGTGTTGTAAGCCTGCCGTTCGATGTCTAGGCCAAACCAAAGTCCTCTGGAAAGGGGTACCATAGAGGGTGACAGTCCCGTAGGTGTACGCCGAAAACATCAGGCAGTGTCTTGAGTACCGTGGGTTGGAATTCTCGCGGGAATCTGGGGGTCATCAACCTCCAAAACTAAATACTCCTCGAAACCGATAGCGCACTAGTAGCGTGAGCGAAGGCTGAAAAGTAACCCCGGAAAGGTGGTTAAAAGAGCCTGAAATTGATAGGTGACGGTGGGTTATGGCATGAAAGGATCTGTTGCGCGAAGAAACCCGTCGCGAGGCGGTAGTACGGGCGCAGCTGCCGATGTCATAACGTACGTTTTGAAGAACGGGCCGGAGAGTTTATTCTGTTGGCGAAGGTTAACCGCAAGGGGAGCCGAAGGGAAACCAACAAGTCCGTAGCTTTTGCGTGGGACGGCGTATTAAAAGTGCGCGTAGTCAGCAGGATAAGACCCGAAGCCGGGTGATCTATGCGTGGGCAGGTTGAAGCGTGACGAAAGTTGCGTGGAGGACCGCAGGCGGTTTTGATATGCAAATCATTCGCGTGACCTGCGTATAGGAGTGAAAGATTCATCGAACCCGGCATCCGCTGGTTCCCCCCGAAACATGTCGCAGCATGACCTGGCTGGAGATAGACGGTGAGGTAGAGCACTGATTGGGAGAGCTGGGGGCTAACGCCCTCACCTCCCTGCCAAACTCCAAACTCCCCGTCATCGTAGAAGGCCGGTAGTCCGGGCTACGGGGTAAGCTTGTAGTCCGTAAGGGAGACAACCCAGACCGTGGTTAATGTCCCTCAATGTAGGCTAAGTGTCAACACTGAATGGGGTCCTAGGCCAAAGACAACTGGAAGGTGAGCTCAGAAGCAGCTATCCTTTAAAAAGTGCGTAACAGCTTACCAGTCAAGGTTTAGGGCACAGAAAATGGACGGGGCTAAAGCCTACTACAGAGACCACGGAGCACCGAAAGGTGATCTCGTAGGGGGGCGTTCTGCATGGGCGGAAGCTGGGGCGTAAGTTCCAGTGGACCGTGTAGTATTGAGAATTCCGGCAATAGTAGAAGCATAGTTGGGTAAGAATCCCAACCGCCGCAGGGGCTAGGGTTCCTTGGCAATGTTCGTCAGCCAAGGGTTAGTCGGTCCTAAGGTGTACCGTAACTCGAGTACATCGAAAGGGAAACAGGTTAATATTCCTGTACCATCTGACTGTAGCGTTTATCGCCCTGACGCTTTGGGATATGCCTTGCGGAGCTGTCGCTCCGTCTAAGCACCGAAGTCCGTGGAGTACCGTAATGGTGAGAAGCGGATGAATGTGTTATGGAGAAATTTGGCAAATTCCTGGAGCCCGTGAAAAGGGAGTCAGATGTCCGTACCGAGAACCGACACAGGTGCCCCTCGCTGAAAAGGCGAAGGCGTGTCGGACTAATTGTGTTAAGGGAACTCGGCAAATTCGCCCCGTACCTTCGGTAGAAGGGGTGCCTGCCTGGAGATCAGGCAGGTCGCAGTGACCAGGGAGCTCTAACTGTCTAATAACAACATAGGTGACTGCAACTCCGAAAGGACTAGTATAGTCACTGATTCCTGCCCAGTGCAAGTATCTGAATCCCGGGTTCAACCGGACGAAGGACTTGTAAACGGCGGGGGTAACTATGACCCTCTTAAGGTAGCGTAGTACCTTGTCGCTTAATTGGCGACTTGCATGAATGGATTAATGAGAGCTCTACTGTCCCTAACACAAGTCCGTTGAACTTTTTGTCCTAGTGCAGAGACTCGGGACTCCTAATGGGAAGTGAAGACCCCGTGGAGCTTTACTGCAGTCTGTCGTTGGGTTACGGTATCCCTTGCGCAGTGTAGATGGGAGATGTCGATCCAGTCCTTCTGGGGGCTGGGGAGTCAACAATGAGACACCATCCTTGGTTTACTGTAACTCTAACCCGTTAAGGGGACATCGATAGATAGGCAGTTTGGGTGGGGCGCCACACCCTCGAAAAAATATCAAGGGTGCCCTATGGTCAACTCATGTGAGTCAGAAACTCACAGGAGAGTGTCAAGAGCAAAAGTTGGCCTGACGCGATCACGCATAGCAAGTGATCGCGAGAGGAAACTCGGGTCTAACGAACCAATACGCCCTGTTGATGAGGGCTATTGACGACAGAAAAGCTACCCCGGGGATAACAGAGTCGTCGCCGGCAAGAGCACATATCGACCCGGCGGCTTGCTACCTCGATGTCGGTTCTTTCCATCCTGGCTGTGCAGCAGCAGCCAAGGGTGAGGTTG
>CASGHK010000006.1 GCA_949320185.1 uncultured Methanomicrobiales archaeon | reverse complement strand
GTCCCGTCAATCAAATCGTTAGTCACCCAGACTACCTTCGTGCCCGAGATCGCGGGGTCGTAATCATCGATGAGCGGCGAGTTCGTGATCCGCCGCTCGGGGCCGCCGGCAAGGTCCCGGGCATAGATCTCCCAGTTACCGATCCGGTTGTCGGACCAGACCACCATCGACCCGGAGATCGCCGGGTCTAACTGCCAGGCGGAGTTCGTGCAGACAGGCACCTCGGCGGCGCCGACGACCCCGGTACCGGCAAAACAGAACAGAAGAAGAAGAAGAAGAAGAAGAATGAAGAACCGATCTGGTTTCACCTCGTTCACCCCAGCGCGTATTCTCCGAATTGTATTGAAAGCGGTTCAATGTTTCGTAATGAATCCCGCCGGCAAACCCTCCCGGGAGGACCGGTTCGGCCTGCGGCGCCCGTCCTGGATCCCGTACACGACCCGGACCACGGCCGCCGACAGGTCAACAAGCCGGCTCGCTCGGCGGGTAGACCGCGACCAGGGCCTCGATCGAGGCCATCCGCTCGACGCCCAGGGCCAGGGCGCCCGAGAACGGGCGGGCTGACTGCCGGTACTTCGGGCCGTTCAGGTCGGCCTCGAGCCCGGCGGGATCCACGTACTCCAGCCGCTCGGTGATCCCGAGCTGAACAGGAAGGACCTTCCCGGCGAAAAAGAGGTCAGAGATTGTTGAACAGCCAGGTGCCGTCGGCGAAGTCCTTCCGGTTGTTGGCGTTCAGGTCTTCGTATTTCCCGTCTTTGTCCGGGTCGGTCGGTACCAGGGTGTTCGGCGGGACCGGGATCAGCCCGGCAAGGCCTGCGACCGGTTGAGCGAGGAGGGCACAGAGGACCAGGAGAACAAGAACCAAAACCGGGGATCGTATGAAGGGAGATCGACCATCATGATGATAATGATTATGCTGAAGGGCCCCGGTGCATCCACGTATTCCAGCCGCCAGGTGTGCTCACCAGCACGGACCGACCCGTGCCGGTGATGGCGAGAATCGAAAAAAAGGAGGAAGGGCGAACGGCTCAGGTCGCCCGAATGTACCCGGTCCGCTGGACCGTCTCGGTCGAGCCGTCCGTATACGTGATCTTCACGAGCGGTGAATAGGTGCCGGCCGACGGGTAGTAGAACGTCGGGTTGGTCGTCCGCGAGTTCCAGGTGTTGAGATGAGCCGTGGCATCGAACGACCACCAGGCCGACCGAATCGTCTTGCCGGCCGATGGGGTCAGGGTGAACTTCACCGGTGTGCCCTTCTTCGCGGGGTTCGGCGCGGCCGTAAACGAGGGCCCGCCCGCTCCCGGCGTCGGGGTGGGGGTGGGTGTCGTGATGACGCCGCCCGACGCGAACGCGATCCAGTCGATATTCTGACCATCCCCCTGGAAAGTCAGCCGCAGGGTGTGCGTCCCGGCCGCGAGCGTGACGGGCACCTGGACCGTCCGGAACGTCGCGAAGGACCCGGTGTTCGGGACCGTGAGCGTCGCCGCCGGTGTACCGTCGACCGAGACGACGATGGCCCGGCCGCTGTTCGGGCTGGCCACGCGTGCGGTCATCGTATAGGTCGCCGCCGACTGAACCGTCGCGGTGTAGGTCAGGTATTCGCCGCTGCGGACCCAGCCGACGTTGGTGATACCACCGGCGGTCTCGATATCGACATCCTCATGGCGGTACGCGCCGCCGCTGTTACCGGCGGTGGTGTCATGGTACGCATGCCCCTCACCGCCGAGGTCGTAGTCCTCGGCCTGGATCCGGCCGGGGATGGGGTGCGGTCGGTACGGCGTCGGCCCGCCGGCCGGCTCGAGTGTCAGGCTGACCGGGACGGTCTGGCCCTTCGCCGGGTACTGCGTGATGGTGTAGACCGCCTCCCGGTACCCCGAGAGGTTCGCGACGATCTGCTTCACCGGCGTCGCCGTGAGCATGATCGTGACGTTCAGCGGGCCGGCGCTCGTGGTGCCCTGCAGGTACCGGGTTCCCGAGATGTCCACGAGGTAGATGTCGGCGCTCGCGGGGACGGTCGAGACCAGGAAGTAGCCCTTGTCTCCGCCGACGGGGGGCTGTTCGACCGGGTAGCCAGGCGTGCCCTCGAGGATCTCGCCGAGCGAGAGGCCGGAAAAGGTGACACCACCGGTGACGGTGGGATCGGTGACGACCGCGAAATGCGGGTCGGTGTGGTCGACGAGATCGAACGCAAGATCACCGAGCTGCGCTTCCAGCGGCACCGCGAAGGGGACGCCACCGTTCACCCAGGTGGGGATCCTCCAACCATCGGCACCGTGCACGACCTCGTAGAGCGTATACTGCGCGGGGACGGTGTCGGACGCGGTCGCGGCGCCGACGATGTACCGGGTCGCGCTGGTCTCGTTGCCGAGGATGTCGCCGGTGTTGAAGTGCCAGGCGCCCATGGAGTCGTAACTCGTGCTGGCGATGATCTCGGCGAGCGAGAGGCGGTACCAGCCGATATCGCCCGTATTGGTCATCGTGTCGTTGACGATCACGGTATGCGGGTCCGCGTGGGCGACGCGGCGCATGCCGTTCTGGTCGAGCAGGCTCGCGGTGAATGCCATGTCGTTGTTGTAGAACTCATCGAGTATCCACCGGTCACCGGACCTCACAGCGTCGAAGTAGACCCGGTACCACGTGGTCCCGTCCGAATCGCCGACCCCCGCAATGACCGATCCGAGGTTGGGGTTCGTGACATTGCCGAGGATGTCGCCGACGACGTAGACGTTGGGGTAGACCGACGACTCGCCGGGCGCGGGCTCGACCGCGTAGACCACGCCGGCCAGGGCTTCGGCGAGCGAGAGGCCGGTGTACTTCATGTCACCGCCGGTGACCGTCTCGTCCGTGATGATCACGAGGATCGGGTCGATGTGGCCGATGCGGTGGGCCTGCAGGTTCTCGACGAGGTTCTGCTCGTCGACCTTCAGGTCATGGTGCCAGAAGCTCGGGATCTCGTATCGCCCGGCGCTCTGGACCACCCCGTAGGTGGTGTAGTACGGGGTCGACAGGCTCGTCGTATCCACGCTCGCGACCACGATGCGATCGGTCTGGTTCGCCGATGTGATCTCCAGGATGTCCCCGACGACATAGCGCGGGGCATCCGCAGCCTGCACGCTCCCGGCGAGCAGGCAGAGCGCCAGCAGCAGCAGGGCTGCCGCCGGCGCCAGGGCGCAAAGGCGCCTCGATGCGGTTGTGATCTGGTGCATGACTCTTCTCCAGCCGCTTCGCTCCGAAGCGACACGCTGTAGATTCGCGAGATTGGTCCCGCGCAGAGGGGTGGGATGGCGCCCGGCCCGGAAGCCGTTAAAGAGAGTCAGTCATTCCACGCGCGATTATCACAGGTGCGTGTATGACCTGATAAACCTAGCGGAAGTGTCTGGCGTTTTTCAAGAGCAGGCTGGTGGAGGAACCCGCAACGGGCGCCGTTCCGGCGAGCCCTGCACGGCCGGGAGGAACGCGCTCCGCCGGACGGGACAGGCTCGCCGGCACCGCCGGTCGGCCAGGAGGTGTGCCCGATCAGCGTCGAACCCTTGCCTGTCACACCCCCAGAAGAGCTCGCCGTTGAGCGAGAGCACAAAGAGTTTCGCTCACGAAACGGCGTCGTTGGCCCCCAGGGGCCCCCTGCACCGATGGAGTTTCGGCCGAAATGGCCGAGCAGGACAGAAATGCAGCGGTCAGCCATCCTTCGCTCTGGACTGTCGTTCGTGCGTCACCTGCCAGGTCCCGGACCCGGCTCGAGCGTCGCGGTGTCGCCCGGCGGTGGATGAACCTGCGTCTGACCACCCGGATCGAACCGGTATGAAGATCGACGGTAAGCAGGGCCCTCGACGCGTGCAGGAACGAAGATGCATCGAATTGGAGCCCGATACAAGACACCTCGTTCCGCCGGAAGGGCACTGCCGACGAGATAAACTCTCCCGGAGCGCAGGAGGTCATCACCCGGATGGAGAAGCCAGAATATCAGTCAAATCGCCTGAAGCCCCATGAAACACCGCTTGTTCGATCGCTCCGAAAAAAACCGGCTCCTCCGCTGGCATTATTACCATAAACACTCTACCTTGTGGGGAATGAAGATCGTCTCGATCGTATGTGCCCTCTTCCTCGTCGCACTCTGGTGCGTCCCCGCCGTGAGTGCGGGAGGCATGGTGAAGTTCCATATTCCCGAGGGAGGAGAAGCAAAGGTAGGCGACACCGTCACCGTCACGATATACAACGACAACAACCTGAACCCCCCGATGGCAGACCTCTCGCTCTACCTCGACTGGAACATGGAGGTCCTGAAGTTCGAGTCGGCCGAGTTCAGGCAGGGACGGACCACGGTGGCAAACCTGGTCGGGCTACACAACATCAACGTGCGGGCTGGCGAGACGACCAGCGGTTTTCCCCAGGGTGACAACCCGCTGATCGAGCTGAAGTACAAGGTCATCGGGCCCGGGTTCACGCCGATCATGCTCAAGGTCGACCGGATCCACGACCTCTCGGGCGCCGACATCACAAGCAAGGCCGTCGTCAAGCATGGCTCTATCACGGGGATCGGAACGGCAATCCCGACCACCACCGGAACGATGACAACCGTGACCACCGTCCTCACCACCGGAACGACCACGGCTCCCTCGACGGTCCCGACCACGGCACCGACCTCGGCCGGAACGACGACGCCCGTGACCACGGCCCCCACCGCCACCAGCCTCCCGACGACCATCCCGACCAGCGCCAGCAAGACGCCGGTGACATCGGTTCCGATCGTGCCCGGTCCGGCAACGGTCCCTGGCGGCACAGGCATCTTCTCGGTCTCGTCGGTCGGGAATGTCCCGGTCGGCGGCATGGGCACGGTCCAGCTCGTCGTCGACAACGCCTGGACCCCGCTCTTCTCGGACACCTATATCGATCTCTCCTTCGACCCGTCGATGATCCGGTTCCTGGACGCAACGATCCGCGTTGCGAACACGACCGCGGCCCTGCCGAAAGAGGGTACGGTCCGGATCATGCTCGGCGACTTCCGAAACGGCTATCCCCAGGGCAAGTATCCGATCGCCGACATGACCTTCCTGTCGCTCCGGGAAGGGACAACGCCCCTGACGGTCTCGGTCGATCATGTCCGGTACTGGAACAGCGACTTCACACAGTTCACGGACATCTCGTCCTCGGCATTGACCCAGAACGGTGTCTTCTCATCCGGCCCGGTCGATGCGACGGTGCCGACATTCGTACCGGTGACGGAGAACCCGACGGTCACCTACGCCACGCCACTTCCAGTGACCTCGTACCCGACCTCCGCCCCGGTCTCCTCTGGAGGCGGCGGTGGAGGGGTGGATGAGTACACCGGAGTTCGGACCAAGACGCCGACCCCCACACCGACCCCGAACCTCACCGTCACTATGACCGTGCCGACCCTGCCACCGACCACGGTCACGACGGTCGAGACACCGGTCGAGACGCCCACCCAGCTCGAGCTGCAGACGACCGTTCCGCCGACCACGGTCACGACGATGATGACTCCGACCCCGACACCCACGAAGTCGGCCCTGCCCTTCGGCGTGCTCGCGCTCGTTTCGCTCGCTGGGGTCGCGCTGATCATGCAGCGGGCCCGGCGATAATATCTCTTTTTTGATCCAATCGAGAGATGGCGAGGCGCATCAACCGAGAGCTCGTGGCACTCGGTGCTGAAGAGAACCCTCGGCGATTTGTGAGCCAGTTAGAAAGCCATGTTCCTCCGTATTTCTCTCTCCATGTCGGGGACTTCCGGGTTGTCATGCGGATGTACGATGATCGTCGTGTGATGATCGTCGTGGATCCTGGACCACGCACGACGATCTACCGGGAAGTACTGACCGGTGGGCCCCGGGAGACCGGCACCGACCACGAGAAGCGGCTGATCGCCGTGCAGATCGAGCAGGCGGACCGGGCGATCGATACGCTGGTCTACGACCGCTACGGCTTGACACCCGAGGAGTGCGCGATCGTGGAGGGGTGGGCCTGAGATCGGTCCGCGATCATTCCGTTTCGATGGTATCGGAGCGTCAATCAGAAGTCCCGGTACGAGGTCTTCCGCTAGTGGACCTCGAGCACCAGGACGACGAGACAATCGTCGAGGAGCTGGACAGGCACTCGAAACCGTCGCCCGACATGGTACGAATAGATGGGCGAGGTCGCTGAGGACGTCATCACCTTATCGACGTGCTCACGCGGATTCTCCTTGATCCGCACAAGAGCCCTGATGATGCGCTGTGCATCTGCTTTCTCGAGTTTCTCGAGATCCCGATCCGCTCGATCAGTGTACTGAAGCGCGAAGACCGTCATTCGACTCCGTACTTCCGTTTGATCTCCGCTTCGGAGTGGAGACGACCGGCTTTGATATCCGCGAGGGCCTCCTCGAGTCCTGCGATCTCCTCGGCGGATAGCGGCTCAGGGTCATACGCCCGGCGTGCCAGCCGATGGATCACGTCGCTATAGGACTCTCGCGGGTGTATTTTGAGGCCGTCGAGCATGCTTTTTACCTGAGTATGTACTTTTATTGTCGCTTCAGCCGTCATACACCGACGTGTCCGTATGGTGTGATAAGTGGAATGATAGGTTTCTCACTACACCTCGGTATACCAACACCATACCACGAATGGCGGCGTACGAGCACCGATCGTCTTCACGCAGGATGGTGTTCGCCCCTGATCCCCTCAGGTGCGGCCGCCATGTCGTGCCATAGCGGCATGGGACTCGACGCTCCGATCTCCGTTCCAGTCATCGCGGCCCCTCCCAGGACGGGAGCACCAGGCCCAGCGGGCAGGAATCCTATTGATCGACCAGGAGTGCGGGGGCTGTTCGGATAGCAGCACCAGCCGGCCCACACCACCCCTTCAGGCCTGCACCCATGCTCCGGCCCTGTCCACGAGATGCCAGACCTCGTCCGCGACCGCCTGCGCCTGGTGTATCGAGAGGGCTCCGGCGACGATCATGGCCCCCGATGTGAAGATGAGCGCCACGCCCCCGGCCTCGGACCGGTAGACGAGCCCGGGGAAGACCTCGGGCTCGTACTCGATGTTCTTGAGGTCGAGGGAGAAGGCGAGTTTGAGAAGAGAGACGCCGGTACCGAGGTGGCCGGACGCCACGAGGTTGACGATCCTGGGCTGGGGGTCGGGGGCGAGGTCGACACCGGCCGTCCGAAGGACCTCCAGGAGAGTCTCGAACGCGGATCCGACCGCGTCGGGGTGGTGCACACCGACCAGGTTCACCTTTCCCGACGTGAAGAGGAGGGCCGCGAACTTCGGCGAGCTCTGGCGATAGACGAGCCCGGAAAACCGCTTCTTGTTGTAATCGGCGCCGGGGATCACGCGGGCGAGCGCTTCGAGGTTTAGCACGTCGGCGACCTTGACGGAGGCCACGATGTTCGTTACGGTCAGGGACAGGTGCGGCTCGGTGCCGGCACGCCCGATGGGTGCGGTCAGGGAGTTCACGGGCTCCCCCCGCCTGATGTGTATCCAGTGTGTTGCATGACAGGTTCCAATTCTGGGCGAATTCGTCGATCAGGACCGATGCCCAGGACGGCGATGGACCCGGGCGCACGACGGCACCGATCGCATCAGCCCGGAGTCCATACGCCCGCCTGGTCGATCGCGCGCCGGACCTCCATCACGACCCGGGCGGTCTCGGCTTCCGTCCGTGTCCCCGTGACCACGAACGCACCGCTTCCGAAGACTAACGCCACGCCGTGGGGGTCAGCGACACGGTAGACGAGTCCCGGGAATATCTCCGGTTCGTACTCGATCCGCTCCAGGTTCATGGCGATGGCGAACCGCTGAAGGGCGACGCCATCGCCGAACCGGCCGCTCGAGACCATATTCACGACGTGAGGCGGATCGAACGGCTCGAGCTCGGCGCCGGCGGCCCGGAGGACCT
This sequence comes from uncultured Methanomicrobiales archaeon, assembly GCA_949320185.1. Lineage (GTDB taxonomy): Archaea > Halobacteriota > Methanomicrobia > Methanomicrobiales > Methanospirillaceae > UBA288. The sequence goes on along the minus strand of CASGHK010000006.1, from coordinate 2,268 downwards.
CGAGCACGGTCGCGAACGCGGACGGAAGCACGTCCGGGTGCTGCATGCCGGTGAGCACGATCTTCCCGGGGGTATAGATGAGGACAGCCACTTTCGGCGAGGTTCGGTGGAGGACGAGCCCCGGGAACTTCTTTTTATCGTATCTGGCACCGGGTATGCGCTCGGCGAGCTCGTCGAGGTCGAGCACGGACGCAACCCTCCCGGTCGCAACCACGTTCTGAATCCTCAGGGCCGGGACAGTCGCGTCGATCATGGGTCTACGAGTATACATTGCTCGGATCTGATCGAAGCAACTTGCGGTGGTCCCCGTCCCGGGCCATGTGAGCAATCGCTCCGCTCTCGTGGATTGTTTTTCCGTTTCCGGTCATACTCGGGGGTCGAGCCGGGATACTGGCGGATCATGAACCACGGCGTCCTGTTCGGCCGGTCTCGCCTGGTCGCCAGGTATCGGCTGCGACCGCCGGTGCGGTGGTGAGCGATCAAGGGCCGGTGACGACCGTGGGCTCGCACTCACGATTCTCGAAGGCGAGGGCACAAGCGAGCCTGACAGGAAAGAGATCGGGGCTGAGGGAGCCAGCCGTCCTTCACCTCTCGCGGTGTGCGATGGTGCGGTGCCGCCCGAAAGAACCATACGCAGCACCCACGCTGGATGCCCTTCGGGGCCGGAACGGCAGTGCGCACGGATTGGCCTCTCGGGGAATGCCGTCGATTGCCCCATCGCCGGCGGGCGCACCTCGACGAGGTCGTCGGGATGGTCCGCCACGATCGCGCACCGGTTCCCGGCCATCGCGCAAACCCTCGCCCGGTGCCGGACAAGATCGTCGATATGGCCCGGCACGTCCACGTACTCGAGCTGCGCGGTGCACCCGGGCAGCACAGGCCGTCCCATGCCGGTTACAAAGAGATCAGAGGTTGTTGAACAGCCAGACGACGTCCGCGAAGTCGATCCGGCCATTGCCGTTGTAGTCGAAGAGGGCCAGGGGCTCGTTCGCGGCGATCCAGGTCATCTGGTTGAAGTAGAGCGTCACATCCGCGAAGTCCTTTCTTCCGTTCCCGTTCGTGTCCTCGTACTTCCCGTCCCGGTCCGGGTCGCCGGGCGGCGCCCGGACCCCCGGGAAGATTGCCAGGTCGGGGAACGTCGGCACGGGCGTCGGCGTAGGGGTCGGCGTCGTCACGGGGACCCCCGACGGGTCGAGGGCGAAGAAGTCGAACGCCATCGCGCTGCCGTGGTAGGCGCACTGGACGATGTTGACGCCGGGCTTGAGCCGGAGCGAGGCGTTCGCGTACGCGTACGCCGTGTTCGAGCCCGTGTTCGGGACGGGGACGTCGATACTGCCGGCCATGCCGGCCACGCTGACCATCACCGTCTGCCCGTCGGCCCAGCCCGCGAGGCGCAGGCTGAGGGGGTAGATCGCGTTCCCGGACGCCGCGCTCAGGACCTGGTACCGCGTCCACTCCCCCTCCGCCGTACGCACCACGGCGTGGCCCTTCGTGCCGACGGCCGCGATGTCCACGTCGTCCTGGCGGTAGGGGTCCCCCCCGCTGTTGCCGGGCGTGGTGTCGTGGTAGGCGTACCCCTCCCCGCCGGCCATGTAGTCCTCGGCCTCGACCCGGATCAGCCCGTTCCAGGTCGGGGTGACCTGGATGTAGTCTTTCTTCGTGGTCGACATGCTCCCCCCGCCGGCGTAGGAGACGGTGAGCGAGACCCAGTAGGGGCCCCCGGCGCCGTAGGTATGCACGGGGTTTTGGAGGGTCGAGGACTCGCCGTCACCGAAGTTCCAGTGCCAGGCGATCGGCTGCCCGACCGAAGTGTCCTTGAACTGCACGACGAGGGGCTCATACCCGCCCCTCGGGTCGGCTGTGAAGTCGGCCTGGTTCGCATTCAGGATCGTTACGACCCCCTCGCTCGCGGCCGTGATCGAGGGATAGGTATTGTCCTTGATCCGGATCTCGTATTGGCCGGCGTCATCGGGCAGGTGGGGCACGGTGAACGAGAACGAGCGCGTGCCCCCCGGGGCGAGGGGCGTCGAGGCGCTGTTGTTATCGACGTGCGTGTTCGTGAGGAAGGTATCGGCGCTTCCGTCCTTCTTGCGGAGCGTGAGCATCACGGTCGTGCCCATGAGCCACGCATGCGACCAGGTGACGGTGCGCGTCTCTCCCTCGATCCAGACCTCGTTCGTCTTCTGGGAGTCGACCGTGAGCGACCTCGTGATATTGGCGGCATAGATGTCCGGGTTGCCGTTCCGCTTGTCCGCCCAGACGACCCAG
>CASGHK010000005.1 GCA_949320185.1 uncultured Methanomicrobiales archaeon | reverse complement strand
GAGTCCCGCTTCAATTTCCTGGCTGCGAATTTGCCCTGTCCCATGGGATACCCTCAATGTATACAGATATCGAGAACGGCTGTCACCGATCGTGAGATCAGTACTGCGACGGGAACGAATATATTCATTCGTACGCCCGGTCCCCGCTTGCGTATATTATTCGATCCGGCCGGGTAATAATATATTTCTCACAGCACCACCTGTTGGGTGATGACCGTCCGGATCTACAAAGAGGTGGAGTTCGACGCCTCGCATCGCCTTCTCCAGTACGAGGGGAAGTGCCATAACCTTCACGGCCACCGCTGGAAGGTGGAGGTCTGGATCGAGGGGGTTCCGGACCCCACATCGTGCATCCTGCTCGACTACGCGCGGATCAAGCAGATCATCCAGCGCTTCGACCACCAGATCGTCCTGAACGCGGCGGACCCGATGGTCCCCGCGATCGAGGCGTTCCACCCGGTGGTGGTGACCGAAGGCGACCCGACGAGCGAGCTCCTCGCCCGCATCATCGCGGACGATCTCGACGCGGAGTGCCGCGCGATAGGTGTTGCCGGGGGCGTGACCCGGATCCGGATCTGGGAGTCGCCAAACGCCTGCGCCGAGCTCGACCGATGAGGGTGGCGGAGGTCTTCCGCTCGCTCCAGGGCGAGGGGAGGAACCAGGGCCGGCCGACGGTCTTTCTCCGTCTGGCCGGATGCAACCTCGCGTGTCGGTGGTGCGACACCCCGTATGCCCGGGCCGGGGGAGAGGAGCGGGACGCCGCCTGGGTGCTCGACGCCGTCCGGGAGATCGCCGGCCCGTGCCGCCTGGTCTGCGTGACCGGCGGGGAGCCCCTGCTCCAGCAGGAGTACCTCGTCCCGGTCCTCGCCGCCCTCTCCCGGGAGGGATTCGCCTGCGAGATCGAGACGAACGGGACAGTGCCTTTTGGCCCGTCTCATGCCCATTCGGCGATCACGATGGACGTGAAGTGCCCCTCCTCGGGAGAGGAGAGCGACCTCTCGCTCCTCGCCGCTCTCGGACCGGACGACGCAGTGAAGTTCGTCGTCGCCGACCTCGCCGACCTCGCCTATGCTGAATGGGTGCTGGCGGAGCACCCGGTGCGGGCGGAGGTCTTCGTTTCGCCCGTCTACGGGGCATCACTCGCCCCGCTGGTTGACTACGTCCTGGAGCAGAATCTTCCGGTCCGGTTCTCGCTCCAGCTCCACAAACTGATCGGAGTCCGATGATGAAGGCGGTCTGCCTGCTGTCCGGCGGCATGGATTCGTCCACGCTCGCCTACCTTGCTCGGAGCCGGGGATACGACATCCTCGCGCTTCACCTCAACTACGGCCAGAGGACCGAAACCCGGGAGCTCCGGGCGGCCCGCGCGATCGCGGCGGGGCTCGGCGTCCTCGAGTTCCTGCCCGTCTCGGTCGAGTACCTGCGGCTCTTCGGACGGTCGAGCCTGACCGACCCGTCGCTCAAGGTCGAACGGTTCGACCCGGAACGGCCCGAGCTCCCGAACACCTACGTGCCGTTTCGGAACGGCAACCTCCTCGCGATCGCGACGAGCTATGCCGAGTCCCGGGACGCGGACGCGGTCTTCATCGGCGTCCAGGCCCTGGACTACTCGGGCTATCCCGACTGTCGGCCCCAGTTCATCGAGGCATTCCAGCGCGCGATCGACCTGGGGACGGCGGACACCACCTCGATCCACCTGGAGACACCGTTCATCGGTCTCTCAAAGACCGACATCCTCCGGCTCGGCCTGAAACTCGGTGTCCCGTACGACCTGACCTGGTCCTGCTACCAGGCGGAGGATGAGGCATGCGGCTCCTGCGGCTCCTGCCACTTCCGACAGGCGGCCTTCGCGGAGCTCGGCCTCGAGGACCCGATACCGTACCGGGGTCGGTCCTGATGGAGCTCTGGCGAGGGCGCAGGCTCTGGATCGAGCGACGTTCGGTTGAGCTTCCGTCGGGGACGAAGGAGTATGTGGTGGTCCACCCCGGGGGCGCAGTGGCGATCCTGCCCATCGACGGCGACGAGGTGGTGCTGATCCGGCAGTACCGGGCCGCGGTCGATGCCTGGGTTCTGGAGGCACCCGCCGGGACGCTCGAACCGGGCGAGGACCCGAAGGACTGCGCGGCCCGGGAGCTGATCGAGGAGGCACGTGTCGCGGCGGCGCAGCTCATACCCCTCGGGTCCGTCCTGACGACACCGGGGTTCTCGGACGAGGTGATCCACCTCTTTCTCGGGCGCGGGCTCTCGCCCTCCACCGCGTTCGACCCGGACGAGGACGAGCAGATCGAGGTGGTTCGGGTGCCGATCGACGAGGTGCGCGCGATGGCCCTGGACGGCCGGATCGCCGACGCGAAGACCATCTGCCTGGTCCTCCGAGCCCTCGTCGCGCCCGGCTCCCACCCATGAACCCCCACTGGGCGGCAGCGCTTGCCGCGCTCGCTCTCCTTCTCCTCGCTGCCGGCGCGGGCTGCACCGGGGCCCCTACGGAGGACCGGTGCCGGGTCGGCGATGATGGCCTCCTCTCCCTCTCGCTCTTAGAGGGAGGGAGCCGGTCCATCGAGGTCCTGGAGCGGGATGGGAACTATACTCTCTCGCGCGCGGTCTTCTCGAGCGGCGGTGTCCCCGTGACCGCCTATATCGGCGTTTCAGCGTCCCCCACCGTTGGGATCGTCTACGTCCCGGGGGCGAACGAGCCGGTATCTGGGCACCGGGACCGGTTCCGGCGGTACGCGGACGCCGGCATCGCCTTCCTCTACCTCGACGTCCGGGGGAACGGGTTCGAGACGCCCGGAGCGAGGACCGACCTCGGGGCTGAATACCGGGAGTTCACGCAGGGCCGGTGCCCCCAGTCGTTCCGTGTCATCGCCGACGTCATCCGGGCCCGCGCCCTATTGGCGGAGGAGCTGGATCTTGCGACGATCTGGGCGGTCGGCTCCTCGAACGGCGGGCGGACCGCAGCGATTGCGGCGGCGATCGAGCCGGCATTCTCGGGGTACGTCGGGGTCTCGACGTCGGGGTTCGGCGACCTCTCCGGGCTCGACGCGGGGCCCCGCCGGTTCGTCGGGACTCTCGACCCCGCCAGGTACGTCGGTGCGATCAGCCCGCGCCCCGTCCTGGTCTACCACGCCGAGGCGGACCCTGTGATCGCGTTCTCCGATGGCCAGGCGCTCTTCGAAGCCGCAGGCGAACCGCGTACCTTCGTCCGGTTCGCCGGCGGGCACGGGATCGACCCCCTGGTCGATGTCGACCTGATCGGCCGCCTGACGCAGGTTTATGGCCGGTAACGGGCAATATATACCGACACCCAGGAGGGCCGGATGACAGAACAGGTCGAGATGGACGAGGCGCGCCGCCGGTACGAGTTCAAGAAGGCGCTCGAACGGCTCGAGGCCAAGCAGGGAGCGGGCACCGAGCTGATCACGCTCTACATCCCGCCCGATAAGCAGATCTACGACGTGACGGCCCAGCTGCGCGACGAGTTCGGCCAGTGCTCGAACATCAAGTCGAAGCAGACGCGGACCAACGTCCAGTCCGCGATCTCCTCGATCCTCTCCCGGCTCAAGTACTATAAGAAGCCCCCGGAGCGGGGGATGGCGGTCTTCTGCGGCACGATCCAGCTCGGCGGAGATAAGTCCGAGCTCGAGTGCCAGATCGTCGAGCCGCCCGAGGTGGTCAACCTCTACATGTATCGGTGCTCCTCGACCTTCGAGCTCGAGCCCTTGAAGCAGATGCTCGAGGAGAAGTTCGTCTACGGTCTCCTCGTCCTCGACCGCCGGGAGTCGTACTGGGGCTTTCTGCGCGGCAACCGGATCGAGCCGATCGGTGGCACGACATCGACGGTGCCGGGCAAGCAGCGCAAGGGCGGCCAGTCCTCGGTCCGGTTCGCCCGCCTCCGCGAGATCGCGATCAACGAGTTCTACGTCAAGGTGGGTGAACGGGCGAGCGCCGCGTTCATGGCGGAGAAGGACTTCTTCGAGCGGTTCAAGGGGGTGCTGATCGGCGGCCCCTCGCCGACCAAGGAGGAGTTCGAGGCCGGCGCCTACCTGCACCACGAGGTCCAGAAGCGGATCATCGGGCTCTTCGACGTCGCCTATACCAACGAGTCGGGCCTCGCCGAGCTGGTCGACAACGCACAGGACGCGCTCCGGGGGGTCGAGGTGATGAAGGAGAAGGAGAGCATGGCCCGGTTCCTGAAGGAACTCGTCAAGGACGACGGGCTTGCTGCGTACGGCGAGGAGTCGGTCAGGCACAACCTCGAGATCGGAGCGGTCGACATCCTTCTCCTCTCGTCCGGCCTCCGCGAGGTCCGGCAGAAGATCCGGTGCGAGGCCTGCGGCTATGCAAACGAGCGGACGGTAAAGACGAAGCCGGGTGAGCTGACAAGCGATCTCGAGACAGGAACATGCCCGGACTGCTCGGCGCCCCTTTCGATCGCCGAGGAGTCGGACATCATCGACGAGCTGACCTCGTTCGCGGACCAGTCGAGCGCCCGGGTCGAGATCATCTCCGACGACTTCGAGGAGGGCTCGATCCTGATGACAGCCTTCGGCGGCATCGCGGCCATTCTCCGGTACAGGACAGGATACTGATGTACATCGAGACCACCGAGCTGATCAGATCGGCACTGCAGGAGGCGTCCGGTGAGGAGGAGGTCCTCATCACCGACGGAGGAGAGCATGCAGACCTCGCCTCGACCGTGGCGTTCGCGCTCGCGAAGAAGCGGCGCGCCTCACCGGCGGCGATCGCCGCCGAGCTCGTGCCCCACCTCGCGGCAGCGCTCGCGGCCCACGGGATCACGGTGGCGGCGACCGGTCCATACCTGAACTTCCGGTTCGGCCCACCGTACTTCGCCGGCGTCGTCCAGGCCGCGCTCGCGCCGGGTTATGGTGCCGGCGCATCGCGTCAGGTGCGCGTCGTCCTGGAGCACACCTCGGCGAACCCGAACGGCCCGCTCCACGTCGGCCACATCCGCAACTCGATCATAGGCGACACTCTCGCGCGTGCCTTCCGCAAGGCCGGGTACGTGACGGAGGTCCAGTACTACGTCAACGACATGGGCCGGCAGATCGCGATCGTGGTCTGGGGCATGGACCACCTGGGGATCGAGCCCGAAGAAGGGGAGAAGCCCGACCACTATATCGCCCGCGTCTACGTCGAGGCGAACCGGCGGATCGAGGCGGACCCTGCGATCACCGGCGAGGTCGACGGGTTGATGCAGCAGGTCGAGGCCCTCGACCCGACGACGGTGAGGAAGTTCCGCAGCGTCGTGGGACGCTGCCTGGACGGGTTCCGCGAGACCCTCGCCGACCTCGCCACCCCGCACGACCGGTTCGTCTGGGAGTCCGACTTCCTCCGGAACGGGGACATGGAGCGGATCCTCGCCAAGCTCGCCCGCCTGCCCGTGGCGCACCAGGAGGAGGTCTTCTATCTCGACCTCTCCGGCGCCGGGATCGAGAACCGCTACGTGCTGCGCCGCTCGGACGGGACCTCGGTCTACGCGGCTCGTGACCTGGCCTACCACCTCTGGAAGGGTCGCAACTTTTCCCGCGTGATCGACGTACTCGGGGCTGACCACAAGCTGATCGGGGCCCAGCTCCAGGCGACACTCCGCCTGATCGGGGAACTTCCCCCCGAGATCGTCCACTTCGAGTTCGTCTCCCTTCCCGAGGGGTCGATGTCGACCCGCGCCGGCACGTTCATCGCAGCGGACGACCTGATCGCGGAGACCCGACGGCGGGCCTTCGACGAGGTGACCGTGCGCCGGCCCGAGCTTCCCGAGGAGGAGCGCCGGGCGATCGCGCAGTCGGTCGCGCTCGCCGCGATCCGGTACGACATTATCCGGATCTCGCCTGAGAAGTCGACGGTCTTCGAATGGACGAACGCGCTCGACTTCGAGCGTCAGTCCGGACCGTACATCCAGTACGCCCACGCGCGGGCCTGTTCAATCCTGGAGAAGGCGGGCGACTACACGGCGACCTTCGCGGCGGAATCGTCCTACGAGCAGGCGCTGGTCCGTCAGATCGCGAAGTTCCCGGCGGTCGTCGCCCAGGCGGTGGACGAGCTCCGGCCCCACCTGGTGGCGACCTACGCACGCGAACTCGCAGACCTCTTCAACACCTTCTACCACTTCGAACCGGTTCTCCGGGCGGAGGGCGCGACGCGGGACGCCCGCCTGACGCTCGTGCGCGCGGCGCAGAACACGCTGAAAGAGGCCCTCGAGACCCTCGGGATCGATGCCCTCCGGTCCATGTGAACCGGCCCGGGAGGCACTCTCCCGGCAGGGCTACCTCTTTGCCGACCGTCGCTCGACCGCGGCGGTCAAGCCCTGCCTCTGGTGCCGGCGCGCGCTCGGCGGAGGGGACCACTGCTACAAGCAGCAGTTCTACGGGATCGAGTCCTACCGCTGCGTCCAGATGACGCCCACGCTCCGCTGCAACCAGCGCTGCATCTTCTGCTGGCGGTCGTTCGAGCACGAGGTGACTGAGGAGGTGGAACTCCCGCCCGAGGTGCTCTTTTCTGCCCTCTTTCGTCTCCAGAAGCAGGCCCTCGCGGGGTACAAGGTGCACGTCTCCCCCGAGCGGTTCGAGGAGGCGGCGCACCCCCGGCAGGTGGCGGTCTCGCTCGCCGGCGAACCGACGCTCTACTCGCACCTGCCCCGGTTCCTGGAGCTCTGCACGGAGGCAGGCATGACCACGTTCCTGGTCACCAACGGGACGCGTCCCTGGGTTGTCCAGGCCTCCCGCCCGTACCAGACGTACGTTTCGCTCGACGCCCCGGACGAGGCGACCTACCTCCGCGTCTGCAGGCCGGAGGAGCCCGGCACCTGGGAACTGGTGAGAGAGAGCCTGTCCCTGCTCGGGGCCCGCCGCTCGGCGGTGCGGGTGACGCTTGTCGCGGGCCTGAACGATCATGACCCGGCTGGGTACGGGGCGCTGATCGCCGATTCGAGCCCGGTCTACGTCGAGGTTAAAGGCTATATGCATCTCGGGTACAGTAGAATGCGCCTTTCGGCGGCGCACATGCCGCCCCACGAACGGGTCCGGGCGTTTGCCGAGCAGGTGGCGAGGCACGCCGGATACCGGGTGCGGGACGAGAACCGTGCGAGCCGCGTCGTAGTGCTGGAGCGGATGGAATGAGGTTCAACGTCGAGGAGTGGAGGGATCGATCGAGGAGCGACTTCGAGGGCGCCTGGCACGCCGGACCCTCGGTGCTGACACCGACGGGTTCGGCCGGCCGATACCCGAGGCTCGCCTACCCCCGCGGTACCCGGCACCCGGTCTTCGAGACGATCCAGCGCCTGCGCGAGGCCTACCTCTCGATCGGCTTCACTGAGTACGCTGTCCCGATCATCGTGGAGGAGGCGGAGGTCTACCGGCAGTTCGGACCGGAGGCGATGGCCGTGCTCGATCGAGTCTTCTACCTCGGCGGGCTGCCCCGGCCGAACGTCGGGATCGCCCGGGAACGCCTGGACCGGATCAACGCGATTCTGGGGCGAGAGATGGACACGGCGACCGAGGAGGGACTGCGCGAGACCCTGCACGGGTACAAGAAGGGGACGGTCGACGGGGACGAGCTGGCCCACGTGCTCGCAGAGGTGCTCGGGACTGACGACGGCATCGTCGTCCGGGTGCTGGACGAGGTCTTCCCCGAGTTCCGCGAGCTCGCTCCGGAGTCCTCTCGCTCGACCCTTCGAAGCCATATGACCTCCGGGTGGTTCATGACCCTCGGGGCCGTCTGGGACCGCTCGCCTCTCCCGCTCCGGCTCTTCTCGGTCGACCGCTGTTTCCGGCGGGAGCAGGAGGAGGGGCCGACACGGCTGATGACCTACCACTCGGCATCGTGCGTCGTCGCTGGCGAGGACGTGACGAACGAGGAGGGGAAGGCTGTGGCTGCCGCCCTCCTGTCGGCGTTCGGCTTTGACGACTTCCGGTTCCAGCCCGATGAGAAGCGCTCGAAGTATTACATGCCCGATTCGCAGACCGAGGTCTACGCCCGCCACCCGGTCCACGGGTGGGTGGAGGTGGCGACCTTCGGACTCTACTCCCCCTCAGCGCTCGCGGAGTACGGCATTGGTGTGCCGGTGATGAACCTGGGCCTCGGGGTGGAGCGGCTCGCAATGGTCCTCGGCCAGGTCGACGACGTCCGTGGGATGGTCTTTCCCCAGTTCTACCCGCGCCCGCTCTCCGATACGGCGCTCGCAGCGGCCGTCGGGCTCCGCGAGGAGCCGATGACAATCGAGGGACGACGTATGGCAGCGGCGATTGTGGCCGTTGCGGCCGAGCACGCCGATGCACAGGGCCCGGTTTCGTTCGAGGCGTGGACCGGCGAGGTCGCCGGCACCCGCGTCCGGGTCTTCGTGGAGGAGCCCGAGTCGACGTCCCGGCTCCTTGGGCCAGCCTGCATGAACGAGGTCTTCGTCCATGACGGCTCGGTGCTCGGCGTGCCCGACACGGAGAAGTTCAGAGAGGTCCGCGAGCACGGCGTGCCCGCGGGCATCCGGTTCCTCGAGGCCGTCGCCGCGCTCGGGGCGGCCCGGATCGAGGAGGCGGCGCGGTGCGGCGAGGCGACGACCGTACAGGTCAAGATGGCCAAGCTCCCGAGCGACGTTAACCTGAAGGTGGCAGAGTTTGCGATGCGTTCGATCACGGACACGAAGAAGAAGGTCGACGTGCGGGGCCCGATCTTCGTGACCGTGCGGTCCGAGATTATCGGCGACGAGTGACGGGCCGGTCCTCCTCTTTCTCTCTTTTTCATACCGTCGCGGATTGTCGGGATCTGCCTGAGCTTGACCCCTTATAATTACCGAGTGGTTATTCAGTCTTCAGGGGGCCATCGTATGCTGTAGAGGCGGTAGCATGGAGGGACCACGAGCGATCCCTGAGTCCAATCGCGCTCTCGTCCAGAGCTTCGAATTTGACTAGTCGGCGTACAAACTCGGCCAGTACGTCGAGACCCAGATACGGCGGGATCACATCGATCCGTTCTTCAAGGCGCTCGGCTGGGACGTCGATAACAACCAGCGTTACTCGAAGCTCTATAAGGACGTGATCCACGAGGATCCGATCCGGATAGGGGGAATCAACGGGTTCATCGATTACTCGTTCAGGATCGGCGGAACGCGGAAATTTCTCATCGAGGCCAAGAAACCAGGGGTGCATCTCAAAGACGATGCCGTTTCCGCTCAGTACCCGAACCGCCGCTCGTACTCGTCGTGCGGGAACCACTCGAGCACGACCACGATCACGCCGTCGTCACGGGCGACCGTGTAGACGAGCCGACAGCTCCGCGAGAGGTTGTACTTCCAGAGGTTGTCGAGCGGCCCGTACCGCCTGTGGTGCTCGGCAGGGATCTGCCGGCGGCGGATTCTGTCACCGGCGTACGGGTTCTTTTTCAGCACGCCTACCGCCTTCTCGAGCATGGCGAAGACACGCCGGTCCTCGCACCTGGACGACGCCCTCAGCGCCGCGTATTCCACACAGCGGTCCGTCGCGATATAGACCTCGACATTTCCCGGAGGAAGTGGCACAGTCCCCGCCTTAACCGATGCGGAGCTCGTCGCGGGCGTGGTATTCGGCGACCAGCGCCGGGTTGTGGATCCAGACGACGTAGCCCGAGCGGTCCAGTGCGATCCTGCCTGACTCGAGCAGGTCTGCCGGAACGTCTGGTACATCATTCGGCGCGGCAGCGCCTCTCAGAGCGCTCGGCGCGTGAAGTCGCCTGAATGCTCGCGGACGAAGTCCTCGACCATCCGGATCGTGTCGAGTTGAGGCGACCGGACCGCCTGGGAACTCGATGCCATGTGAGAGAATTGTCGTATCAGGCTATTCAGCATTCCATGCCGGTATCCCGTGGCACCCTTGAGCCCGACGAAGAGGCGAAGCACGACCAATTGGTCACTCTCGTCGAGACGATGCTCGACCTCCACCGTCAGCTGCCGTCGGTGGCCACCGACCATGAAAATACCCTCATCGAGCGGCAGATCCAGGCCACCGATCAACAGATTGACGCCCTGGTCCACGAGCTGTACGGGCTGACCGAGGACGAGATCCGGATCGTAGAGGACTGGGCGTCGTGACGATTTCGGTGATGATACGATGAGATCGACAGGTTTGGCCGACGGGACCATGATCGAGATCGTGAATAGCGACGAGTACGAAAGCAACGTTGTGGTCGTTGCCGAACTGCCGAAGTGCTTCGCGTTCGGTACGACTGAAGAATACGCCTTCGTCGAGGCCAGGACGGCGATCGGCCTCCGTCTCGTGACGGCGGGGTTGAAGGTATGTTCAATCCCGGAAGTGGCTGATCAGTTGCCCGCCCGTCCACAACCCTGAGCGCGTGCCTGCTTGAACCGGTCTTTCCGCCATCACCCGTCCAAGACCGAGGTGTGACGGCAGGCCTCCTGTCTGATTGAATCTGACGATCGTCGTCTCTGCCCGACCCGGCATCACGCCCCTGCGTCTTTTGGCGGCGGTTGGATTCGAGCTTGTTGCGGATGGATCTCATCCTCTGCACCCGTCCGCTGCCAGGTCGCGGGAGATGTATCATCGGTTCCGGGGATTTGTCGGTTCTCCTCCCGTCCGGGTGGTCGTTCTTCGGCACCCTGCACAATGGGAGATGCTGCATTCGGTCTGGACGCCGTGCCATACCCCGGAGTTTATTGCAGTCGAAGAGCAGATCTCCCATACCTCTTCGGAGCGATTCATGGACGACGCATCCCGGTCTCACAATGCCGTACGGATCGGAAGGCAGTACCGCCCGGACATTGGCTCCATCGGTGCTGAGGTCACCCGCTCCCGTCTCGCTCCAGTCCGCCTCGGCGAGAGGGGAGTGCACCTCCTGATCGTCGACATGCAGGTGGACTTCTGCCACCCTGATGGCGCGCTCTCCGTCCCCGGGGCCCGTGAGGACCTCGAACGGCTCATCCAGTTCATCCGGCGCAACGTTGAGCAGATCTCCGGTATCACCTGCTCGCTGGATTCGCACCTCCCCCTGCAGATCTTCCATCCGGCCTGGTGGGTGGATGGGAACGGCGAGCATCCCCCGCCGTTCACCGTGATCGGCCACAAGGACGTACTCGACGGGGCCTGGGTCCCCCTCCTGGAGCCGGAGTGGTCGACCCAGTACACCTGGCGCCTCCAGGAGCTGGGCAGGAGCGAACTGACCATCTGGCCATACCACTGCCTCATCGGCAGCCCGGGCCACTGTCTCGATCCCGACCTCCTCTCAGCGGTGTTCTGGCATTCGCTGGCCCGGGGCGCTCAGCCCACCTGGTGGATGAAGGGAAGCACTCCCGGGACCGAGCATTACTCTATCCTCCGACCGGAGATCCCCCTGCCGGGACACTCTTTCGATACCGGTGGCCGGGAGCTGCTCGACCTGCTGGAGATGTCGGACCTCGTCTACATCGCCGGCGAGGCGAAGAGTCATTGCGTCCTCGAGACTGTCGAGGACCTGGTAGAGGAGTATGCCGATCGGCCGGACGTACTCCGAAAGATCTACGTCCTCGAGGACTGCACGAGCGCTATCCATCACCCCACCATCGATTACGAGGCGATCGCCGATGCACGATTCGCCGAGCTCTCCCGGCGGGGGATTCACCTCGTCGACAGCACCGATCCCCTGCCCCTGTGATCGCATCCTCTGGAGACCATGAAGAGAGCGGTCCGGGAGGGAGGTGAGGACCGTGAGCCAACGAGCCATTTCGGGCGGCTTGATACGTCGGGCTCCGTCGGATCCGGGCATCGCCATCCATGTCCGGTACTCAACCCCGCGGTCGGTATCGATGCCATCATCGTTACACTCCCCGTAGCGGAACCGACCTGAAATCGTGGGACAGGACGATTCCCGGCACCCCGCTGTATCCGTTACCTTCAACTGCACAGTCCACGTTTTTCTGCTGATGACGGGAAACGACGAGACCGACGAGCCGATCGCTTGGCATGCGTTCGACCGCGAGGCCCTGCTCGAGAGGCTGAGATCGGCCCCCTCCGGCCTCGACGACGAAGCCGCGGCGCACCGTCTCGCCTGGTACGGACCGAACCGCCTCCCCGAGCCACCGCCCCGCTCGATCGCCGCGCTCTTTCTCTCCCAGTTCAAGAGCCCCCTGATCTATATCCTTCTTGTAGCGGCTGTGATCACAGCGGCGATCGGGGACGTGACGGATACCGCTTTCATCCTGCTCGTGGTCATGATCAACTCGGCGATCAGTACCTACCAGGAGAACCGGGCCGAGCGGAGCGCCGAGGCACTCAGGAGCCTGCTAACGGCGAGCGCACAGGTCCGTCGCGACGGAAAAACCTTCGAGATCCCGGCCGATGACCTGGTCCCCGGCGATCTCGTCCTCCTCGAGTCGGGCCGGCGGGTGCCCGCAGACCTCCGGCTGATCGAGGCCCACGACCTCCTTGTCGACGAGTCGACGCTGACCGGCGAATCGGTCGCGGTGGAGAAGGGCATCGGCGGCCCGCTTCCGCCCGAGACTCCGGTCGCCGACCGCTGGACCATGGCGTTCGCCGGCAGCACGGTCACCTCCGGCCGGGCCACGGGCGTCGTGGTGGCCACGGCCGAACACACCCAGATGGGCCGGATCGCGGCCTCGATCACCGGTGTCGAGAGCGCGAAACCGCCGCTCGCGATCCGGATGGAGCAGTTCACCCACACCATCACCCTCGCCGTCGTCGGTGCTGGCATCCTTCTCGGCGCGATCGCCCTCGTGCGCGGCTCACCGCCCGGGGAGGTCTTCCTCTCGATCGTGGCCCTCGCAGTCTCAGCCATCCCCGAGGGGATCCCCGTGGCGCTCACGGTCGTCCTTTCGATCGCGGCCTCGCGAATGGCGGAGCGGAACGTGATCGTCCGGCGGATCGCCGCGGTCGAGAGCCTCGGGAGCTGTACCTGCATCGCGAGCGACAAGACGGGGACGCTCACGGTCAACGAGCAGACGCTCGCCATGGTCTGGCTCCCGCCCTCGTCGCACTATCTCGTGACCGGCACGGGCTACGAGGGAGAGGGCATGATCGAGGGCACGCCGGGCCATACGGTCGGGCCGGGGGAGCAGGCCCTGCTCGCCCGTTTCAGCACGGTCGGGATCCTGGCAAACGAGTCGGGCCTCGAGCGCGCCGACGGCCGGTGGCGGTCCCACGGGGACTCCATCGACATCGCGTTTCTCGCCTTCGCGTACAAGCTCGGCCTGGACCCTGCAGTTGTCCGGGGGGCGGCCCGCATGGTCCACCGGATCCCGTACGAGTCCGAACGCCGGTACGCAGCGGCCGTTATCGACGACGAGGGCGAACGGCGCATCCTGGTCAAGGGCGCGCTCGAGACCCTGCTGCCGAGCTGCACGGCGATGGCGACGCCGGACGGTACGGTCCCTCTCGACTCCCGCCAGGTGGAGGAGGCCTTCGAATCGCTCACGGCCGGGGGGTATCGGGTGCTCGCCGTCGCCGAGGGTGAAGATCCGGGGGTCTGGTGGGAGGAGCTCCCACCGCTCACCCTGCTCGGCCTCGCCGGGTTCATCGACCCGGTCCGTCCCGACGCGGCGGAAGCGGTCGCCGCCTGCCAGGCGGCCGGGATCCGGGTCGTGATGGTGACCGGCGACCACCCGGGCACCGCCCTCGCTATCGCGAGGACGCTCGGGATCGCCACGCGCCCCGAGGACGTGACGACTGGCGCCGAGCTCGAGGAGCTCGGCTCGCCCGGCGTCCCGGCATACCTCGAGACCGTCGGCCAGGCCAGGGTCTTTGCCCGGGTGGCCCCCCTCCAGAAGCTCGAGATCGTCGAGGCCCTCCTCCAGCTCGGCCACTTCGTCGCCGTCACGGGCGACGGGGTGAACGACGCCCCGGCCCTCCGACGGGCGAACATCGGGGTCGCGATGGGTTCAGGGACCGATGTCGCCAAGGATACGGCATCGATGATCGTGACCGACGACCGTTTCAGTTCCATTGTCGCCGGGGTCGAAGAGGGCCGCTTCGCCTACGATAACGTCCGCAAGGTCACCTACCTGCTCGTCTCAATGGGAGCCGCCGAGGTGCTGCTCTTCCTCCTCTCGGTCCTCGCCGGCCTGCCGGTCCCGCTCGCAGCAGTCCAGCTCCTGTACCTGAACCTGATCACGAACGGCATTCAGCAGTTCGGCCTCGCTTTCGAACCCGGTGAGCCCGGGTCGATGCAGCGTCCACCGCGCCCCCCGGGCCAGGGGCTCTTCGACCGGCTGATGCTCGAGGAGAACCTGATCGCCGCGGCCTGGGTGGGGGGCGTCGGTTTCGTCGCCTGGGCCTGGATGCTCACCGCCGGGATCCCCGAGGCGGAGGCGCGGGGCCTGCTGCTGGTCCTCTTCGTGCTCTTCGAGAACGTCCACATCTTCAACACCCGGTCCGAGACCACCTCTGCCTTCCGGATGCCGCTATCGAGGAACTGGTTCCTGGTCCTCTCCGTCATCGCGGCGTGGGCGATCAACTTCGCGCTGATGCACATCCCATTCACGGCCGAGCTCCTGCAGTTCGAGCCGATCAGCCTCGAGGCCTGGGGCGTGATGATCGCGATCGCCATCACGGTCCTGGTCGTGATGGAGGCCTACAAGCGGTTTCGCCGACCAGCGCGAGCGATGCGTTGATGGCGGCTCCTTTTTTTGTCCGTCCGCACCAACTCTTTTTCCTCTCAGCCCCCGAACCCTGATCGTCTGCGATGCCCACGATCAAGGAGAGAGTTCACGACCTCCTCGACTACACCAACACCGCCGGCCCTCTCGAGCGGGCTGCCACCGCCGGCCTCGTCGCGCTGATCCTCGCGAACGTCGTCGCCGTGATCCTCGCATCGGAGCCGGGCATCGGCACCCGGTTCGCCCCGTTCTTCCTTGTCTTCGAGGTCATCTCCATCGCTGCATTCTCGATCGAGTACATCCTGCGCCTCTGGTCCATCACGGCCAACCCGCGCTATCGCCACCCGGTCACCGGCCGTCTCCGGTACATGGCGACGCCGTACGCCATCATCGACCTCTTCGCGATCCTCCCATTCTTCCTTCCTCTCGTGATACCGATCGACCTCCGGGTCCTCCGCTTCCTCCTCCTCTTCAAGCTTGGCCGGTACTCGACCGCCTTCAACGTCGTCGAGCGGGTGATCCTGCGCAAGAAGAACGAGCTCTTCGTCACCATCTTCGTCTCGTTCGTGCTCCTCGTCGTCGTCTCCAGCCTGACCTATGCGGTCGAGCACGAGAGCCAGCCCGAGGCGTTCCCGAGCATCCTCGGGACCATGTACTGGAGCCTCGTGACCCTCACCACGCTCGGGTACGGCGACGTGGTCCCCCATACGATGATCGGGAGGGTCCTCGCCTCCATCACCTCGGTGATCGGGGTCGCCCTCTTCGGACTCCCGGCCGGCATCCTGGCCTCCGGGTTCTTCGAGGAGTTCCACCGCCGGCGTAGTGTCCGTGCCACCGTCTGTCCCCACTGTGGCGGATGGCTGGACGACGGAGAGGAGGAGGATGAGGAGAGGTAGGCGTATCGCCACGCGGGGATGAACCCCGTCAGTCTCGACAAAATCGGCTTTGCCCCTCCGCCGGTCGACCTGCTCCTCATGGCCCGACCATCAGATCGCTCTCCGGCATGAGACGATCCAGGGGGACCGAACGGGGCCTGTGCTCCCAGGAACGGCGGAGGGCCGGAGCGGACCAGCGGGATGATGGAACCGTCTTCACCGCAGTGGACAACCTCGCGGCGAAGATCACGTCCGCCTGGACGAACAATGACGAGCAATTCAAGGTCGAGACCCCTGGCGTCGTCGCCTCGGATGACCACTGGTCATCCGGTCGGACCTCTCCACCATCACCGCCTGAAACGTTGAGGCCTTCCGATTCCTCGAGAACTAGACCCGTTCAGATACCATCAACCCGCCGCTCTATCGGCAGGCCTGGCAGATCAACATCCATGACCTGTTCTGCGTCACCGCGAGCATCTACCAGGTGCGCGGAGACGACGTCTCGGTGATGAGCCTCGTTGGAGCGAGAACGTGTGGATCGTGATCGATCCGCTCACCTCGGTCGAGACGGCGCGGGCGGCGATGGCGCTCGTGAGCAGGTCGCTGGGCAGCTACCCCGTTTGGGCGGTGATCCACTCCCCCCCAGGTGGACCACTACCAGGGGGTCAAGGGCGTCACCAGTGATGCCGACGTCGCCTCGGGCGCCGTGCAGGTCATCGCTCCCGAGCACTTCATGGAGCACGCCCTCGCCGAGGACGTGCACGCCAGGAACGCGATGGCGCAGCGGGCGTCGAACCAGTACGGACTGCGCCTGCCGAGGGACGAGATGGGACTCGTCGACAACGGTCTCGGGAAGTGCCTCTCGATAGGAACCGCTTCCTGATCGCGCCCATTCTGAATAACGCGCAGACCGGGTAGAAGCTCTCGGTCGACGGGGTCAACATGGAGTTCCAGCTGGCCGAGAACACCGAGGCGCCTATCACCGTGAACGTCAGGTTCCTGCACCATCGCGCGCTCTGAAAGGTGGAGAACTGTGGCGGGACGCTGCACAACGTCCTGACCCTCCGAAGGCGCAGGAACTGGGCAGCACCGAACCGGTCCGGGGGAGCACCGGATCTCCGCGTACCGACCGCACGCTTATCCGACTGCCCGGCGAAACGGTTGGTGTGGACTCGTTCACCCACGCGATCGCTGCAGCGGGCCTTGGCGGGGCTCTCGGGCTTCCAGCACTGGTCCCCTTCGCCGTGCTCGGGTCGGTGATCGTCGACGCCGACGCGCTCTTCTCCCGGCTCTCTGATCCCCATCCCGCCCTCTACCTCTTCACGCACGGGGGGATCGCCCACTCGTTCGCCGGCGCCGCCGTGATGGCAGGGCTCGCGTGGGCTGGCATCGCCATCGTCGGGCTGGTCGGCCTCCTGCCCATCTCCCTCGTGGTGGCGGCGGGCCCGGCGGGATTCGCGGCCGTCCTCTCCGGTGCGTACCTCCACGTCGCCCTCGACTGGCTCGCCTGCCCGGGACTGCCGCTCTTCGCTCCGTTCTCTGACCGGAAGTATACCCTCGGGCTCCTCCCCGGGCCGAGCCTCCTCCTTCTTGCGCTCAGCACCGCTGTCCTCTTCCTGATAGGAGCGCGAGTCTTTTCCGTCGCCGCCCTCTGCCTTCCCGCGGTGATGATCGCCGGCGCGTTTCTCGCCGTTCGGCTCGCGGCGTTCGTCCACGCCCACCGCAGGGTGCGGGGTGCCGGCAGGCTCGTCCCGACCATCGACCCGCGCCGGTGGCTGGTGATCGGCGAGACACCCGAAGCCTGGTCGGTGGGCGAGTACCGGGTCGGAAAAGGGACGGCGCCGCCGGTTATCCACCAGACATTCCAGGGGATCTCCGCCCGAGAAGCAGTGCCGTACCTTGAAACCCCGCAGGCCCGGCGAGTCCGGTACCACTCATACGCCCTCACGGTGACGCGGGAGGGGGATGCAATCGTCGTTGCCGACCCCGTTCGAGAGTCCGGGCTCGTCCGCTACCCGTTCGACCACCTGCAGGCCCGGCTCCCGCTGGGAGCACCCCCTGGCGGATGGCTGGCAAAACGGCCCTGACCTGAAGTGCAGGACCTATTCTGCCGGTTCGTCCTGGACAACGACGCCATCGGGATGGGCGAAGAACCGGCTCCGTCCCCCCCGCCTGGTCCTGATCGAGACCCGTTCCCCCGCGACCACTCCGAGCCGGCGGGCGGTCTCCCGCCGGACCAGCACGGTCAGGCCTGACCCGGGGCCGACATTCAGGAGGTCGGGAAAGCCTTCGATCGGTTCGACCCCCTCAACATCCAGCTCCACGGCGGCGAACTCGGGGAGCCCGGGGGCATCCTCAACCCCCAAGACCCGCCCGGTCACCATCGTCCAGTTCTCAACGATCGCGACCACTTTCTGCTCCTCTTTCTCTGAACGGCGCCACCGGTTTATACGGCATCCCCTCCGTCCAGGTACCGGACGATCCCCCCGGCGATCTCCTGGCCCGACCCCTCCTGGAAGAAGGAGTACGCAGGCATCGGGTTGACCTCGAAGCAGTAATACTCTCCTGTCGGTGTCACTTTCAGGTCGATGCCGGCGAGCGGGAGGTCGAGCTGTCTGGCGAGGGCTCGACACCGCTCCTCCATCACCTCCGGGAGCCGCACCGCGACCATCTTTACCTCCTCCGCATCCGACGATGGATACCGGTAATCGACTGCTAGGGTCCGCATCTCCGTCGCGAAGATCTCTTCGCCGGTGACGTGGACGCGGACGTTGGTCCCGGGTACGAATGCCTGGAACTGTGTCGGCAGCAGCCGCACCCGGTCGAGGTGGAGGAGTTTCACGTCGGAGAGGGTCCGCACAATCGACCTCGTCCCGCTGATGGATTTGAAGACCACCCGACCGTGCTCCCGGAGAAACCCTCTCACATGCCCGGGGTCGGTGGTGATCAGCGTGGGCGGGACGAGGAACCCCGCTTCCTGGATGAACTGAGCCTGGTACGGCTTCGACGAGTTCGACCCCATCGCCGAGCAACGGTTCATCACCCGGCAGCGTGCCATCTCGGTCCACTGGACGAGGGCGTCATGGAACAACCCGGAACGCCGGACCCCCGCCAGGTCTCCTGCCGGTCCGATCCGGTTCTCCGGGAGGTCCTGCCACTCCATCAGCCGGAGATAGACGCCGGAGAAGGTGGAGAGCGGCCATTCCCGGCTGCAGATCGAGAGGGTGCCGTCGACCTCCTCCCCTCGCCGGACGTCGACACGGAGGCCGATCGAGCGTGAGTCCCGCTGGTTCAGGACGACGTGTTCGACCCCTGCCGCCTTCGCCGCGTCGATCACCAGCCGCGTCGGCCCGTCCGACGGGATGCCGCAGATCAGGATCATGCCGCCGACGCCTCCCGGTCGGCCAGCAGCAGCGCAATCGCCTCGAGGGCCGCGGGCTCCTCCGTCGTCGGGAATGATGTCACGCCCGTCACTAACCACTCGCCGGTCGCGACCGACCGGCCGAACGCGACCTGGAGGAGGTTACACCCGACCAGGGCTCGGAGCCGGTCCAGACCCGCCGAGAACCGTTCCCCCAGCCCGCCCACTCGTCGGTTCCCGGCGACGAGCACCGTTTCCTCTTCGCCATCGACCGGCTCGAAGAACCAGGCCGGCTCGCGCGGGAACGGCGGGGTGGGGACCGGCTCGAACCGGGCCGTACCCGGGTCATCCCCGGCGAACCGATACAGGGCGTAACCCCGCTCGAAGAAGACACGCGGATCGCTCGAGAAGGTACACCCCCGAACCGGGAGGCCCGCCCTTGATGCGAGGTTGAGCCACTGGAGGAGCGGAAACTCCGGGCCCGAGAGTGACCACGGAGAGGGGGGGTTCACCACCGGGCAGGGAAGTGCTGCGAGCCACGAGAGCCAGAGGGCAGAGACCTCGCTGATGGCATACAGGCGGTCGGCCTCGCTCGCCCCATAGAACTGCGGCAGTTCGGGGACCGTGATCCGGTTGAGAACTGCTCCCACCTGACGCTCATCGAATCGCGTCCCGTCCGCGAACAGGATCCTGGTACTACTACCGTTCACCCCCTGCCGGTGCTCCCAGCAGGGGGCGAGGGCGAGCTCCTCTCCGGAGATGAACCGGACCCGCTCCTCGCCGATCTGCTCCTGGAGGACGCTGCAGACCCCGAGTGCGGTCACGTCGCCGGGAGAGGCGAGGACGATCACCTGCCCATCTCTATCCGTCTCACCAGCCTCCACGTGGGGTGTCGAGCGCCCGCTTCGGTCCGGGCCGGTGGCCACTCCGCCGGAACATCTCTTCGTAGTCCTCCTCCTCGTAGAGGGCTCCATGCCGGAGATCGGGCCGCAGGGTCTGATCGATGAAAGGCTCGGCAAGTCCCAGGCGGGCCTCGATGGCCGCGATTCGAGCTTCCAGGACCGAGATGTCCGCGTCCTGGACCTGCCTCTGTGCCCCGCCGGTTCCCCACTGCGGCCATCCGCCGGGGATCTCGATCTTCTTGACGTCGACCTTGTCCTTGAGTTGCTTGTTCTCGATCTTGATCTCCTTCTTGATCTCTTTCTTCAGTTCCTTCTTCAGCTCCTTTATCTCTTTGACCTGGTCCTTGAGGATGTCTTTCTTCGGTTTTACGATGATGCATGACGTGGCGACGTTCGCGTTCATCACCGGTCCCGAGGGGCTGATGTTGGTGATCGAGACACAGGTCTCCACCCCACCGTAGGAGAGCGAGTTCGGGGTCGTCGTCTTCGTGAACGAGGTATTGCCCGCGCTGCCCGGGTACGGGTCGCCCGCGTTGCCACGGTTCGCACCACTCTCCAGCTCCTTCTTCCCGTCGGCCTGGACCAGGCGGACCTTTGGGTGGTTCTCGTTGGTATTGTTGCCGATTGCGTCATCGATGTGCCAGATCAGGAGGCCGTCACCGGGAAGCTTCGCGTCGGAGCCGACCCTCTGCCGGTTCTCGACCAGGAAGTACTCCTGGCTGCCGGCGCAGTCCTTCCAGAGCCGGAGGACCGTATGGCCGGTCTCCACGGCCTGTATCGACTGCGTGCTGCTGGCGGTCGGGCAGGCGATCGTAACCCAGTCCTGCTGGACCTTGCACCAGGCGGACGGGTGCGCGGGGATCTCGCCGCCGCCGTTCCAGCTTCCCGAACCCATCAGGCACCATGAGCCAACACCCTCGCTCGTCCCGTCCGTGTCGTAGAGGTCGGGGAAACCGAAGAGCGCGTGCCCGAGCTCGTGGCAGCAGACTCCGATCTTCGCGTCCTCGGGGACCGTGGCATAGGCGTAGACCTTCACACCGTCCGCCGAGTACGCGCCGCCCTCGAGGACCCACTTGTGGGACCAGATGTCGTTCGCGTTCCCGGTCTCCTCCGCCCCCTCGCCCGCGTGGATCACGACGAATGCGTCGACGAACCCGTCGCCGTCGTTGTCGTACTGGGCGTAGTTGACCACGGCATTCGCGGCTACGGCTGCATCCTTTGCCATCGTCCGCCCGTTCGGGGAGGTTCCTCCGACCCCCGAATCGCCATGGGCGTATTCGGTCAGCTTCCGGGGGAGGGTGTACGGCCCGACCACCTCGCCGACGATATCCACCTGCCCGTTGGAAACCTCAGCGAAGTACTCCTTGAGGCTGCCGTTCGGGAGCACGCCCGTGGAGAAGAAGAGGT
Organism: uncultured Methanomicrobiales archaeon; assembly: GCA_949320185.1. GTDB lineage: Archaea > Halobacteriota > Methanomicrobia > Methanomicrobiales > Methanospirillaceae > UBA288. The sequence continues at coordinate 4,635 of CASGHK010000005.1, read as the reverse complement.
CCTTGAAGTGCTGGACTGACTCCCCGAACTTTTTATCGGGGAACTCGGCGAGCACGACGATCGCCCGTATCGTTCCTTTGATCGGGGCGCGGTCGGCTGCCGCACGCCGAACCGGCTCGGCGGATGTCCCGAGCGGAAAGAGGTCGCCGGGATAAATCAACCCGTCGTCCTTGCCCGGCGGGGAGTAGTCCCGCACCGCGAGTACCCGGGAGAGCGGTCCTTTCGCCTTCGAACGCAGCTGGGCGAGGTCCGCCTTCATCTTCTCGGCGAGCTTTGGGCTCGGGGGCACCATCTCTGGTGCATTAGCAATCCTATTCATCCATACCGGCCGGTCGGCCACGACGGCGTCCCGACCACGATTCTCATGCCTGACTCCTGAGTCGGTCATATAACCACGTCCTTTCGATCGTTCCTGTGATGGGCCTTCACGTTGTTTTCGTGAATATTCCGTTCCTGGTTCGACGGTGATGGGGAGCTCCCGTCCACCTGTCACCTCGTCCCGGCGGTCTTCACGAGGATACGCGAAGGTGTATTGAGATCTCTATGTGCTGTTCCGAGTATACTGGGAACATATGGGACCCGGAATTTTGTATAGTATATATCGTATAAAAATCTGGTGAACTGATTCGGGCCGGACACCACGCCCGAAGGACCGGGAGAGAGTGCATCACCTGGGAACGGCACGGGGCCGTTTCGAGGGTCAAGCCTTATGCGGGCCAGCCGACAACGGATCGGGAGTGAACCCGCGTCAGACTCCGAAGCCGTTCCTGAAGTGGGCCGGCGGCAGTACCCATCTCCTATCGGCCCTCTGTGCCCGCCTCCCGCGGAGGCTCGACTGCCGGCTCTTTGATCTGAACCCCGACGTGCCCGTCGTCTGCCGGGTTGTCCTCGAACGGATCGAGGACCTAGTGCGTCGGCTCGCCGCCTTCTTCCGGGCGCTTGACGCGCGCAGCGAAGAGTTCGTGATCGAACGGGTTCCGGGCCCGCGGGCGATCAACCGGGACGGGACGGGGCGGGGGACGATCAACAACCCCTTCGTCCGGAACGAGGGGGGGGCGTGATGCAGCCGTTCGATCGGAGGATCGCGGCGCTCGAGGCGGAACTCGCAGCCCTGCGTGCCTACCCGCGGGAACGGCTCGCAGGGATCATCGCGGAGATCGGCTTCTTCTGCGATCAGTGCGGGCGGTGCTGCACCCGTGAGTACAACGACCATGTCTTTCTGCTCGAGGACGACGTCGACCGGCTCCGTGCGGACGCGCCCGACCTCCTCCGGCCCGCCCCGGATCCCGAACTCTGCGACCAGCACGGGCGGTGCTATGTCTCGGGGTACGCGCTCGCGACGACGCCGGCGGGGGACTGCGTCCTCCTCGACGAGCATCGCCGCTGCCGTCGGTATGCGGATCGGCCGGCGATCTGCCGGGTGTACCCGTACATGCTCCATCGCGAGCCCGGCGCAGACGGGAGGGTCGACTGGCGCCAGCTCGCCGGACTCGGGGAGCACGGCGACTACCATCGACCGGTCGCGATCGACGAGGCGGCCCGGCTCGCAGACGAGACGATCGCGTACGAGGCGGCGTTCCTCGAGCAGACGCTCGGATTCTATCGGGCGGCATCGGGGCTCTTCGCGCTGGAGGGGCTGCGCCACGTGCAGAAGCGGCGTGACGAGTTACTCCGGGCGCACGTCCGCGGGGCGCCGCTGGATGTCATGGTCTATCACCGCGGGCAATTTGAGCCGGCGGAGTCGGGAGCCATGCGAGAGTAAGGCGTGCCCCATCCTTTTTTTATGAAGACCTGATTTGAGCGCCGATCTCCAGATACAGGTCCAGAAGTTTCCCAACGATGAGATCGTTTCTCCATCGGGACTCAGCGACGCGCTTCGATGCTCTTCCCATGTCGCGGCGCAGCCCGGGATCGTCCAGGAGCCTGACCAGGTGCTGAGCGGTCTCTTCGGGTCTTCCGGGATCGGTGAGGAGACCGGTCTCACCTTCGGAGACCATGAATGGAATCCCTGAAATCCGGGGAGCGATGACGGGTGTACCCGTTGCCATCGCCTCGGAGATCACCATCGGTGCCGTCTCCTGCAGGGTGGTCATCACCATGACTTCCGCTTGTGCATAGAGCTTGAGGAGGTCGGGAAACGCGATTGGACCGGGGATTGAAATCTCCTTTTCGAGTCCACACTTATCGATCTCTCTCCGTATCTCGACGAGATAATCGGAGTCGACGAAGGAGCCCGGCATGACGCAATGGAACGGGATCCCTTCGTTCTTCAGAATCGCCAACGCTCTGACCAATCCCATCTGGTTCTTCCGACGACTGATGCCGGCGGGATACAGAAGCAGGCCATCTGACTCTTCCTTTCTGACCGAGAAGAAAACATCGGCGATTGGGTTCTCGATTACTTCACTCGTGATTTCTTTATTCTTATAAAAACGCTCAACTTCATCGATCACGTATGGGGATATTGCAATCAATTTGACCAGCTTCTGCGATACATACCCGAATCTCCTGGTATTCAGTTCGTAGGAGAGGCGAGTGTACGGGTTGGATGCCAAGGTCCCCTCCTTCCAATACATGCCGTGGAGAGTGAGCATGGTGGGTTTCCCCATTATGCATCCTGCCATCGCCCCCGAGATTGGATGCGAATGAACAAGGTCAATCTTCTCTCTCCACTTCCTCATCCGTGAGACGTAATTGAGATCGGCAAGGAGTGCGGATGGGACCATCCTATTAAAGTATTCGAAGGTGAGGTTCTCGTAGTCTCTCTCCACCTCCACCCTTGAGCGTGCTGTGTTCCCGGCGGCTGACATAATATGGACGTGAATGTCATTGTCCACCAACCGTGCGTGGTTCTTTTTCAGCCCCTCAACGGTATCGAAGGCAACCCCCTCTGGTCCACCTGTGACTCGCTCCTTCGAGTAAACGAAGATCAGGGTGACGTGCATACTACTGCATTCCTCTAACCCGATAAATTCGTTTACTATTTCTGGTCGGCCCGAATTGTTCCTTCACGTAGGTCCGTCGTTCTTCGACATTTATCTGACCTGCTCGTGTCACCGAGTCTGTTTCTCATTGATAGACTCACATGGCTCTCTCTTCTGATCGTGTGACTCCTGAATATCTATCGTAGTGGTTTTTCCAACTGTAGTGTTGCGATCTCATGTCTCGTCACGCATCAGCTCGAGCGCCTCGCTGTTTCCGCGACGAAGAAACAGCCCGTCCATTGACCTGTGCAGGAGAACCGGGGACATAGTACCGAATCGAACAGGACTCGTTACAACGAACGGTTCAACTCTGGATCCTGCTTCCCGCCTCTGACTCCGGATGTCTCCTCGCTCAATGAGTTTCCGGCGGCCTGAAAGGATGATTGCAAGATCGATGTCTGCGCGTTTGCCCTCGCCGATCGTCTACCCTCTTCGTCCGACTGACGGTATCCTGAGTGTGAGGGGGAACCGGCCAGAGACAGAGCCGGCCCGCTGTGGCTGATCCCCGGAGTTGGGTGTTTTCCAGGTGCTGGGCAGACCTCCATTGACGCTTGTTCTTGCCGTCACAATTTCAAGAAGAATTGTTAAAACTCTTGATATTCTAATATTTTCTCAATATGTCTTCATTATGAGATTATGTCAAAAAGCAAACTATAAATATAGATGAAGTGAAAAAAAATCAGAGTAATGCCTTGCATTAGGGCAAGGCAGTCCATTCATATGCTGGAGGCATGCGCGAATGAATATAATTAGAGTAATGCTCATGGGGCTATGTGCCCTGGCTCTGGTCGGTCTGGTATCTGCCGCCCCAACTTCAAATGCTGTCACCCAAGCGGCGTATAATGGGCCTCATACCCTTCCCTGCCTCATCCAGGCGGAAGACTTCGATGTTGGGGGAACAAAGGTTGCATACTACGACTCGACAGCCGGTAACAGCGGTGGCGCCTACCGGCCCGCTGAGGGCGTCGATATCGAGACAATAAATCGCATAACGAACATCGGTTATATCGTCAACAATGAATGGACTGAATATACCGTCGTTGTTCCAACGAGTGGCACCTACACAGCCCGATTCCAGGTCGGTTCTTGGTCGAACGATCGTAAGATCGTGGTAACGATCGACGGAGCCGCGGGCTGCACGATCGCCGTTCCGAACACGGGGAGTTCCACTGCGTATTCCACCGTCACAGCGCCGCTGAAATTATCCGCAGGAACACATGTAATCCGACTTACATTCCGCAATAACGGCCAGAATATCGACTGGTTTGAGCTCGTTGGGGGGCCTTCGACAACGGTTCCCACCCCGAGTCCTACCACGATCCAAACCCCGGTCCCCACGACGGTTTCGACGACGATCGTTCCCACGGTGTTGCCTACTACGTCCGTTCGGGCTGTGTATAACGGTCCGCACATCGCTCCGGGGCGGATTGAGGCTGAAGATTACGACGTCGGGGGGCCCGGCGTCGCTTACAGCGACGCCGATGCCGAGAATTTTGGCGGTGCCGGGCGACTCGCCGAGGGCGTCGATGTCTCGGCGGCTGACGGTATCACGGCGGTCAGCTGGATCTACGATGGGGAGTGGACCGAGTACACAGTCGAGGTCGGGTCGAGCGGCACATACACCGCGACCTTCCGTGTGGGCTCCCCCAGT
>CASGHK010000004.1 GCA_949320185.1 uncultured Methanomicrobiales archaeon | reverse complement strand
AACGAGACCGTGTAGATCTCCCCGTTCGCGTCGTGACACCGAAGGGCCGCCGAGAACGAGTCGTCCTCGAGCGCGTGAACCGGGCTCCCGCCCATGGCGGTTCCGAGCGCGGCGTTCTCCATCACCGCCGTCACGTTCGCCCCGTACGCCGCGACGGTCGGCGATTTGACCGTGACCGTCCCAACGGTCCGGGCCTCCAGGTCCTGGTAGGCGATCCGCGCCGTGTAGGCCTCGCGGGTCTTCTCCACCGGGTCGAAGGTCTCCGAGCCCGACTGGTAGGACGTGCACTCGAACGGGTTGGTCGTCAGTACGGCATCGATGATCGCGGCAAACGCAGCGATGGTCTCGATCGGCGACGCCAGGGTGCGAACCGCACTCTTGGTCACCGACTTCTGGACAAAATCTCCCATCTCTTTTCCTCCTGGTGCAAAGCACCACACTAATATTATACTTCATGGTATTTATTACGCACATTCATAGAATCGATCTCTTGACATGCATAGAGGTAATTGAGAAGGTACAGCACCATCATCCACCCGTCATGACGACTGCCGGCTCGCTTTCGCTCCGCTGCTCGCCGGCTGTTCCAGGCGAGGGAACGTTGAAAAATTGTCGTATCGCAGCTGGAAAACTGAGTTGCCCCCCACCGACGTCAGCGCACTGTTCGAGGTGCACCATACCCGGTTGATCACACCTCGGGTTTATCCCCGATAAAAAGCGAAAAAGGGTTTTATGATGTGATCCAAGACAGTGATTATTGAGAGGAACTCCATGAGACGACGTGAGAGGCTCCTTGGTTACCTCGATGGTAAAACGTCCAAATCGAGAGAGTCAGCTCCGCCGGTCACACCCTGGGAGATCATGTCCGAGTCCAGCAGGTTGTAGGGCGGTATGGATAACACCGTTTCTGATGATCAGGCCATTGACATCTACGTCGGCTACTGGGGAGATTCCAACTACAGTCCAGAAAAGGAAGAGCATGTCTATATTGAACGGTTAATCAAATGGCTTGAAGGTCAAGGATACACGACCTGGTGCGTCGAACGTGATGCCTCCATATCCGTTGAAGCACTCCCAACTCAAATACTATCGGCGATCGGTCATTCCCGTGTCATCTGTGAGATCATCTCCCCACGATCGATCCGCTCTGAGCAGCTTACAGTGGAGATACGAAATGCATACGACCACAACAAGCCCGTAATTCCTATTCTTTACAATATCGAGTTTCGCGACGTTCAACAGAACACGCCAAGTTTGGTAACCCTGATAGGACCAAGAACGTATGTACGCTCATCAGATTGCTCGCTCCTTGGCGAAACGATCTCCGCAGCCATCTTAGGGCCAGTTCAGCCATCGGAAGACCCATCCAGTGTGAAAAAAACAAATCCGCAATATTTCGAACAGGCCCAATTTACCGTGTATCGACCGAGAGCGATAAGGCCGTCGGAGTGGTACGACCTCCTCTTCTTTGCCCATCCTGCCAACCGGCTCGATGAAGGGGACGAAGATCCGCTAAGCGAGGTCGAGCGGCTTGCGCGTGACATTCTCGGAGATTCCGCCGAGGACTACGGCAAAACATTACAGGATAGCAGTCAGTCTATCCCCCGGGAAGGAATGATCACGGTACGACCTTCTGTTACAGGGCTCAAGTTCAACCCGCCTGAAAGAGTTTTTTACTGGCACGAACCCGTTCATCGTGAACTTTTTCGAATACGGGCCGACGAAGATCGCGTCGATCAGACCCTTAGGGGCACCATCTCCGTGTATTTCGGGGTCATCTGCGTCGCGGACATCCCGCTGACCATCCTCGTGACCGGTTCGCCGCCGCCGGCGTCATCGATAAAGCGTGATAGTGCCAGAATGTATCGAAAGATTTTCCCGTCATATTCACGCCGTGACACGGCAGTTGTTAATCAATTCATTTATTTCACCCAATCAACGGGGGATCGCTATCTCAAAGATACCACCGAATTGCGATCAGGGGAGATCTGGAGCAAGCGGCTTCGGGACTTCATCGTTGATGCTGATGTTTTCCAGCTCTTCTGGTCACAGAATTCAATGATTTCACCGCACGTCCGACAGGAATATGAATTCGCCCTCAGTCTCGGTCGACCGAATTTTATCCGCCCAGTCTTCTGGGAGGATCCATTCCCGGAAGATGAAAAACGGGACCTCCCCCCGGGAATTCTGAAGACGATTCAGTTTCACAAACTTGATGCCAGCTGCGTCACAATCGCAGGGTTTCAGGCCGAATCACTGCAACGATCGCTCGGCGAGGAGGCAGCTACTCTCCACGCCCAAGGCGATCTCGATGGCGCCCTGAGACGCTACCAGCAGCAGGAACAGATCTGCCGCGAGCTCGGGAGCAAAGACGACCTGCAGGCATCGCTCGGCAAACAGGCGTTGATCCTCCAGGACCGCGGCGACCTCGACGGCGCCATGGCGCTCCACAAGGAAGAGGAACGGATCTGCCGCGAGCTCGGGAATGTCGACGGCCTGCAGGCATCGCTCGGCAATCAGGCGCTGATCCTTAAGGCCCGCGGCGACCTCGACGGCGCCATGGCGCTCCACAAGGAGCAGGAACGGATCTGCCGCGAGCTCGGGAACGTCGACTCCCTGCAGGCATCGCTCGGCAACCAGGCGCTGATCCTTAAGGCCCGCGGCGACCTCGACGGCGCCATGGCGCTCCTGAAGGAGCAGGAGCGAATCTGCCGCGAGCTCGGGAACGTCGACGGCCTGCAGCGATCGCTCGGTAACCAGGCGCTGATCCTCCAGGCCCGCGGCGACCTCGACGGCGCCATGGCGCTCCTGAAGGAACAGGAACGGATCTGCCGCGAGCTCGGAAACGTCCAGAATCTCGCGATATCGCTCGCGAACCAGGCGTTACTCCACGCACAGCAGGACCACCGGGACGAGGCGTCCCGCGCCATCGACGAGGCGCTCGCCCTCGCGACAAAGGCTGGGTATACCACCCTTGCGGGACAGATCCGGGGGGTCAAGGAACATCTGGGGCTCTGAACTTTCAACAGTCTTACCTTCCTCCGCGATGAGATCATTGGCCCCTCTCCTTTTCCGAACACCTCGTCGCAGCCTCTGACCCAGCGGTTCTCCTCACCGCGCTATCGGCTTGCTCCCATTCCGCTGCTCGCCGGGACTCTCGGGGGAGGGAGAGCCCACCCCCGCATCTCGCTGCGCTCGGCTCCCCCCTCCCCGGACGGCGCGCTCTCGCGCGCATGGTGATAGCCCCGCCCTGATGGGCGGAAACGGGTGGCTTTCCTCGGCCAGCGAGCCGGGCGAGGTCGCGCCGATAGGCGCGGACGAGGTTGGCGAGCGGTCGCCAAACGCCCGGAACGACACGGCACGGGCGGCGCCCTTCTCCCGCGCAGGCGAGGCGGCCCCGGCCCGGTGAGGGTGGCCGGCCGCGCGTGAGCGAGGTCGGCCGCCGTGGGCGCTGAAAAGAGGTGGCTCAGTCCTCGTCCGGCCACATGATCGTGAGGACCGGTTCGGCCTCGTCGCCCGGGCCCATCACGCCCTTGAGCGTGAGCAGCCGCGACACCCCGCCGATCAGCGCGTAGAGCTGGAACCGGATCACCGCGCCCGAGCGCGGCCCGGTCTTAATTGCATAATGCAGCATCCAGAGCACGTCCCAGAGCCGGCCCTCGACCGACTGCCCCGGCGTCTCGTCCGGCACGACCACGCCGACCCAGACCGCACGGGTCACCGCGACCGGCACGCGGTAGCCCATCTCGGCCGCCATCGTCGAGACGTCGACGAGCTCCCCGTCCCGCAGCGCGTCCGCCCGCGTATACGCGTAGATCACCGGCCCGAAGAAGGAGGAGGTCATGGGCTCCCCTCGCACCGGCACGGCCAGCAGTCGCACTCCGCGCACGGCAGGCAGCGCGACTCGAACCGGTCCCAGACGTCGCAGAGGTCCTGGTCGAGCCCGCACGCGAAGTCCTCGTCCACCGCTTCGCCGGCGTC
>CASGHK010000003.1 GCA_949320185.1 uncultured Methanomicrobiales archaeon | reverse complement strand
GTCGTACCGACAGTGGGAGCATCGACGCTGTCCTGTGCTCATGCGATACAGCTTCTCACAGTGACATCGCGGGCAAACAATCCTGGTCATGAACCCCTCCTAGGTGATAGGAGTTGGGGGCTGAAATGACACTATACCCTTCACTATGAAGACCCGAATCTTGTACGTTGAGGACAATGACCAGAACTTCTACCTCGTGAATTACATCCTCGAGGCGAATGGCTACGAGGTAATCCGGGCGAAAGACGGCCGGGAGGGCGTCGAAATCGCCCGCTCGGTCGATCCCCGGCTGATCCTCCTCGACATCCAGCTCCCTGTCATGGACGGGCACGCGACAGCCCGGGAGCTGCGCACCATCCCTGCGCTCGCCGGTGTCCCGGTCGTCGCCCTGACGTCGTACGCCATGGCAGGGGACCGCGAGAAGGCGCTCGAGTCGGGGTGCACCGGGTATATCGAGAAACCGATCAACCCGAAGACGTTCGCCGAGGAGATCGCGTGCCACCTCGGGAACGCGGCGCGGGGGGCAGGACCGCGTTGACGAGGGTCCTGATAACGGACGACAACGCCCAGAACCTCTACCTGCTGGAGTCGATCCTGGTGGGGAACGGCTTCGAGGTGGAGTCGGCCAGGAATGGGGCCGAAACTCTTGAGGCAGCGGCGCGGACGCCCCCCGACCTCGTGATCGCCGACATCCTGATGCCGACGATGGATGGATTCGAACTCTGCAGACGGTGGCGGGCGGACGAGCGGTTCAGTCACATCCCGTTCATCTTCTACACGGCGACCTACACCGACACACGGGATGAACGGTTCGCTCTCAGCCTGGGCGCGGACCGTTTCGTGATCAAGCCGCAGCCCCCCGACGTCCTGATGGGGATCGTGCGCACGGTGCTCGACGAGGCTCGAGAGGGCTGCTCCGACACCCCGGTCCGCAGTTCCGTGCCTCAGGAGGCCGAGGTGGAGGTGCTGCGGGAGTACAGCGAGGTCCTCTTCCGGAAGCTGGAAAAAAAGGTACGGCAACTCGAGGAGCAGATAGCCGAACACCGTCGGGTCCAGGAGGAGCTCCGGGCACAGGAGCAGTTTCTCGACATGGTCGTGGAGAACATCCCCGACATGATCTTCGTCAAGGACGCGCGCGACCTCACCTTCGTGCGGGTGAACCGGGCAGGCGAGGAGCTGCTCGGTATCCGGCGTGAGGAGATGGTGGGAAAGAGCGATCACGACTTCTTCCCCGAGACCGATGCGGAGTGGTTCACCGCCAAGGATCGGGACGTCCTCTCCGGCACCGGGGTCGTGGACATCCCCCGGGAGATGATTGTAACCCGCGGACGGGGCGTGCGGGTCCTGCATACCAAGAAGATCCCGGTCTTCGCCCCCTCGGGCGAGCTGCTCTACCTGGTCGGGATCTCGGAGGACATCACCGACCGGGAGCTGGCAAAAGAGCGGCTGCTCGAGTCCGAGAACCGGTACCGGAACCTCTACAACAGCATGATGGACGCGTTCGTAGAGGTTGACATGGCAGGGCGGATCCTGGAGTACAACCGGTCGTTCCGGGAGATGCTCGGGTATTCGGCAGAGGAACTCGCTCGGATGACGTACCTTGAGATCACACCGGTGCGGTGGCACGCGATGGAGCAGGCGCTGGTCCAGACGCAGATCCTCCCACTGGGGTATTCGGAGGTCTACGAGAAGGAGTATATCCGCCGGGACGGAGCCCTCATCCCAGTGGAGCTACGGACCACGCTGACCGTGGATGAGGACGGACGTCCCGATGGGATGTGGTCGATCGTCCGCGATATCACTGAGCGGAAACGGGCCGAGGAGCGGATCCGTCTCGCGAACCGGAAGCTGGCTCTGATGACGGACGTCACCTACCAGGACATCCAGAACAAGATCACCGGGCTGCGTGGGTACGTCGAGCTCGCCCGTCAGAACTCCACTGACCCCCGGCAGGCCGCGCTCGTCGAGAATGAGCGGACCCTGCTCGCCTCGCTCCACGACCTGATCCGGAAGACGAAGGACTACCAGCAGATGGGAATCGACCAGTCCCGGTGGATCCCGGTGGAGAAGACAATCCGAATCCAGCATTCGCTCCTGGGTCTTGAGGAGCGCGTGACCGTGGTGTCTGACCTGCACGGGCTCGAACTATTCTGCGATCCGTTGATCGATCGAGTCTTCTTCAACCTGATCGACAACGCCGTCGCGCACGGCGGCCGGACCACCCGGGTCAGTTTCGACTTCAGGGAGACTCCAGAGGGCCTGGTGCTCGCCTGCGCCGACGACGGCATCGGCATCCCCGCCGAGGAGAAAGGGCAGGTCTTCGAACGGATATCGGCAGGAAAGGGGAAGTTCGGCCTCTTCTTTGTCCGCGAGTTTCTTTCCCTCTCCGGCATGACGATCGAGGAGAACGGCGTCCCGGGAGAGGGCGCCCGGTTCGAGATCAGGGTGCCCCCGGGCCTCTACCGCTTCCAGGGAGAGCGGTCCGGGTAGGACCACTTTTCATAAGCCCGTCCCCGTCAACCGGGCGGCCCGACCCGCTCCAGGTAGCGTTCCATATGGAACTTCCGCTCGAGGCCCCGGGCGTTCATGTACCGCACGCTCCCGAAGACCGGGCGTTCCTTCCAGGGTCTGTCGTGCTTGCCGAAGCACCAGGCGACCCCGGCGTACCCGCTGGGGTCCCGCCCGTCCAGGCTGTAGGTGTTGTTGATATGAAGGGCGGTCGCATACGCCTCCTCAGGGGTCCTGCTCCACTCCATGACCTTCTTCCCCCAGTACATACGCATGTAGCCCTGCATCATCCCGGTCGTCACCAGCTCCCGCTGGGCCGCGTTCCAGTAGGGATCGTGGGTCGCGGCTCGTTCGAGCTCGTCCCGTGTGTAGACCACCTCGCGGGGATCGTCCCGGTGGAGAGCGAGCGTCTGCCGGGCCCACGGGGGCAGGGCATCGAACGAGTCGTAGCGGTCGTTGTAGTGGACGAAGTTCACGGCGAGCTCCCGCCGGACGACCAGCTCCTCGAGGAAGGCTGCCGGGCCAGACCCCTCGTGCTCCTGGACGAGGAGGGCAAGGGTACACGGCGAGACCTGTCCGTAGTGGAGGTAGGGGCTCATTCCCGAGCCGCCGTCTTTCCCGGGGTCGCGGCGCGCCTCGGCGAACCCCTCGAGCCTGCGGTCCAGGAACTCCTCGAATCGGCGCATCGCCTCCGACATGCCCCCGATCCACCGCTCCGAGGGCGGGACGTTGGGGTCCGCCCCGATCCGGGAGAGGATTGTGTCCGTGCTGTCGCCGGCGATCGAGGGAAGATCGAGGGCGAGAGACGATTTTTCGGGGGTGGCGGTTCCGACCGGGTGGAGGAACGCATCCACCTGGCGTACCATCTTCGGGCGGAAGGTGGCAGCAGAGTACTCCTCCTTTCCGCTCGCCTTCTCCACTGGCACCACCACATTGGACTCGACCTGGAAGATCGGGCACGGGCACCGCTCTGCCGCGACCCGGTACCACGCTCGGTGCAGACGCAGGTACCCCCGGTCGACGACGGCGAGAGCTGCGTCCTTCGCGAGGGAAAGAAAGCCCTGGTCCGGCCGCTCGACCTGGAGGACGAGCCGCACACCGAGGGTCTCGAGGGAGACGGCGACCTCGCGGAGCCCCTGGAGCATGAATGCAAAGTGCCGCAGGCCCGCCTCGGGGTATAACCGCCAGAGGCCGAAATAGACGACGAGCGGCAGGTGGGCCCGGTTCGCCCGTTCGACGGCGAAGAGAAGCGCGGGGTTCTCCTCGGTGCGGTGGGAGGACTGCATCCAGTAGAGGATGTAGTGACCGCTCCGGGAGCCGGGTTCGTTGAGGGCCCGGACCCGCTCGGGGTCGATTCCCGGGGTCATCCATCTCTCTCGTCCGGAGGACGTCTTCATCCTGCCGATGCGGGCTGGTGGGCGGCTTCCGTGGGGGGTCCACGGGACGCGGGAACCCTTTTATCGTCTCTCCGATGACATACCTGTATCCGGGGGCGATATCGTCCCCTCCGGTTGATCGGGACCCGGCTCTTCTCGCCCGGCCCTGAACAGGCGCACCCCCCTCTCCCCGGTTGCCATGAAGACACCCTTTCACCTCATGATCATCCCGACGCTCCGCTGCCCGGCGAAGTGCTCGTACTGCTGGTCGAGCGAACACACGGCCCCCGTCATGGAGCTCGAGACGGTCCGTGCCGCGGCCGACTGGCTTGCCGAAATGAACGACAACCCGGTCACCGTTACATTCCACGGGGGCGAACCGCTCGTTGCGGGCTCCGAGTTCTTTGAGGCTGCCCTCCCGATGATCGAGGAGAGGCTCGCACCCAGGACCGTCGCGTTCGCGATGCAGTCCAACCTCTGGCTCCTCGACGATCGGACGGCCACTGTGCTCGCGGCCCACAACGTCCCGATCGGGACGAGCCTGGACGGCCCCCCCCAGATTAACGACCTCCAGCGCGGAAAGGGCTACACCGAGCGGACCCGGGCAGGGATGGAGGTCGCCCATCGCCACGGTCTCCGGGTGAGTGTCATCTGCACATTCACGGCCCAGTCAGCGCCGGAGCGGGACGCGATCGTTGAGTTCTTTCGGGAGAACGGTTTCGTGATGAAGCTCCACCCCGCCCTCCCCTCGCTCCGTGATGACCGGCCCGAGCCATATGCCCTACCTCCTGAGGACTACGGCGATCTCCTCGTCTACCTCCTCGACCAGTGCCTTGCCCATCCCGACTCCCTCCGGGTGATGAACATCGACGACCTGGTCAAGGCGGTCTTCGTCCGGCGGGGCACGGTCTGCACCTTCGCCGACTGCCTCGGCACCACCTTCGCCGTCGGCCCGGATGGCGGGATCTACCCGTGCTACCGCTTTGTTGGGATGGAGGAGTGGCGGATGGGCTCGGTCCACGAGAAGCCGACCCGTGCCGAGCTCGAGGCGACACCCGCCTGGCAGCGCCTCGCCGCGTTCAGGGGGTTCGTGGACGAGCACTGCGGATCCTGCAGGCACGTCCGCTACTGTCGTGGAGGGTGCCCGTACAACGCGATCGTCCCGACAGGGGGGGAGGTGACCGGTGTCGACCCCCACTGCGTCGCATACCGGCGGGCCTATGATGAGATTTCGGACCGCCTGAACGCCGAGATGTTCAGCGGCGACGGGATGATGGGCTTCGCGACAGGACGACGGACGGGAACCCCGACCGGGATCATGGGCCTCGTCCAGCGCATGGTCTCACGGTAGGGGCCGTACCGAACCCCCTCCCTCATCTCTCCCGGCGCCCAACGCTCCTCTCCCATGCCGGACGTCACCTACGTACTCCCCGATTCGCTCCCCGGCACCCCTGCCGCCCGCGAGGCTCTCGCTCTCCAGGTCGGGTGCGACATCGTCGAGATCGGGCCAGGCGAGTCGGTGCCGCCGTCCCTCCCTTGGATCCAGCGCCTCTCCTCGACCGATCAGCACGGAAGAGACCTTCCCCGGTGGTACGACCGCGCCTGGACGGAGACCCTCTCCTGTTCGATCACCGACAGTGCCGATCGAGCCCCGGTGGCGGTGACGATCGAGCCGGGGGCGGACCGGAACCGGCCGGGCGACCTCGTCCGGGCGATAGGAGCCATACATGAGGCACTGCTCGGGCGGTTCGAGAGAGAGGTCCCGGTCCTCGTCGCAAACCGCTCCGACCAGGTCCTCCGTGACGGCGCCACCCTCGCGGAGTTCTGGGAGTACCTGGTCCGCCGCGCCCCGGACCTCGTGCCATTCGCCGGTATCGCCCTGGACGGACCCGAGTTCTATGCGGCTACCCGTTCGCGGATGGTCGACGAACTCGCTCTTCTACCCCTCCCCTCGCTCCGGTACCTCCGGCTCCACACGCGGAAAAAGAGGCCTGACCTCTCCGATTCCCTCCCCTGGCGCACGGTCTTCGGTCTCGTGAAGAAGGCGCCCGGCACCGTCCTGCTCGCGCCCGCCGTGCGGGACCCGGCAGAGCTCGCCCCGGCGGTCCTCTTCTGCATGGTCAATCTCCAGGAGCGGGCGTTTACCTGAGACGCCCGGCGGACTCCCCGGCCCGGTCGGAGAGGCGGGTCGTTCGAAGACCGTCAACGCGTGGGCAGCGGGCGGGGTCTATTCGATCCGTGTCGTAGCCGTGCTCCCGTATCGTCGCGGGAAGGCGGGGGGAGATCGGCCCACGCGACACCGGTCGACAGGACAAAGAGGGCCTCGGAGAGGAGGCGCCGAAGATCGACCCGTCTCCCACCCTGCGGATTCCAAGCCGGGAGGACCGGGCGGAGTGCCCCCGCAAAAGGAGAAGGATGTCGTCCTCAGAGGTCCTTCTGGAGCCAGACGAGGTCGAAATGACGGCCATGCCGGACCCCCACCCCTCGAAACCGTCCGCACTCGAGGAAACCGTGCCGTTCGTGGAACCGGAGGGACCCGTCGTTCCGGGACGATACGGCTGCGAGCAGGTGGCGGATACCCCGGGCTAGCGCGGCGTCCTCGAGCCGGGAGAGGAGCTCGCTTCCGATCCCACGCCCGGTCCACCCCGGGGCGAGGAACGCCGAGAGCTCGGCCGTCGCCCGGAAGGCGGGAAGCGGGTTGTGCGGCCGGAGCAGGCCGAACCCGACGAATGTCCCGTCGGTCTCGCGCACGGCGAAGGACGGGTAGGCGGCCAGCACGGGCCGCATCCGCTCGAAGAATGTGATAGTGACGGGCTCGTCCAGGAAGGCGGCCTCGCCCTCGCGGATGTACTGGTTGAAGACCTCGACGAGGGGATCCGCATCCGCCTCCCCGATCGGGGCAAACTGGAGCGATGTCATCTATTTAGTTTAGTTACTATACTATTTCATTTCATCGCGTTCGGCAATCGACCGCGCAAGCATCGTTTCGAAGCGGCTGAAGAATGCCAGCAACCGTTCGCGCTCGTCGTCCTCCATCGCGACGAGCACCCCTCTCACCTCATCCTCGATCCGGGCGTGGAGTGCTACGTGCCAGGCGGCTGCCCGCCTCCCGGTCCCGGTCAGGGCCAGCCGAGCGCCCCGGCGGTCCCCGGGATCGGATACCCGGACCAGGCAGCCCTTCTCCTCAAGCCGACGGACCATCTGGGTGACCGCCCCCCTGGTGACGCCGAGCCGGGCCGCATGGCCCGAGAGCCCCATCCCGGCGTACCGGCTGGCGCTGTCCACGAGGTGGAGCTCGGAGGCAGAGAGGCGACAGCCGTCGATCTCGACCGGCTCGCGCTCGATCGCGGCCCCGAGCGCCACGATCCGTGAGAGGTGGTCGAGCAGGTCGAGGACGAGCTGATCGGGAGCGAGAGGGCTTCCACGGTCGGACCGAGCGACCCCTTTCCCTGTCGGGCCGCCCATCCCGGCGGAAGGCGGCGCCTCCGGCCGACCGCCGATCGCCCTGAAGGTGGTCATCGCGAAGAAGAAGTCCCCCTCCCGGTCGGCATCGGCGAGGTCCGCGAGCAACACCTGTCGCTCCTCCCCGGAGATCGCCCCCGATGCCGCCGCCTCGTCGATGAAAGGTCCAAGGTTCATCACCTTCAGCGCGAGCGAGAGGTCGGTCAGGACGACCACCTCGGGCTCGACCTGGATATCGACGAGCCCCGCCGCCCGAAGGCGCCGACCGAGCGTGCGCCCCGTCCACCCGTCGGGAAACGCCCCCGCGCAATACCGGACGAGGCGGCGGACCACGTCCGGCGCACCGGGGTCGATCGCCATGGTGCCCCAGTCGGGTTCGACTGAGACGAGCCGCCCACCCGGTCGAAGCACGCGGGCAAGCTCGGCAACGACGCGGGCGGGCTCGCGGTGGACCTGGAGGAGGCGTTCGGCGTGGACCGCGTCGAACGCGCCATCGGGACACGGGAGCGCGACCGCGTCCCCGAGCGCGAACCCGACCTGTCCGAGCCCCGCGTCCTTCGCCGCACAGGCGGCTCGGATCATATCCCGGCTCGCATCGACACCGAGCACGAGCCCGGTCGGGCCGACCTCCAGCCCGATCAGGCCGGCATCAAGTCCGAGCCCGGTGCCGGCATCGAGCACCCGATCACCCGACCGAAGCCCGAGCGCTCTCCTGCTCCGCTCCTTGACCCCCCGCACCTGGGAAAGGTGGTTCACGAACCGGAGGTAGGCAACCAGATCGGCGCTGGCTCCCGATCGGTCCACGTCACCGAACCCGGCCGGGACGCTCTGCTCGTCCATGTAAAAGGGTCCACCGGTGAGCTGAGAAAGGTTCGGGCCCGCGCCTACTCGTCCCAGCCGGCGGTGGGGTCGTCGCCCGGGGCAACCAGTCGGCCCGCGAACTCCCGGTCACCCGCCCTGACGACGACCATCACCGGGAGCCTCCCGGTCTTCTGTTCTCCGTCACCCTCGACGGTGCCGCCCCGGGGTGCCCGTCGCGTCCCGAGGTCGACACGGAACTGCTCGTTCCCGATCCAGAGGACGAGCCCTCTCGCGTCCGGAGTGAAACGCTCGACCGGGAGCCCGACGACCAGGTGCGGTCCGCCCTCCGCGATCTCGGAGGGGGCCTCGTCGTAGACGGCGTCCGCGTAGCCCTCGAAGAGCACGCCGTCGATCTCGAGCCTGCCGACGGTTCCGGAGGGAGTGATGGTGAAAGCAACCGGGATCATGGCTGATTACAGGCTCTGTTGTCCGCCGCCTAGAAGGTTACGGGAGGACCCTCGTCGCGTGCGTGCTCCAGCACCCATCGGACCCCCTGGAGGTGCCGGACGGTGACGTTGCAGACGACGAGGCGGCGGAGGAGGTCCTCGTACTGGATGTCGAGGAGGAGTCGGCCGATCGCGGCTTCCAGGAACGGCTCCGAGAGCTCCTTCACCTCTCCGAAGTCGAGCTCGACCGTCCCGCCCTCCAGGAGGGCCGTGTGGAGCAGGTCGTAGAGCCGCAGCCCGTCCTTCTCCGAGAGCCCCTCCGTGCCGACCACGTCGACGATCCGTACCCGTCGGTCCTCCCGGCCCTGCCCTTCCGTCACGGCCCTGCCCCGGACGCCTCGGCGATCGTGTACCGCCCGGTGTCGTTCGCCGCAACCTTGCTTCGCTGGAAGGCGACGAGCGCCGAGAAGCGCGGGTCGTCGACCGCCGAGAGCGCGTCGAGGAGACGGTCGGCGCGTTCGAACTCCCCCGCACGCCGTGCGATGTCGACCATCACCAGGGTTTCGGCGTTCTCGTCCGCGATGTAGTGCTCTTTCCGACCCCGGAGCTCATCCAGGAGGTCGAGGGTCCGGCGGCGGGCCCGCCTCGCGTCCTCCCCGGCGCCGGCGTCGTCGGCGGCCCAGGCGGCCCAGAGCGCCGTCTCGGTTGCCTCAACGAGGCGGTCCGCATGGAGGAGCATCGTCGAGGCGCAGAGGAGGCGGACCACGAGCGGCGGGGCCTCACTCTCCGACCGGAGGGCCCGGTAGGCGGGCGACTTCGCCGTCTCGTCGGCTCCCGCCACGTGCTCGTCGATCGCCGGGGCGCAGTAGCCACAGTGCGGGCACTCCTGGACCCAGTGCACGATCGTGTCCCGCTGGTCCGGCGGCGGGCGGAGGTCGAGGTCGGCTGAACCTGAGCGGTCCGCATCGACCACGATCCCCTGGGAGGACGCCTCTCCGCAGAGGATGCACCGCCGCTCCTCGGTTGTGATCGTCGTCATCGTCTCCTGATGGTCCCGGCAGGGGAATGAACCTGGCGGTCCTGTCCGGTTCGCACCCTGTCACGCGTCCCGAGCACGTCCGCCGCTGAAGAGGGGTCTTCCAGGGCTGCCGAAACCCTGCGGTCCATGGGCCTCATACCGTTGACGCATCTCCCCTTCGGCACAGGTGCCGCTCTCGCTACCGTACCTCGACGCCGTAGATCCCGCTCCCTATCCACCATCCCTCATCGACCGGCGCCTGGTAGACCAGCTTCGGCACCCAGGCGGTGCCGTTCGCCGCGGTATCGGGGAAGAGGGCGTGCGAGAACCCGGTCCCGTTCTGCATTGCGGCTATCCCGGTCCGGGTCGTTTCCAGGCCGTAGAGGTCGGTGTAGTTTATGAAGTTCTGTCCGAGTGCGGACTTCCAGAACGGGTCGGCGAGTATCGTCCCGTCGGTCGACTCGGCCCAGACGAAGAGGTCGCCCTCCACGAACGGCCCGGCGGGGTCGTTGATCGCCTCGAGCGTCCCCTCCTTCCCGTGTTCCCGGGCATAACCGACCGCCCGGTTCACCAGGTCGAAGAGCCGGGTGCGGGTCTCGTTCCGCACCGGCAGCGCGGACAGATCCCCTCTGGCGGCCCCGGCGTATGCCGGGTCGACGATCCCGGCGCAGAGCCAGACGTCGCCGTCCACCGGTGCTGCGTAGTTGATCCTCGGCACCATGACCTCGCGCCCCATCACGCTGATGGGGGCCACTGAGTAGAGGAGTCCGCCCCCGCTCCTCGCGAGGTCACGCATCCCACGGACGACGGCGACACCGTCGGGGTCGTGGTAGTTGAGCAGGTTGGTCCCGGGCCGGGTTGCCCCGGGAGCCAGGGACGCACCGGCAAGGACCGTCCCGTTGAAGTCGAGGGCTGTGACGGTGAGCGGCCCACGAGAGAAGGCTCCTGCGGGGTCGTCGAACGCCTCGAGAGCCGCCTCTCTGCCGCGCTCTCGGGCCACCGCCACCGCCTTGAGGACGAACGCTTCAAGGACGTCCACGTCCGGCTGCTCTCCGGTGGCGTTCGGCACCGCCGGCGTGTACAGGCCGGCACCGGAGGCGAAGACACCTGCCCCCACGTAGTACGTGCCGTCGACATCTTCAACCGCCTCGATCGCTGGCTCGACCGTGCCGTTCTGGTTCGGGGACGCGTGGCTCACGAGTCCGGCCCCGTACCGGGCGGTCTCGCCCATGTTATGGACGAAGGGGACGCCGAAGGCGTCGGTCGCCTCCAGGCCGGACGTCCCGCCCGAACTCGCTCCTGGGGCGGATGCGAGGACGCTTCCGTTGTAGTCCCGGGCATAGACCGCCACTCCTCCGGTCGAAAACAGCCCGGCGGGATCGAGAAACGCATCGATTGCCTCCTCCCTCCCGTGTTCGCGGGCGAACGATGCCGCCCGGGCGACCAGCGCCATCTGGTCCGGGAGCGTGGTCGTGGTGCCTGCAGGGGTCGAGAGGGTGGGCGTGACGTTCGCCGTTCCTCCGGGCGATGGGGTCGATCCCCCGAGACAGCCGCATGCGAGCAGAAGGGCCGCCAGCAGGACGGGGGCGGCGAGGGGGGGGAGGAGTCGCGGGACCATGCTGGAGGGTCTCTCCAGGACGGGGAAAAGGGTTGCGGGGCCCTGACATCGACCCCTCGTCGCTACCAGGGGCAGTTATGCTGCCGTTAGGTCTCCCTCATCGAACCGGTACAGGCCGGAAGGGACCCGGATCTCGAACCGGGCTCCCTGCCCGTGCACGCCCGTCTCCCGGATCGTGAGCCCCGTGATGGCAAGGATCTCTCGCGAGAGAAAGAGGCCGAACCCGGTGTTGGCACCGACCCCCTTCTCGAAGATCCGCTCCTTCTCCCCCGGCGGCACCCCAACGCCGTCGTCCTCGTAGACGATCGTGATATCATCGCCATCGGCACGGTACGAGATCCGGATCTCGGTCACATGACCCCCGTGACGGACCGAGTTGTCGACCAGGTTGTCGGAGATCCGCTCGAGCATGGGGTCGGCCCAGACCTCGAGGTCGTCCAGTTCGAGCGAGAGCCGGATCCCCCCAAGAACCTCCTGCTTCCCGGTGCTGGTATGAAAGGCGTCCACCCGCTGCCATTGCGGGGCGTGCACGCCGATCTCCTGGTAGTCCCGGGTGAACTCGATCAGGCGCCGGATCGTATTGATGGACGACCGCTCCTGCTCGAGCTCCTCGCGCACCCGCTCGCTGCAGTCCTCGTCGGCGAGGAGGTCGACCCGGCCCATGAGCGCCGTCAGCTGGTTCATGATGTCGTGCCGGGTGATGCTGGAGAGGAGGTTCAGCTTCCGGTTCGCGGTCTGGAACGCCCGCTCCGATGCCTGGAGCCGGGTGTTCTGCTCTTCGATCTCGCGGCGGTACCGCGTCATCTCGTCCACCACCGTGCCGATCACCAGGGCGACGACGCAGAGCATCGCAGCCCTGAGGAGGGATTCGAGGACGAAGTTACCGGTCAGCCAGATCGTCACCCCCAGGTGGAGCCCACCGAAGAAGAGGGCGAGCAGCACCGCCCGGCGGCCCAGCACCAGGCCCCCGATCGCGACGATCAGGTAGAAGAAATGGGTGTAGACGACCGAGATGCCAAGGTAGGCGTGGACCACCAGTTCCAGAGCGATCCCGGCTGCAATAAGAAGGGCCAGGGCGAGGGACTGGTGCGCGCTCCCCTGGTCGGCCAACGGTGACCACGCCGTTCCCATCGTCTCCTCTCACCCCTTCCGCCGCAGGACGACCCTGGTCCCGGATTGCCCTGTCGAGCAACCAGCCCCGGGAGGACATCCATGCCGATTGTTTTTTATATTGTGTGCAGGCGTGTAAATATTCCTCCCTCCCGCCCTTCGGGATTCTCGGCAGGGGACGGGGTGAGGCCAGTCCGGTTCAGGACTCGACCCGGTCGACCAGATTCTCCATCACGGTGTCGATCGCCTTCCAGGTGGGGCTCTTGGAGTGCCGCAGGATAAAAGGCCGCCCCTCGTCGCCGGCCTTCATCATCTCGGGGTCGAGCGGGATCGCCCCCAGGTACGGCACCCCGAACTCCGCTGCCGCCGCCTCTCCCCCACCGCGGCCGAAGAGGTCGACCATCTCGCCGCAGTGGGGGCAGACCATCCCACTCATGTTCTCGATGACCCCGAGTACGGGCATCCCCTGCTTCTCGATGAAGCGGATCGCTTTGACTGCGTCCAGGACGGCTACCTCCTGGGGGGTGGTCACGATCACCGCACCCCGGATGTTCGGGGCCGCCTGAGCGATGGTCAGTGCCTCGTCCCCGGTGCCCGGCGGCAGGTCGACCACCAGGTAGTCGAGTGAGCCCCAGTTCACCTCGCCCAGCAGCTGCCGGATCGCCCCGATCTTCATCGGGCCGCGCCAGATGATCGGGTCGGAGGGGTCCGCGATGAGGAAGGCCATCGACATCACCGAGAGGGTGCCGGTCACCTGCACGGGCTGGAGGGCGTTACCGATGACGGCGGGCACCTGCCCCTCCAGGCCCAGCATTTTGGGGATACTCGGGCCGTGAAGGTCGAGGTCGAGGAGCCCGACCCTCTTTCCGTGGTTGGCGAGGGCATAGGCGAGGTTCACCGAGACGGTGGACTTGCCGACACCCCCCTTTCCGCTCAGGACCAGGATCACGTGCCTGACGTCCATTCCCACGCGGGGCAAAAGCCCTTTCTGCGCCGATGCGGGGGCGTGCTGGTCGTTCTCTTCTGTCTCTGCTCGGGTCTCGTGGGTGTCTGTTGCCTGTTCGGTCATGATCTCGTACTCTTCTGGTTTGTCTCGTCGTCTCTGCAGGTGACCGGTCGGCCGATCGGTGGATCCCATCGCACCGATTGCATGGCGAAATGACCCGTCGGTCTGTTCATTCCCGGCCGGTCGTTCTCGAGTTCTCGTCAGTGCGATTCGCAGTCGCCGCTGCACTGGCTGTGGTTGCAGACGCCAGGACCGCCCTCGAGCGTCCCCGCGGCGTACGAGCGGGCAACCTCGTCCTGGGGCCCGGCGACGCCGAGGACGACCTCGATGCCGTTCTGGCAGAAGAGCTCGACCGCCCGCGGGCCCATGCCGCCGGCGATCACGACGTCTATGCCGTGCTCGCCCAGATAGACGGGGAGGAAGCCCGGCTGGTGGCCGGGATTCGCGAGGTCTTCCTCGCGCACGGCGGTGCTGTTCTCGATGCTGTAGACCGCGTACGCCTCGCAGTGGCCGAAGTGCGCGGAGACTGCGGATCCTTCCTGTGCAATTGCGAGCTTCATGGTATCACTCTCAATCGTGGTGTTCTCTGCGGCCGGTCTCCCGACAGGGGCTGCTCCTGTTCGCGGTCCTGCGACCGCATGGGCCCTGCGCCCGGTCAGGCCTGTTCCGCCGGGAGATCGACGTATATTTACTCATATGCGCTTTATTGTAAAAAGAGTGCTCGTTCGGGGCAGACCAGTCCCGCCTCGCTTCCGCTCCCTCAGGGGGCCGGGGGCTCGTCCGGCCCGCCCTGCCGGTCCCCGTATGCAAGCCTCAATCCCACGCCCGTCTCGGCGAGGGGGACGTCTCTCGCCAGCGCCACCTTCGCGAGGAGCGAGGTGCAGTGGCAGGCGTGGAGCGCGGGAAGGGAGAGCCCCTGGAGGTAGGCGCAGGTACCCTGGAGTTTCTCACCGTCCTCCCGGAGGTGCAAGCCGCCGATGACGTCCACGACCCGTTCCTCCCCGCAGCATCGACGGGCATGTTCTACTGTGTTGCAGATCCCAGCGTGCGCGCAGCCCGTCACCACCACGATCCCCTCGCTGCTCCGGTAGGCGAGGGAGGTGTCGTCCAGCAGCCGATCGGGCTCGGCGCGGCCCCCGGGCATTATGATCTGTCGCGCCCCAGGGTCGACCGACTCGAACAGAAAACGTCGCCCGATCTCGCCAAGAAATACCAGGTTCGGAGTGAGGAAGAGCGGACCGACGCTGAACTCAACCGGCAGTATTCGTCGTACCGCTGCCTCATCGAGCAGGGGGCCGATGTCTGCGAGGGGCGGTTTGGGCCGGCGTTGCAGGCAGAGCGGGTGACCCACCAGGCGGGGGAGACGGTGCACTGTGCCCTCCATGCTCGCCTCGATAAAGAGGCGGAGGAGGTGGTACAGACCTCCCGTGTGGTCGTTGTGCCCGTGGGAGAGGACGATGGCGTCGAGGTCGAGCAGGTCGATGCCCAGCCTCTCGGCATTCCGAACGACGAGGTCCGAGTACCCCGTGTCGAACAGGAACTTCCTCCCCTCCGCCTCGATGAAGACGGCAAAGCCGTGCTCGGCGTGGAGGGGACCGTCGTACAGCGCCGTATTGTCAACGATGATCGTTGCCTTCATGGTCGTGCCGTGAAGACGGGTCACCGTGAGAGGAGATGAAACCCCCTTGCTTTCCCCCACCCGCATCGCGGAGGGGAGGTGGCCAGCGGTCCCGATCATCACCCTTATTGTTAGGTGATACCTAACTATAGCGATCGACGCATGGAGGACAGGGAGGAACTCCTGGCAGAGGCGATCGAGAACCTGCTCCGGATCAAGAACGAGTGCTCCTGCGGGGTCTTCACCCAGTGCGGGCTCACGGACCTGACCGTGAAGCAGGTGGCCTGTCTCAGACTGATCGACCGCGAGGGCGACGTCACCTTCAGCCGGCTTGCCGAGATCGCCCGGACCTCCCGCCCCACGGTCACCGAGATGGTCAACCGGTGCGCCCGGATGGAGTGTGTCTACCGGGAGCGCTCCTCCGACGATCGCCGGGTCCAGTTCATCCGGCTGACGGAGAAAGGGCAGCAGATCGCCCGAGCGGAGCGGACAGCCCTCGCCCAGGTGGTGGAGCGGATGGTCCGCTCCCTTGACCACCAGGAACTGGACCTCCTGGTCGAGCTCCTGGAGAAGGTCCGCTGATCGTTCTCGATCCAAATTGTTAGGGAAATTCGAACTAAGTATCTGGTATTCACCATGCAGACACCTGAGAATGAGACCCACCGGGAATACCCGGTCGTACCGCTGCTGGAACTCGTCGTCTACCCCGGGACCCGTACCCGGTTCCCGGTCGATCCGTCCACAGGCCGGCGCCTGCTCGCTTCAGTCGGCTGTGCCCCCGGGTCGTACGCCGTCGGGTTGACCGTGAAGAGCGCTGGTGTCCCCCTGGACGGAACCGCCGTGTCATTCCCCATCACAGGCTGCCTCCTCCGCGTGGCCCTGGTGGAACCGACCGGTGACGGCCACCTGGTCGTCGCGGATGTCGTCGAGCGGGTACGGGTTCTCTCCGTCTCCGGGAGGGACGATGAACTGGTCGCCGGTTGCGAGCCGTTCCCTGACGTGCAGGACCTCGACGCCGATCAGCAGGCCCGCCTCCTGCGGGAGGTGCAGGCGGCAGTGAGGGAGATCTCGAGCCGGTTCGAGGGCGCCGAGCGGTTCGTCGAGCCGGTCGACCAGATGGACTCGGTCGACCAGGTGCTCGGCTATGTGATGCCGTTCATGCCGATCGACGTGGACCAGAAGCAGGCACTCCTCGAGACGGTCTCGGTCCGGGAGCGGTACGAACAGTTTCTCGAACTCCTCGTCGAGGTGAGGGACGCGATCAACCTGCGCGTCGAGATGGCGCAGAAGGTCTCGCGCCGGGTTAGCCGGGCGAACCGGGAGTCGATGCTTCGGGAGCAGCTCCGGGTGATCCAGGAGGAACTCGGGATTGACGGGGGCGCGGGGGATGACGCGGGATACCGGGAGCGGATCGAGGCGTCGGCGATGCCCGACGAAGTGCGTCGGCGGGCCCTTGCCGAGGCGCGGAGGCTCGAGGCCGGCGGGAGCAACAACCACGAGAGTACGGTGATACGGAACTACCTGGACCTCCTCCTCGACCTCCCCTGGAAGACCGGACCGGCCCCGGAGATCGACACCCTCGAGGCGCGCCGGGTCCTCGACCGCCGCCACAACGGCCTGGACAAGGTGAAGGAGCGGATCGTCCAGCACCTGGCCGTGATGCGACTCAAAGGGGGTCGGCAGGGGTCGATCCTCCTTCTCTCCGGGCCCCCCGGCATCGGGAAGACAAGCCTCGGCAAGAGCATCGCCGAGGCGCTCGGCCGTGAGTACGTGCGGGTGAGCCTCGGCGGAGTCCGGGACGAAGCCGAGGTCCGGGGCCACCGGCGGACCTACGTCGGGGCCCTGCCCGGCCGGATCATCCAGGGGATCCGGAG
The DNA here is from genome assembly GCA_949320185.1 of uncultured Methanomicrobiales archaeon. Lineage (GTDB taxonomy): Archaea > Halobacteriota > Methanomicrobia > Methanomicrobiales > Methanospirillaceae > UBA288. Next base: position 30,630 of record CASGHK010000003.1, on the reverse strand, counting down.
GGCCGGCACGAAGAACCCCGTCTTCGTCCTGGACGAGATCGATAAGCTAGCCTCCTCGTACAGCGGGGACCCGGCGAGCGCGGTGCTCGAGGTCCTCGACCCCGAGCAGAACAGCACCTTCTCGGACCACTACGTGGAGGTCCCCTACGACCTCTCGGACGTCTTCTTCATTGCGACGGCCAACTCGCTTGCCACGATCCCGGCGCCCCTCCTCGACCGGATGGAGCTGATCGAGGTCTCGGGCTACACGGCGCGCGAGAAGCTCGCGATCGCGAGGGACCACCTGGTCCCCGAGGTGCTGGAGGCGCACGGTCTCGACGCGGATCGGCTCCGGGTGGAGGACGACGCTCTCAAGACGGTCATCGAGCGGTACACCCGCGAGGCCGGCGTCCGGCAGTTGAAGCGTGAGCTCGAGAAGGTCGCGCGCCATGTCTCGGAGCGACTCGTCTCCGGGACGGTGGAGCCACCAGTCGTCATCGGAGCCGGGGACCTCTTCGCCATCCTTGGGAGGGAACCCGTGCGGCTGGAGACGGTGCGCCGGGAGGCCCTGCCGGGCGTCGTGACCGGCCTGGCCTGGACTCCCGTCGGCGGGGACGTCCTCTTTATCGAAGCGACCTTCATGCCCGGGACGGGGAAGCTCACCCTGACAGGCCAGCTCGGGGAGGTGATGAAGGAGTCGGCGACGATCTCGCTCTCGCTGGTCCGCTCGCGGCTGGCAGGTACCGTGAACGGATTCGACTTCATGGCGTGCGACACTCACATCCACGTCCCCTCGGGGGGAACGCCAAAGGACGGCCCGTCGGCGGGTGTCACGCTCTGCACGGCCCTCGCGTCCCTGATCACCGGCCGGGCGGTCGATCCCGAGCTGGCCATGACGGGGGAGGTGACCCTATCGGGTTCGGTCCTGCCGATCGGTGGGGTCCGGGAGAAGGTGCTCGCCGCCCACCGGGCGGGTATCCGTCGGGTGGTCCTGCCCCGCGAGAACGAGCGGGACCTGGAGGACGTTCCAGCCGACGTACGGGCTGCCCTCTCCTTCATCTTCGTGGAGCATGTCGAGGAGGTGTTCCGGGCGGCACTGGGGATCGACCTGCCCCGTAGCGCCCTGATGCCCGCGAACGATCGCCTCGTACCGGCGCCGGGCCTGCTCTCCACGGCGTGAGGAACCCGGTCCGTCAGCGGCGAAGAGGCCCCCTCTCAGGACGGCGGGCTCCCGGCGGCGTGGGCCTGGACAAGGGCGCAGAGGGTGAGCGCGATCACGAAGACGCCGTCGAGCCAGGCGGCCTCCGGGAACTCGACCAGGTGTCGCTCCAGCGCCGCGACTCCGACCACGATCCCGGCGAGGGCGAGGACCATACCGGCGAGCGAGAGTCTTCGCGATGAGACCATGCGAGAGACTCGTCGTCCGGGGGCTTGAACGATACGGTCCGTGCAGCCGGTGCCACGGCCCGAAACCGGCGTCCATCCGGGCTTGTGGACCTCCTGCCGGACGATCAGAAAGAACGGAGAATGTTGTTGGCGAACTGGAACCCTGGCCTGGTGACCGAGTCCCTGCCTGATGGTCACCGGCCCATGTCTCTCGTCCGGTCGAACGATCCGGCCGTCGCAACGCCCGAAATGCCGGCGGAGAGGAGCCGCACGATCGTGGCGAACACCATCGCTCTCTTCATCGAGTTCACCTCAGGTTTTCCCTTACTGTGGACGCTATTGGACATGTGCATCGTCGCAGCAGGAGCGAATGAGGGCTGGTACACTCATCAGGGGGGCCTTACCCTGGCCCGGATCCCCGCTTGGGCCGGCACCCGTCGGTCGCCCCGGGTGCTGGCAGGGATTCGGCCTCGATGTAGACCCGGTTCGTCTCGGGGAATGCCTGCCGCAGGGTGGCCTCGATCCGGCGGATCGCGACGTGCATCTCTTCGGCCGTGGTGCCCGCGGCGAAGCAGACGCCCATGTTCACGAGCAGGTCGTGTGGGCCCATATACATAGTGAGGATGTCGCCGGCGCGCTCGACGGCCGGGTCCGACTCCACGCACAGGCGGATCTCGGCAAGCTCGTCGGGGTTCACACCCTCTCCGAGGAGGAGGCCGCTGGAGCGGGACGAGAGGACTCCGGCAACGCTCATCAGCAGCAGGCCGATCGCGATCGAGGCGATGCCGTCGAGGTACGGGTTGTTGAAGTAGTGGCCCAGGAAGATCCCGAGGAAGGCGAAGACGAGCCCGAGCAGGGCGGCGCTGTCCTCCAGGACGACGGTGTAGAGGCTCGGGTCCTTGGACCGCCGGATGTACTCCCATGCCCCGAGACTGCCCTTTGCCGCGATGAACTGCCGGATGGCGACGGAGAAGGACCCGGCTTCGACGAGGAAGGCGGCGCCGAGGACCAGGTACGCCATGGTCGGGTCGCCCATCTGGGCCGCCGGCGCGACGTGGCGGATGTGCGAGATCCCCTCGTAGACCGACATCCCGCCACCGATGCCGAAGATGGAGACGGCCACGATGTGTGTCCAGAAGTACAGGGACTTGCCGTGGCCGAACGGGTGGGCCTGGTCGGGCGGCTGCATCGCCCGTTTCATCCCAAGCAGGACGAGTCCGCCGTTCCCGGTGTCGACCAGCGAGTGGATCCCCTCCGATATCATCGCCGATGAACCCGTCGTCAGCGCCACCGCGAACTTGATGATCGCGATCAGCAGGTTGCCGATGATGGCCGCAACCACCGCGACCCTTGATCCGCCCTGTGTTGTCATGTCTCCTCGCTCTCGTCTCGTGCGCCGGCTCGCGTGTGGAGCAGGAGCTCGTCCGCCTGCCGTGCAGGGATCAGTGTTGGACCTCCCGGTATTAGAGTTCCGGCACCGTGACGACGTCGGATCTCTCTCCCTGGCAAACATTACGGATAGCCGTAATAATTATCAGGTCGCGAGTCACCGTGGTACCTGGCAATGGACACAACCTCGCGCCTGCGGCTCTCGCTCGGGTTCATCTCGACTGCGTTTGCGATGCTGTTCGGGACCGATAGGGGCCGGCGGTCCCCCCTTGGTCCCGGTGCGATTGAGATCCTCTACTCGTCGTACTTCTCGACGGTCTGCATGGGGGAGATCGCGGGCATGCTGGGTGTCACGCCGAGTTCCGCCGCCGACCTGGTGAACTACCTGGAGCGGGAGGGCTACGTCCATCGGGTCCGCGACCCCGCGGACCGTCGACGGGTCACGGTCGAGCCGACCGAAAAGGGCGAGCTCTTTGTGCTCGAGACGGAGGAGCGGCTCTACGCCTTCCTCGAGTCACACCTCACCCATCTCTCCGCCGATGAACGGGGCGTCTTCGCCGACCTCTGTGCCCGGTTCTCCGGGGTCGAGGACAACGCCTCGTTCTCCGCGTCCATGGCGGCCTTCAAGCAGGACCGGGAGACGGCCCGGGTGCCCCTGGTCCAGCGGAGGGACGGGCGCCTCCTCCGGTTGGAGGAGGTGGTCGACGATCGGTACTGGCCCGGTTCATGCCAACCCCACACGAAGGAGGTACCAGAGATGTTTGAGAGACGCGTCCCCGAGACGGTGGACGGTATCCAGGACGAGTGCACGGTTGAGCAGTACGACGGGATGCAGCGGGGCCTGCGGGACGCGGGGCACCTCCCGGTCGACGACCTCGCCCGGTTCACCCGCGAGGGAGACCGGGGGCTCGAGATCGGTCCCGGGCCCGGCTACTTTGGGCTGGAGTGGTTGAAGAAGACCGCAGGAACGTCGCTTGTCGGCCTGGAGATCAGCCCGGCGATGATCCGGGTCGCGGAGAAGAACGCCGGCGACTACCACCTCGGCGGACGGGCGGCGTATCGCGAGGGAAATGCTCTCAGGATGCCGTTTCCCGACCGTTCCTTCGACCTGGTCTTCTCGAACGGTTCCCTGCACGAATGGGAGGACGCGAGGGTCGTCTTCGAGGAGGTCCTGCGGGTGCTCAGGCCCGGTGGGCGCGTAATGGTCACCGACCTGAAGCGGGACCTCTCCCCGGAGATCTTCGGGTTCATGCGCGAGGGCTGTTCGGGCCCCGAGATTCGCGCCGGCTTCGAGACCTCGGTGCGGGCCTCGTACAGAAAAGAGGAACTAAAAGCCCTGCTGGCGCCCCTCCCCTTCCTGTCGGTGGAGGTCTTCGCCCACCCGTACGGGCTGGTGGTCACGGCGGAGAAGTGATGGCGGGCCGATCCCGGCAACGGTGGAGCGGCACCCGGCCGATGCGGGCCCGGACAGGCCCGCGTCGCGGGTCGAGCAGGGCGGAACGGCCGCTCTGGGAGATGAGCCCCCGGGAGCTCGGCGCGCTCTTTCCGATCGTCCTGGCAGAGTACGACCCGGCGTGGCCTGAGCGGTATGCCACGGAGGCGGCGCTGATCGAGACGGCGCTCGGGCCCGGCACGGTCACCCGGATCTCGCACATCGGGAGCACGGCGGTGCCTGGCATGCTCGCGAAGCCGACGATCGACATCCTCCTGGAGGTCTATGACGACGTCGACGGAACTCGGCTGGTCCGCTCTCTCACAGAGATGGGGTATCATCACACCCTCCACCCGGAGCGGCCGCCCCCGCACCTGATGTTCATGAAGGGGTATACACCGAGGGGCTTCGTCGGTCAGGCCTTCCACGTCCATGTCCGGTTCCATGGTGACTGGCCCGAATTCTCCTTTCGGGACTACCTTGCCAACCACCCCGTCGAGGCGGAGCGCTATGCCGCCCTCAAGAGACGGCTGCAGGCGCGGTACCGGTTCGACCGTGAGGCCTACACGGAAGGAAAGACCGCGTTCATCAAGGCCGTCATGGCGAGGGTACAGGAGGATTCGACCGGCGATGACGACGGGGAGGGCCGGCTGCCCGGGCCGCAATTGTCAAATTGATCTCAAATAGTGACTCATTTCTTAAGCCTATCCAGTACGACCGATGAGTCCCGGGGCGTACAATCAGGTTCGGCGCCGGGGCTCGCCCCCACCGAACCGGAGAGGGACCACCATGACGACGCAGGGGACCGGTATCGTCGAGCGGTTCCCCGACACCTTCCTCACGGCCCGTCTCCCCGGTCCCGGCGCGGGAGGGATAGTTCCGCAGTCCGGCCGGCAGGTTCATCATCCTTCGGGGTGATCGAGCGTTCATGCCGACAATCGTCCATTTCGACCTGCCCGCCGACGATATCACGCGGGCGCAGTCGTTCTACGGGTCCCTCTTCGGCTGGACATTCGAACGGTACGCGGGTCCCATCGAGTACTACGCGATCGGGACCACCAACGAGGACGGAACAGCCGGCATCGGCGGTGGCATGGGCCCGCGCGGTGCGCCGGAGCAACAGATCATGAACTACATCGGCGTCCGCTCGGTAGAGGACTACCTGGCGCGGGTGAAGGGGCTCGGTGGCGCCGTCATGATGCCCAAAACGACGATCCCGTCGATCGGCTTCCTGGCGATCTGCCGGGACACCGAGGGGAACGTCTTCGGCCTCTTTGAGGAGGACCCCGGGGCGGAGTGAACGGCTCCGGAAAAAAGAGAGGTGCTCTTCAGGCCGTGCGCGTGATTGAGACGAAGCCCTCTTCCTCCACGATCTGCTGCCCCTCGGGGCTCAGCGTGAAGTCGATGAACTCCTTCGCGAGGCCGGTGGCTTCGCCGTTCGTCACGAAGTAGAGGTCCCGGGCGAGCGGGTACGAGCCCTTCACTACATTCTCGACGGTCGGCTCCACCACGGTGCCGTTCATGGAGATCGAGACCGCCCTTACCGACTGGTCGACATACCCGAGGCCGACATACCCGACAGCGCCGGGGTTCGGGCTGATCGAGGACTTGACCGCGCCGTTCGAGTTCTTCTCGAGCATCGACTTCGTGGTCGCCTCCTTTCCCATCACCTTCTCGTTGAAGAACTCGCGCGTCCCGGAGGCCGAGTCACGCCCGATTACGACGATCGGCTGGGCTGCTCCGCCGACGTCTTTCCAGTTCGCCACCTTCCCGGTGTAGATGCTCTTGACCTGGTCGAGCGTGAGGCTTGTGAGGACGTTGGACGGGTGGGTGATGACCGCGATACCGTCGCGGGCGATCGGGATCGCCTTGATGCTGGCGAACTTCGTCTTCTCCGCCTCTTTCAGGTCGCGTGAGGACATGCCGATCTCGGCCGTCTTCTCGCCGGCAGACGTGACACCGACGCCCGAGCCGCCACCGGAGATGCGGATGTCCGCCTTCGGGTTCAGAGCCATGAACCGGTCCGCGAGCTTCTGGGCGATCGGCAGGACGGTTGTCGAGCCGGTGACCGAGATCTGGCCCGAGGCCGTACCGGCCGATTTCGGAGCCGCTGTGCTCGGGGCGGTGGCGGCGGCGTCGGTCACCTGGGCGGTGGGCGCTGCAGTGGCGGCCGGCGCGGTGGTGGTCTCGGCAGTCGATACTGCCGTCGGTGCCTGCGTCGCCGGCCCGCTGCCGGTGCCGGTACAGCCGGCGACCAGCAGCGTCCCGATGAGGACGACTGCTACCGCCAGCAACGTTCTGGTGATCTTTGTGGTCTGGAACGACATGTTCGAGAACCACCTGGGACCTGGAGGGAGATACATATGCCCGACATAAAATATAGAGATCAATAGAATAGATAGTGAGAAATTCCATCCTCCCTGACGGTGGTATGGATCTCGTACGTGACGAGGTTCCATGGAGATCAGGCGCATCCAGGTTGCCGGCGGCTCATCGTTCGCGGTGACACTCCCCCGGGAGTGGATCCGGTCGATGGATCTGAAGAAGAACGACCCGGTCCGGGTGACGCACCAATCCGACGGAACACTCCGGATCTCGGCCCGCCTATCCGAGCAGCCGGCCCGGCGAACGAGGGTCTTCGACGTCAGCTCATGCACCTGTGAGCGAGCCCTCTTCCGGCGTATGATCGGGGCATACATCGCAGGATACACGGAGATCGTCGTCTCGTCGAAGAGCCCGCTCCGCTCGTTCGTCCGGGGTGTCATCCGCGACTACGCACGGGTGACGATCGGACAGGCGGTGATCGAGGAGACGGAGACCACTGCGCGGATCCTCGACCTGATCAACCCGAACGAGATGCCGTTGGAGAGTTCGCTCCGGCGGATGGTCGGAATCGCACGAGGCATGCACCAGGACGCGATCCAGGCCGTCGCGGCCGGGGACCCCGGCCTCGTACGGTCGGTCATCGAGCGGGACGTCGATGTTGACCGGCTTGAATGGCTGATCGCACGCCAGGCGAACGCGGTCCTGAAGAACCCGACCCTCGTCCAGGGGACCGGCCCTGTCCCCATCGCGGTCGTCAACCACGCCCTCGTTGCACGGGTCGTCGAACGTATCGCCGACCACGCCGTCATGATCGCGGAAAGTGGGGACCCCACTGGCGGCCGTCCGTTCGACCCGGACGTCGTCGGCCTCATCGAGGAGGCGAGCTCCTTCTCTCTCGAGGTCTTTGATCGGGCGATGGACGCGTTCTTCTCCCATGACCCCCGACGCGCCGACGACACGATCGAGGTCGTCGTCGAGGCGGAGACGCGCTGCCGGGAGATCGAGGTCCATGCCCGAACCCTTGCCACCGGACCGGCTGTCGCCCTCGGCAGCATTGCCGGGTCCATCCGCCGCCTCGCCGAGTACTCGGGCGACATCGCCGAACTGGTGATCGACGATGCAGTCGATCGGGGATCGTAACACTCGGATCCGTCTTTCCCCCATCCGCGTCCGTCGCCGGCTCGAGTGGTGCCGCCCTTACTTTCTCCCCGCATCCCCCGGGCTCAAATGCCCGGTCGCCGAATATCCTGGTACCCGCTGATCGGTGGGAACGCTTCAGGTGACGACGATGACTGGCCCGTACCATGACAACCCCCCGGTCCTCTCCGGCGCGGATTCACCGGCCGGCGCACGTCCGGGATGGTCGATCCCGGCGGGGACCCGCGGGGGCGGGGGGTGACCATGCGGCTCTGGTGCCGGCCCGGTGTGACCTTCGAGCTCGGCCGGCTCACGGTGCTGATCGCGCCGCCGGACCGGATGACCGCGCTCCTCGACCTCCCGGAGATCGGCTCGTTCCACACGCTCTATCTCTATGCCGGCCTCTCGGAGGTGCTCTTCCGGGTGCCGCCGATCCGCTCGGAGCACTTCGAGACGCAGGTCTGCGCGAGTCTCGACGATGCGATCGCGGCGGTGAGCCGGTCGTATCACACGGTGCTTCTGGTGGAGTGGTCGCCGGCGTTCGCGGCCGGCCTGGACGCGGAGGAGGGGGGCCGGCGGATGAGCCGGCTCGCGCGAGCGCTCAGGCGGCGGGCGACGAACGGGATCGTGGTCGTCTACGCACCTGCGATGGACGGGGCGCTGCAGATGGTATCGCTCGAGGCCGACCAGACGGTCTGGCTTGTGCCCGAGCCGGCGGCGGCGCGGCCCACGGTCGCGGTGGCGGCGAGGGCGAAGGGGCAGCGAGTATTGTTCTGAAGATTCGATCGGCTCCAATGGTGCACACCACCAGCGTTTGATCGAGCAGGCCGAGGAGGACGGTGCGAAGACCATGGTGATCCAGGCGGTGGCGGGCGGGCAGCGCTCGAGGATCGTGCGGGCGGAACTTTACCAGTCGGGGTTCTATGTCCAGTCCGAGACCCTCAATGATTGTGTCGCCGAACGGTACCGGAAGGCCGGCTTCCGCTGTAAGAACCAGGAGGCCGGCGGGCTTGTACTCATGAATTATTCTGATACCGGCTCGTCCTACGGGCTGGTGGTGGAGTACTGTGGCGAGCGGATGCGGGTCGAGAACTTCATATCGGACGGCGCGACGCGGCTGGCACTGCAGATGGTGGGGAATGGCGTGTTTATTGGAACTGCAATCGTGAACTTCGCCGGCACGGGCGAAGCCGTCCGGATGAACCCGAGGGGAGATGATCCGGCAGGGGCGTCGGCGAGGATCGTGAACGCTCAACCGTTCTCGCACACATCATCGGAGACCTATGGCACCTCCTCGTCCTCCTCCATCGTCGACCCCCCCAGGAGGGCGGCGATCCTCTGTGCGTTCTCCTCCTCGCCCTGTGGCACGGGCACGCGAACCTCGAAGGCACGAGGTATGTACAGACCGACGAGCTGGAGGAACGAGAAGGCGATCAGCGGGGGGTGCGTCCGGCTCTTCTTCAGGAACCGGACACCGTCCATCCTCAATAAGAAGGAACGGAACGGGTAGACCGCTCCCCGGTAGACGATCCCCTGCCTGGTGATCACGGCCCTCCCTGGTGAACCGCTGACGCGCCGGTACTCCAGCATCGGGGCAACGACCGACGCGATGCCGCACAGGACGAGCACCACGAAGAGCATGCCGGCCGTCAGGAGTCCGGGCTCCCCGCCGAAGAGGATCAATAGGACCATGGCAATCAGGATAAACCCGCCGACCACGTAGAGGAGGCCCCGGTTCACCTCGCGGTATTCCCTGTATTCCCGCTCCGCACTCTGCCGCATCTCCTCCTCGGGATAGGTCCAGCTGGCGAGCAGTCCCTCCCCCGCGAGGATCGCGTCCATCGCCCGTGCACGGGTCCAGAAGAGGAGGGCCGTCGCGATCCCGCAGATGAAGAGGTAACCCGAGACGAAGGTTACGGCACACCCGCCGAATAAACAGTCCATCGCGAAATTCGCGTAGACCGTGAGCATGAGAAAGAATCCGGACGCGAGGAGTGAGATGTACACCCATCTCCATTCAGGGTTTTCCATCGTCTCCTCCTGCCGGGGTTCCGCCGAAGGCCATGCGGCCCCTCCTTCCGTCTCCGGATTCACAGGCCGCTCGTCGCTCCATCTTCGTTGCGCTCCTTTCCTTCGTGGAGTGTGTCGAAGGTGAAGGACTTCATGCTTTCGGAGGAGTGCGAGGGTCGCAGAAACCGCCATCCTCCTCACGCGAACCCACGGTCAAACCGAGAAGGCAGTCGTTCATGCCTCGTTGGTTTCGAAAAGCTGCGCAGCTCGTCAGGCGACTGGGGGCACGGGGGGGTTCCCATAGGGCATTTCCGGCACGCGGACCACATCACCATCAGAAACCGGCATCGCACCGTTCCCCCCCCGGTATGTGGAGGACACGCCCGGGGCAACGAATCGCGGCGTCACCAGGGTTGATGTGATCGGTCCGGTGCCGGGACGCGCTCCCCAGGTCGCCGGGACAAAAATGACGGAACGGTTATTTCGCTTCTCTCTCCCCGGTGTTCCACTCGACGAAGTCGAGGACGGACTCTATGTTGAGACTCTTTTCCCGGTCGGGGATGCTCGGGGGGCCATGATCATCACCGGCACCCTGTCGATCCACCAGGCGCAGGTGGTCTCGGACGAGGTCTGGCACCTCGTCGACCGGGCTGGGGCGTGGATGCGGACGTGATTGAGAGGGGTGCGGGCCGGCCGTCCACGGTTCAAAACCGGGCGCCTCCTCTCGTTCTCCCCGATTCTTTCAGAAACTCGAACGAGGATGCTGCCTCTCATGGTTTCGTGCACCATTTATTGCACAAATTTTATCGATAGGAATGTCAATTATCATTGAATCTGCTCTCTTTCACGGAATCGCTGGTCCGATGATGCGCCGCATCTCATGATTCGAGGAGCAGGTGATGGTGCGGATCCCGTCGACCGTCAACGCACGACATGAGATCGGCATCTCGCGTGAGGGTGAGCGATGTTCGCAGAACGATTTACGGGGAGTATGAGGGGGCTCGTTTCGACCACCCTCATCACACTGCTGCTGCTGGTCCCGCTCGGGATCGGGGCCGTGGACGGGTACGGGCTGTTCGTGGACAGCCAGGTTGTGGACAGGATAACGAGTTCGGACACGTCCGATCCCTGTGTTTCATCCATCGCACTGGACAGTGCCGACAATCCCCATGTCAGCTATTACGATTCGGGACACGGCGACCTGAAATATGCCTGGTTTTACGACTGGGCGTGGCATAATCAGACCGTCGATTCGCAGGGGATTGTCGGAATGTATCCCTCCCTTGAGCTGGACAGTGCCGGCAACCCGCGGATCAGTTACTACGATTCGACCAATGGGGATCTGAAGTATGCGTGGCACGACGGTTCAACCTGGCACCTCGAGACGGTTGATTCGGCCGGGATTGTCGGGGGGTATACATCCCTAGCGCTGGACAGTGCCGGCAACCCTCGGATCAGCTACTACGATGGGACGAATGGCGACCTGAAGTACGCCTCCAGGGCCAGGACCGCCGGATCACGCTGGTCTGCCACGACCGTCGATTCGGTGGGAATGGTCGGTCGGTACTCATCCCTCGCACTGGACACTGTCGGCAACCCGCGGATCAGCTACTACGATGCGACGAATGGCGACCTGAAATTAGCCGAACGCATCGATGGTGCCTGGGAGTGCACTACCCTGGATTCGGTGGGAAATGTCGGAAAATACACCTCCCTCGCGGTTGTGGAAGACAACGCCGGGACCGACCACTATATCAGTTATTTCGATGAGTCCGCTCGTGTCGTGAAGTGTGCACGTTATCTGACAGGTGGTGGTGCGCCGACGATCACGACCATCTCCGGTTCTCTGACTGCCGTGGGCCCCTCGTCCCTCGCGCTCGACAGTGCGGGCAAGCCCCACATTCTGTTCAGCACACAATACAATTCGAAAACCACGCTGGCGTACTGGCATCCCTCCGGCGCAACCACGAAGCTCGAATGGCCGGTCGAGGTGGGTGATGTAACACGGTTCTGCTCTCTTGCCCTGGACAGCGCCGACAACCTTCGGTTCACGTACTGGTGGGATAACGGCTTTCTCGTGTACGGCGGCAGGTTCAGTCCCGCCCAGGTGACGGGCATGACGCCGAATAGCGGCGCTCTGGGCACGTCGTTCTCCATGACCCTGACCGGGACCAACTTCCGGCCTGGTAATACCTATTCTGCCTACCTTTCTCAACCGCTTGGGGACTGTTATACAATTGATGCCACGAACCTCACTGTTGTTTCGCCGACAACGATCACCTGCGAGTTCGACCTGCCCCTGCTTCCAACCGGGTATCTTGATGTGTGTGATCCATTGGCTCCCTGGCAAGTGACCCTTTCATCACTCGGTCAGAATATTGCGTGGCAAACCTCCAGGGGGTTCACCATCTACGAGCCCTTCAACCTCGCCTCGATCACGCCGAACGAAGGTGTTGCTGGCACGACCGTCTCATCCATACTGAACGGCAACGGGTTCCCGCCCGGGGTGACGGTCGCGCTCCAGGATTATGAATTCGGGAATCCCAAGCCGGTGGCCGCTATCGTGGGAACGAACGTTGTCCGCGTCTCGGAGACGCAGATCACCTGTGTATTTCCCCTGCCATCGACGGCGTCGACGGGGAGCTGGGACGTGACTGTCATTCATCCCGATGGCAGAAGGTCGTCCCTGAAAAACGGCTTCACCATCAGGGCACCGCTCCCCGCCGAGCCCGGCCTTGTCCCCGGCGGCTCCGCCATCCCGAGGGACAACAACAAGGATGGGAAGTACGACGATGTCAACGGCAACGGCCGGAAGGACTTCGCGGATGTCACTCTCTACTTCAACCAGATGACCTGGATCGCGGCGAACGAGCCGCTCGCGGCGTTCGACTACAACGGGAACGGGCGGATCGACTTCGCGGACGTGACCTGGCTGTTCAACAACCTCTGATCACATTTTCTGATCACATTTTTAACCGGCACGGGACGGGCTGTGCTGCCCGGGATCACCACTGGCTGGAGTAGATGGACCCGCCGGGGCACGTCGCGGTTCTGTAGCGGTACCGGGCATGGGGGCGGTACGATAGCCGGCAACCGGCGCGCGGTCGTGACCGAGCAACCGGTGGACATGGTCGGCGTCACGGCCCGGCACTTTGCGCTGCAGCCGATCCTGTCAGTGGAGAGCTGACCGGACGAGCGCGCTGGCGGGATTCAATCAGTGGAAGCAGCAGGACCGCGAAGGACGTCCGCCGGGATGCAGGCTGCCGGGGAGGGCGGACATGCGCTACCATTTTTGAGCGTCATAAATATCCCAAAATACAATTTCGGATCTTAAATCCTAATGCGGGGAGAGGGATTCGAACCCTCGAACGCCTGCGCGATAGGGTCCTAAGCCCTACGCCTTTGACCTGGCTCGGCAATCCCCGCGCCATACACACTCGGCGTCGGAGAATAAAACCCTCCCGCGCCTCGCTCCCCTTCCCCGGGATGATCCCCGACAGCTACCTACAAATACCATCGCACCAACGCTCTGGTGAAGTGGGGCGAGGCTGATGGACCCTGGAGCACCGGAACCGCAGAGGCGGGCGTTCACTGTTCCGAACCGAGCGACTGCAGCATCGAGCCAGCAGGCCGCCGACGAGCTCTTCCGTCGGTTCCGCGAGGGGAATGCCGACCTCGAACTCTCCGACGACGACCTCAAGGGGCTCAGCTCGATCCTGAAGCAGCCCGTCTCCGAGCTGAAGAAACTCTCGGGATAATACCTATCTCCGACCTCTTCCCCATGCAGCTGCCCTGCCACGTGCCGGCTCCGCGCGACCCGGGCTCTCTCTCACCCGGGCGCCCGGCGGGCCCCCGCTCCGATCACGTCGCCGGCTCCTCCGGCGTGGCTGGCTCGACGGGCACGGGCGGCCCATCCACCGCCCGGCGGCGGAGCTCCAGCTCGTCCACGACGATCCCGTACGCCCCCACCGCGAGCGCGAGCAGGAGCGGGCCGAGGATCAGCCCCGTCAGCCCGATCAGGGTGATCCCACCGAAGAACCCGATGAACATCACCACCGGGTGGAGCTTCGCCTGGGCCCCCATCAGGAGCGGGCGCATGATCCAGTCGGGGAGCGCCGCCACGAACGGGTACCCGATGAAGATGACAAGGAGCAGCCCGCGCAGGTCGCCGATCGCGAGCGCGTACCCCCCGATCACGATCAGGATCACCGTCTGACCCAGGAACGGGACCAGCTGGAAGACCCCCGAGAGGACGGCGAAGAAGAGGACGTGGCCATATCCGAGGAACCAGAAGAAGGGGATCGCGATCAGAAAGGTCACGAACGCCGTGGCGAAGTGGACCACGAAGATCGAGTACATCACGTCGACGGCCATCTTCCAGAGCCGCTCGACCGGCCGGCGGACATGTGGCGGCAGGGCGTCTCCGAGCCGGACGCCCGTGGCCTCCCCCTGCTCCAGGGTCAGGTAGAGGACGAGGAAGAAGACGATCGTCTCAAGCCCGACGATCGGGAGCTCGCCGACCAGGGAGGAGAGGAAGTCGCTGAACGCCCCGAGCTCGGCCTGGAGCGCCTCCGTCACCCTCGCAGGGTCGATCGGCAGCGTCCCCCCGGACGGGTCGACGATCGGCCCTGCTGCCGCCGAGAAGATCGCCCGGACCATCTCGATGATGAAGTCCAGGTTCTGGACGAGCACCCCGATCGTGAACGCGGCCGCTCCGACGAGGGCCACCCCGACCACGATCGTCAGCAGCACCGCTGCTACGACCGGTCCAAGCCTCCTGGAGAGCCGGCGCTGGAGCGGGAAGAGTACGACACCAACTGAGGCCGCGAGCACCGAGATCCCGACGAGGGGCCAGAAGACGACCGCTGTAGCCGCAAAGACTGCGAAGACGATCACCCAGAAGGTCCAGGTCGGGAGCGTGGTGGAGGGGACCGCGGAGGCCATCGCGTACCGATCAGCGACCCCGCCTCATATGCCTGCCGGCCTCAGCACACCGGCAGGTTTATTTTCATCTCGATCGCACTGGATTCCAATGTGTGGTGAATGTTTTTTCGCCCGTGAGTGCTTTTATCGCTAGGGCACCCGTTCACCGTGCATCGTATCTTTTCCGGCGAGCGAACGGCTTCGGTTTCGCCGGCTATTATTTTTTCTGATCGCCCCACGAACGCAGTTCACCTGCAGGGCGTGGGGCGGCGGAGGCCTGTGTCATGAGAGGAAAAGAGATCCGTCTTGAACGTATCATCAACCGGAATACGAAGAGGACCATCATCGTGCCAATGGACCACGGTGTGACCCAGGGCCCGATCCCGGGCCTGATCGACCTGGACGGCGCCGTCGACGCCGTCGCGCTCGGCGGCGCGAACGCCGTGCTCGGCCACATCGGCCTCGCGCTCTACGGCCACCGTCGGCACGGCCCGGACGTCGGCCTGATCCTGCACCTCTCGGCCTCGACCGCGATCGGGCCGGACCCGAACGAGAAGGTGCTGGTCAACACGGTCACCCACGCGCTCCGGATGGGCGCGGACGGGGTCTCGATGCACGTCAACATCGGCGCTGACTCCGAGGCCCGGATGCTCGGCGACCTCGGCCGGATCGCGGTCGAATGTCAGGAGTGGGGCATGCCGCTCCTCGCCATGATGTACCCGCGAGGCAAGAAGATCGTAGACGAGCACGCGGTCGAGCACGTCCGCCTCGCCGCCCGCGTCGCCGCTGAGCTCGGCGCCGACCTGGTCAAGACCGTCTACACTGGCGACCCCGACTCGTTCTCCGAGGTTACGATGGGCTGCCCGGTCCCCGTCGTGGTCGCGGGGGGGTCCAGGACCGATGACCGGACCACCCTCGAGCTGATCGAGGGGGCAATGGCGGGAGGCGCCGCCGGCATCTCGATCGGGCGCAACGCCTTCCAGCACGCGGCTCCCGACCGGTTCGTCCAGGCGGCGGCCCTGATCGTCCACGAGGGCAGGACCGCCGACGAGGCAATGGAGGTGCTTCGATGATCGGAAAGGAGATTCGGCTCGAGCGGATCATGGACCGGAACACCGGCCGGGCCGTGATCGTGCCGATGGACCACGGCATGACCCTTGGTCAGATCGATGGGCTGCGGAACATGACAAGGGTGATCTCCGAGGTCTCCGAGGGCGGCGCAAACGCGATCATTCTCCACAAGGGGATGGTGAAGGCGGGCCACCGGCGGCACGGGCGCGACATCGGCCTGATCGTCCACCTCTCCGCCTCCACCGCCCTCAACCCCGACCCGAACGACAAGGTACTCGTCTGCACGGTCGAGGAGGCAATCTCCCTCGGGGCGGACGCGGTCTCGATCCACATCAATCTGGGTGCGCCGAACGAGTCGCGGATGCTCGAAGCGGCCGGGGAGATCTCGAAGGACTGCACTCGCTGGGGCATGCCGCTCCTGATCATGGCCTACGCCCGGGGTGCGGGGATCGACGGCTCGAGCCCTGTGGCGGTCTCTCACTGCGTCAGGGCGGCCGAAGAGCTCGGTGCCGACCTGATCAAGGTGAACTACCCCGGTGACCCCGGGGCCTTCCGGCGGATCGTCGAGGCCTGCTCGGTCCCGGTGATGATCGCCGGCGGCGAGAAGGGCGGGGACGAGGCCGCAATCACGATGATCGCGGACGCCGTCGGCGCCGGCGGCGCCGGGGTCTGCATGGGTCGGAATGCGTTCCAGCGCGAGGACACCAGGGCCTTCGTCGGCCGGATCTGCAGCACCGTGCACGGAGACGGGAGATGAAGGCCCTCTGGGTCGAGGCACGCCCCTTCTCGACCAGGATTGCCACCGCCGCGCTCGAGGCGGGAGCGGACGCGATCGTGACCGACGAGCCCGACCGGGTCCGGGCGCTCGGCCGGGTCACGACGGTGGGACCAGGAGGCGACCTCGAGTGGGACCGTGACGTCTTCGCCGTCACGATCGCCTCCTCCGCGGACGAGGACCGGGCCGTCGAGCTCACCCACCAGGGGACCGTCGTGGTCGAGACGAGCGACTGGACCGTGATCCCCCTCGAGAACCTGATCGCCCGCTCGGACCGGGTCTTCGCCCGGGTGACCTCCGAGGACGACGCGCTTCTCGCCCTCGGGGCACTGGAGCGGGGGGTCGCCGGCGTCCTGCTCGACACCGATGACCCCGCCGTAGTCGCACGGGTTGCGGCGCTCGTCAAGGCCGGCGAGGAGCGGGTCCCCCTCGTGCCGTTCACGGTCGAGTCGGTCCGGCCGATCGGGATGGGAGACCGGGTCTGTGTCGACACGTGCTCGCTCTTCGGGGAGGACGAGGGGCTGCTCGTCGGGAACACCTCGTCGGCCCTCTTCCTGGTCCATGCCGAGACCCTGGAGAACCCGTACGTGGCGCCACGGCCGTTCCGGGTGAACGCCGGCGCGGTGCACGCCTACTGCCTCCTCCCCGGGGGGAGGACCGCCTATCTCGCCGACCTCGCGGCCGGTGACGCGGTCCTCGGGGTCGAGGCCCGGGGCTGCTCCGCGCCTGCGGCCGTCGGTCGGGTCAAGGTCGAACGCCGCCCCCTCCTGCTCGTCGAGGCGACCTCGGACGACGGGAGAAAGGCGGGGATTGTGCTCCAGAACGCCGAGACGATCCGCCTCGTCCGCGAGGGCGGGGGTGCGGTCTCGGTCGCGGCCCTCCGTGTCGGCGACCGGGTGCTCGGAGCGCTCCTCGAAGGGGGGCGCCACTTCGGCCATGCGGTCACGGAGACGATCCGTGAGCGCTAGGGTCGGCATCCTGGGCGGCACAGGAGGTATGGGGACTCTCTTCGCGCGGATCTTTGGTGACGCCGGGTGGGAGGTCTCGGTCCGCGGCCGGACGGGGAGCGAACCGATAGCCTCATTCCTCGCCCGCCAGGACGTGGTGATGGTCTCGGTCCCGATCGAGGTGACCCTCGGGGTGATCGCCCAGGTTGCCCCTCACCTCCGGCCGGACCAGCTCCTCTGTGACCTGACCTCGCTCAAGGTGGGGCCGGTGGCCGAGATGGCCCGTTCCCCGGCGCCGTCCGTCGGCCTGCACCCGATGTTCGGCCCCGGCGTCGCCTCCCTCGAGGGCCAGACGATCGTCGTCACCCCCGCGACGGCGACGGAGGAGCAGTGCGCTCCCCTCTTCGACCTCCTCCGCGGGGCCGGGGCGCATCTCACCTTCTCCACCCCCGAACGGCACGACCGTGTGATGGCGGTGGTCCAGGGGCTCACCCATTCGCTCACTCTCGTTATGGCCGAAACCATGCGGCGGCTTGACTGCGACCTGGACGAGGTTCTCTCGTTCACCTCGCCGGTCTACCGGATCGAGCTCGGGATCGTCGGGAGGCTCCTGGCGCAGGAGCCCGCGCTTTACCGGGAGATACTCCGGTCGAACCCCCACGTCCCCGCCGTCCTTGAGACCTGCTCGGAGGCGCTCGAGGACCTCCGGGACACGGTCGCCGACCCGGGGCCCGGGGCGTTCACGCGCCTCTTCGAGGAGAACGCGGCAGCGTACGCGAACTACGCCCCGGTCGCAACCGCCGAGACCGACCGCCTGATCCGCTGCCTGGTGGAGCGATGACCCTGCTCACCCTCGGCCCGGAGGGAACCTTCTCCCACGAGGTCGCCGCCCGCCTCGATCCCGATGTCCGGCTCTGTTCCACGATCGCCGGGGTCTTCGCCGGTGTCGCCGCTGCCGTGGGTGACGGCCTCGTCCCGCTCGAGAACAGCGAGGCGGGCTCGGTCGGCCCGACTCTGGACGGCCTTACCCGCTACCCCGTGGTGATCACCGGCGAGTGCACGATCGCGGTCAGGCACCAGCTCGCCGTCGCCGACCCGTCGCGCCCGATCGAGCGGCTCTACGCCCATCCCCAGACCGTGGAGCAGTGCTCGCTCCGGGTCGAGGCGCTTGGGCTGCCGATCATACCCACCTCCTCGAACGCCGCCTCGGCGATCGCAGCCCGCGAGAACCCGGGGTCCGGCGCACTCGTCTCAGACGGGCTCGCGGACCGACACGGCCTGACGGTCCTGGAGCGCGAGGTCCAGAACAGCAGCACCAACCAGACCCGTTTCGTCCGTATCTCGCTCGAGGCCGAACCGGCTCCACCCCCCTGTCGGGCGAGCCTCCTCCTCGACCCCGAGGGGGACCGCGCGGGGCTCCTCGCTGCCCTGCTCGCGCCGTTCGCGGTCCGGGGGCTGAACCTGACCAGGATCGAGTCGCGCCCGTCACGCCGGGGCCTCGGCCGGTATGTCTTCTTCATCGACGGAGACTATGCGCCGGGCTGGGACGAGGCGGTCGAGGAGGTCACCCTCCTCTCGCGGGTGAAGGACCTGGGGCGATACCGCCCCCTGGAGCTCCCATGACCGCAGTCACGCTCTCCAGGGCAGGGCCGGTCGACCTCACCGTCCCCGCCCCGCCGAGCAAGTCCCTCACGCACCGCGCCCTGGTGGCAGCTGCGCTCGCCCAGGGCAGGTCTCAGATCCAGGACCCGCTCCTCTCGGACGACACTCGTCTCACGTGTGAGGGGCTCTCCCGGCTCGGGGTCCGGATCAGGTGCCGCGACGGGTCGTTCGTGGTCGAGGGCGATGGCGTACTGCCCGCCAGCGGCGAGGTGCTCGACCTGGGCAACTCGGGGACCTCGCTTCGCCTCCTCGCCTCGGTCGCCGCCCTCGGCCGATCGCCGGTCATGCTGACGGGTTCGGCCCGGATGCAGGAGCGGCCGGTCGGCCCCCTCGGCGATGCCCTCGCCCGGCTCGGTGCCCGCGTCCGGTACGCAGCCCGTCCCGGCTGCCCGCCGATCGAGGTCACCGGGCCTCTTCGGGGAGGGTCGGTCTCGGTCGACGGTTCGGTCTCGAGCCAGTTCGTCTCCTCGCTCATGCTCGCCGGCCCCCTCACTCCGAAAGGGATCGAGGTCCGGGTGGACGGCACCCCCGTCTCCAGGAGCTACCTCGACCTGACCGTCCAGGTGATGGCCCGGTTCGGGGCTGTGGTCGAGCGGGAGGGGTATCGCCGGTTCCTGGCCCCCCCCGGGGGGTACTCGGGGACTGCCTACCGAGTGGAGGGCGACTGGTCTTCGGCCTCGTATCTCTTCGCACTCGCCGCCGTTCTCGGGGGCCGGGTGACCGTCCCGAACCTGGACCCCGCCTCGGCCCAGGGGGACCGAAGGTTCGCCGAGGCCCTCGCTGCGATGGGCTGCCGGGTCACGTCCGGCCCGTCCGGGGTGACCGTCGCGCGGGACGGCCGGCTCGGCGGGATCGAGGTCGACATGTCATCTGCGCCCGACACGGTCCAGACTCTCGCCGTCGTCGCGGTGAGTGCGGAGTCACCGACCCGGATCACCGGGATCGGGCACCTCCGGTTCAAGGAGTCGGATCGGCTCGCCGTCACCGCGGACCGTCTCCGGCACCTCGGCGCCGGGGCGACGGTTGAGAACGATGCACTTGTCATCACTCCCGCCCCGCTCCACGGGGGGGTGGTCGACCCGGTGGACGACCACCGCACGGCGATGGCTTTTGCCGTGCTCGGGCTCGCGGCGGGGAACGTCACGATCGCCGATCCGGGCTGCGTTGCGAAGTCCTGGCCCGGGTTCTGGGATGTGCTGGGGGAGGCGGGCCTGCTGTGAAACTCGTCCTGGTCGGCGCTCGCGGCGCCGGGAAGACCACGGTCGGCCGCCTCCTCGCCGAGCGGCTGGGCGTTCCGTTCCTGGATACCGATCTGCTCGTCGAGATGGAGGCCGGTCGCTCCATCCCGGAGATATTTGTGGAGGAGGGTGAGGACGGCTTCCGGCGCCGCGAGCGGGCGGTCTGCACCTCCCTCGCTGACGTGGAGGGCGTCATCGCGACGGGGGGGGGTGTCGTCCTCGACCCGGCAAACGTCGCTGCCCTCCGCCGGGACGCACGGGTGGTCTGGCTGACCGCTTCGCCCAACGAGCTCGCCGCCCGATGCGCGGGCTCGGACCGCCCGCCCCTCACAGGGCTCGACGCCGAGGAGGAGGCCCGGGCCGTGCTCGCAGCCCGCGAGCCCCTTTACCGGGCCGCGGCCGACCATTGCACCTGGACCGGCTGCCGGGACCCCCCGACGGTCGCCGGCGAGGTCCTCGCCTGGCTCGAGCACCGTCTGCCCTCAGGGCTCCGAAAGGAGCTCGCGGCCGCCAACCCCTGCCCGGACGAAGCCGCGGCGCTCGACCGAATGCTTGCGGAAGGGCACCTCATCTGTGCGGTGGTCGGCCACCCGGTCAGCCACAGCCGGTCGCCGGCGGTCTTCGCCCGACTGATCGAGGTCCACGGCCTCCCCTACGTCTACACGCGGATCGACGCCCCCACCGCCGACACCGCGGTCTCGCTCGCCCGTCGGCTCGACCTCCGAGGCCTCTCTGTCACGATCCCGTTCAAGGAGGAGGTGCTCCGGCACTGCGATGCCCTCTCCCCCGAGGCGGAGGCGATCGGGGCGGTGAACACCGTCGTTCAAAACGATGGTCGGCTCTATGGCCTGAACACCGACTGGATCGGGGTCAGGGCGCCACTCGCTCACCTCGGGGGGCAGGACCTCCGTGCGGTCGTTCTCGGCTCAGGCGGGGCCGCCGCCGCCGCTGTGTTTGCCCTCGCCGACCTCGGC
The DNA here is from genome assembly GCA_949320185.1 of uncultured Methanomicrobiales archaeon. GTDB lineage: Archaea > Halobacteriota > Methanomicrobia > Methanomicrobiales > Methanospirillaceae > UBA288. Next base: position 9,382 of record CASGHK010000003.1, on the reverse strand, counting down.
ATGACGGTCACCGTGCTCGCCCGTCATCCCGATCGCGCCGCGGCGCTCGCCGCCCGGTTCGGGGTGGGTTTCGGTTCCCCTGGGGAGTTCGACCCCGACCGGACCGACGTCGTCGTCCATGCGACCCCGGTCGGAATGGCGCCGGACACCTCCTCGCTCCTCGGTCCCGGCGACCTCCGCCCGGGGATGACCGTCTTCGATCTCGTCTATACCCCGCCCGAGACGCCGCTCCTCCGTCTCGCCCGGGCTGCAGGCGCAGCAACGGTCCCCGGGACGGCGCTCTTCGCCCACCAGGCGGCCGCCCAGTGCGAGGCCTTCTTCGGCATCCGGGTCTCGGTGGCAGAGGTGGAGGAGGTGCTCGGGTGAACACCTTCGGCCGGCTCTTTCGGGTGACCACCTTCGGTGAGAGCCATGGCCCGGCCCTCGGTGCCGTGGTGGACGGGTGCCCGGCACGAGTCCCGCTCGGAGAGGAGGACATCCAGCCACTCCTCGACCGCCGACGGCCCGGCACGGGACCGCTTGTCTCCCCCCGCCAGGAGGCGGACCGGGTCCGGATCCTCTCCGGGGTCTTCGAGGGGGTGACCACCGGAGCGCCGATCGCGCTCCTGGTCGAGAACGAGGGGGCGCAATCCAGGGACTACGAGCCCCTCCGCGAGGTCTTCCGGCCGGGTCACGCGGACTGCACCTTCGCCTGGAAGTTCGGGGTCCGCGACCACCGCGGCGGCGGACGCTCCTCGGGACGCGAGACGGTCGGCCGGGTGGCGGCAGGAGCGATCGCCCTCCGGCTCCTCTCCCTGCACGGCGTCCGGGTCGAGGGGCGGGTCATCTCGGTCCATGGCGTCTCGGGCGAGGAGGTGATGGCCGCCGAGGTGCGCGAGGCGGTCTCCCGTGGCGACTCGGTCGGGGGCGTCGTCGAGGTGGTCGCCACCGGGGTCCCCCGCGGGCTCGGCGAGCCGGTCTTCGGCAGGCTCGATGCCGCGATCGCCGGCGCCCTGATGGGGATCGGGGCGGTGAAGGGGGTCGAGATCGGCGAGGGCTTCGGCGCGGCCGACCTCTACGGCTCCGAGATGAACGACCCAATCCTCCCCGGCGGCTTCGCCTCGAACCGAGCGGGAGGGGTCCTCGGCGGGATCTCGAACGGTGAGCCGGTGGTCGCCAGGCTCGCGGTGAAGCCGACACCATCGATCGCCCTCCCCCAGACGACCATCGACTCGTCCGGCCATCCGGTGGAGATCGAGATCGCCGGCCGGCACGACCCATGCATCGCCTACCGGATCGTGCCGGTCGCCGAGGCAATGCTCGGACTGGTGCTCGCGGACGCCCTGCTCCTGCAGGAGGCCCGCACCCGGATTTCTGGAGAGTGACCCTCTACCGGGCCGGCCCCAGGAGCGCCGCGAGGGTCCGCATCTCGCCGAGGGTATACTGCCCGGGCGAGGAGGGCCGGCCGACCGAGCAGTAGGCGAACGAGGAACCGAAGAGCGGGAGGAGGGCCCGTCCGTGACGATACGCGGTCCCCATGATCGAGGTGCAGACCGGCTTCGAGACCGCGTGGGTGAAGGAGAGGAGGTCGAGCAGGTCGTCGTCCGATGAGGGGGCGAGGACGATCTTGGGGATGTCGCCATAGCTCCTGAGGTCGCGTTCAAGCCCGAAGAGCTCGGGGAGGGGGAGCATCGTCCCCAGGTGGACCGAGGCGATGATGCCGCACCCCGCCTCGCGGCAGGGCGGCGCGAGCGTGCGGAACCGCCGTTCGAGGTCGACGTATCGGGCGAGTGGGAGGAAAGGTGCGAGGAGACGGGCACAGTCGTCGGCATCGCCGGCGAAGGCCCCTCCCTCCTCGATCGAACGGACGGTCGCGACCAGGGGCAGGGTGACCCCGCGGCAGGCAGCGGCGAGGGCCGGGTGGTCCTCCCGACCGACGAGGTCGAGTCGGAGCTCGACCAGGTCCGGCCCCGCCTCGACAACGGCGGCGAACTCGTCGAGCCCGGTCACCGGCGCGACCAGGTCCATCTCAGGAGTAGCCGGAGAGGGTTGACGAGACGCTCTCAGGCCGGCGCTCGCCTGGCCCCTCGAGGGTCCCGAACTTCTCCTCGTACTCCGCCATCGATCCTCCCAGCACCGCGAGCAGGGACTTGGCGTGGCGGGGTGAGATCGAGACGATTGCCTTCGCCCGCGCCTGGTTGGTCCCGGGGATCTGGTGGAGAAAGAGAAATGTGAACTCGTCGTCTTTGTAGGCGATCTGGATCATGTTGGAGTAGACCGGATCGAGGTCGGGCGGCATCTGGACCTGGATCTCCTGGTTAGACATGGGGATAGGGTACCCTCCGCTCGCTTATCACACCTTCGGACCGGACAGGCAGATTGATGCGCCATACGGAGCCACCCCTCTCCATCATGCCCCGGACCGACATCGGCCTTCTGCTCCTCGTTCTCGCTGCCCTCCTCGCCTGGGCTTCATCCGCCGCCGCCCTCGTCCTCGACCTCCCTGCCGTCGCCGTAGCACTCGCTCTCGTGCCGGTGGCCGCCGGCGCATGTCGTGAACGGTGGACCGGCTTCGCCCTTGCCCTCCTTGCGGGGGCGGTCTTTGCCGGCCTTTCAGCCGCGACCGGGTCGACCGTGCTCCCGGCCCTGATCGGGGGCGCCGCCGTCTCGGCGGTGGGTGGGGTCGTCGCCGGTCTCCTGGGGGCTGCGGCGGAGGAGGCGGGGGCGTACCGGGTCTGGTTCCATGGCCTTCGTGACCGGCTCCCGTCCGCCGTTCTCTTCTTCATGCCGGCGACGGGCCGTGTGCACGACCTGAACGACCGGGCCACCGACCTTCTGGGGCCGCTTCGGGGCCGTTCTCTCCGTGAGGCCTTCGAGGACCTCGCCGTGTTCGACGCCCTCGCCGCAGACCTCGGGGCAGGGGAGGTCGTGGGCCGCGGGGCCTGGCTGCGCGGCGCTGACGGATCGCGCCGCTGGTGCGAACTCTCCGGTGGGATGGCGACCCCGGTGCTCGCGGTGGTCTCGATCGCCGACCGCACGGCTGAACGGGAGATGGCGGACGCGCTCGCGACGAGCGAGGCCCGGCATCGGGACCTGGTAGTGAACCTGCCAGGGGCTGCCCTCCTCGTCGACGAGGAGCTCCGATGCGGAGTCGCCGGGGGAGAGGTGCTGGAGGCGCTCACCGGAGAGAACGGGACGGTCGAGGCTCTCACTCTCTGGACGGTCTTTCCCGAGCGGGTCGCCCTGGCCCTCGAGCCGCTCGCACGGCTCGCCGTCTTCGGTGTCCCCGGCACCGGGGAGGTCGAGGTCGACGGCCGCCGCCTCCTGCTCGGGGCCTCGCCGGTCGCCAGGTCTGACGGTACCGTCGCCGGCGCAGCGCTCCTCGCCACCGACGCCTCGGACCTCTATGGGCGACTCGCCACCTCGGAGGGGCAGCGAGCGCTGGCGAACGCACTCCTCGAGGTGCACCGTGCGGCGCCGGGGCAGGGGGCCGACCGTCTCCTCGCCGTAGCCCTCCGCCTGACCGGCTCGCGCTACGGCGCGGTCTATCGGTTCGACGGGGATCAGCCAGTGGCGCTCTCGCTCTCACCGGCGCTCCACGACACACCGGGCCGGTTCGAGCCCTGGACGCTTGTCGCCGATCCTGCCGTCCCCACCTGCCTGGAGGAGATCGACCCCGACCGCCTCCCGGAGGGGCACCTCGTCCTGCACCGGTTGCTCACCGTTCCGGTCCTCGATGACGGACGGCTCGCCGGCCTGATCGCGGTCGCGGACCGGTCCGGTCCGTACGGGGAGAAGGAGGCGGCAACCCTCGCGGCACTTACCAACCGCGGTTTCTCTGTCGTGCTCCGGGACGAAGCGGTGAAGCTCGATGCGAGGCGGGGCGCACGGTATGAAACGGTCGTCGAGTCGGCTCCGGTCCCCCTCCTCCTGGTGGGAGTGGACGGGGCTGTCCTCTACGAGAACGCGGGTGCACAGCGGCTCTTTGGCGCGGGAACCCCAGCAGACTTCACGCTCCGGATCGCAGAGGCCGACCGAAACCGGGTCAGGACGGCCGAAGAGCGGCGCCGGCAGGGGGCTCGTGGAATCCCGTCGCGCTATCTTGTCGAAGTGATCGGGCACGATGGGGCGGCGCGTCCGTGCCTGGTCCTCGCAGCGTATCTCCGTCCGCTCGAGGCGACTCTGCTCGCCTTCGTCGACCTCGGCGTGGTCGCCGCGTTCGATCGCTGCCGCGATCGGGCGCTATCGTCGCTCGAGGCCCGGATCGAGTCGGCGCTCCGCTCGGAGACGGAGGACCTCTTTGCTCCGCTCAAGGCCGCCTGGCGTGCCTCCGCACGGGAGCGGTCCGTGCTTGCCGCGACGACCCCCTTCGAGTCCCTTCCCCAGGACTGCGCGGACTACTCCTGATCGACGCGCCGGAGGTCGCGGGCCTCGCGGAGGACGATCTCCCGGGCTCCGTTGTAGGTCGAGACGAGGCCGTAGCACGCCACAATCTCACCCCTCGTCGGAGCGGGGTCGGGGACCGCGCTTGCGGGCATGAAGACCCGGACCTCGCCCACGCGGGTGATCAGGTGGCCCCCGTCCGTCGCGATCACCTCCTCGATCGGCCCTCGGACGAACGCGAGTGTGCCGTCGCGGAGATCGGGCGAGAAGGGGACGGCGAACGTCTCCGGGCCGAGCACCTCGAGCAGGGTCGCACCGCTCGCAACAAGACCGAAGACGAGGAGGAGGATCGCGAGGGCGCGCCCCTCCTGCGAAACGAGCATACAACGAAATTGTTCGTAGTTATCCTAAATATAACCGACAGGTTTAAATGTTAACAGCGTTAACATACTGAGTATGACTGGGTCTGGTCTTCCACCATCCTCCAGGACCGTCCTGCACCTGCTGGACAACAGCGGTGCTATGACCCACAAGGAGCTTGTGCAGCGGTCGAACCTCGCACCGCGCACCGTACGATACGCGCTGAAGAAGCTGAAAGAGAACCATCTGATCCTTGAGAAGTTCAACTTCAAGGACGCGCGCCAGATCATCTACCAGTCGCGCCAGGCGGCTGTTGCGGTACCCGCATGAACGAGCGAGTCTGTGACATCATGGTGTGTGACGCCACGGTGCGCAAACTCGTTCCCCCCGCCCGCGCCGAGATGGTCTGCCGGCTGGTCCATCATCAGGGTGTGCCGCAGACGGAGGTCGCACGGCGCCTCGGCATCAGCCGGGCCGCGATCTCCCAGTACATCAGCCACAAGCGCGGATGCTGTGACGGCAGCGACTTCTCGCCCGAACTCTCCGCCCTGATCGACCGCTGGGCGCTCTCGGTCATGGGTGAGGAGGCGGGCACCGTCACTCTCTGCGACATCTGCCGCTGTGCGGCAAAGAAGTTCGAACCCTCCCTTCGCGACGACCACTAGGCGTCGCCCTATTATCCTCTTCTCTTCCGTACGAAGACAATCGTCGCGACCCCGACGAGGACGACCCCTGCTATCCCGACCCGGAACCAGTCCACACCGCGCCGGGCGGCGGAGGTGGATAGATCCGATCCCGATCCCCAGTCCGCATCGAACGTCGCCGTGAAATACGCCCCTGTCGCGGGGTCGTCCACGATCACGCCCGCCTCGCGGTTGAACGATGGCGAGCCCTCGTTCCAGTTGATAGACGAGATCAGCACCCGTCGGCCGTCCACCACCACGCCCTTGGTGTGGACCTTGGTCAGGTCGCGCGCCCGGAGGTCCGCGAGCCGTGCCTCGATCGGGAGCCCCTCCGCGACTGCGATCCGGTTGATCAGGGCGACCTGCTCGTCGTTGTCCGCCTCGTCCTCGGTGTTGAACCACGCGGAGTCCAGGAGCACCCGGACCTCGACCCCTCTTCGGGCCGCGTCGACGGCGGCGGCCAGGTAGCGCTGAAGCCGGGTCCCTGACTCGTTGGTGATGTACGCCTGTTCGATCAGGACCGACCTCCGGGCCGAGGCGACAAGGGCGGTCACCTGGTCGGCCGTGTCAGGGGCGAGGACGGTGGTCACCGTCGCGTTCTGGAAGGGAGCCGGAGTGAACCGGGGTGGGTATGCTTGCCCGGACGGTGTCTCGACCGCCCCGGGGCGCAGGGTCGTGACCGGTTCGATGTCCTGTCCCCCGAGGTCCTCGGAAAAGACACTGCGGAAGTACGCCGCAACCCGTGTGTCGTCGATCACCACCCCCCAGCCCCGGTTTCCCTGCCGCCCCGTCGGTGGAAAGGCGGCCGGTTTCCAGTTCTCGGTCGTGACCATCGTCCAACGGTCGTCGACAACCAGGTACTTGGCGTGGTCGAAGCGATAGCGGGCGTGCGCCGTCTCCCTCGAGCCGATCCGGTTGACCGGGACTCCCGCGTCGAGAAGGCGGACGAGCACGGCCCACTCTCCGGACGGAATGCCGCCCACCGGCCCCCCTTCGATCAGCACGACCACCTTCACTCCGTGTTCTGAGGCAGCAACGAGCGCCTCGACGAGGGCGGGGTCGGTCAGTTCGTAGGCGTTCAGGAGGACCGACGTCCGGGCCGAGGCGACCAGGTCCGCAAGGACGTCCGATGAGCAGTCCGGGGCGACAAAGGCGGTGCCCGAGACATTGTGGACCGTGAGGGGACCGAACCGGGACTGCCCGATCATCAGGACACGCGGGTCCCATCCACCGTTCTCCCGGAAGTGGACCTGGCCCTGGCGGGGCCGGACGTCCCCTGGCCAGGCAACCCGGTCGACCACCGCGCCGTCCACGATCAGGGCGAGCTCGTCGTGGTCGTTCCCGAGCCGGAGGTCCTTTGTCCGGACCATCCCGGGGGCGGGGGAGACCTCCTGGAGCTCGAAGTCGGGCAGGGTGCCGTGAACAAGGCGATACGCTGTTCCGTTCCGCGCAACGACGACCCGCCCCGCTCCCCTGGCGCCCGGTGGGAAGGAGGCTGTCCCCTCGCCATCGGTCACGCTCACCCGGTCGAGGGGCCCATCGGCAGCGATGACGAAGAACTCGTCCGCCTCTCCCGGGAGCCAGGTGTCCGGGCAGACCTCGGTGATCGCGTACGCGCCGGCACCCGTGCCCACGCAGATGAGGGCGAGCAGGATAAGGAGCGCGCGCATCGATCGTTTTTTTGTTGCTTCTTGTTTTATAGTATGCCGTGCGCCCGCTCGTGGTGAAGTTCGGGGGGTCACTTCTCGACCTTGCCCCGGTCCTGGTCCCGGTCCTGATGGCTGCTCCACGGCCGGTCCTGGTCGTGCCAGGGGGCGGTCCCTTCGCCGACGCGGTCCGGCAGCTCGACCCGGGGGACGACGCGGCCCACTGGATGGCCTGCGCCGCGATGGAGCAGTTCGGTCTCTACCTCGGCGGCCTGGGCTTGCCGATGGTCGAGGAGCCCGTCGTGCCATTAGCGTCCTCCGTCCTGCTTCCGTACCGGATCCTGCGCAACCTCGATCCCCTTCCGCACAGGTGGGAGGTCAGCTCGGATACGATTGCAGCCTGGTGCGCGGACCGGGTTGGGGCAGACCTCCTCCTCGCGAAGTCGGTCGACGGGGTGGTGTTCGGGGGAAGGCTCGTCGAGCGCCTGACTGCACCGGTCCCCACCGACGCTGTCGACCCCTGCCTGGTCCGATTCGCCCTCGCCCGCTCTCTAAAGGTCCGGCTGGTGAACGCCCGTGCACCCGGACGCCTGGGCCGTGCCCTTGCCGGCGAACCGGTCCCGGGGACCGTGATCGACCCCAGGTTTCTTGAGCCCTCAGCCTGAATGTACTGGGGATCGGGTCTCTATGACGACGAAGAAGTGCACATCGTGCAATGCCCCTCTCGCCGAGGTTGGGGGAACCGCGTTCCTCTGCCCTCAGTGTGAGTATGAGATTAAGCGGTGCTACCGGTGCCGCGAGCAGAGCATTCCGTACATGTGCCCGCAGTGCGGGTTCACGGGGCCATAACCATGGGTGACGTTGCCTGCATCATCAAGGTGATGCCCGAGTCTCCCGAGGTCGACCTCGAAGAGCTGAAGAAGGCCCTGAAGGCGAAGGCGCCCGAGATCCACGAGATCACCGAGCTGCCGATCGGCTTCGGCCTCAAGGCCCTCATGGTCGTCGCCGTCGTGGGCGACACGGGTGGCCAGACCGATCGACTCGAAGCGGACCTCTCGTCACTCCCGGGTGTCGAGCGGGCCGAGATCGTTGAAGTGACCCTGACCTGAACTCCTTTTTTCATACGCCCAGCTCGAGCGGAGCAGAAGATCGAATTGGGGGTTATTCCCACGCCAGGTGCTCGAAGATGAGCGCGGTGTGGGCCCGTATCTTATCGACCGACGCCCGGAAGGCGGTGACCTCCTCGGGGTCGATACGGATGGAGATCGGGGTGACCCCCTGCCGGTTGACCCGGGCGGGGACGCCGATGCAGACATCCCCGATATCGTGGACCTCGGAGCGGATATATGCCGAGACCGTCAGGATCCGGTTCTCGTCACCAAGGACCGTCCTGACAAGGGTTGCGATCGCCTCACCCGGCCCGTAGATGGTCGAGCCCTTGTACCGGATGATCGTCTGGCCGCTCGCCCGCACGCTCTCCATCATCCGTTCGACCGGGAGGTGGGCGACCGACTGGAGGCGGTCGATCCGGATCCCGCCGACCGTGGTGGCGGACCAGAGCGGGACCATCGAGGGGCCGTGCTCTCCGATGATCCGGGTGTGGACCTCGGAGACATGGACCTTGAATGCCTGGGCGATCTGGGACTTAAGGCGCATCGAGTCGAGGTGCGTCCCGAGGCCGAAGACCTGGTTGGGCTTCATCCCCGAGGCGTGGAGCGCGACCGAGGTCATCACGTCGACCGGATTGGTGACCATGAAGAGCTTCGCCTCCGGCGCCTGCTGGCCAATCTCCTCGGCGGCCTCTGCGACGATCCGGGCGTTGGCCACTCCCAGGTCCATCCGGTCCTGCCCCCCTGTGCGGGCGGCTCCCGCCGTGTGGACGACCACCTCCGAGCCGGCGACGTCGGCGAGATCGGTCGACCACGAGAGGCGGCAGTTCGTGCCTCTCGCGGCGTAGCTGTCATTGAAGTCCCGGCGCAGCCCTTCGAGAAGCGACTCGCGCCCCGGGCGTCCGACGAGCAGGATCTCGTCGACATACGGAATCTCGGAGATCGGATGCGCCGCAAAAGAGCCAACGTTGCCGGTCGCACCGACGATCGCAACACGTGCCATGGTGATCAGAACCGGTGGGAACACGTTCTCGGTCGACGTCACCAACCCAACCGACCCGGCGGACCCCTCCTCCGCCCCGCGCTCCCGCGGGCGCCAAACGTCTACGGTGGGTCTGCTCCCTTCCGGGCCTGGACCGGTGCCCGCAGCGACAGGCCGCCGCTCCCTCCGGAGCCTTGGTCCCTGGCCGCCGACCTCGCAGGACAAGGCTTCAACGTCAGG
>CASGHK010000002.1 GCA_949320185.1 uncultured Methanomicrobiales archaeon | reverse complement strand
CTTTCTTCCCGCGAGCGCACGTCTTAGTTTTTGCACAATCAATGGCTCCACCATGCGGGCGGAGCCGGAAGAGGATGGGGCCGGTGGACTGACGCCGGCCCAGGTCGAACGGCTCCGCCGGATCGTCCGGAGGGCTCTGCGAGCGGCGCTCCCGCAGACCCACGATCTCGCCGGTTCCGGATCTCAGTGACGCGTTCGATGAGGAGCTCGGGGTTCTGCCAGGGGATACCCCTGGCTCCTTTTCGTTCCCCGGCGGCCTCCGCCGAGGGCGCCTGGCCGCACGAGGAGCAGAACCGCGAGACCGGGGCACAGACGGCATGGCAGTACGGGCAGGGAACCGGGGCGAGCGGGTCGGGCTGCATCTCGCGGCGCTCTATGCCGGCCTTGCCCAGGATCCCGGCGACGATCTCCCCCTTGGAGAGGAGATTGCGGTGGTGAACTTCGAGGTGTTCAGGTTGCCCCAGGGCATCTTCTCGATGACCGATCCCTGGTTGTTCTGCTGGATCGTGTGGGGTGCCCGGCTCGTGCCGAACAGGTGACGGCGAACCCGCTTCTGAAGGCCGGCGCGCTCGGCGGCCATCGTAATCCGCTGCCGGATATGGGTATAGCTCATCGCCTCCATGTGGGACGATACGAATGTCCAGGCGTCCGGTGTGATCTCGGCCGGGTAGACGCTTTCTCAGGCCGCACGCATCTCCCGTGCCCAGGTGCACCGGGCATACCGGATCTGCCCTTCCCTGGTATCGTGGATAGGGACCCGAATGCCGTACGCGTCGAACTCCACGTCGCGCCAGCGGAGCCGGGTGACCTCACCGACCCGCGTTCCGGTCTCGTAGCGCACGGCGATGATGGCCCGGTTCCGGACGGTTCGACAGCCGGAGAGGAGCTGCCTGACCTCCTCGGCGGTCAGGAGGGGGTCCGGCGTGGTTGTATTGTGGTCGACGGCCGGAGCCCTGATTGCACGGACCTTCGCGGCCGGGATGGAGGAGTATTCGTTCTCGATGAGCCAGAACCCGAACGGCGTGAGGACCATGATCAGGTCATGCCGGGTGTTCTGCTTGAACCGTGTCCCCCCGCGTGCTCAGGCTGCTCTGCATCACATTGAGACCGGCGTAGAGGTCGCCGGCGGTCATCTCCCGGTACGGGCAGAGAATGAACCGTCGCCAGGTGATGAGATCGCATCGGCTCTTCTCTCCTCGGTTATACGTCAGGTGCCGGGTTGCCTGACGCTCTGAGAGAAATTCTTCGATGAGCCGGCGGTCGTCGTCGGTGAGCCGACCCTCGGCGAGCGCTTTCCGATACGCGCGGGGGGGGTTGAGACGAAATTGATCGGGATAGAAGGGGGGGACTGGCCTCCGTGCTCGTCTGTGGGGCCTCGAAGGATTTGAACCAGAATGAGCAGATGCCTCAGCCCGGATTTGAACCGGGGACAACCAGATCTTCAGTCTGGCGCTCTCCCAAACTGAGCTACTAAGGCAGGTGGATCATAGAGTTGCCCCTTCGTCCATAAAAACTTCGCGGTATGCGGCCGGATGGCCCGGTTGCATACCTTCTTTGCCGGCCGTGCCCACCCATAGGTGCATGTCCCATCCCTCGCCCCTCTCGCCGGCGGAGCTCCGCCTGATCGACGCGGTCCGGGACCGGCGGGTGAACGTGGTCCACCTGACCCACAACGATCTCGATGCGGTCGGCGCGGACGCGGTCCACCGGCGGCGGTTCGACGGGGTCTTCACCCTCTTCTCATCGGTCGGCAAGTTCCCGGCGTTCCTCGAGCGGATCGCCGCTCTACCGGGGAAGGGCGACCTTCTCTCCATCACGGACCTGGGATACCAGGACGGCGTGGTGCCGGCCCTCGAGGCGGCTCGGGCCAACAACTGGCGGGTCGAATGGCGGGACCACCACCGCTGGAAGGACGACGAGGTCGAGACCGTGCGCGCCCTGGTCGCTCTCCTCCGGGTCGACACCAGCCGCTGCGGGTGCGGTATTGCGGCCATCGACCTCCTCCCCGACGACCCGGTCGCCCGCGAGATCGCGAAGGTCGTCTGCGACTACGACCTCTGGCTCCACCAGGACCCCCGTTCCGCCGTGCTCGGCCAGGTGCTCCAGCGGCACCGCAACCGGAACCATGTCCGCGACCTGCTGGTCCGGGGTCGGTTCACAGACGGCCTGGTCGAGTCTGAATATGCCGAGATACGCCAAGAGATGGCCGGCATGATCGACCGGTCGATCGCGCACATCCACATTGTCGGGGACAATCCCCGGATCGCGTTCGCGCCGCTCTACGGATACCCCTCGGAGACCGCAGCCGCAATCCGGGAGCGGCTCGGCACCCAGGTCGAGGTGATCGTGAGCAAGGGGGGGCGCTTCTCCATCCGGTCCGTCGCACCGATCAGCCACCTCGTCGCGCGCCGGTTCGGCGGCGGGGGCCACCCCAACGCGGCTGGCGGCGACTTCGAGTTCTCGCTCCTCGACCGGCTCGGCTTCTCGCTCCTGAAGCGGAGCCGTCGGTACCGCGACCTGGTGGCCGTGGTCGAGGAACTCTAGCCGGCCGGCATACCCTTTTTTCCCGTCCGGTCGACGGGATCAGGCATGTGGCGCGCAATTGAGATCGAGACCTGGGTCGCCGGGCGCCGTTCCTCCCTCGCTGGGGCCCGTGAAGCGGCCGCAGGGATCATCGAGCGGGTCAGGAGCGGGGGCGACCAGGCCCTCCGCGACCTCGCGCGCGAGTTCGACCGCGTCGAGATCGAGTCGCTGGCAATCACCGAGGAGGAGCGCCTGGCCGCATTCGAGTCCGTCGATGCCCGCCTCGTCGAAGCCCTGGTCGAGGCCGAGGCCCGGATCACGGCGTTCCACGAGCTCCAGCGCCCCCAGGGGCTCTGGCTGACCGAGGTCGAGCCCGGGATCACGCTCGGCGTCCGTACCACGCCGCTCGCCCGGGTGGGGGCCTACGTCCCCGGCGGCAGGGCCGCATACCCGTCCACCGCCCTGATGTGCACGGTACCCGCACGGGTCGCCGGCGTCCCGAGCATCTGTTGCTGCTCCCCGCCGCCGATCCACCCCCTGACCCTCGTCGCGTTGGAGATCGCCGGCGTCCGCGAGGTCTACCGGGTCGGCGGGGCCCAGGCGATCGCCGCGATGGCGCTCGGCACCGAGACGATCGCCCGGGTGCAGAAGGTGGTCGGCCCGGGCAACGTCTATGTCACGGCCGCCAAGCAGCTGCTCCAGGACCGGGTGGAGATCGACTTCCCCGCCGGGCCCAGCGAGGTCGCGATCGTCGCCGACTCCTCGGCGGACCCCCGGTTCGTCGCGGCCGATGTCTTCGCCCAGGTCGAGCACGACCCCCACGCGGCGGCGGTGCTGGTCACGACCGACCGTGGCGTCGCCGAGGCGGTCGGCAGGGCCGTCGAGGCGATGGCGGCGTCCAGTCCCCGGCGGGAGATTGCAGAGCAGGCGCTCGCGCACTGCGGCTACGTGCTGGTGGACTCTCTCCAGAACGCCGCCGAGGCGATCGACCTGATCGCGCCCGAGCACCTCTCGATCCAGGTGGCCGACCCGCTCGCGATGCTGATGACCGTCCGAAACGCGGGTTCGATCTTCCTCGGTCCGTACTCACCGGTCGCCTGTGGAGACTACGCTGCGGGGACCAACCACGTCCTCCCCACCGCCGGACACGCAGCGACCCGTTCCGGCCTCGACGTGCGGCACTTCTGCAAGACGTCAACCGTCCAGCAGCTCTCCCGCGAAGGGCTCGAGACGATCGCGGACACAGTCGAGGCGATCGCGATTGCCGAGGGTCTCGCCGCCCATGCCGCCTCGGTCAGGGTGCGCCGCGGAACCTGAACGCGTGAACCGGCCATATTGACGGATATTTTCCTCATTTTTCACTCTCCCGAACGCATTATCCAGATCTCGCATGGACATCTATTTGTACCGGCATGGTACACTCTACTCTGTGCGCACGAGGGGAGGGCACGCAGCTGCAGCGGTGAGGGCACTGGGCGACTCCCTCGTTCCCGGGATCGCCCTCCTCTCCATCTTCGTCGCGGAGCTGGTCGCCTACTTCTCGGGCGACCCCTTTCTCCTGGTCCTTACCAACCTCTTCTATCTCGGCGTCGTCCTGGCGACCTACTTCTTTCCCGAGTGGGGACTGCACCTTTCCGCCGGTCTCGGCCTCTCCTACGCCGGGCTCCGGTTCGCCCTCGGGGGGGCAGTCCCGTTCGACCCGCTCCCGACGGCGATGCAGTCCCTGGTGATCTGTTCGACTGGAATCCTCGTCTCGCACCTCACGGGCCAGCTGAAGAGGGAGGAGCAGAAGTTCCGGACGATCTTCGACGAGGCGGAGGTCGGGATCGTCGTGGTCGACCAGCACGAGCGGATCGTCGAGGTGAACGAGGCTGGTCTGGCGATCATCGGCCTTGACGAGGGGGACCTCGCCGGCACCGATGCCCACCGCCTCTGGCAGTCGCTCTCGGTCTGTGGCGACCTGATGCAGATCCTGCGGGAGCACGGGCTGGTGACGCGGTACCAGTCCCGGTTCCGGCGCCCGGACGGCTCGTGGGGGTGGCTGATGCTGAACGGCCGCTGCCTGGAGCAGGGTCTCGCCGTCCTCGTCTTCCTGGATATGACCGATGAGATGCAGGAGCACGACGAACTCCGCCGGCTCCACGAAGAAGAGCACCTCCTGCTCGACATCGTCACCCACGACATCAACAACGTCAACATGGCCACAATCGGGTATGCCGAACTGATCATGCTCGAGCGGGAGGGGACGGGCGACCACGAGAACGAGGAGGCGTTGATCCGGACAGTCCACAAATCGATGGAGATCATCCGAAACATCAATACCCTGCGCCGGCTCCACGAGGGCGAGGCCCCCGCACTCCGGCCGATACTGCTCGACCAGGTGGTCCGCGACGAGATCGCCAACCACACGGGGGTCCATTTCGATTTCCAGCCGACGGGCGCCTGCGTCTGGGCGGACTCGCTCCTCTCCGAGGTCTTCGGGAACCTGGTCGGCAACGCGAGGAAGTTCGGGGGGCCAGGTGTCAGGGTCACGATCGGGGCGGTCCCCGGAGAGGGCCCCTTCCGCCTTCTCGTGGCCGACGACGGTCCCGGGATCCCGGTATCCCAGCGCCCCTCCCTCTTCTTCCGGAACTCGCGCGGCCTTGGCACGAAGAGCGGGCGCGGCCTCGGCCTCTACATCACCCGCATCCTGATGGAGCGGTACGGCGGCGCAATCCGGCTCGTGGACGCGCCGGGCGGGACGGGGACCGCCTTCGAGCTCACCTTCCAGGACGGCCGCTGCCCCACGGGCAGGGAGTGATGCCGGTGCGGGGCGTCAGGGTTATACAACCCGGTCCCCAATAGACCATCACCGATGGGTCGTTTCGGGCTGCCGTCCGGGCCGTGCCGGTGCGCGGTCCTCGTTCTCGTCCTGCTGGCCGCGAGCATGCTGCCGGCCGTCTCGCTCGCCGCGCCGACCGAGCTCTTCGGGCCGGCGGTGATCACGGTCCCGGGAAGTTACGTCCTCGCCCAGAATATCACGCTTCACGGGGGACGGGCCGGGATCGAGGTCTACGTCAGCGGCGTCACGATCGACGGGAACGGGTACTCGATCCGGGGCGATGACTCGATCGGGTCCTGTGGTGTCCTGGTCCATTCACCCGCGGGGCGCGTCCGGAACGTGACGGTCCGAGACCTCCACCTGAGTGACCTCCAGTACGGGGCATACTTCTGGAACACGGATGGTGGCGGGATGGAGGGATGCCGGGTCGAGTCCTGCAGCTACGGGATCACCTTCAACCCGGGCATTCGTGCCAGCGTCACCGCCTGCCGTCTCGAGCGAAACCACTACGGGATCGCCTTCTCGGGCCGTTCCAGCTCGGTGCGGGTCGTCTCGAACCGGGTCACGGACAGCGTCCAGGCCGGCCTCTACCTCTACCGCACCCGCGGCGGCCGGATCACCGACAACTACCTTTCCAACAACCGGAACGTCTTCATCGGGGAGCAGGTCTCCGGGATCAACTGGACGGTGGGGCCGCGCGCCGGCAGGTCGATCACCGCCACCCCCTCGCTGGGCGGCAACTTCTGGGGGAGACCGAGCGGCAGGGGCTTCTCCCAGACCACCGCGGACGCGGACCGGGACGGGTTCTGCGACCGGACCTACCCGGTGGCCGGGTACATGGTCGACAAGCTCCCGCTCCGAACGCCGGCCGACCCCGTCACCCCGGTCGCCGGGTTCGCGGCCGCTCCCGCCTCCGGTACGGCGCCTCTCCTGGTCCGGTTCAACGAGACCTCGCGCGGAACGGCCGCTCTCTTCGACTGGTCGTTCGGCGACGGGGCCAGCGCCGTGACGCCGGACTCCACCCACGTCTACCAGGCGCCGGGGCGGTACAACGTCACTCTCCGCGTCGCCGACCCCGACGGGGAGAACGTCTCGGTGCGGACCCGCCAGGTGACGGTGACGGCGCCCCTATCACAACCGGAGGCGTCGTTCCGCGCGGGACCACGCTCCGGGCCCGCACCCCTTGCGGTCCAGTTCACGGATACCTCGACCGGTTCGCCGCGGGAGTGGCGCTGGACCTTCGGCGACGGCTCGATCTCGACCGATCAGAACCCGCGCCACGTCTTTCGGCGGGCAGGTACCTACTCGGTCAGCCTGCGGGTCTCGAACGCGGCGGGATCCTCGACCCGCACGGCGACCCGCTTGATCACGGTGATCGAGAGGGCCTGAAGAGAAGCATTATTGCTGGGATCAGACGTACGATATCCTGCAGAGCAATCTGTGAGAGAATCCAAATGGATAACAGAAGATTTGGCGGGCCGCGTGGCGGTTCCAGGAACTTTGGTAGCAGCGGCCCGAGGGAGATGACCAAGGCGGTCTGTTCGGACTGTGGAAAAGAGTGCGAGGTGCCCTTCAAGCCCACGGAGGGTCGCCCGGTGTATTGCTTCGACTGCCTGCCGAAGCACCGGAAGCCTCGCTTTTAATCGGACTCGGGAACTGCCGACTCGGCATCTCCCCTTCTTTTTTCTGAGAACCTCAGCTGCAGCCGGACGACGAGGGCCGTCAGGGTCGCGGCGTACAGCACCTGCGTGAGGACCGTCGGCTTCATCTCCATCGGGATGATGAAGATCAGGAGAGCGAAGAACGGCACGAGCAGCGAGACGATGTCCTTCTTCGGCTTGAGATAGGCCAGGTAGGCGATAAGGGCCGAGGCGATCACGCAGCCCCAGGCGAAGGTGCCCGGGTCATCGATCCACCCGGCACGGGCGAGGGCAATGGCGACCGGTATCCCGCCGAAGGCGAGGACCGGGATGCTGACGGCCAGGAGCATGTCCCGTCTGTGGGCGACGTCCATATGCTGTACGGTTCACCGGGGGCAGGGATAGGGTTATGCCCCCGGGGGGCGGAGGCGGACGCGCCCTCCGAAGGCGGCGGTCACCACCTCGTCGAGGCCGGCGGTCACCGCCTCCCGTTCCCCGACCTTCTGCGCGGCCACCCGTGCAAGGCCGGCCTGTTCGTCCCGGAGCGAGGCCTCCCGGTGTTCGAGCTGGCGCAGCCGCCCGGCGAGCCGTTCCCTATCGGCCGTGACCGGCGATGAGGCGACCTCGCGCTCGAGCGCCTCAACCTCGGTCACGGCGCGGCCGTGCTCGGCTTCCCGCGCGAGGTAGGCCTCGACCCGTGCTGCCGGCTCCTCCTCGCCGGGGGCGATCTCCCCGGCGGCGACCAGCTCGCGGACCTCTGCGAGCCCCTCGGCGAGCAGGGGGGCGAGCATGGTCATGTCCCTGGGGAGGGGCTCCTCGAGCCGGCCTTGGAGGTGATGGAGCCGGGTCGCCGCCTGCCGCTCTCCCCGGCGGGCACAGAGCCGCTCGGCCCGTCGGAAGACCTGGACGAGGTGCCGCCCCTCGTCCCGGTGCGCGGCCAGGAGTGCTTCGGCCCGCGCCCGTGCCCGTTCGAGCTCGTCGAGCCTCGCGTCCAGAGCGAGGGCCTCGGGCGAACGGTTCCGCAGCTCGAGCTCGGCACGGCCGGCCGTTCGCTCGCGTTCGAGCTCGGCAAGCGCCTCGGCGGCCTCGTTCGCCCGGCGGGCGGTGTCGGCCTCCTCGGTGCGGAGCGCATCGAGCCGATCGAGGCGCGCCCTCGCCGCTGCCAGCCGGTCGAGGTCCCGCCGCTCTTCGCCGAGGGCGGTGGTCATCGCGTTCACGGCGTACCCGATCCGATCGATCCCCTCCTTGATCGCCTTCATCTCCTCGGGAAGGACCGCGCTGAGGTAGCGCCCCTGGCCGCGGAGGGCGTTGACCGCGCACTTCAGAAGGCCGGTCGCCGCCCAGTAGAACTCGTGGACCTCATCGGGGAGCGGCCGCGAGAGGCAGGCGTCCATCGCTCGCACGAAGGCCGGGAGCGTGGTCCGCGAGATCTGCTCGAGCTTGGGGTGGTGGGCCGTGTCCCAGTCGGCCCGCCGGAGGACCTTGAGCATCCCTTCGAGTTCTGCGACGGCATCGCGGATGTCGCGCGCCGGGGCCTCGCACGCCGGTTCGAGCCGGGCGGCGACCCGCTCCTCCTCCTGGTCGAGGAGCGCTGGGAGGTCTTCGAGCCCGACCTCCTCGGTCCGGTCGGTGGCGTCCTTCCTGCCGAAGAGGTCCCGGACGAATCGGAAGACCGGCATCTCAGTCGCT
>CASGHK010000001.1 GCA_949320185.1 uncultured Methanomicrobiales archaeon | reverse complement strand
CCGGAAAAAACTGTTCGTGGGCCGTCGAGCCCAAAAAGAGTGTTAGCCCCGGGGAAACCGGGAAACACCAATCGAATACTGCTTTATGCGAAGGGCCGGATTCGAACCGGCGAACCTCTTCAGGAACGGATCTTAAGTCCGTCTCCGTTGGCCGGGCTTGGATACCTTCGCGCGAATCTATCGTTTGTTCTTCTGTTTGGTTATTATTTTGTGTCTGTTCGTGATCGTCTGAATTTATAGAACTCAGATCAGCAGCAGGTACGTGACCACCGATACCACGAATGCAAGCAGCAGGATTGCGAGCGAGAGCGGGGCGACAAAGACGAGCATCGCGTTCACCGTGCAGGCGAGCTGCGTGATCCGCGTGGAGCCGAAGACCACCACCCCCTCACACCAGGCGGTCGATGCAGCGACGCGTGCCGGCGCCAGGTCCGCCACCGCCGCCCTGACTGCCCGTTCGACCACGGGGGCGATCTCGGCGACCGGCACCCGCAGTCCGACCGGGTTCTTTCCCGTCACCGTGTTCACAACGTGCGAGTCCGTCGTCATCACCTCCGCTTCGTCCACCACCTCGAGGCACCGGTCGACCAGGTACTCCCGGGCACCCTCGACCATGTTGTTGCCGTCCAAAAGGACGTACGCCACCCGCTGTCCGGAGGACTCCACCACGAGCACCTGGACACCGAGGTCACCGAATCCCTGGCCCCGGGTGAACGGCATCGGCTTACGGCCGTAGCCGACCGAGAAGGTGCCGCCCGGCTCGCCCGGCATCGCGTCCACCGCGGCACGGACTGACCTGAGGTACTCGGCCCCGAGCGGGGTGCCGGGCAGAACCGGTGTGGAGATCTCGGTCATACAGTTGTGGGCGTCCACGAATCCGAGGTGGGCGAACCGACGGCGCCCCTCCGCCTCGAAGGTCGGGGCAAACGAGAAGTCCAGGTCCTCGGTCGTCAGCGGAGAACGGGTCGAGACGACCAGGAGCGCATCGCCGAACCGCTGGCAGAGGAGGTTGACCGAGTCGCACCTGAGACGAACAGCCCGGGAGGCCTGCTCTCCGAACGAGAGCCCGGCCTTTGTCGCCTCCACGCCAGCGATTAACTTCTCTATCTCGGCCTCCGAGACCAGGTTGAAGTCATGGGTCGCGCACCCGTGGGGGACCATCACCGACTCCTCGAAGGCCGCTACGAATCGAACCGGGAGGTTCCCGCCGCCGATCTCACCCATCGGCCCGGGATGGACGTTCGGGATGGTGAAGACCAGGTCCGGCCTCCCCTCGCGCCGGAAGAAGAGGCTCATCTGCGGCACCGTTACCGCCTCCCCGATCTCGCGGAAGAACTCCTCCATCGCACGTGAACCGTCGGTCAGGTGCGCGATGAAGGCGTTCAGGAACGAAAGCCCACGGATCCCGAATGCCCGGTTCAGCGGACGCTCGATCAACCAGATCAGCACCGAGAACCCGAGGAGAAAGATGCCCATCAGGAGCAGGGCGAGCGGCAGAAACGAGAGGCCAAACAGGAGGGTCCCAATCAACACTCCCACGACGGACTGCACCGACGCCGGCACCACCATGTGCAGCACGCGGTAGTCCGAGATCGCGACAAGCACGAGGAGGCGCAGGCCGAAGACAAAACCGATGGAGCAGGCGTAGACGAGGGGGACCAGATCCCGGGCAGGCAGCATCGCCGGCACCGTGATCAGCACCATGAAGACCGTGCACGCCGCAGCGAGCAGGGCCGAACGGTTCCAGGTGAGCGGCCGTTCGGCGAGCTCCACGATCGGTTTTGTCAGCACGAAGGCAACAATCGCAGGAACCGTGAATGCCAGGCTCCCGAAGAAGCGAACCGACCCGGAGAGAGAGTATGAGCCGATGTCCACGGCGACTCCGAGGAGAAACGCGATGATCAGGGACCGGCGCCACGAAGGGGCGGAGAAGACGAACCGGGCGAGACCGGCGAGGCGCACGTCGGCAGCGTCGTCCGTCTCGGTCACGTGAACCCTCGCAGCACGAGCTCGCTACGCCCCGGCGTCTCGATCACCTCTGCCGAGTCGAACGAGACGGGGTACCGATAGAACGGAGCGTCCAGGGTGAGGGACTCGTACTCCCCGCCCTCGCCGGCCAGATGGATCTGGTGCATAGCGGCCACTCTCTCGAGCCGTTCGATCATGGCACCGTCGATCCGCTCCCCCAAAAAGGAGGTGTCAAGGCCATCCGCAGCCGTCACCACGATGATCGCATGGAGTCGTTCCGCCACTTCATGCAGGAGATCGAGGGGATTCATGTGCCAGAGAGGAGCGACCAGTTCGAGCCCGAGACGCCCGGCAATCCTCACGAGCCGGTCGCGCTGGTAGGTGGATTCAACTGCACCTGTGACGACCCCGGTACACTCGAGGGACGCAAGACCCGCCTCCAGGTCGTCGAGTTCGAGCTCCTTCTCACCGTCGGTGAGTATCTCCACGTACTCCATCCCGCCGGACCGGGCGATCGCCGCGACCGCATCGAGATTGGCCGAATGGAACATGTAGGAGTCCGAATTCCGGGGCCTCACCGTCACCATGTACTCGACCTCGAAACCGGCGTCCAGGGCCTTCTGGCAGGCGAGGATCGAATCCTTTCCCCCCGAGGAGAGTACGGCGTAGGCCATCAGGTATTCCTCCCTGGAGTATCACGACGGAGACGGGATAAGGGCACCGAAGTGCTGCTCATACCGTTCACGCATCCGTTCCCAATCGGGGAGGTTGGTCTGGCACCCGGGCTGCTCCACCGTGAACGATGCCGTCACCGTACCGACCTGGCAGCAGGTCTCGAGGGGGTAATCCCGGGTGAAGGCGGAAAGGAAGCCGGCACGGTAGGCATCTCCCGCCCCGGTCGGGTCTGCCATCCTGACCGGGACGACGGGGACCCGGACCTCGCGTCCATCGGTGGCGAGGCAGGAGCCCCCGCTCCCCTCGGTGAAGACTGCGGTCGGCACCCGCGCGATCAGCTCGTCGCGGGAGAGCCCGAGGAGCGCGCACATCCCTGCCACTTCGTGCTGGTTGGCGAACAGGAGATCGATGTGATCAAGGATCGAATCCAGGTCCTCCGCCGAGTACCGGTGCAGGTCCTGGCCCGGATCGAACGAGGCGAACCGTGCCCTCTCCGCCACCCCCCGGTTGAAGGATGGATCGGCCGTTGCCATGTGGACGAAGTCCAGTGCTGGCGCCTCCTCTCGTGAAAAGGCGACCGAGGCCCCCCACTCAAAGAAGGTCATCTGGGCACCGCTGGTCTCATCAGTGAACATGAATGCCGTGGCAGTGTGGGCCTCCTCGACGACATAGAACCGGGGCCGGACACCGAGATCCCCGAGCCACCGGTCATACGCCGAACCGGCGAAGTCGCCCCCGACCGCCGAGAGAAGTTCGGCATCGCCTCCCAGGCGAGCAATGCCGGCTGCAATGTTCGCCGCTCCACCTCCAAAGAGGATCTGTCGGTCGGTGATCGAGGTCGATCCGTTCGGTCCGGGGAGGGCGGTTACCCGGCTGATATGGTCGACGGCCGTATGACCGACGACCGTGATGACACGGGTCATCGTCGTCGTGGGTGGGCCTTCGTACCCGTCCTCGGGGTGCCGGGGCGGTTTCGTTTGGTTTCAGGCCGCCCCTCACTCTTCGAGGATGGGGCACGGGGGCCCCTGGGTTCAATTCGCTCCTCGGACTTTGACCGGGACTCGGCGATCACCCGCGTCTCGAGAACCGTGAGCGGGATGTCCCGCAGGGCCTTGCCGATCACCGACTTCGCGATGCGCTGGGCGTGCTCCTCGGACTCAGCCTTGAAGACCTTCATCTCCAGCACCAGCCCGACAAGGCCGGTGTTCGCCACGACCAGCGCACAGTTGAGTGACTCGTCGCAGTATGGACAGCCCATCAGCCCGGTCTCGATCTCGACATACTTCGCCGTCGGGTTGAGGCGCTTTCCGGCCTCTCCGATCGCGATCGATATGGCATCGTCGAGCGACCGGACATCATGGACGATCCACGCCGACTCCATCGTGATTACGTAGTCTGTCATTGGGTCCTACCAGGATTCGAGATGAACGTGCTCCTCGACCGGGAGGCGTGCGGTGAGGCCGCTTGTCTGCTCGCCGGGTCCAACCGTCAGGAGGACGACCGGCCGGATGTGCTGGGGGAGGTCGAGGACCGAGCGGACCTCTTCATCGTCAAAAGCCCCGGTCCAGCACGTTCCGAGACCGGACGAATGAGCGGCGAGCATCATGTATGTGGCCGCGATGGAGGCATCACAGAGGGCGTAGAGAATCCCACGGTCCCCATACCGGGACATGGAGCGGACGTAGTTGGCACAGACGACCAGGACGACCGGTGCCTCAGCGACATGGACCTGGTCCAGCGCCGCCTCTGCCAGCTGGCTCCGCCGATCAGGGTCGGTGACTATCACCACGTCCCACGATTCGAGATTTCCCGCGCTGGGCGCGGTCGAAGCGCAGGAGAGGATGAACGCGATGGCCTCCGGTTCGACCTCTTCTCCAGTGTACGACCGGATCGAAGTCCGGTTCGAAAGGAATCCGTGGAACTCAGACAAGTCCATGTGAGGTGAGCTGCCCCCAGGCGCCCTGTGCAACGGTGGTCGTCTGAGAGATCGCCCTTCCGACCCGTTCGGCCGCCTGCTCGAACTCCCTGCTCTCGGTCAGGCTGATCGCCTCAGAGAGGTTCTCGGTTGCTCGCTGAAACGGCACCTCCCCGGTCACCTGGTGGGCGCGCTGGGCGTCTCCGCGAACGGCTCCGAGCAGGTGTGTGAGCATTCGGGCCGCTCCGGGGCGTTCGCTCTCAGGATACGAGGAGACGGATGCGAGGAGCTGGGAGACGGTGATCAGTGAGTTCTTCAGGTGCTCGGCCGCCGTGTACGACGTGAGGGCAACTTTCAGGTCCATGCCCATTAGGATGCGAGGATCAGTAAAAAAAGGTTGGTTAGCGCCCTGCACGTGCCTTCGCGCCGACGACCGATACCTTCGCGCGCTGGACGCGGCACCGCACCAGGGTCTCCTCGCCCTCACCGGGCCGTCCGCGCCCCCCACGGGAACCGCCACGTCCGCCTCGTCCGCCTCGACCTCCACGGCGCTGTCCACCGCGGGCATCGGCGGCGGCATCGAGCTTCTTGAGGTTGATGCCGGTTTTAAACCGCTGGTTCGGGCCTGGCTTCTTGAATGAGCCCTCCTTGGCCGGGACGAGCCGGAGCTGCCCCTTTGCCCCCTTGATCTGGACCCACTGGGTCGTGCCTGTCTTTCCCATGAATCGAACTCCTTTATCTATTGCGTGCTCAGCCGGATAAAGGTACCCGTCATCCGAGCGCCTTCGTTATCGCCTTTCGAAGCAGTTCGGAGATGCGCTTACCATCGACCGAACCCCTGACCTCGGCCATCACGACACCCATCAGCGGACCGAGTGCCCCCATCCTGCGCTCCTCCACGAAGGCGATCCGCTCCTGGACGATCTGGTCGACCAGGACCTCGAGTTCGTCAGCGTCCACTGCCGGAGCGAAGGATGCAACCGCGTCGTCGACTGGCGCCCCCCCGGCGACAGCCCGGAGCAGATCGGGAACTGCCTCTTTTGCCGCACGTCCTTCCTGGACGGCCCCGAGGACGGCGATGATCCTGTCGTCTCCGATCCCGTCCAGCGCCACGCCGTCGCGGGAGAGTTCTTTCAACGTTGCAAGCACGGTCCGTGCCGCGAGACCTGGCTGGACGCCGGCAGCCACCGCCCGGTCAAAGAGCGAGAGCGAGCTGGAGTGGACCAGCTGGTCCGCAGTCGCAGCGGAGAGGCTGTACTCGGCGACGTACCGTCTCGCCCGATCAACGAGAAGTTCGGGCGCCGAGATAGACCCCCACCGCTCCGGTGAGATAGAGACGGGCAGGATGTCGGTCTCGGGGTACATCCGCGCCGCTCCTGGGAGGGGGCGCATGTACGCACTCGAACCGCCCTCGAGCATGCGCCGGGTCTCTTCGGGCACGCCTTCGAGCGCGAGACTGGCCCTCCGAACGATCTGCTGAACGGCACAGAGGGCCTTCTTCCGATCTGCTGCCACGAGAACGACCGCGTCCTGTTCTTCAGCATCGAGCATCGCGCGGAGCGCCGCCACCTCGTCGGCGGTCACGCCGTAGGCCGGCAGCTCGTCGGTGTGAAAGATCCCCCCGACCCCGCACCGTTTTGCGTAGTCCGAGATCTCTGAACCGAGCCGTCGACCTGGCTGGATTTCCCGTCCGACCAGCCCGGCAAAGCCCCGCAGCCGGATGCCGAGGATCACCTTCGCCCGCTTCAGGATCGACGAGCCCGTCTTTTCAAAGAGACGGGTCACCTCGACCGGCTGTTCGTCAACCGCTGCCCCCCGGGCGAGCAGTTCCTCCCGGATCGCGAGGAGTTCCTGCTGGCGTCGGACCTCGCGGCGGACGACCTCGGCGATCAGGTCGAGCTCCTGGACGCCCTTGATCTCCACCCTGGCACCACCCCGGATCGAGACGTTGAGGTCCTGGCGTATGGTGCCGATCCCGCGCTTCACCCGTCCGGTCGACCGGAGGACCATCCCGATGAACGCCGCGGTCTCCTGCACCTCCTCGGGCGTGTGAAGGCATGGAGAGGTCGTAATCTCAACGAGGGGAATACCGAGGCGGTCGAGCGAGAAGCAGGCATCCTCGACCCTCTGAGCTGCCTCCTCCTCCAGGCAGATCGACTCCACCCGTCCCCCGTTCGGGAGCGTCCCGCCGACGGCGACGAGCCCGGTTCGCTGAAACCCGCTCGTATTCGACCCGTCGATGACGAGTTTCCGCATCACGTGGACCTGTTCGATCGGGGTCATCTCAAAGGTCTTCGCGATCTCCAGGGTGATCTCAAGGGCCTCTTCGTTCAGAGGTGACGGGGGTTCGTCGTCGTTCTCGACAAGGCAGGTCGAGTCATACGCAAGGTACCGGAACCGCCGGATGTGCTTCATCTCCTCTTCAGCGGCCCGGTCGATTGTACCGAGCTCGGAGACCGTTGCTCGCAGGTAGCGATAGAACTCCCCGTTGTGCTCTTCCACCGGCCGGATCCGGGTAGGGCAGCCACAGAAGAGCTTGCATGCCGTGTCGAGCTGCTGGTGGATCTCCAGACCCGCGACGAGACCGACCTGTTCAGAGTCCATGCGGCGACCTCCCGAGGACCTCACCAGCGAGGTCGGTCTGCATCAACCGCTGCACCTCGTCGCGATCCCGTGTACGACCGAGTACGCACATCAACTTGACGAGCGCCACCTCGGGGAGCATGGTCGCCCCCTCGATAACTCCCGCGGTGAGGAGGTCGCGTCCCGTGTCGTAGACCCGGTCACAGACCCGTCCGTAGAGGCATTGCGAGGTCATGACGACCACGGTACCAGCGTCAACGAGTGCTCCGAGCCGTTCGATGCAGGCGGAAGAGACGTGACCGAGACCGGTGCCGGCGACCACCAGCCCGGAATACCCGGAGAAGGCATCGAAAAGGACCGGGTCCATGCCGGGGTAGAACTGCACCAGTCCACACCGTGGTTCGAGCCGGTCGTCGAGGATGAGGGGCCTGGTCCCCCTCTGGACGGCATCGGGTTCGAGCGTGACGGTCCGGGCTGGATACTCTACATACCCGATCGGGGCGGACTCCACCGACCGGAAGGCGTCTCGCCGCGAGGTGTGCAGTTTTCGAACCCGGGTCGCCCGGTGGATGGCGCAGCGGTCGTCCGAAGGGGATTCGTGCATCACGACAGCAACCTCGCCCAGTTCCGAGACGGCGGTTGCAGCGGCACAGATGCCGTTCATCACGTTGTCTGAGCTGGGGCGGTCCGCAGACCGCTGCGAACCGACGAAGATGACGGGAACGGGAGACTGGAGCATGAATGCGAGTGCCGCAGCCGAGTACGACATCGTGTCGGTCCCATGGGTCACGATGACGCCAGCGGCCCCGTCCGCGATCGCGTCGTGGACCGCCCGGGCCAGCTGCTGCCAGAGGGCCGGCGTCATGTTCTCGGAGAGGATTGTTGCCAGGATCTGGGTCCGAAAACGAGCGATCTCGGCAAGCCCGGGGATCGCCCTGAGGATGTCGGCGGCCGTAAACTGGCTTGTCACCGCTCCCGTGCGGTAGTCGATCCGGCTCGCGATGGTCCCCCCTGTCGAGATGATCGCGAGTTCCGGGAGGGCGGGGTCCTGGTCCACCTCCACGGCAGGCTGGTCTCCACCAGATGTCCGTTCGAGAAAGGCCACCCGGCTCGGATCGACCCCGATGTTGTAGCCGCTGTCGAGCTTGACCACGCGCATGCCGTCGCGGTCAGTAATATATGTGCCCGAGAGCTCCGTGTCGCCGATCGTGCAGGCAACCCGGTCTCCCGACGCGAATGTCTCTGTCACCGTATCTCCTCCCGGACCGTCTGGACCAGTCCGTCGATCGCTTGCCTGACCAGAGCGCTCTCATGCGCCACGAATTCGCTGTCCCGGGCCGCCCGGGACGAAAGGACTGCAAGGTGCGCCCGCACCGCCTCCGGTGCCGGCCCGCCAGGGACGCGACGGACGCGGACCGACTCGAGAGGATCGAGCGCCTGCTCCACCCGGGCCTGGTCCATCCCCCGTTCTGCAAGCGAGATCCCGGCCATTTCGTGCGCCGCCTCCTCGAGTCCCGCGGCATCGAGCCGCCCATGCCGGACCGCCCGGGCGACCACGTGGTGGGCGGTCCGGAAAGGAAGGCCGAACTCCCGGACGAGGGTGTCTGCCATCTCGGTCGCGGTCGAGCCTCCTCGACCCGCCTCCGCCGCCATCCGTTCCGTCACGAACCGTGCAGACTCTATCGCCCCCGAGAGGATGCGGACCGAAGCACGGGTTTCATCCATCCCCCGCCACAGGTGAGGCGAGAGCTGCTGCAGGTCCCGGTTATACGCCTGCGGCAGCCCTTTGACGATTCCGAGGGCAGCGGCGAGTTCGCCCGAGACCGATGCTGCACGTGCCCTGAGGAGTTCGAGAGTATCAGGGTTCTTCTTCTGCGGCATGATGGACGAGGTGGAGCAGTAGCGGTCATCCAGATCGACGAAACCGACGAGCTGGGAGGACCAGATCACCAGTTCCTCGGCGAGACGGCTGGCCGTCGTCATCAGGATGGTGACCGCGGCGAGACTCTCGAGGGCGAAGTCCCTCCCGGAGACGGCGTCCATCGAGTTTTCGAGCAATCCTGAGAACCCGAGTCGAGCGGCGGTCGACTCACGGTCGATCGGGTAGCCCGTCGATGCGAACGCGGCAGCACCCAGGGGTGACCGGTTCACCCGCCTGTAGGCATCCAGAAGGCGACCGGTGTCCCGTTCGAAGGCGACGGCGTAGGCGAGGAGATGATGGGCGAGGGTCGTCGGCTGAGCGTGCTGAAGGTGCGTGAATCCCGGCATCACGCTCTCCACGTGGGTCGAGGCGACCGCCAGCAGAACCTCCCGGAGCTGGACAACCTCCAAGATAAGGGCCAGGAGCTCGTCCCGCAAGCGCAGGCGCATGCAGGTCGCCACTTCATCGTTCCGCGAGCGGCCGACATGGAGCCGTCCGCCGGCGTCCGGTCCGACCATGCCGGTGAGATACGTCTCAATCCCGGCGTGCACATCTTCGAACTCGGGATCGTACACTGCATCAGGAAGGCCGTCGTGATGCAGACGAACGAGACCCTGCAGCAGCGCCCGTGCATGAACCTCTTCGATGATCCCCTGCTCCTTCAGCATCAGCACGTGGGCCATATCCACGAGCAGGTCCGCTTCTCCGATCCACTGGTCCGCCCACGAGGAGGAGAGGTATCGGGCGATATCGCCCTCTCGCTCCCCTGAAAGACGTCCACCCCGCACCACGTCTCGAACCATGCCGTTCCCTACTATCTCAGCCCCCAGCGAGATGAGCGTGTCGGAGCCGGGCAGGTTCGCACAGGAGAATGCACCGGAAAGTGAGACCTCGGGGACATCCCGACCAGTTTGAAAGTATGTGGACACGATCGCGTCCAATTGAGTATAATCAGGAATAAAGTAAAAAATTTTCTACCTTATAAGAGAAATTGATCGGTTTGAAGGGAAACGTTAATCATCCCACCCCCCACATCCGTGTACCATGAATACTCGCCTGCTAACACTCTCGCTGCTGGTCCTTG
Organism: uncultured Methanomicrobiales archaeon; assembly: GCA_949320185.1. Classification (GTDB taxonomy): domain Archaea; phylum Halobacteriota; class Methanomicrobia; order Methanomicrobiales; family Methanospirillaceae; genus UBA288. The sequence continues at coordinate 73,196 of CASGHK010000001.1, read as the reverse complement.
TTGTTACAGGGCTCGCCTGCGCCGGATGCACCACTCCTCAACCGGGAGGGAACGGGACCAAGAATGGCACTGTCGCCATCCTGTACAGCCAGGGGGTCGGTCCAATGCCGAACCTGCTCGCAACCAAGCAGGTGGACGGCTACATCGCCTGGCAGCCGTTCGTCTCGATCGCGACAGAGTCCAAGATCGGCCAGGTCGTCTCCAACTCGCGTGACATGCCGCCGGCAGGGACATGGTACGACCACCCCTGCTGTGTCGTCACCGCCCGGGACGACCTGCTCGCTACGAACCCCGACTTTGTCAATGCGATCTCGGCGATCACGATCCTTGGCGACACGTACGTGACCGAGCACCCCGATGAGGCGGCGGACATTCTCGCCGACTGGCTCGTCGGAAAGGCAAATTTCACGTACGGCAATGTCTCCGTTGGTTCCGTGGGAGTCGTGAACGACGCGATAAAGACCGTGAGATACACCACCGAGCCGACTGATGACTGGAAGAACGGGACCCGCCGGTTCGTGACCGCTCAAAAAGAGCTCGGGATCGTCCAGGGCCGTCTTGCCAACGTCACCGGGGCCGAACTCGACGAGATCCTCTTCGACTTCGGGCCGTACGAGTCCGCCTCGCAGATGATCGCACAGAAGAACATCGTCACTCCCGCCACACTCTCGAAGCCCGTGACACTCGGGTATCTCAAGGCCGACATGCACTCGGGAGGTCTGCTGGTTGCGATCAAGAAGTACCAGTGGATGAACGACAACTACGGGATCATGCTCAAGCCCAGGAACGTCGCCGAGGCAAAGCCCGAAGTCTGCGACCTTGTCGTGAACGGACAGACCGTTGGAGAGGTGCGGCTCATCTCGGCGAACGCCGGACCAGAGCTGATGCAGTTGGCGGCCACCAATAACATCCAGATGGGATTTGCCGGCGTGCCGCCTGCAATCGCGACGATCGACAGGGGAACGCCTATTAAGGTTCTTCACCCCATCAATACTGAGGGATCCGGTCTCGTCGCGGCAGCAGGATCGCCGGCCAACGACTGGCCATCCTTCGTGCAGTGGGCGTTGTCCCGGTCGACCGAGGGCAAGCCCCTCGTCATTGCCGCTCCATCCAAGGGCTCGATCCAGGATGTCATGCTGCGCTACTCCCTCAAGGATGCCGGAATCGTCATCACCGAGGGATAGGCAAGAGAGTAATCCGGAGGATAATGAGGGAGAACGTCCAGGAGTTCCGTCGGTTTCAGGGTATGGCCCGGGGGTTCCGATGGGCGATCATGCCCCTTTTTTTTCTTATCGCCTGGGAAGTAGCGGCGGTCGTCATCAACAACCAGTTCATCCTGCCCCGGCTTGAGTCCGTGGCGATGGTGCTTGCGACGCCTTTTTCGCCGATCCTCGGATCGGGATCCCTCGTAGAGAACGCGATCGACTCCCTCCAGCGAGTCATCGTCGGGTTCACCGTGGGTGCCCTCCTTGCCGTGCCCATCGGAGTGGCGATGGGGCGCTGGCGGATCGTCGAGGAACTGGTCGACCCCCTTGTCCAGATCTTTCGGCCGATCCCTCCACTTGCCTGGGTACCCCTCGCGCTCGCGTGGTTCAAGATTGGGCTCGCCTCCATGGTCTTCATCATCGCAATAGGCTCGTTCTTCCCGGTCCTTCTCAACACACTCGATGGCGTCCGTTCGGTGAAACGGACCTGGATTGAGGCGGCGATGACGCTCGGTGCGACCGAGCGCCAGATCCTCTCACGAGTGGTCCTTCCCGGTGCATTGCCCACGATCTGGACCGGAATGAGGGTTGGGTTCGGCATCGCCTGGATGTGCGTGGTGGCAGCGGAGATGATGCCGGGAACGAACTCCGGGCTCGGATACCTGATCCTCTACGCCTACAACTTCAGCCAGGTGCAGGTGATCATCGCCGGCATGATCGTGATCGGGGTGATTGGGCTCGGGATCGACACGGCACTCCGTCGGTTCGAGGAGCGATGGTTCCGATGGAGGGAGCTCGAGAGATGAAGAAACTGAAGGTCGACCACGTCTCAAAGAGTTTCCAGAACGAGAACGGTGAGGATGTGAAGGCCCTCTCCGATGTTACGCTCGAGGTGGAAGAGGGGGAGTTCATCTGCATCCTGGGCCCTTCAGGTTGCGGCAAGACAACGCTGCTCCGCATCATCGCCGGCCTTGAAAAACCGACCGGGGGCGACGTGCTCGTCGACGGGGAGCCTGTCGATGGGCCGACTCCTCGCCTCGGCATGATCTTCCAGGACTACTCCCTTTATCCGTGGCGAAGAGTCCTCGATAATATCGCGTTCGGCCTCGAGATCGCCGGTGTGGAGAAGGCGACTCGTGCGGCGACCGCTCGAAAATACCTGGAACTGGTGGGCCTGAAAGATTTCGCCGATGCGTTCCCGTACGAACTCTCCGGCGGGATGCGCCAGAGGGTCGCCGTGGCACGGGCGCTCGCGATCGAGCCGGCCGTGGTGCTGATGGATGAGCCGTTCGGAGCACTCGATGCCCAGACACGAAACGCGATGCAGCGGGAGCTCCTGGATATCTGGGAGAAGACCAAAAAGACCGTGCTCTTCGTCACTCACTCGGTCGACGAGGCGGTCTTTCTTGCCGACCGGATCGTGGTCCTGACCACTCGTCCCGGCCGTATCCGCGAGGTGGTCGATGTGAACGAACCCCGCCCAAGAGACCGGACCTGCGATGGGTGCGCAGCCCTCAGACGGTACGTGCTCGGCCTGATCGACGAAGGACGCCCGGATAGGTGAGGAAGGTTTAATAGCCTTCATCTCATTTTAATAGAGCACGGAGCGCTAACGAGGAGTATATACCATGGTCCGAAAACCCGGCAAGATGTACAGGAATCTTTCTAAGAAGGCATATACGCGACGTGAATACATGGGCGGCGTTCCTGGCTCGAAGATCGTTCAGTTCGAGATGGGGAACCTCTCGGCGGACTTTCCGGTTCAGCTCTCGCTTGAAGTCGAAGAGGCCTGCCAGATCCGCCACACGGCGCTCGAGGCAGCCCGCATCTCCATCAACCGGAAGTTGATGAGCGAGATCGGACGACAGAACTTCCACCTCAAGATCCGCACCTTCCCTCACCATGTCCTGCGCGAGAACAAGCAGGCGACGGGTGCAGGCGCCGACCGTGTCTCGGAGGGAATGAGACTCGCGTTCGGGAAGGCAGTCGGGACGGCAGCACGAGTCGCTCCCCGGCAGAAGATCTTCACCGTCTATACCAACGAGCAGTATATCGAGAAGGCGAAGTATGCGATGAAGCGTGGTGGATACAAGCTCCCGTCGCCCTTCCGCCTGACCGTCGAGACTGAAACTCCGGCGGCATAGATCCCTTTTTTCCAAGGCCCAATCCAGCCGAGGACCCGATAGATTCGATCACCGACATCGCGTGGCTGATACGCCGTCTTCTCCAGTCCTGGCACCGAGAGTTCGGCGCTTGGATAATCGGGTTTCGTACCCATATGCTCCATCCACGAATCATCTGCGGTACCCGTTATCCCGTTCGTGTGATCGATCATCAGGTTGAGCGGAGACGACAGGAGTCTTTTCACATCCCCGGGTCCCTCCCGCCCCTTTCCGAGTCCGAATCGATCTTCATTGGACCTGGTCCCGGACAGGCGCCATCGCACCGTTGAACAGGGTTACCTGGAGAAACGTCCTGATACCTCACGGAACAGAAGAAAAACCGGTCGGAGCCCTCGTGCTTCGGGTATCTCGTTCGTTCACACGATATGGTCATCGGACCTCTTCCTCAGGCCAGAGTTCGTGAGGATTCCGTCAGCGTGGGCGCCTGGCTCGTCCCGGCTCCATCAGGATTCGCACGCTCCCGTCACCGGTTGGCGAATTCGGCTCCGGTCAGATCAGGTCTCAGGAACACGAAGAGTTCATCTCAACCAGCGATTCGGCAGATTGGGCGATCGGGTCCCACGCACCCGCCTCGATCGATCACCGTTTCAAAGGCTTCTATATACAGCGCCGTCCAATAGCTGAAAGACCGCGCAGCGAAGATAACGAATACACTTTCATTCGCCGGATAGATACGCATGTCCAACGTCATTGTATACCGTCTCAGTCCCGCCTGCGACCTCTCGGATGTCGAGGTCGGGACCATCTACATCGGACGAGTCCAGGGCTTCGCCGCCTTCGGCACCTTCGTCCAGCTCACCGATCGCCTCAAGGGCCTCGTGCACAAATCGAACGTCCGAACCGATCACGACGAACGGGACGAGATACTCGTCCGGGTTAAACAGATCCGTCCGAATGGGAATATCGACCTCGAGGAGGTGATCCTCCCGTCGTACGAAGTCCAGGACGTGATCAGGAAGGTCACAACGACGCGCCTCGGTGACCTCAGCAACCGGATCGGTCGAACCGTGACCGTCATGGCCGAGATCGCCCAGGTCAAGCAGACGAGCGGCCCGACCATCTTCACCCTGGTCGATGAGAGTGGTACCGAGAACGGCGCGGCATTCGTCGAGGCCGGTGTCCGGGCATATCCCGAGGCAAACCTCGGCGACATCGTGCAGGTCTATGGACAGGTGATGCAGCGGAATTCACAGGTCCAGATCGAGATTGCGTCGTTGACGGTGCTCTCCGGTGACGAGGCTGACGAGGTCAGGCGCCAGATCGAGGAGGCCCTCGATCGCCGGGCTGAGCCCCCCGAATTCCCCCTGCTCGTCGAATCCGAGGTGATGACCCTGCTCCGGCCCCAGCTCCGCGAGGTCGCGAAGCAGATCCGGAAGGCAGTCTTCGTCTCCCAGCCGATCGTGCTCCGCCACCACGCCGATGCGGACGGGATCTGTTCGGCCGTCGCGATCGAACAGGCCGTCGTCTCCCTGATCCGCGAATCGGGTGGGGATTTCGACGCCGACTACTTCCTATTCAAGCGGGCCCCCTCCAAGGCCCCATTCTACGAGATTGAGGACATCACCCGCGACCTCGACTTTGCGACAAAGGACCTGGTCCGGTACGGGCAGAAGATGCCCCTCGTCCTGTTGACCGATAACGGCTCGACCGAGGAGGACGAGCCTGCCCTCAAGCAGGCACAGGTCTTCGGACTCACCGTACTGGTCGTCGACCACCACCACCCCGACGCAGTCATCGACCAGTACCTGGCCGGGCATGTCAACCCGTACCATGTCGGAGGAGACTTCGGTATTACGGCAGGAATGCTCGGCACGGAACTCGCCCGGATGATCAATCCCGCCGTCGGAGAGGTGATCAAACACCTTCCAGCGATCGCCGCGGTCGGGGATCGGTCGGAAGCCCCGGAACGACAGCGGTACCTGGACCTGGTCGCCGACCGGTACTCCGAAGAGGAGTGCAAGGAGATGGCGCTTGCCCTCGACTACGAACAGTTCTGGCTCAGGTTCAACGACGGGCGAGAGATCGTGAAGGAGATCCTGGACCTGGGACCCGACCACGACCGTCATGTCAAGTTCGTCAAACTCCTGGTCGAGGGAGCGAACGCGATGATCGCCGACCAGATGGAGGCGACGATGCCCCACGTGCGTGAGAGGCCTCTTGAAAACGGAGCCCACCTCTTTCTGCTTGACGTCGAGATCCACGCCCACAAGTTCACCTTCCCGCCACCGGGCAAGACCTCGGGCGAGGTCCATGACCGGCTCTGCAGGCTTCACCCCGGCGAACCCGTTGTCACGATCGGGTTCGGACCGGACTTCGCCGTCCTCCGGTCTCGTGGGGTGCTGATGAATATCCCGCGAATGGTCCGGGAGCTCAGGACCGAGATCGCCGGAGGAGGAATCAGCGGCGGGGGCCACCTGGTAGTCGGATCGATCAAGTTCGTCGAGGGGATGCGCGACGAGGTGCTCGAGGGGCTTATCGCCAAGATCGCGAGCGCCGAGGTGTCGGCACCCACTCTGCACTGAACCGATTCATTCTCTTTTTGTGCTTCGGCTCACGTTCCCGTCGATGGTTCGGCAATTCTCGATCCGGTGATACCGGAGAGGCCTGTAAAAAAAGAGAGGAGCGGGTTAGAGTTCGTCCTCGCGCGTCCGTCGAACGGCGACGACGCCAATTGCAACAAGTGCGATCCCGGCGATTGCGGCAAGTGCCATCATCCAGGCGCTCCCGAAGATCGAACCGACGTTCCCGATCGCAGCGGTGGTGTTGTTGACCACGGGAGACGTGGTCATCCTGCCCCCGAATGCCCCGGCAACGGTCGGAGTCTCGTCGACCGGCCAGTCTGCGCTCTCTTCATCGGTCTCGTCGTCGGTCCAGTTCGGGGCACCGCCCAGGGGAGAAGGAATCGTCCGGTCGACCGAAGGAGTCTCCTCGGGCGTCTCCTCCGGGGTCGGCGTCTGGACCACGCCGGTCTGGTAGGCGATCTGACCGGGTGTCGTCACGATAGGAGTCCAGGTCATCTCCGGGGTCGCGGTTGTCGTCGGAGTCACGGTGGTGGTGGTAGTGGTTGGGACCGTCGTACTCTCGAACGTCACCGGGGTCCGGGTCGGCAGGGTGGTGAAGACTCGTGGAGGCAGGGTCGTCAGGACGGTCGTGACGACCGTGGTGGGCATCGGTGTGGGGATCGTCGTGGGTTGAGTGGTCGTGATGGTCGTTGGAACCGGTGTGGGGGGTGTTGCACCAGGGGTGATCTGAGGCCAGGCCGGCATCCCACCCGGAGATACGGTATTTTGCTGAACGGGCTGGATGACGATCGGTGCCTGGTAGGTTGTCGGCAACACCGCTGGTGGAGAGACCATCGAGGGCTGCGCCGTCGGGATCGGCGTGAAGGTCCCGGGGGTGACCACGATCACGGTGGGCTGACCCGCCGGAGGGATGTAGGTGCTCGGCGGCGAGGTCGGGATGGTGGTTGTCTTCGCCACCGTCTCTCCCGTGATCGAGTACATCCCCTTGCCGGCGACGAACTTCACCGAGTTACCGTCCATGTCATTGAGCCGGGCGATGCGGACCAGGATCGGGGTGTCACCCGGACCGATCACCTTGAACTTCAGCACTGCGAGTGGATAGGAGCCCTTGGGATAGCCGTTGGTGAAGTCGCCGACCATCACGTTCAGCTCGTGCGAAGAGAGGAGACCGGCGACCGTGCTCCGGCCAACCTTGAAGTCGCAGCCCTCGTACTTGAGCATCTCCGGGTTCCAGTCGAAGTAGAGCGAGATGTCCTTGGCCAGCGGATTGAGATTGTTGTCGAACATCACCTTGACCTCGACCGACTGACCCGTCTTCCAGTTCGCCTCCGACGGAGAGACCGAGATCTTTGCCATGCCTCCGGCAGCAGCAAGTGAGACCGTGCAGCAGAGCAACAGGAGAATGAATGGTAGACAGCGACTACTCATATTTGGCTCCTGACCGTTGCCCGCCAGGGCAGCGATCGAGTCCTCAGATGTAATAAAAGGGTTTTCCTGCAGGATGAAGAAGTTTCCGTTCAGGTATGCCACTATACTCTCTCCTGTATCCTCAAAACGGTGAAGTAGTTGCAGCACGAGTATAAGGAGCATGACAGATACGGCGCCCGGACGGCGCGATGAAGAGGCCGCTCCGGTCTCGGGCATGACCGAGCGTTTCGCGGCGCTCGGGATCTCCGAGGCTATCGTCAGGGCGGTCGCAGCCCTCGGGTTCGAAGAGCCGACCCCGATTCAGCAGCAGGCGGTCCCGGCGGCCCTTTCGGGTCGCGACGTCGTCGGCCAGGCACAGACTGGTACCGGCAAGACGGCTGCATTCGGTATGCCACTGGTCGAGATGGTCAACCCTTCCGACCGGAGCGTGCAGGCAATAATCCTCTGCCCCACCCGCGAACTTGCCGTGCAGGTGGCAGAAGAGCTCTTCAAGCTCGCACGCTACCGGCGAGGGATCACCGTCGTCCCGATCTATGGCGGGCAGCCGATAGAACGGCAGATGAACGTGCTCCGCAAGGGTGCGCAGCTGGTCATCGGCACTCCTGGCCGCGTCCTGGACCACATCCGCCGTGGCACCCTCTCTCTCGGCTCTGTCAAGTTTGCCGTCCTTGACGAGGCCGACGAGATGCTTGATATGGGCTTTCGTGACGATATCACCGAGATCCTCGACACGACCCCCGCCGATCGGCAGACCCTCCTCTTCTCTGCAACGATATCGCCCGAGATCCGCGATCTCGCACAGAGATACCTGCATGACCCGGTAGAGGTCCGCACGGTCCATCGTGAGCTGACCGTGCCCCTGATCGAGCAGGTCTACTTCGAGGTACGGGAGAACGAGAAACTTGAGGCCCTCTCGCGACTCCTCGACCTGAGCGAGGGAGGAAGGGCGCTGGTCTTCTGCAACACCAAGCGAAACGTCGACGAGGTCGTCTCGCAGCTTCGGGCCCGGGGATACTCCGCCGAAGGGCTTCATGGCGACATGAAGCAGAACCAGCGCGACCGTGTGATGGCGCGGTTCCGGCAGGGTGCTATCGATCTGCTCGTCGCGACCGACGTCGCCGCCCGTGGCATCGACGTAGAGGAGATTACCACGGTCTTCAACTACGACCTTCCCCAGGACGAGGAGTATTACGTTCACCGGATCGGGCGCACGGGCCGGGCTGGACGAACGGGCCAGGCGTTCACCTTCGTCACCGGGCGCGAGCACTGGAAGCTGCGTGACATCATGAAGTATACGCGGACCAAGATCGTCCAGCGGCAGGTTCCGAGCCTCGCGGACGTCGAGGAGGTCCGCACCCACATGTTCGAGGACCGGCTCCGTCAAACGATCGCCTCGGGTGGGTTGGAGCGGTACATCACCCGTATCGAACGGCTCATGCTCGAGGGGTTTTCATCCCTCGACATCGCTGCCGCTCTCCTCCGGCTCCAGAGCGATGATCCGTCGGGGTCGACGGAGCTCGGAGGACGGCCCCGAACTCCTGGAACCGTCCGCGTATTCATCAGTGCCGGCAGAAACCAGGACGTCCGACCCCGGGACATCCTCGGGGCGTTCGCCGGAGAGACCGGGATCCCCGGGGAGCTCTTCGGCCTGATCGAGGTCGACGCGGACCGCTCCTCGATCGAGGTGCCTGAAGAGGAGGCGGACCGGGTCGTCAAGCTCATGTCGCGCCGGCGGATCAAGGGCAGGGGGATCGAGGTCTCCCGGTAGAATCTCCCAACACCATTTTCTCTTTCCTGTCGAAGACCGGGCAGCAGCGGTAAGACACCGTCTGGCCCTCATCGATCAAGGACACGGGTCGCGCACCGTTAATGCCGAGAAACACCAAATATCAGGCAGATGGAGCGCTATGACTGCGTGGTGGTGGGTGCCGGACCTGTCGGGGCAGCAGCTGCCGAGCGGGCGGCATCGCTCGGCCTCTCCACCCTGGTGCTTGAGGAGCACGGGACCATCGGCCACCCGGTGCAGTGTGCAGGCCTCCTCTCCGTGGCGGCGTTCGCAGAATGCCTCGTCTCGGATCGACCGGTCAGGAACCGGGTCCAGGGTGCCCGAATCGTCTCCGACATGGGAGGAGAACTGGTCTTCGACGCAGGACACACCAAGGCGCTCGTTGTCGACCGGGGTGAACTCGACCGGGAGATGGCCCGTGCTGCCGCCTACGCCGGGGCGGATTTCCGGCTCAAAAGCCCGGTCCGGCGTGTCGAAGGTGACCGAGTGGTCACGGGTGGGCCTTCGCCCGCAGAGATTGGCTTCGGTATTCTGATCGCTGCCGATGGACCGAGGGGGACCATTGCCCGCTCACTCGGGATGGAACGGGCCCCAACCTACCTGGGCGGCGTCCAGGCGGACATCCTCCTTTCCGAGACGGTGAAGACCGGTCTCGTCGAGATCTTCCCGAATGCAGCACCCGAATTCTTCGCCTGGTCCATTCCTGTCTCCGACCGGATTGTCAGGATCGGGCTCTGCGGAGAGACAGGAGTCCAGGAGCTGTTCCAGGCGTTCCGCGCGCGCTGGCAGGGATCCGTCGTCCACCAGGTCTCAGGCACCATACCCCTCGGCACGATCCCCAGGAGTTATGGACGGCGCACTCTCTTTGCAGGAGACGCGGCAGGCCTCGCAAAGCCCACCTCCGGTGGGGGTATCTACACCGGAGTTCGTTCCGGGCGATACGCGGCAGAGACTGCAGCCGCCTGCCTGGAGGCAGGTGATCTCTCGGACGAAGCTCTCGCCGCCTACGAGACACGCTGGAAGGCGGACTTCGGCCGGGAGCTCTCGCTCGGATACCGTCTCCAGATGGCCCGGCGCCGGGTTACCCCCGAGGAGATCGATCGGCTGCTGCGTGCCTTCGGCAATCCCAGGGTGATCCAGGCGATAATCGAGCATGGGGACATGGACCGCCCGAGCACGCTTCTCGCCCGACTCTGCCGTTTGCCGGCCCTCTGGCCGGTCCTGCCGATCCTGATGCGCCTCGGGATCGCAGAGATCGTCGGACGCGACTGAGGGTGGGCGGATAACAAAAAGGAACCTTTTTCTCCAACCCGGTAATACAATAAATCAATCGCGTAACACGATCAGGTGACATCATGCACATTCCCGACTCATTCATACCCATCACCCAGGGCGCAGTCTACTGGGTCATCGCCCTCGTCTTCATCGTCCTGGCCCTCCGGTGGGTAAAAAACGAGATGAGCGAGGAGAAAGTCCCTCTCGTAGCAGTCCTCGCTGCCGGCGTCTTTGCCCTCCAGGCATTCAACCTCCCGGTCACCATGGGAACGAGCGGGCACCTCGTCGGAGGGGCGCTCGTCGCTATCGTACTCGGATCGCCGTTCGCCGCGATCTTCGTCCTCTCGCTCGTCCTGATCGTCCAGGGCGTCCTGTTCGGTGACGGCGGTATCACCGTCATGGGAACTAACATCATCAACATGGGCGTGATCGGCGGGTTCGTCGGGTACTACGGGTACCACGGACTCCTCTCCGTCACCCGGAATATCTATGCCTCCGCTGCAGGTGCGGCATGGCTTGCATGCCTCATACCGGCACTCTGCGCTGCGATTGAACTGGCGATAGCCGGTACCTTCCCGCTCGTCCCCGGGATGATCAGCATGGGCATCTACCATGCCCTGATCGGCCTGATCGAGGCGGGCATCACGGCGGTTGTCCTCGGGCTGATCGTGAACTCGCGCCCCGATATCCTCGATCACCCGACGGGGGCTCCATCATGATCTCGAACCGGACCTTTCTGACCATCGGACTGGTCGTGGCGCTGATAATCGGGATCTCCGCAGTCTTCTTCGCCTCAGGCGATCCTGATGGCCTCGACAGCACCGCCCTGGTCATGCAGGGCCAGAAGGACCTGACGCAGCCGGCGAACCCGGATGCAGAGATAGACGAGTCCGCCCTTCCGGGAGAGTTCGAATATTCTGCCCCCTTCCCCGACTACACCATCGAGGGAGCGACCAAGATGACCGACACGGTCCTGCTCGTGGTCGGCACCATACTCGCCCTTCTGCTTGTCTTCGCGCTCGGCAAGGGTCTGAAGAAATTCAGCCGGACGGGATCATCATAATTTTTCCCTTTTTCCTGCTGATTCTGTAGAGAACTGGACCATGCACCTCATTGAGACCGTCAACCTCTCCCATGCGTATCGCGACAGCGTGAGGGCGCTCGATAGTGTGAACTTCGTCGCCCCCCGAAACCTGCGGATCGCGGTGATCGGTCCCAATGGGGCCGGTAAGTCTACGCTCTTTCGACATCTCAACGGGGTGCTGATGGCCCAGTCGGGCCAAGTCTTGATTCGAGGCGAGCCGATCACGAAGAAGAACCTCAAAGAGGTACGCAAGTTCATCGGTGTCGTCTTCCAGAACCCCGACGACCAGATCTTCGCGCCGACCGTGGAGCAGGATGTCGCCTTCGGCCCCACAAACCTGGGGCTGGACGAGACGACCGTTATGCACCGTGTCGACGAGGCGCTGGGTCTCCTCGACATCGAGTATCTTCGCCACCGCGCCCCGCACCACCTCTCGGGTGGAGAGAAGAAACGAGTAGCCATCGCCGGCGTCCTGGCCATGGAGCCGGGGGTGCTCGTGATGGACGAACCGACAGCAGGGCTCGACCCCCGCGGACGGGATGACCTGGTGCGGTTCGTCAACTCGCTCTGGAACCAGTACGGCATGACCGTGATCTTCTCGACACACGAACTCGACCTGGTCACTCGAATGGCCGACTACGTCTACGTGATGGACCAGGGCCGAATCCTCGTCCAGGGAACGGTCCCTGAGGTCTTCGAGCAGGAGGAGCTGCTCCAGCGGATCCGGCTCGACCTCCCGGTGATCCCGAAGCTCTGCCGGTCGCTCCGCCGGCGCGGAGCCGTCATCCCGGTGGCGTACACCCTCGAGGAGGCGGAGAACGCCCTCGCTGCCGCCCTCGCTCTCCGCCCGCGACCATGATCGAGGACCTCTTCGAGATCGAACGTCTGGCCTACGGCACCAGCCCGCTGCATCGGCTCGATGCCCGGATCAAGCTGATCGTCACCTTCGGGGCGATCATCGCCCTCGTCGCCTACCCGGTCAATCCCTCCGTGTACTACGTCGCCCTTGTCTTCGCCGTGCTCCTCGGTCTCTCTCTCGCCATCTCTCGTGTCCCCCTCCGCACTTTCCTGGCGAGGATACTCGTCATCCTCCCGTTCGGACTCTCGATCCTTCTCTTCCAGGTCCTTTTTCCTCCCATCCCGTTTCCGACTGAGACCGTGCTGACCGAGCTCCCATTCGGGGTCGTCATCACTGCGGAAGCGTGTGCGAAGGCGTCAATGATCGGCGTCCGGTTTGTCCTCTGCATCGGCTTCATCATTCTGCTCTCCTCGACGACCAGGATCCAGGACCTTCTCGTGGGGGCCCGCCGCCTCGGTTTCCCCTCGGAATTCACCCTGATCCTCGGTATGATGACCCGGTACCTCTTCGTCTTCGGCCAGATGTTTCTCCGAGTACGAAATGCTCTCTCAACACGGTGCTTCGACCCGTTCGATCGGTCACTGCCGTACGGTTATCGGATTCGCCAGCTCGGCAACACCATCGGGACCATGTTCATTCGCTCGTATGAACAGGGAGAGAGGACCTATACCGCCATGCTCTGCCGGGGGTATGGCAAGGATGCCTTCCTCTTCGTGCCGAAGAAGGCCCTCGCCCGGTCCGAGTGGGGGACGCTCTTCGCCTGCATGGCGGTCGTGATCGGCTGTCCTCTGGCAGTATATCTCCTGTTCGGATAGCGGTCGCATCAAGGTTCTTATGCGACCTGTCCAAATCCTGTCCATGCAGCGGAGGAGCGCATGAGAAACATGCTCAGGTCTGGGTGGCTGACGGATCCCGGGAAAAAACGAAAGACCAACGAGGACGCGATCTTCGCCGATCTCGGAGCAGCGGTCTTCGTCGTCGCCGACGGCATGGGGGGCCTTCCCGGGGGGGACGTCGCGAGCCGGCTGGCGGCGAGGAAGATCGGGGAGGTTCTCAAAGGGAAAGAGGCGAACGAGGCTCCAGAGACGTTTGTGCGCGCAGCAATCGCCCGTGCGGGTGACGTCGTTCGGGAGCGTGCAGCCGCCGATCCAGGTCTTCGCGGCATGGGAACGACCGTGGTGGTCGTCTTCATCCCCGCCAACGGTCCGTTCCTCGTGGCTCACGTGGGGGATAGTCGGGCATACCTCCTTCGGGACGAGCGAATCGAGGTGCTGACGAGGGACCACTCAGTGGTCCAGGAACTGCTCGATACCGGCCGAATCACGGCGGAGGCAGCCAGACACCACCCGCAACGGAACGTGATCACACGGTCCCTTAGGCGGCCCGAGGGTGCAGTCCCCGATCTCCGCACCGTTGAACGAAGGCCCGGTGACCGGCTCCTCCTCTGTTCCGACGGGCTGACAAATATGCTCGCCGACCCGGAGATCGAGACGGTGCTGAACCGCTTTAAAGAGCCGATGCGGTGCTGCCGTGAGCTGGTGAACCGGGCAAACGACCGGGGCGGACTCGACAACATCTCGGTGATCGTGATCGACGAGCCCGCGTTATGAACCGCTCGGGGGGGGGAGGCAACACCCGATCCCGGACGGGGACGTCTCATGCCTGCCTGCAGCCTCTCCTGATCCTGAGCCTGTTCGTTCCGGCAGCCATTTTAAGAGGGGGGGAGAATGCTATCTCATGGCGTCGAAGTTCGGACGCGGTTTTGTAACGAACCTTATGCTGATCGAACGGCACCTCTGCCTGCCCCCCGAGCAGGCGTTCTATGGTCTCGCCGATCACCTGGACGAACTCGTCCTGCCCGACATGTTTCTTAAAACCGAAGTCGAAGAGCTGCTGACTCTGCTCAGAAAACGGATTCTCTGGCACCAGGCCGGAACAGTCGATCGAGAGGAGCTGCCTGAGATCAAGCGCCTCTTCGCACGCCTCTGTGTCGCTGTCGACCAGGCGCTCGGCATCCAGGACGCCGCTGTCGGATCATTCGACTGAGCTGGTATTGAAAGACTCGAATTCAATCTCGTTTTTAAAAATCTCCCGGGAACCAACCCTCCCGGATTGTTCGATCGGGATCTATAAGAGGTCTGAAGAACAATATATAGTTGCGAAGAGATCAGCCATTCTCTTGCTTTTATCAGAGGGAAATTGATGTCGGATTCTTACGACGCATCGCATATCACGGTACTGGAGGGTCTACAGCCCGTCCGCGAGAGGCCGGCAATGTACATCGGCTCCACGGATACGCGGGGGCTTCACCATCTTGTCTACGAGGTCGTAGACAACTCGGTGGATGAAGCCCTCGCCGGGTTCTGTGACCATATCCGGGTGACCATCAACGAGGACGGCTCCGTCTCTGTCGAGGATAATGGACGCGGCATACCGGTAGACCGGGTCAAGAAGACCGGAAAGTCCGCACTCGAGACGGTCCTCACCGTCCTCCATGCCGGTGGAAAGTTCGACAAGAACACCTACCAGGTCTCCGGAGGTCTGCATGGTGTCGGTGTCTCGGTCGTGAACGCGCTCTCTGTCTGGCTCCACGCCACTGTCTACCGGGAGGGCAACGTCTACGAGATGCACTTCGAACGAGGTCGACCCGGCCCTCTGCAGACCCGCGAAGAGTCGAAGGAGGAGATGGCCGACCGGTATGCCCGGCGATATGGTGAACGGACGCGAAAGGGAACCTCGTCGCGGGACGCCTTCATCGAGGCGCATGGCCGGGAGCTCTCGGGCACCGTGATCAGTTTCATGCCCGACCCCTCGATCTTCGAGACCGTCATCTACGACTACGACGTACTCGCCCACAGGCTTCGTGAACTCGCTTTCCTTAATGCAGGCCTGGAGATCCGGATCGAGGACCGCCGCTCAGGGGATGCAGCGATCTTTCGCTACGATGGGGGGTTGCAGGAGTTCGTCGCGTACCTCAACGACGACCGGGAGCCGATTCACCCTGACATCGTCCATATTCAGCGGTCTGACGAAGAGAACCGGATAGAGGTCGAGGTAGCCCTGCAATATACCCAGGCCTACGCAGAGACCCTCTACACCTACGTCAACAGCGTCAACACCCGCGAGGGAGGGACGCACCTCGAGGGCTTTCGATCGGCGATCACCCGGGCGATCAACAACTCCGCGAAGAAGAACAACCTCTTCAAAAACAACGGGCTCACTCTCCGCGGAGAGGATGTCCGTGAAGGGCTCACCGCGGTGATCTCGATCAAGCTCGCGAACCCACAGTTCGAGGGCCAGACCAAGATGCGGCTCGGAAACTCGAATGTCCGGGGGATCGTCGACTCGCTCGTCTACGCTTCACTATCGGAGTACTTCGAGGAGAACCCCGCCGCCCTCAAGTCTATCGTTGAAAAAGCTCTCCTTGCCGCGAAGGCCCGCGAGGCGGCGAAGAACGCCCGAGACCTTACGCGCCGCAAGACGATGCTGGAGTCCTCGCACCTTCCGGGCAAGCTCGCCGACTGCCAGGAGCGGAACCCTGCGAAGTCCGAGCTCTACATCGTGGAGGGGGATTCGGCCGGCGGTTCGGCCAAACAGGGACGTGACCGCAAGTTCCAGGCGATCCTCCCGCTCCGCGGCAAGATCCTGAACGTGGAGAAGGCGACGGCGCACAAGATGATCAAGAACGCGGAGATCCAGACCCTGATGTCCGCCATTGGCTCGGGGATCGGTGAGCAGCTCGATCCAGAGCGCGCCCGGTACCACCACATCATCCTGATGACCGATGCCGACGTGGACGGGGCTCATATCCGCACCCTGCTCCTGACCTTCTTCTACCGGCACATGGCCGGCCTGATCGAGAATGGCTACATCTACATCGCCCAGCCCCCTCTCTACCGTGTTGCCAAGGGAAAGCAGGAGCGTTATGTCTACCGCGACGAGGAGCTGAAAGCGGCGATCAAGGAGTTCGGTGAAAAGAATACCGTGATCCAGCGGTACAAGGGTCTTGGTGAGATGAACGCGGGCCAGCTCTGGTCCACCACCATGGACCCCAAGACCCGAATTCTCAAGCAGATACAGATCGAGGACGCGATGTACGCGAACGAGATCTTTGAGAAATTGATGGGCGACGACGTTGCAGCGCGCAAGGACTTTATCACCCGCCACGCGAAGGAGGTGAGCAACCTTGACATCTAAACAGGCCCCGATCGAACCGGTGGACCCGCAGCGGGTCATCCCGATCAACATCGAGGATGAGATGAAGACCTCGTACATCGATTATGCGATGTCGGTCATCATCGGCCGGGCCATCCCCGACGTCCGCGACGGGCTCAAGCCTGTCCACCGCCGGACCCTCTACGCGATGTGGGAGGAGGGCAACACCTCGGACAAGGCGTACAAGAAGTCGGCTCGTGCTGTCGCCGCCACGATGGGAAAGTATCACCCCCACGGCGACGCCTCGATCTACGATACGCTCGTCAAGATGGCCCAGCCGTTCTCGTATCGCGCTCCACTCGTGGACGGTCAGGGTAACTTCGGCTCAGTCGACGGGGACTCAGCGGCCGCAATGCGATATACCGAAGCCCGCCTGACGAAGTACGCCGAGGCCCTGCTCACGGACCTGGAGAAGGAGACGGTCGACTACATCCCGAACTTCGACTCGTCGACCAAGGAGCCGACGGTCCTGCCCTGCCGGGTGCCGAACCTCCTGGTGAACGGCTCGTCGGGAATCGCCGTCGGGATGGCGACAAACATGCCGCCCCACAACCTTCGAGAGGTCGCCGAGGCGGTGAAGCTGGTGATCGATCATCCGGACTGCACGGTCGACGACCTGCTCAGGCGCCTGCCAGGTCCCGACTTCCCGACGGGCGGTATCATCATGGGCCGCGCCGGCATCCGGGCAGCTTACGAGACCGGACACGGAAAGCTGACGGTCCGTGGCGTCGCCGAGATCGAGGACGTCGAGAGCCGGGTTCCCAAGATCATCATCAGCGAGCTCCCGTTCCAGGTCAACAAGGCGCGCCTTGTCGAACATATCGCCGAACTCGTGAAAGAGAAGCGGATCGACGGGATCAGCGACCTGCGAGACGAATCGGACAAAGACGGGATGCGGATCGTGATCGAGCTTCGCAAGGGTGTGCTGCCCCGGATCATCCTGAACCAGCTCTACAAGCACACCGCCCTCGAGTCCACGTTCGGCGTGATCAACCTCGCCATCTCCGAAGGTCAGCCGAAGACGCTCGGGATCAAGAGCCTGATCACCGAGTTCCTTCGCCACCGGGTCGAGGTCGTGCGCCGGCGGTGCGAGTTCGAACTCGGAAAGGCTCGCGACCGCCTTCACATCATCGAAGGGCTCCTCTCCGCCCTCGACCGGATTGACGAGGTGATCACGACTATTCGCGGTTCAGAGTCCGCCGAAGCTGCGGGCAGGGCACTCGTCGAGCGGTTCAACCTCACCGAGATCCAGGCTCAGGCGATCCTGCAGATGCAGCTCCGCCGCCTGGCCCATCTCGAGCAGACGAAGCTCCGCGACGAGCGGACGGCGCTGGTGAAGACCATAGAGGAACTCGAGACGATCCTCTCGAGCGAATCGAATATCCTGCGCGAGATCCGCAAGGAGGTCGTCGCTGCCGGGAAGGAGTTCGGGGACGAACGCCGGACGCAGATCGCCGAGGACGAGGCGATGCTCGACATCGAGGACCTGATCGAGGACCGGCCGATGCTGATCTCGATCACGGCCCAGAACTACATCAAGCGCCTCCCCCTCGAGACCTACCGGGCCCAGAACCGTGGCGGACGGGGCGTCATCGGGATGACCACCAAGGAGGAGGACCAGGTCGACAACATCTTCCTCGCCTCGATGCACGACTATCTGCTCTGCTTCACCACCGACGGTCGGGTCTACTGGATCAAGGTCTACAACATCCCTGAAGCAGGGCGTACGAGCCGGGGGAAGGCGATCGTGAACCTGCTCGACCTGAAGGATGAGCTCGTGACCGCAGTGATCCCGATCCGCGAGTTCCGGGACGACCGGTACCTGCTCTTCTCTACAAAGGGGGGCCAGGTGGCAAAGGTCGCGACGAGCCAGTTCTCTCGACCACGCCAGGCAGGGATCAACGCAATTGCGCTCCGCGAGGGAGACCACCTCGTCGATGTCAAGCAGACGGACGGGACTCAGGAACTGATCCTCTCCACCGCGAAGGGCCAGGCTCTCCGCTTCCATGAGAGAGAGGTCCGCCCGATGGGTCGTGGCGTCCAGGGCGTGCGCGGAATAAAACTGAAGTATGGTGACGAGCTCGTGGCAACCACGCTCGTAGAGAAAGAGCATCTTCTGACGATCACCGCTCAGGGCGCTGGAAAGCGGACCGACTTTGAAGAGTTCCGTGGTCACGGTCGGGGCACGATGGGGGTCAGGAATATCCTTGCCGGTCCTGGAAATCCGGTCGTCGCTACGCGTGCCGTCTCACCGGAAGAGGAGGTGGTACTGATCACCGCGCTCGGCAACGTGATCCGGATCCGGGCGAACGATATCTCTGTCCAGAAACGGTCAACCCGGGGTGTCCGGACGATCCGGCTCGAGGAGGAGGACCGCGTGGTTGGGTTCGCCTGCCTCGACAACGGCACATGCGAGACGGAAAATGAGAACGGTAATGACGATGCGGGGGGTGAACCGGGAGAAACCCAGCAGCACCTTGTCGATGACGAGACCTGAGGGCGAAGCCGACAGATAAAAGCCAATTTTTTTAACCAATTCCCGCTGATCTCTCTTTTACGACACCCGACCTCCTCACCTCCCTGATTCCCGGTCCCTCCTGGGCCTGGTATGCACCTGCTGTGCTCGTTCCTCCAATTCTCTACCAGGTCCTGAAACGGGGAGTCACTGAACGGTGGCAGCAGATCATTCCGGTCCTGCTTGCAATTGCCTGCATGCTCGCCCTGTATGCAGTCTCCCCCACCGGGCGGGAGGGCGCGGGATTCCTGCTCCTTGCCGGGCTGGTATCGCTTGCCACGCTCGTGATCCTCCCTGCCTTTTCCTACGCACTCGACCGCGTCTCGAGGACCATGGCAGTGCTGGTGGCTGGAGCGGTCTCGATCGTTCTTCTTTTCATCTTCGTGCCGTCTCCCCTGACCGGGCTCGGTACCCTGCTCTCAGGCATCGCCGGCATCGAAACTCATGGCTCGTGGCCGATCGCTTCTCTCGCCCTCTTTCTCTTCGCCATGATCACCTCCGGGATCGGGTACGCGCTCGTCCTGTTCGTCGACGAGATCGCTGACCGGATGTCGTCGATCATCTCGGGGTTCTTCTTCGGGATGCTCCTTTTGATCGCCTCGCTCTTCGTCGGCGAGGCAGTCCTGGGAGGGCTGCTTGCGCTTGCCCTCCTCCAGTTCATCCGTTTCGTCCCCGAGAAAGGGGTTCACATGCTCCTGCTCTTCCCGGTCATCGCCGGTGCCGTGACGATCACGGCGTTCGCGCAGTCCGCCCCCATGCTGGTCGGGTCCGAGTCCCTGGTTCTCCCCCTCCTCGTCCCGGCCGTCGCGGTGATCACACCGTTCGTCCTCCTGGAGCCCAGGGAATTGACCCGACGAGAGGGGGTGGGGACCGTCGCCTGTTCGCTCCTGGCCCTGCCGGTGGCATCCATCCTGCAGGGATGGGGTCAGGGAACACTCTCGCTCAACGTCTTCGGATCGCTCTTCTCAGAACCGCTCGCCTTCGAGCCGGCGCTTCTGCGCTGGGGGGTGCTCTATGCCGAGGTCCTCCTCGTCGCCCTCGCATTCTACCTGTTCGTGATGATGGGGCTTTCCGCATATCGGCGCCCAGTCAGGGTCATCTGACGGCGACGGTCTCATCCCCCTGTCGGCCAGTCCCGGAACGTCGCGATGAGTTCCTGCGGCGTTTCTTCGACGACGTCCACTGCGCCAAGGTACACATTCCCAACGTCTCCGTCGATCGAGATCGTCTCCCCCTCTCGAACGAGAACGGAACCGAAGGAGCACCGGTGACGGACAGGATCGACGACGAGGGACTGGCAGTTTACGACGCAGACGACCCCGAGCTGCCGGGCAACCACCGCCGCGTGGGAGGTCCGTCCCCCGCGCGCGACGAGCAGGCCGGCAGCAGCATCTATCCCTCCGATATCGTCGGGGGACGCTGTTGGTCGAACCAGGACGACGGGGCCGTCAACAGCGTCCTGTTCGGCCCGTTCCGCTGAGAATGCGCACGTTCCGACAGCAACGCCGCCCGATGCCGGCGTCCCACTCGCCAGTGGGGGCCGATCTCCTCCGACCCTCCTGATGCGAATCCCGTCCACGTCTATCCCGGCGAGGCGCCGTGCCCCCTCCTGTTCGTCGATCAGTCCCTCGCGAACAAAGTCGACGGCCACCTGCAGAGCGGCGAGCGGCGTTCTCTTTCCAGCGCGGCACTGCAGGAGGAAGAGCCGCCCTTCCTCGATCGTGAATTCGAGGTCGAGCATGTCGGCGAACTCCCGTTCGAGAACCTGTCCGATAGTGCGCAGGGCAGCAAATTGCTCAGGCATCACCCGGGCGAAGGTCGCCTGATCATGGCCGGAGCGGTCCCCCGAGACGACCTCTTCCCCCTGCGCCCCGAACCGGAAGTCCAGAGTGAGTTCGCGGGCTCCGTTCCAGGGGTTGCGGGTGAACGCGACACGGGCGCCCGAGGCCGCTCCGAGGTTGCCGAAGACCATCGCCTGAACCACGACGGCCGTTCCGGTGGCCCCGCCTGCCAGCCCGAGCCTCCGGAACGCATCGGCACGGGGGCTCTCCCACGAGGCGATGACAGCCTTCGTACAGGCAACGAGCTGATCCAGGGTGTCGGTTGGGAAGGCGGTTCCCGTCTCCCAGTAGATTCGTTCGAACCGGTTGGCGGCCTCTCGAACCCCCGCCGTGCCGAGCTCGCTCTCGTCTGGGACGCCCTCCTGCTCCATCACCTCGTGCAGGATATCCCGGAACCGGGAGGGCGCGATACCCCGAACAACCTCGCCGAACTGGGCAAGGAACCGCCGGTACGAGTCCCAGGCGAACCGCGGATTCCCTGTCCGGTAGACCAGCCCGCCGACCGTATCGCGATTGAGCCCGACATTCAGGACCGTCTCCATGATGCCCGGCATCGAGATGGCGGCACCGGACCGTACCGAGACGAGAAGGGGGCGGCGCACCGACCCAAAGGAGAGACCCGTCGCCTCCTCCAGCTGGGTCATCCCCTGTCGGAGGAGGGACTCGGTGTCGGGCGGAAGGACGTGGTCAGCGGCGAAGTACTCCTCGCAGACCTGAACCGATAGTGCGAAGCCCGGCGGCACCGGGACACCTGATTCGGCCATCCGGGCCAGCACCGCCGCCTTGTTGCCGAAGCGTGAGACCGGGACATCGCCGTAGACCCGGTTCGGACCAAAGAAGACAGACCGTTCCATTATCGCCTCATCTCGACGAACATGTTGTCTTGGAGGACGTAGACCGCCTTCATCAGCGAGTTGGTCGACTCCTCGATCATTCTGGAGAGCTCGGCATACACCCGGAGCGAGCTGCTGTCGGGCCGTTCCACGATGAGCGTCCTCTCCAGCCGTCGCCAGGCGTCGTCGCACTCCTGCTCGAGTGCGATCACCCGGTTCTTCGCCGCGAGGAAGTCCTGCACCTCGTCGCGCGATGAGCCGGTGTGGGCATACTGGGCGGCAGTCACGGACCGTATGAACTCGCGGGTGGACGCCACCGCGAGCGCAATCATCTCCTCGAGTCCCCGCAGGACCTCGACAGAGTAATCCGTGTCCGGGATCAGGGTCGAGTAGAAACAACCCTCCTCGAGGAAATCGAGGGCGTCGTCTTGGGCCGTTACCAGGGGGACGAAGTAGTCAACCTCCTCGACCCGCCGGGAGAGGGTGCGGACCTCCGAGACGAGGTGGTCCGCCTCGCTCTCCCACTGCTTCGCCCGGACGGCGTTGCGGGCGATCCGATCGGTGCCGGTGCCCGATCGCCGCGCCGTCAGTGACACCTCGAGGGCCTCTGCCACGTCGAAGAGGAGGGTGGCGTGTGCGAGGGAGATCTCAAGCAGCTCCGCTGGAGCGGAGCGGAAATATCTGCTGAGCTCTGCACGACACTCGTCCTGGATCAGCATCCGCGGCAGTCCCCGGGCAAGTCCCTCGGAGGTGGTCCGGAGCACCCACCTGAGGTATTCCAGGGTCTTCTCGCGACCGAGGATCCGGTGCAGGGGCTCCCCGTACCGGAGCGGTATCCGAACCCCAAAGTCAAGTGCGGAATAGACCAGCCGTTCCCCCCCGAGCTCGAGAAAACCCCGGTGGCCAACCTCCTCGAACGCTGCCCAGCGAAGGACCAGGATGGCGTCCTTATTCAATACGAAGTTGCGGAGCTGTTTCCTGGCCCGGTTCCAGTCTATCAGAAAGACGACACGGGATCCGAGGTGTGCAAGAAAGTCCCGGCAGGTCGCTCTCCCCTCAGCCCGGAATGTGCCGACGGCAAGGTGGTAGACACCCCGCACGGCGCCCCCTTCGCTCTTCCGGGTGAGCGTATCGCTCCACTCAACCTCGAATGGCTCGAAGAGAGACTGGAAGAACGAGAGCCGGGCCATGTGGACGTCGGTATAGGTGATGGTGACGGTCTCCCCCTCGACCCCGATCACCATCACATGGGCGTCGGTCAGGCCAATGTCGTTCTGGATCACGAGCCGTCCTCCGACGCGGGTTGCGGTCGTCCCGAGGCCCGGGTGTCCGAACTTCACGTGGGCGGTGCGATGGAGGCCCGACATGAAGGCTGCGACCAGGTCACGATCATCATCGGTCAGGAGATAGGTCTGCGCCCCCTCGACCGTCTCGTTCGAGAGCTCGGCCAGAAGGTCGTTCAGGGCTCGGTGAAGGTCCATGACCAGGAGATGTGGGCTGTCCCCGAGAGCCCTGTCCCCCGAGGTGATCGCGCTCACCTCTTCGGCGGTGATCTCGTCCTGGACGTGCCCCACCTCCAGGCAGGGAAAACCCCTCAGTCGGTCCTCGAAGTCGAGACCCTGCTCCCCGGTGATACGGAACGGTCGGATCATGGCTTCGAGAGAGACCCGGACCCCCTCAAGGATACGGGAGAGATGTGGGACTGCGTAGGTCCCCTCTCCCGTCCGGACCGCACCAACAACAACCCCGTCGAGGATAGGCTCCTCGATCCCCGAGGCCTCACGCTCGGCCCTGAGTGTGGAAGGTGTCTGGCCCGGGTGCTCAGCCCGCTGCCGGGCGGTCTGCAGGAGAGAGAAGTAGTACTTTACCTGGTCGTTCGCCACCAGGGCCTGCTGGACCAGGGCCGGCAGCAGGACATCCTGTTCCCCCAGCTTGGCGATGATGCTGGCTTTCTCGGTCATCGGTCGCCCTCCGGGTAGTCTCGCAGGTCGAGTTGAAAAAGGCACTGGTCGGATCCAGGGTCACCGGTGGGACCACTGAAAGACCGATACCCGCCCATTCCTCATGCTCGGTGAGGGATGATCCCTTTTTTCGGACAGGAGCTTTCGGTCACGACCCACGGGGAAGGGGCGATCGTCGACCTGAAACCCATGATGAACGGTGCTGTTCGGCCTGCACAGTGCAGGACGGCATCGTCCACCTCTCAATACAGGGGTCGACAGCCACCCTGACGATGAATGAGTACGAAGGTGGGGTACTCGAGGGTCTGCGCCGCGCCCTGCGGTTGATAGCACCGGACGACCAGGGCACTGCCCATGACGCCGCATGTGGTGAAGGCAATTGGCGGTCGCACGTTCGGGCTGTCATCATCGGCCCGTCCCTCCTCTCCTCCGGTCAGAGGTGGGGTCTTGATTTCCGGAAGATGGCAGCAGGCGGTATTGATCGAGCTCGACGTGCGTACATCTGGGACGCGCACGGTCGTCGTCTCGATCCTGAAGCAGTCCCATCCTCGATGAGGCTCCAGTTCACCCCGCATGAGAGAGGGGTGCCCGTGTTGATGTGCAGGGGACGAGATTCCTAAAAAGAGCGGGTGAAGAGAAGAATGGAGGGGGTGGGAGCCTTCGTGCGAACCCTGGCAACTCGATCAGTCGAGTGGAATCGACTCGAGCTGGGAGACCAGTTCCCAGATCCGGGTCCGTGCGTGCACCGGCATGTTCGGGTCGTTGCTGATCTCGTCGATCATCGAGATTGCTGTCGCAGCACGGAGCCCAATCGTCTTCGAACTGTCAAGAAGAACGCCCCTTGTTTCGTCCGCTACTCGTCGAATGTTGCGTGGAATGGAGGAGTCCTCCATGATATGCTGGAGCATCTGGATACAGGTTCCGATGCGTTCGTCCTGTGGAGTCATTCTCGTGTCCCCCTCGTTCCGTCGTTATACGTGTCGCATACAACCATAAATAAGTTTATAACCCATATCTCTCCTGAATGAAGAGCGACGCCGACATCATGGCCGAATCCCTGCTCCGCGGCGGAAAGATGCTTGCACGGGCCTGTCCTTCGTGCGGGTCCCCTCTCTTCGAAGTGAAGGGCGAGACGAGCTGCGTCGTCTGTTCGGCCCATGCAGAGGCGGCCAGGACCGAAACACCAGAGGCGGTCCCCGAAGAGACGGCCTCCACAATGGAACCGACCGTGAACGAGCAGCGCGTGGTGCCGGAGAACCTGGAGCAGGAACTGAGGGCCACTATCCTCTGCCTCCTCAAGCGGGTCCAGACCGAGCCGGACCCCGAACGGTGCCGCACGCTCCTCACATGCGTCACGACGGCGTGGGACCTGCTGGACTGATCAGGCTCCCTCTCGCACGAACGAGACGATCCTTTCTGCGGTCTTCTCTCCGACTCCGGGGACCGCCTCGAGGGCCTTTTGATCGGCCGTGAGCACACCGAGGACAGAGCCGAACTCATCGAGGAGAGCCCGCGCAGTCCGGGGACCAACATCGGGAAGGGAGGAGACCACGTACTCCTGCTGTTCGCGAAGCGAACGCCTGGTCTTGCGAGGGTGGACCTTTCTCTCGCCGTGAGCCCCCTCCTCGCGCCGTGCGAGGACGAGCAGGAGCTCCGCTGTCTCGTTCTCGTCCGCGGTGTAGAAGAGCGTGACACCCATGTCGACCGCGATCGCGGCGAGCGCTCCCCGTATCGCATTCGGATGGATGTTTCTCTGGCCGAAGAGGTCGAGCCCTTCGATAACGAGGACGGGCCTCGGGACGGTGTCGGCGAGCACCCTGAGCTGCCCGAGGAGGTCGCGGTCGACCAGCGTGTCGACAAAGTCCCGCGTGGTCTTCCTTTCGACGAGTATGCGATCGCCGATGGCGTAGTCGCCGGTATCAAGATGGGCGATCTCCAGCGCCGCACCGGCAAGCCGGAGGGCCTCGACCACCCGAGACGCGGTCTCACGGTCGTCCGCCACGACGAGAGGACCCCCGGGAATGAACTCGACCAGTCGCTGCTGGAGTCGGTCCGAACCCTGGACCGGCTCGGAGTCGAGCTGCACCTGCCCGTCGAACGCCGGCTTGACCTTCAGGCGAGCAAGCCCTTTCTGCATCGAACGCTCTCGGTTCTGCGAGACATAGCGAAACGTCTCGTCCGAGGTGCCGGCCGTCACCAGCACCACGATCCGACCCGCGCCCGACCTTCCCGTCCGCCCCTTCCTCTGTATCGAGCGGATCTCTGACGGGACCGCCTCGTAGAAGACCACCAGGTCGGTTGAGGGGATGTCAAGCCCCTCCTCCCCGACCGATGTGGCAACGAGGACCCTGAACTCACCCTCCCGGAACCGGCGCAGCGTCTCAAGCTGCTGCTTCTGGGAGAGTCCCTTCTCCGTGTCGCGTGATGCCTGTCCTACGAAACGCTCAGCCTGGATCCCCGATGCCGAAAGATACTTACCGAGCGCGTGAACCGTGTCGCGATACGAGGCGAAGACGATGATCCGGCTCTCCGGGGCGGCGCGGAGCTGCTCCTCGACCACTGACCGGACGAGGGGGTACTTCGGGTGGAGTTCTCCTTCCCACGACCGGGCTTCGGCGACCAGCTCCACGAAGGTCGAATCCGCTGCGAGCCGCTGGCTCGCCTTCGACCCCGAGCCGGAGGCACCCTCTTCTGCCAGACGCTCGAGAAAGCGGGAGAGGGCCTCCGACCCCTGGGACTCGCAGAGGGTGATCCCATAGCGCAGTTTCATCAGTTCTGCATGAACCGAAGCGGCCTGGAACGCCGAGGAGTCCCGGTCCGCGATCCGCTCCTGGATGGTGGCATTCAACAGGTTCAACGCCTTCATGGAGAGACGCTCGCGGTCCGGGACCTGGAAACCGAACCGGCGAAGGGCTTCGAGCCGGGAGTCCAGGAGGAGAAAGAGCCGCTCCCGCGCGACGACGAGTTCCGTGGGGAGCTCGACGCGAACATACTCCAGAGTCCTCTCGTGGACGTAGGGCGCCACGTCCGGATCGGTCTCGGTCCGCGTCTCGACCTGCGTGATCCCGAGGGTCGAGCAGATGCCGAGCACCTTCTCCTGGTCCCCGCCGGGGGAGGCGGTCATGGCGAGGAGGAGCGGGTTCGCCGCCGTCCGGGCGTACCACTCGGCGAGAAAGGTGTAGGCGTAGTTGCCGACCGCCCGGTGGCACTCGTCGACGACGAGCAAAGAGACGTTCTCGAGCGAGTACCGCCCGGCAAGGCAGTCGTTCTTGATCACCTGCGGTGTCGCGAAGCAGATGCGGGCGCGTTCCCATCCACGCACCCGTTCTGCGGGCGGCGTCTCTCCGGTGAAGAGGACGAACGAGTCCTCATCGGGGAGTGAGAGGAGGTTGCTGAAGTACCGGTAGTGCTGCTCGGCAAGGGGTTTTGTCGGCGCGAGCATCAGCACCCGCGACCCTGGCTCCCGAAGCCGCGAGGCGGCGACGAGGAGTGCGATGGCGGTCTTGCCAAGACCTGTCGGGAGGACCACCATAGTGTTCCCCTCGAGGGCCCTCATCGCGATCGCGAGCTGGTATTGCCGGGCTTCGAGGGCGCCCGGGCGGATCAGGGGGTGCTGGATCTGGCTCATTCGAGGTCGTCGAACCGGAGACGGCCGGCGCAGAGCGCACTGCAGGTCCTGGCAAGTCCTGACCGCGGGAGACGGACCTGGCGCATGGAGTCACGGTCGCGGAGGGTCACGGTGCCGTCCTCGAGCGAGTCGTAGTCGACCGTGACGGCGAACGGAGTCCCGATCTCGTCCTGGCGGCGGTACCGGCGGCCGATCGCTCCGGAGTCGTCGTACTCGGCCATGAGGCCGTCGCGTTTCAGCTCGCCGACGACCTCCTGGGCGAACCGGTCCATCCCGTCACGGCTCATCAACGGGAAGACGGCGACCTGGATCGGCGCGATGGCGGGAGAGAGGCGCAGGACGGTCCGGTTCTCGCCCTCGACCTCTTCCTCGTCGAACGAGTGCTCGAGGACCGAGTAGAGGATCCGGTCGATCCCGTAACTCGGCTCGATGACGTGCGGCATCACCTCCTCTCCCTGGATCTCGACCTCGATCTCGCGGACGTCGAAGAGGTCCGGGGTGATCTCGATTGAGGCACCGTCGACCTCGATCGAGAAGCCGTCTCCGGAAGAGGCGATCCCCGGGTCCGTCGCCGCGATCCCGTCGGCGACCTGTTTCGCCGCGCCCCGGAACCGGGGCCCAAGCGCACCCATGCGGGGGATGACCCGGGTCTCACGCCGCCGGACGGGTTCGGCATACTGGATGAAGACCGTGAAGGGCTCGCCCGAGTGACCGGCGTGAGCCCGGAGGTCGTAGTCGGTACGATCGGCGATCCCGACCGTCTCGACCCAGCCGAACCGATCGGAGAGGCACTCGGCGTCCCAGCAGTCCTCTGCGTAATGAGCTCGCTCGTCGGGGAGGTGCTGGCGGAACCTGAGCCGTTCAGGGGCGACGCCGACACGGGTGAGGAACTCGTGGGTCAGGGCGAGGTAATAGGCGACGTACTCGTTCGCAACCGTGCCCGTCTCAACTGCCGTTGCCATCGTCATCTCGACGGCGGGCGTGCCGGCCAGCTGGGCCGGGTACCCCAGGAGGGGCATCCGGTAGTCGGCATAGCGTGCGAAGTTCGGGTGCTCTTTCTTCGCGGGGTGAACGAAGATCTCAGCCTCTGCCTGGGTGAACTCACGAAGGCGTATCATGCCCTGGCGCGGTGAGATCTCGTTTCGATAGGACTTGCCGATCTGGGTGGCGCCGAACGGCAGCTTATCCCGGTAAAACCGGAGGAGCCGGGAGAAGTCGGTGAAGATTCCCTGGGCAGTCTCGGGCCGAAGGTACCCGGTTCGCTGGGAGCCTGGGCCGATCGAGGTCTGAAACATGAGCGAAAAGCCGAAGACGCGGACATCACCGATCGTCTCGTTGCAGGCGGGGCAGGGGAGGGTCGAGAGTTCACGGGCGAGCGATTCTTCGTCAAGGGCTGCCGCGTGTTCGCAGTGCCCGCCTCCCTCGACCACGTGGTCGGCTCGCAGGTACTCCCCGCAGTGGGAGCACTGGAACATCTTGTCGGTGAACCCTTTGACATGACCGGACGCGACATAGATCGCCTCCTGGCCGATGGTGGGGCATTCGATCTCGTAAAAGCCTTCGCGGACCACGAAGAAACCACGCCAGGTGTCCTCGATCCGCCGTTTCATCATCGCACCCAGGGGACCGTAGTCGATGAAACCCGCTACTGCGCCGTAGGCCTCCGAGGTGGGCCAGACAAAACCTCGCCGGCGGGCAAGGTCCATCACCCGCTCGTACACATCACCTGCCATGATCGCGTCTGATCATTATTCGACATCACCATATTAAGGGTGATTTACCCGTCCCGCTTTTTGGGGGTCGTGCGCGAAGATGAAAGGACCCATCATGACCAGAAAGGATATAACCTGTTCCTCACTATGACATGATGCGCCCCAGTCGATGTGCATATAAGGTTGCCGCATAGTAATAGTATGCGCGGGTCCGGTCGAAATCGCCGAGATTATCAGATAATACGAATTTTTTTGGTCTTTTTCGTCTGTGCCACATCGATAACCATATATATCTTACGTATTCTTACTATACCGTATCCGGCAGTGATTGACCATGGTGGCTGAAGAACGACGTAAAGCACAGCTATTGCAGCTCTTCTCGAACATCACCAGCAAGACCAAGATCGTGGAACCCATGAAGAAGATCCATGGGTCGCTCAGGGACCGTGACGCGGTCGAACGGGAGATCGCCCTGGTGATGCGTGAGGTGCTCGACCAGGGGTTCTTCAAGACCAAGCTCAAGCCCCTCCAGCTCGCCAAGCTCGTCTCGGACTTCTACGCGGGCCGAAATGATACCGAGATCGCCCGCGATCTCGGGGATGAGAAGCTCTCGAAGACCGTGGCTCGCGCCCGGATCCGCCTCAAGCTCTTCCGTGAACTCGATTTCAAGATGCCGTTCGACAAACAGGAACTCCGGGACATGCTGGAAGCGGGCCTGAACATGAAGGAGATCGCCGAGAGGCTGGAGGTCTCGCCTTCGACCCTCCGGGAATACCGCCATGTCCTCGAGCAGGAAGAGGACCAGACGCTGGATCTCTACCTCGAGCGGATCAAGGACATCATGGAGGACCGTGATCTCACCGAGCAGATGACCCACTCGGCCACCAACGATGGGCTCGGTGAGGCGATCGATATCACCGAGGCCGAACTGGCCGAGATCTCCTGATCCCCTCTTTTTACCGTAACCTCCTTATCAGGGAGCCGCCGATCGATCCTTCATGCGGCTGACCTACATCGAACATGCCTGTATTCTGCTCGAGGGGACCCGACGCGTGCTCGTCGACCCGTACGTGCTGAACCGGAAACTGCCGGCGGACCCCGACCTGGTCGTCGTGACGCACGGTCACAAGGACCACCTGGGGGAGACCCTCGCTCTTGGACGCCCGACGGTGACCACCAACGAGATCGCCAAGGAGCTCACGGAGAGGGGTATTGCCGCCGAGGGGATCAACGCCGGTGGAGCGGTCGAGATGGACGGCGTACGGGTCACGATGACCCAGGCAGTCCACTCCCACGTGCTGGAGATCGACGGGCAGCGCATGGCGGGTGGAGACGCTGCCGGGATGGTGATCGAGATGGACGGGGTGACCGTGTACCACGCCGGTGACACCGCCCTCTTCTCCGATATGAAGGTGATCGGGGCGCTCTACGAACCCGACATCGCCCTGCTGCCGATCGGCGGGCGGTTCACGATGGACCCCGGTGCCGCGATGTGCGCTGCACGGTGGATCGGCGCCCCCCAGGTGATCCCGATCCACTACAACACCTGGCCGGTGATCGCCCAGGACCCGCTGCCCTTTAAGGAAGCGCTCGAACGGACCACCGACATCCGGGTGACCATCCTGGCGCCAGGAGAGAGTCTGGAACTGCCCTGAGCCAGACCCGGTCCGATTCATCCGGTCCTGTGCATCCCGGAAAGAATCAAGGACCTGTGGTGCGGAACGCAGGCGCCCGATCGGCCTCCAGGAGATAGAGCGCCAAAGATCCGTTCGGCGGCGAAGGCGGTTTCATCGTCCGGAATGCCCGGATCGAGCTCAGGGAAGGATCGCGAATACCCGTGTTGGGAACCCCGAGCCCCCATCTGGTTTCGGAACCGCCACCACCACGAGTGCCCCCGCTTCAGGAGCACGGTCGAGGTTGGTCATGAGCTCGACCTGGTAGTGGTCCATCGAGAGAACGTAGGCTTCGAGTGCGTAGTCGTCGCGGCTTGTCGCCGTCCCCGGGTCCGTGTCAGTCGTCTCGTGACCCGAAGCCATGATCCCACGCTCCTCGTAGAGATAGGTCAGCACCTCCCGGCTCCATCCAGGGTAGTGGGCGATCCCGTCCTCTCCCCGGTTCTCCATCACGGTTGCGTTGGGCCATCGTTTCGACCAGTCTGTCCGGAGGGCGACGAAGGAGCCGTTCGGCACGGGCCCATGCCGGCGCTCCCAGGCCCGAACGTCGTCGAGCGTCACCGTGTAGTCAGGATTACGTTCCACCTGCTCATGGACGTCGAGGACGACCAGGGGCAGGATCATCTCGCGCGGATCGATCTGATCGATCGAACGGAGTCCCTCGACGAAATGAGACGGGGCGTCGACGTGGGTCCCCCACTGCCCGACGAAGCTATAGGACTGGGCGAAGAATCCGCTGCCGAGGGTGCCATTTCCAGGACGGTAGTCGTAGAGCGTGGTCCGGGTTTCGGCGGGAAAACCCGACCAGTGGGGGATGTCTGGGTTGAAGGCGTGGGTGAGGTCGACGTACTCGCGGGTCTCCAGGGTCTGCCACGCCCGGTCGAGGTTCGGTTCCCGTTCCGCCACGAGGGCGAAGGCGAGAACGACCGCAGCGACGACGGACACGACCGCGATCACGGTGGGGATGACAACACGCAGGTTCATGATTTCAATTCCCTACTCTCAAGTAGAGGGCTCCGACAGGGCAGTGTCGAATAGGTAAGGATCATCTCCGGGGAGGATGGAGCTTTCGCTGTACATCCGAGGGCGGGAAAGCCTCGTGTAGGACCCCCCCGATAGAACCACAACGGCGTCTCCGTGGATCCGCCCGGAGCAAGCGTTCGTCGAAGACCGGGGATGGCTCGCATCGATGTGGGCGATGGTCGAGATGTCCGAACGGTCGTCCGTTGGGATGAGGTGATGCTCATGTCGGGATGTACACGTACGTGAGCGAGTTCGGGGTGACAACCGATCAGGAATTGAAGAGTATCTCGAGGTGGGAGTGTTCGCCGACGGCGTGCCGCCGTTCGTCCCCGGTGCCGGCCGGTCGCACCCGTCTCGACCGGCCTCCTCGACTCAGCGAGTCGTCTTCAACAGGTCCCGGGCAAACTTTGCTGCGTGCTCGAGGTCGTCGGCATTGGGCCGGCCCCTGTTCAGCCCCCCGAAATACTTCAGAAACACGTTCGTGTTCCACCCCGCACACGCGAATTCCCCGAAGACCCTGTACCCCTTCGCCTCCAGCCTCCCCCGGAGACGCGAATGATTTTTCTTGACAAAATCACCGCCCGCAGCGACGGCGGGGGCCCCGTACGTCGAATAGATGAACGCTTTCGTGCTCGTGGCCCGTGGCAGCCTGTCGGCAAGCTCGAGGAGGGATTCGTGGTGTTGTGCTGAATATATCCCCGAGCCGAAGCCGATCAGATCGTACTCCCGGAGCATTTCAGGGTCGACCTGCTGTGGTGTTTTCACCTCGGCACCAAGAACGTGTGCTATCGCATTCGCGACCTTCTCGGTATTCCCATGATGGTAGGAGAAGACGATCACGAGTGATCGTATCGCTTTCTGATCTGCGGGATCAATTGTGTCGGAGTCCATTTTTTTCACCATTCCTTCTTCGTAGCCTCTTTGATCGTGATAACGACGTATCCCCGGGCGTGACCCGCACCGTAGTACCGGAATGTTTCTGCAGTCTGGCTCAACGGATAGCATCGGTCGATCACGGGCTGAACTTCCCCTGCCTCGATCAGGTCGGTCATGAGATCCTGGTCCCTGTTCGGCTCGACGAGCATGGCGCCCATCCTCTTTCCCCCTGTCGAGAGCAGGGGTGCGAGGACCAAAACCTGGAAAACCTGGGCCATGGTGCCTCCGGTCACGACGTAGGTCCCCTGTGGAGTGAGGGCACGCCGGCACTCGAAGATCGAACGATAGTCGGCCGTGGCGAGAATCAGGTCGTACCGCTGCCCGGATTTTCGAAAATCGTCCCCGGTATAATCGATGACGTGGTCTGCGCCGCGCGAATGCACACGGTCCACACTTTCCGTGCCGCACCCCCCGGTCACATCAGCCCCGAAATAGTCTGCAATCTGCACCGCAAAGGTGCCGATGCCACCGGATGCGCCGGCGATCAGTACCTTCTGCCCTTCCCGTATCCGTCCGTGGTCACGAAGTGCCTGCAGGGCAACGAGCGCCGCTCCAGGTACGGCCGCCGCCTCCTCGAATGATACGTTGGCCGGCATTCTTTCGAGGGTGTGGTCAGGGGCACAGACGAACTCGGCACAACCGCCCCGTCCACACAGGGATAGATCCCCGTACACCTTGTCACCAGGTTCATAGTTCGTTACATTCCTGCCGACCGCTTTAACCGTGCCAGCGATGTCGCTCCCGGGTATCCTGATTCTCGGCGTTTTCAGCCCGAGTCCCGCGATGCGAGCCACGTACGGCCTGCCGCTGACGAGAGCCATGTTGCTGAACGTGACGGATGCCGCGTGGACCTGTACCAGTACTTCATCGTCCCTCGGTGCAGGCGTCGGGACCTCTTGAAGCATGAGATCCTCGGGCAGGCCGTAGCGTGAGCAGACGATTGCCTTCATCACGAACTCCTGACGTCGGGCATTATCAGGTGGGGATTATCCCTCGACCACGAGCTCCTCTACCCATGCGGGGTTCGCCCTGAGAGCGCACCCTCCGGCCGTTTCCGTCAGATACTCCGGGTTCTCACGGAGCCGGCAGAGCAGGCGGGATCCGAGTGCCTCCTCGAGTGAGATCATTGTCAGGTTCGCGTCCGAATACGGGGCGGCCGGGCAGGGTTCGAGATTTCCTGTCGGGCTGACATGCACGAAGCCCCGGCCCGCAGCAAGGCACCCTCCGTACGTCTCCTCATCGCCCGGGAAACCGAGGAAGAGTGCCGGGAATTTCCGGTGGTTCTCCGAAAGGATGATCTGCAGAGTCTTCTTCTGTTCGGCAGTCAGGACGAGATTCTCCGTTCCTGGTGCCATCGGCACGTACTCGACGAATACCATCACCCGGGCACCGGCTTCGACCCTCTGCCGAACGAACGCTTCCCCGGTGACCTGATGGAGATTGTTTCGTGTCGTGGTCATCGAACACCCATAGAAGATCCCCCGATCGTTCAGACGGGCACAGACGGAGAGGAGACGGTCGTAGATTCCGCTTCCCCTCCGTGCATCGGTGTCCTCCCGGAACCCTTCGAAGCTGACGATCGGCACGATATTTCGGCACCCCGCGATGGTTTCGGCGACCCGATCGTCGATGAGGAGGCCGTTCGTGAAGACCGGGAAGAGTACCCGGGGATGGGTGTGCGCCAGCCGGATGATCTCCTCGTGCCGGACCATTGGTTCACCTCCGGCGAGGACGATCACGGAGACACCGAGCCCGGCGGCCTGTTCCACGACCGATGCGAGGATATCCGGGCTCATTTCTTTCTCCGGCCGTTCGCCCCGCCCGTGCATGTAGCAGCCGGAGCAGACGAGGTTGCAGCGCGAGGTGACGCTCACGATCATCACCGGCGGGACGAGGAGTCCCTCCCGCTCGTGGCGCTCCCGCACTGCCGCCGCCTTTTGCTGGTGGCGCAGGATGACCGTTCCGGGAATGGCGAGCGCCGGATCAGCGGCGATGATCCGGACAGCCTGGCGAAGCGTGTCGCGTATCGTGAGATCGAAGGTCTCGCGGAACCCCCGGTCGGTCTGTTCCCTCGAACTGCCCTCCCCGATCATAATGCAGAACTCCTGCCGATGGCTCCTTTGATCGGACCGACATACCAGCCGGCACGCACTCCGATGATGATACTCCTGCACAGTGTCATGATATCCCGTCCGTTTTCTGTTCCTGTCCTGTCGTTCCCGTCTCAAGACCACTGAAGGGGTCTGCTTCGACGATCCGCCTAAGGAGTTCGCCACCCGCATCCGGTCTCTTCGTGACCTCCCCCGCTAAGGAGATCTCGGTCACTACTTTGACCCCCCGGTCCGTGAGCGCCTTCGCGAGGTTTGGCAGGGCATCCCCGGGGCTGGTCGAGTAGGTGGTGAAGACCACCGCGTTCTTGCCCTCGCAACCCCTGAGCGCCTTTACCGCTCCATTGATTGCGGGGGACGCCCTTCCGGCCCAGACAGGAGTCCCGATGATCAGGAGGTCGTAGACCGAGACGTCGATCTCGTCCGGATCGATCGGATCGCTGGCCATCCTGCGCGATCGCAGGATGCCGGTCGTGAAGATAGAGATCGGGGTGTAGGGCTTCTTTGTCCGGACTTCGATGAGATCACACCCGCTGGCTCTTCTGACGCCTTCGGCCACGCCCCGGGTGATCCCAGTGTACGAGTAGAAGATCACACAGGCCCGGATCTTCCGGTCGCGGGTGGACTGCCGGATGAGTTCCCGGTTGCACTTCTCCATGATGCTCGCGTACATCAGTTCGAAATGGTCACGAAACACCACCATCCGCTCGCGGTCGATCGTGTAATAGGTATAGAACCCTTCCCGTCGCGAGTGCACGAGCCCCTCGGTTTTGAGCGTCTTCAGGTGTTGCGATACCGCGGGCTGCGTGATGTTGAGCCGGGCGGCAAGCTCGCTGACCCCGAGAGTCCCGCTCGTGTCGGTCGAGAGGAGATGGATAATCCGAAGGCGGGTGAGGTCACCGAGTGCTTTGAATGTCCCGGCCATGTCGGGCACGATCTCGGAGAGATCGAGATTCGGGTCGGGCGTCTCATCGTGGTCCATACAATACAGTATAAGCGTGTGCTTATACACTTATATATTTTCTGCCGCGATCGAAACCGGATCCCGACCCGGTCGCACGCTCCGACATCGCTGCCCAGGAGCAATTCCCAGGACGCGGTCGTCGCGATCATGGTATTTGGGGCGGAATGTATCTCAGCACCGTGATCGGAGCTGGGAAAAAAAAGTGGCAGGTATTGTTGAGGATTGGGTCTCTCTCCAAACGTCAATTCCGGGGTCACTGGACAAGCAAAGGAATACGAACGGTTCGATTCCGATTGTGACCTGGCGGATTATCCCCCGGGCACGGGTGATTCACGAATGGAGGGGGGAAGACCTGCACGTGCGACACATGG
Organism: uncultured Methanomicrobiales archaeon; assembly: GCA_949320185.1. Classification (GTDB taxonomy): domain Archaea; phylum Halobacteriota; class Methanomicrobia; order Methanomicrobiales; family Methanospirillaceae; genus UBA288. Next base: position 37,074 of record CASGHK010000001.1, on the reverse strand, counting down.
CCTGCATCTCACCGGGAGAAAAAAAACAGGTTCACCCCCTCGTTATCCTTAAACCAACTCCCGCTCCAGGACCGAACGAATTCGGTATCGCCCCGTATGGTGATCCCTCGGGCGCGGCCCGGGACGGGGGTCACGCCCTCGCTTTTGTAATGCTCTGCGAACATCTTCGCCGACACCGCTGCGAACCGCCGTCCTTCGCCCACAAGAGGAACGCGGCATACCGCTCCGACCAGACCTCGCGATCATTCGGCGCGCCGGCAACGACGCACTCCTCGTCCACATAGCGTGCACAAACCTCGACGTCGAGACGGTACTCCTCGGTGGCAACGGCGAAGACCCCGGGTTGCTCGAGGTGGCCCGCCTCGCGGTATCGGGCGAGGCCGGCGAGGCACCAGTTCAGGACCCCCGACCGCTCGGCGAGCAGTTCCCCTGCGGTCTTTTCGTCCCGCTCCCCTGGCGGAATGGTCACCGAGAACGGGACGACCCAGCACCGACGCCACATGGACGGGTCTGTGGAGACCGGCGGCCTGTGGTTCGTCGCGAACCAGATCTTGTAGCCGGGCCGGCAGGTGAACTCCTCCAGGTAGACGTCCGCACGGTGATGCAGTCTCCAACGGTGAGCTGCTTGACCGTGGGTTCGTCGAGCCAGGTGCCCTCCGCACTCTCCGAGGTCGTGACGAACCGGGCACCGACAAGGGCCGCACGCTCCGTCCGAGGACTGTCGTTCTATCTTCGGGCAAGGAGCGTCTTCGAGGCATCCACGTCCTGCGGATAATCTCCCCGGAAGGTCGAGAGGACCTCGAGGGTCCTGGATTTTCCATTGGCACCGTGCCCTGGAAAATGTAGATGATATCGGACGGGTTTTCGGCGAGCAGGCTGTACCTGCAGATCGATTGGAACCCGGCGATCGTCTGCTCGTCACCTCCGAAGACCCGGTCAGGTGCGCCTCCCAGGTCGGGCAGGTCGCCCCTTCGAGGTAGACCACGACCTCATATCAGGTCAGGTGGTCCTCGGGCCGGTGCTCGCGGAACCGCCCGGACGAGAACTCTATGGTACTCAATACGACGATGAACAGATCCTGGTCAGCGTCCAGGCCGGCTACCGGGATCGGCACCTCCGACTGCGCCAGCATCAGCACCGCTGAGTGCGCCCGTGCGCTCTCTGCCTTCTGGGCGAAGCCGAGCAGGGACCGCCGGTCGCATCGTCCTCGATCCGGGAGATGTCCGCGAAGAGCCGGCGAGCCGGCAGAAAAAAGAGACCGGGCCTGGCCCGCTCAGAGGCCATTGAAGAGGGCGACGGCGTCCGCGAAGTCGATCCTCCCGTTTTTATTGATGTCGAAGAGGGAGAGGGGCTCGTTCCCGGCGATCCAGGTCATCTGGTTGAAGTAGAGGACCACGTCCGCAAAGTCACGCCGGCCGTTCCCGTTCACGTCGTCGATCGTGCCGTCATCGTCCATGTCCCGCGGAACACCCACGCCGCCGGGGATCATCACTGTGTCGGCTGAATCCTGCTTCTTGAAGGTCACGATGCGGTTGTTGACCGAGTCGACGACGTAGACAATCCCGGATGAATCCACAGTGATGCCGGCAGGGGTGCTGAGCTGCCCGATCCCGGACCCCTCCCCACCAAAACTCGCGAGCAGGGTACCGTTCGGCGAATACTTCTGGATCCGGTCGTTGTGGGAGTCCGAGACGAAGACGTCACCCTGGGTGTCGATCGTCATCGAGTAGGGCCAGTTGAGCTGCCCCGTCCCGTTGCCGATGCCTCCCCAGGAGGTGGTCAGGTTTCCGAAGCGGTTGTATACCTGGACGGCGCCACGCCCCGAGTTCAGCACATATGTGTTGTTGCTCCTGTCAACTATCACGTTCATCGGGCTCACGAACGTCTCGTTCTCCGGGTTATACAGCCAAAATCCCTTATCCTGGGAGCCGTCCTGGCGATACTTCAGGACCTGGTTGCCCCCCATGTCCGCGACGTAGACATTGTCATCACCGTCGACTCCCACCCCCGTCGGAGTCTGCAGCCCTTCTGATGCAAACACGACGGTCTGATACGCCTGTTTAACCGGGTCCCAGTAGGTCCTTTGAATCCTATGGTTCCCCTGGTCCGCAACGTAGAGGTTTCCTTTCGAGTCAGCGGTTATCCCACCAGGGGCGCGGAACTGTCCCGGTTCAGTCCCGGTAGAACCCTGGGAGGCGACACGTTCACCGGTAGCAAGATTATATTTATGTATCTCGTTACTACCGGGAACCGTTATCCAGGCAAAACCGGGTTCGACCAATCCAATGCCGAAAGGACGTTGGAGATGGGAAGGATCCCAGGACGAACTCAGGTTCATACTGGTTTGATATCGATACTCTGTTTCTGCCGAGACGACTGGTGCGATAGCGCTTGCCAGGATAAGGACGAAGATGACCACCAGCAGATGACGCATAGATTGATACTATCGCCATGGAGGGCATTATTCTTTCGTTCGAAGACCACCTGTACCAGGAGAGACGCATCGTCCTCGATCCGGGAGATGTCCGCGTAGAGCCGGCGATCCGGCAGAAAAAAGAGACCAGGTATGGTCCGCTCAGAGGCTATTGAAGAGGGCGACGGCGTCCGCGAAGTCGATCCTCCCGTTTTTATTGATGTCGAAGAGGGAGAGGGGTTCGTTTCCGGCGATCCAGGTCATCTGGTTGAAGTAGAGGACCACGTCCGCAAAGTCCCGCCGGCCGTTCCCGTTCACGTCGTCGATCGTGCCGTCATCGTCTATGTCCCGCGGAACACCCACGCCGCCGGGGATGATCACGGGGTCGGCGGAACCCTGCTTCTTGAAGATCTGGACGCGGCTATTGCCTGAATCCACGACGTAGACAATCCCGGATGCGTCGACGGTGATTCCTGAAGGATCGATGAACTGCCCGACCCCGGTGCCCTTCCCACCAAAACTCGCGAGCAGGGTCCCGTTCGACGAATACTTCTGGATCCGGTCGTTGTGGGTGTCCGAGACGAAGAGGTCGCCCTGGTCATCGATCGTCATCGAGTAGGGCCAGTTGAGCTGCCCCGTCCCGTTGCCGATCCCTCCCCAGGAGGTGGCCAGGTTTCCCTCTGGATCGTATACCTGGACGGTTCCACGGCCCGAGTTCAGGACATAGATGTTCTTGTTTCTATCGACTGCGACGTCCATCGGGTTATTCAGGGGGGCTTCGGGCGGAGTGTTCAGGTGGAACCCGTCGTCGAGAGTGCCGTTGATATATTTCAGGACTTTATTGCCCACCGCGTCCGCGACAAGTACGATCGTCATGTTACCGTCTATTGTCACCGCCAACCCGGTTGGTAAATACAATTCATCCTTAAAATAGCCTTCAATCAAATAATCTTCGTTAAAAATATCAATCCTTCCATTCCCCTGATCAGCAATGTAGAATTTTCCCGAACGTTCGTCTTTAACGATTTTACCGGGAGAGATGAACTGTCCCTCCCCAGATCCGCGAGAGCCAAACGAGTTAATCCATTGTCCCGTTTCGATATTCCACTTGGAGACCGTACAGGACGTAACGTCAGATACATAGACATGCCCCTGTCCATCAGCGGCGATGCCAGACGGTTTCATGGGATCTCCGCTATGGGGATCCTGAAAAAATAGGCTTTCTATTCCATAGGGTTCATACACATCGTTTGATGTTACGACCGGCACCATGGCGCTCCCCAGGACGAGGACGATGAGGACCACCAGCAGACGACGCATAGATTGATACTATCGCCATAGAGGGCATCATTCTTTCGGTCGAAGGCCACCCGCACCAGGAGAGGATCGGCAGACCAGGAACGGTCGTCGTTGGGCGGACTGAGGCACGGAAGCGGGGATCGCGGACCAGGGTCAATGGAGTGATCGAGAAGGGTAGGATCGGGTTCCTGGCCCACCTGGTTAAAAAGAAAGACTGACGGACTAGAAGTCCGTCATGATGCGGAACTGGTCGATCTCCTCGCGGTTGAGCTCCTCGAGGAACTCCTCTGCCGCGTGGCGGACGTCCTTCGACGCCGTGATCGCCCGACCGACGACCAGGATGTCCGCCCCGGAGGCGACCGCTTCGCGGACCTTGTCGACGCGGATGCCGCCTGCAGTCGCCACCAGGAGCCTGCCGCCGGCTGCCTTCCGCATCCCCTCGATGTTGCCCCAGACGTGGCACTCGCCGTCCGTTTCGCAGTCGATCGCCCGGTGGAGTTCCACGATGTCGGGTTTGACCTTGAGGGCTTCCAGGAGGGCGACGGGATCGGCGACGTTCAGCATGTCGATCACCGAGTAGATACCGGTCTTCTTCGCCTCGGAAAGGGCCTTCTCGATCGTGGCGATCGGCGCAAGTCCGGAGATGACGACCGCGTCCGCCGTAGCGTCTGCTGCCATGCGTGCCTCGAGGTTGCCCGTGTCCAGGGTCTTCAAGTCCGCGATGATGAACGCGTTCGGCCGGACCCTCCGGATCTCCGAGAGGACCGAGAGCCCGAACTGCTTGATCGTCGGCGTGCCTGCCTCGATGATCAGGTGATCGGAGTCGGGGAGCTCGGCAAGGACGTGCCGGATCCGGTCCATGCTCACCAGGTCGAGAGCGACCTGCAGGTAGGGCGGGTCCCAGAGCCGCTGGACCTTGAACCCCATCACCGCGTGGGCCGCGCGGTCCTTCTCGTAGAGCAGGGTCTGTGTCGTCGGGAAGCCCTCCAGGGCCCGGGTGAGGGCCAGCTTGGTCGCGCCATAGTTGTACCGGTAGATCCGGTTGAAGTCGGCCGCTTCGGGTGCCAGGTAGATCGAGGCGAGGATCACCAGGTCATCGACATTGAGGTCACCGAAGACCCCCTCCTCCAGGGCGTCGGCGACCCCCTTCGCCACCGCTGCCTGGACGGGACCGAACATCTCGCGGACCTGTTCGCCCTTCTTCATCGTCACCTTGGGGATGATCAGCGTCGCCGGCTTGGTCATCAGGTTCGGACGGATCACCGCGAGGAGCGGCGTGTGGCCGATCGAGAGCTGCGAGAGTGCGTTCGCGAACGCCTGCCCGACCGGGCCGTTCTTGTCGCCGACCATCAGGTCGACGTGCGCGAGTTCGGGGCCGTCCCCCACCAGAGCTTCTCCAATAAGATACATCGACAAAATTCCCCTGCGTGCTCTCATAAGTAGGAGGGCGGTATTAAAAAAATCGCCCCGCCGGGATGGGTTTTGTCGGAAAAGATCGTCGGACGATATTGAGGAGGAGAACTCACTGGATTCAAAAACGGGGAACGCTGGCGATGTCGTTCGGCGATATATGCAGATGGGTGCAGGATATGAAAAGAGCACGAGGAGATCCCGTCGAGACGATCGGCTCCCCTGCCGGCGTAACGACGCGCCATTCCGGATCCCGCCCGGGTAATAGTCGACGCATTCGCTCCACGGGATGATCCGGCAGAAATGTGGGGTCGGTGAGATTTGAACTCACGATCGACGGGTCTCTCCGATGTGCGTCAGTGCTCCAACGGGTCATCACCAATCAGCAGACCCATTGTTCATCACCCGCACGAGACCGCTGGAGCCCGTCGCCATTCCGGACTAGGCCACGACCCCCGGTGCAGTATATCCGGTCGATTTTGGAGCATAAATTACTTGTTCTTCGGACCCCGTTCCGCTCGATATCAGCACTGCTATATTCACGCCGTCCAAAACAAGTAGGGATGGCTCTGATCAGCTACGAGACGGGCACTTCCGCCGTCCCCCTGATCGGGAAGACGGTCGGCGAGATGTTCGATGAGATCGCTGAGCGCTACCCCGAGACCGAGGCGATCGTCTCGGTGCACCAGGGAATTCGATGGACATACCACGAACTGAAGGAGCAGGCCGAGGCGCTCGCCCGGGGGCTGATGGCGCTCGGCGTCGAGAAGGGAAACCGGGTCGGCCTCTGGATGATGAACCATGCCGAGTGGATCGTCACCCAGATCGCGACCGCGAAGATCGGCGCGGTCCTGGTCAACATCAACCCGGCGTACCGCACCTACGAGCTCGAGTACGCGCTCCGGCAGTCCGAGGTCCAGACGCTCATCGTTCAGGGCCGTTTCAAGACCTCGGACTACGTCGGGATGTTCTACGAGTCCTGCCCCGAGGCCTACGACTGCAAGGCTGGTCATATCCGTTCCGAAAAGTTCCCGTTCCTCAAGAATGTCATCTTCGCCGGCGAGATCCCGTACAACGGGATGTTCCGCTGGAGCGAGGTCTATGCAAAGGGCCAGGTCGTCAGCGACGATGACCTTATTGCCCGTGCAGAGTCCCTCGACTTCGACGATCCGGTGAACATCCAGTACACCAGCGGGACGACGGGGTTCCCCAAAGGCGTTGTTCTGAGCCACCACAGCGTCCTGAATAACGGCTTCATCATCGGCGAGGGGATGCGCTTCTCCGAGAAGGACCGGCTCTGCATCCCGGTGCCGTTCTACCACTGCTTTGGGATGGTCCTCTCCAATATGGCCTGCATGACGCACGGCTCGACCATGGTCCTCCCTTCTCCGGCGTTCGATGCCGAGACGGTGCTCAAAACTGTGCAGGACGAACAATGCACCGCCCTCCACGGCGTTCCGACCATGTTCATCGCCGAGCTCGGTCACCCGAACTTCGAGAACTACTACCTCGGCACGCTCCGGACCGGCATCATGGCAGGCTCTCCCTGTCCGATCGAGGTGATGAAGCAGGTCAACATCCGGATGAACATGTCCGAGATTGTGATCGTCTACGGGCAGACCGAAACGGCACCCGGCGTCACGATGACGACGACCGACGACCCTCTCGACCGCCGGGTCTCGACCGTCGGCAAGGCCTTTCCCCACACCGAGCTCAAGATCATCGACTCGGCCACCGGGAAGATCCTGCCCCGGGGGGAGATAGGCGAGATCTGCGCCCGCGGCTACATGGTCATGAAGTGTTACTACAACAACCCATCCGCGACCCACCTGACCCTTGACCGAAACGGCTGGGTTCACACCGGGGACCTCGGGGTGATGGACGAAGAGGGGTACTTCAAGATCGAGGGGCGGCTAAAAGACATGGTGATCCGCGGCGGCGAGAACCTCTATCCCCGGGAGATCGAGGAGTTCCTCCACCACCACCCGAAGGTCCGCGACGTCTACGTGATCGGCGTTCCTGACGAGAAGTACGGCGAGGAGCTGATGGCGTGGGTCGCCCTGAAGGACGGGCAGACCGCGACCGAAGAGGAGATACGCGAGTTCTGCCGCGGCAGGATCGCGCACTTCAAGGTCCCGCGGTACATCAAGTTCGTCGACGACTTCCCGATGTCGGTCTCGGGCAAGATCCAGAAATTCAGGATGCGCGAGGTCTCGATCGCCGAGCTGGGCCTCGAGGGCGCCTCGCAGATCAAGACCGCCTGAACTTTTTTTAAGAATCGGTTCCGGCCGAGGCCCGGTCGATCAGGGAGCGCGAGGCCGTTCGAGCACCCTCAAGCACCTCGTCCTCGCCGGGAATGAAGCGCTCGTGCATCAGGACGCGCCCGTCGCAGATCGTGGTCGTGACGGCATTGCCCGAACAGGCGTATACCGCGTTCGAGACGGCGTGATGGAGCGGGGTGTTGCAGGGCGTCGCTATCTCGAGCAGGACGAGGTCGGCCGGCGCCCCCACCTCGATCCGCCCGCCGGCCCACCCGAGCGCGGCGTGTGCGTTCTCCGTCGCGAGCGCGAGGACCTCGTGAGCCGGAAGCGCGGTCGGGTCGTTCCAGGCAAACTTCTGGAGGAGGGCAGCGATCTTCATCTCCTCGAAGAGGTCGAGGTTGTTGTTGGAGGCGCACCCGTCCGTGCCGAGGGCCACCCGCGCTCCCGCCGCCCGGAGGGCTGGGTACGGCATCGCCCGACCGGTCGCAAGTTTCATGTTCGACGCCGGGTTGTGGGATACAGTCGCGCCGCGAGCGGCCAGGAGCCGGCACTCGTCCTCGTCGAGCCAGCACCCGTGTGCCGCAACCGTCCTGGAACCGAGCAGACCCGCCTCGTCGAGGGACGACACCGAGCGCTTGCCGGTGGTGGAGATCGCATCGTCGACCTCGGTCCGCGTCTCGGCGAGGTGGACATGCACCCCGAGCTGCCGTTCGCGGGCGAACTCCGCGCACCATGCAAGGCCGTCCGCTGAGACCGTGTAGACCGCGTGGGGCCCGACGGCAGTGGTGATGCGTGGGTTCGCCAGGCGCGAGACGTGGTCGGCGAGTGCCTCCGTCGCCCGGCATTCATGCTCCCGCTTCTCGGCGTCCCCGAGGTCGATGAAGCCGTAGCAGAGGACCGCCCGAAGCCCCGCCTCGTCCACGGCGCGGGCCGCCGACTCCATGAAGAAGTACATATCGTTGAACCCGACCGTGCCGGTCCTCACCATCTCGAGACAGGCAAGGCGAGTGCCCCAGTACACATCGTCTGCCTGGAGGTGCGCCTCAAGGGGCCAGATCCGCTCGGCGAGCCAGGGCTGGAGGAGCATGTCGTCTGCATAGCCTCGCAGCAGCGTCATCGCCGCATGGGTATGCGTATTTGCAAGGCCAGGGAGGAGCACGCGCCCCTTCCCCTCGATCGCGTGGTCGTACTCGTGATCGTGACCGGCACCCGGTCCGATCGCTGCGATCGTCCCGTCGTCCGCGACCACCAGATCAACCGTCCGTTCCCTGTAGCGCACGTCCCTCAGGAGGAGGGAGGCTCTCTTCTCGAAGATATCGGTCTCCATTCTCAATTCACATCCTCGTGATGATCCGGTTGATGAGCCCTGCCATCCTATCACGGTTCGCCCTGGCGGCCTCGACGATCGCTTCGTACGAGACCGCATCGCTTGAGATCCCGTTCGCATAGTTCTCCACCGTGCAGAGCGCCGCTACCTCGAGCCCCAGCTCGTTCGCAAGTGTCGCCTCGGAGGCGCAGGTCATCCCGACGACATCGGCGTAGAGGGCGAGGGCTCGGACCTCGGCCCGGGACTCGAGACGGGGGCCCGGGGTCTGGACATAGACTCCTCCCTGTCGGGCCTCCGGGACGACCCGGGCGAGGCGGGCGGCGAGGGCGGAGGAAAAGACCGGGGAGGCGTGGGTAATCGCCCGGTCGTGCACTGTAGGGATAGGCGCAATCGTGGCGTAGTCGTCCGGGATCACAAGCGACCTGGGCGCAACCTCCGGCCGGAGCGACCCGGTCGAACCGATCAGGACGACCCGGTCGGCTCCCAGGAGGGCGAGGGCTGAGAGGTTGGCCCGGTGATTGATCCGGTGCGGAGGACGACCGTCCTGGTGGCGCAGGAGGATGACGGCCCCTTCTCCGGCGAGGAGCGTCGCGGCCCCGAACGGGGTCATGACCCGTTCCTCCCGGAGGGGGGGGAGGGGACAGTCGAGGAGGCTCGTGCCGCCTATCACCGCGAGCATTATGGACCCCGCCACCTCACCCGCGACGGTGTGCCTCGACCAGGAGGAGCACCCGGCAGGCATGTTCGGCGAGCGATGTATAGAGGCAGGCCTCGTCCAGATTCGCTCCGCCTGCGAAGGTCCCGTGGCCCCGAACCAGGACCAGGTTTCGAAGACGCAGGGCTTCAGAGACGGCGCGGGCGAGTTCGGCGGTCCCCGGCGCACCCTCGACCACGGGTATTCGCGGACAGAGGAGCGATCCCTCCGAGTCGATCGGAACGATTTCGTCGTAGAGTATCGATGCCGCAACCGCATGGACGGGATGGGCATGAACAATGGCCCGGTGGGGAGTCTCCAGGTAGACCGCACGATGGACCCGATACTCAGACGAGGCCTGTGGCGGTGCATTTCCGATCATCGCGATACGCACCGGGGTACCGGGTTCGTCGAGGTAACAGCCGGTCTGGGTGATCTCCAGCATGTTTCCGTCCCGCACCGAGATGTTGCCGAACGTCCCGCCGACAAGCCCCTCGTCACGGAGCCGTCTACCTATCCGTTGAAACTCCTGATCGAGCATTCCTCGCACCGTTTCCTGCTGCAGAACTCTTTTGCGTATTCCACGATATGTGCATGGGTCAGCCGATAGCGTTCGTTCTGCCCGAGGAGTGCTCCCTCGAAGAGGGCTCGCAGCATTGCATCAGTGCCCGTGATCCCCGCGCATGCGCAGATTCGGCGCGTGTAGGCGTCGATTACGAACGCATTTCGCGAGAACCCATAGCAGAGTATCGAGTCTGCCGTCTCCTCGCCCACACCCCGGACAGAGAGAAGGGCCTGCCGCAACTCATCTGACTCCATCAAATCCATCGCCCCGGTCGAACCGAACCGATGGACGACGAACTCGGCGAGGGCGACGAGTCGACGTGTCTTGACGCGGTAGAACCCGGTACACCGGACCGCCTCCTCAAGACGTTCCGGGGATGCCGCCGCTATTGCGGGGATCGAGAGGAGCCCCGCCTCGCGAAGGCGGTCGACAGCACACTCCACGTTCTCCCAGCGCGTCTGCTGGGTGAGGATGGCGCCTACCATCACCTCGTCCGGGGGTGCGTTCCACCAGTCAATCTTTCCGTATCGGTCATCGAGCAGGTCGACGATCGTCTGAACCCGTTCCCGATCGGAACTGGATGCCGACATCATGCGTTTTAGTAGACCGGGCCTCGTTGTGCAGCAGCGACGTGGTGCTCCCCCGTGCACGCAGTGGCAGGCGGAGCGGGTGCCTTGAGGCCCGGACCGGTTCTGACCACCTCGAGGATCACCTGCACGGACTCAGCGTCGTCGGTGCAGGTCGGGACTGCGTTATCGACCCCATCCGTCAAGCCCCCTGTGCCGGGCGCTGCAATTACGTCACGAGTGATCTTCATGCGGCACCTGAGCAGAAGCACTGCACGGGAACTGCATCCGTTCCCTCGCCTGTGGAACGATAGAGAAAGACGCTCTCATCTCCACTGGTCGAGTGTTAGAGAGATCGACCACTACCTCCATGTGTCTGATAGGAATGGTGAGTGCGACCATGTCTTCGGGGTTCACCGCGTCCCGGTTCGAGCACCCATGGAGTGAGTCGCCGGACGCCCCTCTCATCCGCCGGGAGACCGCATTCTCAGCTCGCTATTCACCTTCGAAAGGTCGCGCGACCCGAGAAGAACCTCGTGCTCCCGCAAGAGGAGCCTCGCCATCCCCCAGCAGCTCCCTCCTGTCCACCCGACGTTTCCGGTCGTCACTCGGTTATCAGGGCAGAGAGGATCTGCTCAAGCTCTGCCGCCCCAGTGACGCCCTCAAGACGGCGAACGACCTTCCCGTCCTTCTCTATCACGAGGGTGGGAACAACGCTCACGCGGTATTCGGTCGCTTCCTTCATGTGCTGGTCGACATCGAGTTTTCGCACCTCGATCGAATCACCCATCTTCTCTTTCAACTTCTCCAGGATCGGTGTCTGCATCTTGCAGGGTCCGCACCATTCAGCATAAAAATCGATCAGTACCGGTTTGCCCATGATAATTGCCTCGTTCTCTGGATCTGTCGCCCAATAACGTGATAAAGATTCCCACATACAGGATTCAATCCAGGGCGCAATAGAGCCGGAAGGGTTAAAACCGGTGCGCCTGACAGGAATGACAGCCCCGGACGGAGCTGAAGACAAGAAAGAAAAAGAGGGAGGAGATCGGATCAGACCATCACGGCGGAGGTGATCGTGACCGGTGTGACCGGGCGGTCGCCCGGACCGACGCGCACCTTTCCGATCGCATCGACCACGTCCATCCCGGAGACGACACGGCCGAAGACAGGGTGCTTCTTATCCAGGTAGTTGTTGTCGACGAGGTTGATGAAGAACTGGGAACCGCCGGTGTTCGGGCCGGCGTTCGCCATCGAGATGGTGCCCCGGTCGTTCCGGTTCGACCGGTTGGACGGGAACTCGTCCTTGATCGCGTATCCCGGTCCGCCGGTTCCCGTGCCGGTGGGGTCGCCGCCCTGTATCATGAACCCATCGATGACCCGATGGAAGCTCACATTGTTGTAGAAGCCCTTCGAGACAAGGTCGGCAAAGTTGCCGGCGGTCACGGGCATGTCGTCATAGAGGGCAATCGTGACATCACCCATGGTCGTATGCAGGATGGCCTTTTTACCGGCTGGAATCTCGGTCGTCATCGTAGTGTCTCCTGGAGTCGAGGTGGAGGTCGATACCGTGACCGCCGACGTGGCGGTCGAAGTCGCCTGGCCCGTGCCGGGCGTGGTCGAGCAGCCGGCCGCGAGGAGCGCGCAGGCGAGCACGACCAGGGCGAGCACGGCGATTCTCTTTCCACTCATCCTAAAAAAGGTGCGGTGGAGAGGATAAGATGGTTCCCCTAGAGCACGTAGGTCAGGTAGACCAGGATGAACGAGCCGGCGATCAGCAGTCCGAAGACGATCGGATTCCAGGCGAGGACTTTTCTGCCGTCAAGGACCGAGACCGGGAGCATGTTGAATGCCGCCAGCATCGCGTTGATCCTCATCCCGAAGAGGCCGAGCAGCCAGAGAAGGCCGCCCTGTGGAACAAGGAGGTACAGCCCCATGAACCCAAGGGCGAGGACGAGGCTCATCGCAGGTCCTGCCGCGGAGATCAGCCCGTCCTGGCGACGGTCGATCCTCTCCCCGTAGACCACGGTGGCACCGGGCGCTGCGAAGACGACTCCTACCAGCGCAGCGAGTACGACGGCGACCAGGAGCATCTGGTTATCCTTTCGGAACTCGGCCCAGAAGCCGAACCTCATCGCCGTGAATTTGTGCGCGAGTTCGTGGAGGACAAAGCCGACCCCAACCGTCAGGAGCGAGATCCCAAAGTAGGCAAGGGCGGTCAGGGGATCGACGTGATTGCGGATGAAGATCAGGGTGAACGCGATGGAGATTGCGAGCCAGGCGATCACGAGGTCAAGCCGTTCGCGGCGGGGTATCCGTTCGAGCATCTCTGGACCAGTGTATAGAATTGGACCCACTATATATCCAAGCTTTGGAGCCGACCGATTTATCTGGATAATCTGCAGAACGTGGTACGACCATGCAGACCATCGAGGAGCTCCGGGCGGAGATCGATCGGATCGATACTGCCATCGTCGACCTGATCGCCGAGAGGCAGATGTTCGCGGGCCGTATGGCACGCGTGAAATATGCACAGGGCCTGCCAATCCGGGATGCGGGCCGTCGGCGGGACGTAATCGAACGGGCCTTCGACCGCGCGGTTGAGCGGGGTGTCGACCCCAGGGCTGTGCAACGGGTGATGGAATTGCTGGTTGAGATGAGCGAGGAGCGGCAGCGCGAATGCCAGGGAGAGGGCAACCTCCCTTAGAACGACCGGTTCAGATCAATTTCTCTACGTACTCGATCACAGCTCTCTGGGCCCTGAGCCTGGCGTACGGCTTGTTGTTCGAGTCAATCACGGTCCACAGGGCGTGGGCGGTGCTGGTCCGAGCCAGCATCTCCCGGACAGCCTCTTCGTACTGGTCCCTCTTCTCGCGGTTCCGCCAGTCCTCCTCAGTGATCTTCCACTGCTTGAGGGGATCCTCTTCCCGCTCCCTGAACCGCCGAAGCTGGGTCTCGGCGTCGATCTCGAGCCAGAACTTCACGATACCGCCTCCGGACTCCACGAACGACCGTTCAAATTCGTTGATCTCGGCGTACGCGCGTCGCCACTCCTGCTCGGTGGCGAACCCCTCCACCCGCTCGACGAGAACACGCCCGTACCATGACCGGTCGAAGATCCGGACATCGCCAGCGGCAGGGAACCTCCGGTGGAACCGCCAGAGGTAATGATGGGCGATCTCGTCGTCGTTCGGCTGCGAGACGGGGACGACCGAGTAGCCACGCGGGTTCATCGGCTGGACCAGCCGCTTGATCGACCCACCCTTTCCCGCCGCGTCCCATCCCTCGTAGACGATCACGAGCGGTATCCCGCGTTTGAAAAGGGAGTACTGGCAGGCCCTGAGCCGTGCCTGACAATCCGGGAGGGCATCGTCGTACTCCTGCCGACCGACCGTATGCTGGCCCTTCGTGGGGTCCACCGGTGACGGCATCGAGACGGGCGGAAGGTTAACCGAAGAGCGGCACCCGTCCGGAAGAGCGAGACGGGCACGGAGACGGTCGACCACGTCCGAGAGAACCTCCATCACCGCACGGCTGGTATCATCGGCCTCAACAACGCGCCAGGGGGTCTCCGGTGTGTTCGTCTCGGAGATGATCCGCTGTATGAGCGGAGTGTAGGCGTCGTACTGGCGGTGAAAGTCCCAGTCGTTCCGGGTGATCAGCCAGGAGGTGAGGGTGTCGCGCTCGCGGGCGAGGAGCCGGCGGCGCTGCTCCTCGCGGCTGATCTGTAAAAAGTACTTCAGGACCAGGGTTCCATCGTCGGCAAGGTGCTGCTCGAATGTGCTCACCGAACGGATCGCCCGGTTCACCCGACTGGGGCAGTCGATTCCATGGAGTTCCTCCGCGAGGAGGCGTGAATACCAGGAGCGGGCGAAGACCGCGATTCGACCGCGGGGAGGGGTTCGTATCCAGAACCGCCAGAGAAAGGTGTGGGCCTGCTCCTCCTCGCTCGGGCGGCCAAACGCGTGGAAGTCGAACCCTCGCGGATCGAGCCCGTCGAGGAGTGTGGCCACCGTGTCGGAGATCCCCGAGGCGTTCCATCCCTCCACGACGATCATAACGGGGATGCCCCGTTCCCTGAGAGCCCGCTGGTGCTCGCCCAGTTCGATATCGAGTCTCTTCCGTTTTGCTGCGGTCCGGTCCCTGTTCACGAGACTGCTCACTCCGCTGATCTATTCGAGGGACCGGAGAAAAAAATTGGTATCTGTCTTCAGGTGATGTTATCGAGGGAATACCCCTTCTTGGACAGGAGGTCTTTGACCCGGTCCCTGTGGTCTCCCTGGAGTTCTATCGAACTGCCTTTCACTGTCCCGCCGCAGGCAAGCCGACCTTTAAGGTACTTCGTGAGGTCCTGGAGGTCGATATCTGCCGGATCGAGCCCCTCGACCACGGTGACCTCTTTCCCGTACCGACGCCTATTCACGATGACGTTAATTCTCTGCTGCTCTTTGGCAACCTCTTCGCAGATGCACAGCTCCTTCGGCAGTCCACAGGTGGGACAGATCCCTCCACTCATTACATCTAAATTCAAGTTCTGCTTATATATTTGTTGGCATAACGCGGCGGAGACCGCCCGTCTTTTCCCTTCCCCCGACCCGGAGCTCATTGAAATGTCCCTGATGATCCTCGGAACCGCCTCGCACGTGGGCAAGAGCACTGTTGTCGCCGCTGTCTGCCGCCTCCTCTCGGACCGCGGATACGCGGTCGCACCGTACAAGTCTCAGAACATGAGCCTGAACTCCTGGGTGACCCGGGATGGTGCCGAGATCGGAATTGCCCAGGCGATGCAGGCCTTCGCTGCCCGCACCGAGCCGCGGGCCGAGATGAACCCGGTCCTCCTCAAGCCGAAAGGGGACCGGACCTCGCAGGTCGTTCTCCTGGGCCGACCGTACCGCGACGTCGCTATCTCGGACTATTATCTTGAGACCGACCGCCTCCTCGATTGTGCACTCGAGGCGTACGCCCGACTCGAGAGCGATTACGACTGCATCGTGGTGGAGGGTGCGGGAGGGGCTGCCGAGGTCAACCTCTACGGGCGGGACATCGCGAATATCCGTCTCGCCGAAAAGCTCCGCCTGCCTATCGTGCTGGTGGCCGACATCGAGCGGGGCGGTGTCTTCGCGCAGGTCTGCGGCACCATTGCCCTCCTCCCCCGCGAGGTGCGAGGACTCGTCCGCGGAGTGATCATCAACAAGTTTCGCGGCGATCCGGCCCTCTTCGAGGACGGCGTGACTATCTTAGAGGAGCTCTCGGGCGTCCCGGTGCTCGGGGTACTTCCGTACTCCCCTATCGAACTGCCGAGCGAGGACTCCCTCTCGATCGGGGATAAGCGGGTCCATGACCACCCAATCCGAATCGCGGTCCTCCGGTTCGACCGCATATCGAACTTCACGGACTTCGAAGCGCTGGAGCGACGGGTCGCCGTCGATTACCTCCCGCCAGGAGCACCCCTTGCCGGGTACGACTGCATCATCCTTCCGGGGACCAAGAACACCATGGAGGACCTCGCCAGGCTTCATACCTCAGGAGGGGCAGACGAGGTCCTGCGAGCCCACGCGGCGGGAGTTCCGGTGATCGGCATCTGTGGGGGATTCCAGATGCTCGGGCGCCAGGTGGAGGACCGAGGGATCGAGGCCGGGCACGCCACGCTTCCAGGCCTGGACCTCCTCCGTGTCGAGACCTGCTTTGCCGCGTACGAGAAGACGACGCGACAGGCGACGTATAGAGCCAGACCGGCAGGACCCATCCTCTCCCGTATCGGCATGGTCAATGGGTACGAGATCCACATGGGCGAGACGGCCCGGGACGCAGGTGCCTCTCCCGCCTTCGACGAAGACGGGGCCGTGAGCGATGACGGCATGGTCATAGGAACCTACCTGCACGGCCTCTTTTCGAACCCCTCGGCCGTCGATGGACTCCTCGGTTTTCTGTACGAACGGCGCGGTCTTCTCTACGAGTCAACGGACACCGTCGACCCGTACGACGAGCTGGCCAGACTGCTCGAGGAGCACACCGATCTCGACCGACTCGTCGCTCTCGCTGTCGAGGAGCCAATGGACCGTTGAGAGATCCATCGTACGCTCGGGGTGCAGGCGCCTGGCGTTCGTTCCTTACCAAGGCCACACCTCCGATAGTGTCCACGACTGATCCTGGAGAGCCCGTCCCAGTTCTGGTCCGATCGTGTCCCTTTCGAGCTCGGCCGTTTTTGTTAATGAAAAATCTCCTGTGGCAGCCTGACCCCCAACCGGGATGACCAACAACGAAGGCTTATCGTCAGCCTCGTTCAAGGTATCAGGAGAGGTGGTCTCCGTGCACGTCTCGATGAAACTGGAGATTAAGGACAGCCCGGGCCAGCTGGTCGCAGCCCTGACGCCGATCTCTGAATACGGTGGCAATATCATTGCCGTTATCCATCAGCGGGAGCCGGAGACTTCGTCGGACACTCTCGGGGTCCAGATCGTCCTCGAGATCGAGCACGAACGGCTTGACACCCTCGTAGCGACGCTCAAGCGCCAGGGAGTCAACATTCTTCGTCTCGGCGAGGAGCGCATGCTCCACAGACAATCGGTGATCATGATCGGACACCTGATCCACACCGACATCGGGGATACGATCGACCGGATTGACCGGACGGGGTTCGCCGAGGTGGCGGAGTTGAACGTCCAGATGCCGGGGATCTCGGAACCCTCGACCGCGCTGATCACGATCAAGGCGACCACGCGGTCCGAGATGGACCGTGCTCTCGACCTGTTGAGGAGTGTCGCAACCGAGAAGGGGCTCCTTATCGTCGAACCGCTCGAGGAGGCGGAGCGATGAGGATCGCGGTACTCGGGCTCGGGGCCGTCGGGAAGGGCGTCCTCCGGGTGCTCGGGGAGAAGCCGGAGCTCGGGCTGGTCCTCACCGGGGTGGCGGATTCGACCTCTGCCTGGATCGATCCCGCTGGTATCGACCCGCAAACGGTCCTGGACCGGAAATGCGAAACGAACCGATGCGGATCCGAAGGACGTTCCGCCGCGGATATCCTCGACTCCGGCGCCTACGACGTCCTCGTGGAGGTGACGCCCACGAACGCGGCGACGGGAGAACCGGCCCTGACCCACATCCGGCGGGCGCTCGGCACAGGACATCACGTGGTCACCTCCAACAAGGGACCGCTCGCCGCCGCTCACACCGAGCTAGAGGAGCTCGCCCGGGAGCAGGGGGTCGCACTCCGGTACGAGGCCACCGTCGGAGGGGCGATCCCCGTGATCCACGCGATAACCAGGGGACTCATCGGAAACAAATTCCACTCTATCACGGGTGTCCTGAACGGCACCTGCAACTACATCCTTACGCGGATGGATGACGAGGGGCTCACCTACGAACAGGCCCTCGCTGAGGCCCGTCAACTCGGGTATGCAGAGGCAGACCCGACCTACGACGTCCGCGGTATCGATGCAGCCATCAAGCTGGTGATCCTTGCGAACACCTGCTGGAACCTCGGGGTCACCCTCGACGACGTCTCGATCACCGGGATAGACGGTCTGACAGTCGATGCGCTCCGGCTCGCTGCAGACCAGGACTGCACGATCCGCCTGATTGGCGAAGCATCGCCCGAAAGAGGTCTTCTCCGGGTCGCACCGCGAGTGCTGCCACGCTCCCACCCCCTCGTGATCGAGGGTACGCTGAACGCTGTGATGCTCTCGACGGACTTGGCCGGTGAGGTCACCCTGATGGGCCGGGGGGCCGGGTCGATCGAGACGGCGTCAGCGATCATCGGGGACCTCCTCTCGATACGCGACCGTTTCGTCGAGTGCCGGTGAGACGATGTCGCGGGTCCTCGAGCGCCGGCGCCTCCTCCTCTCCCTGATGCGGCAGGTCACGCTCGAACAGGGCTCTTTCGGGATCGCAGAGATTGCAGGCCGGACCTCCCTCCCGCGGTCGACCGTCCAGGACTGGGTGAAGCGTCTCGTAGCGGAGGGATGCGTTGCTGCTCAGACCGATAGCCGCGGGCGGCACGGGGCACGGTTCGTCGCAATCAGCGCGATGCCCCGGTCGACCTGCAGGCGGGTCTTCACGACGGTGGACGGAGAAGAGGTCGCCATCTTTCACAAGTGCCTCTCATCGGCATGCGCTGGCTTCTGCGCCCACCACCACCGGGTGGCCGGCGGGGTGATCGAGTCGGTCGAGCGGGACGGCAACCTCCTTCGCGAGACCGGTCGTCTGGGACGGATCCCCGTAAAGATCGGGTTGTATCCCCGTTCCGCGGTCGGGGTGGTCGGCCTTCGGCGCGAGGCGGACCTTGTGGTCCAGGAGCTCCTCTCGATCGGGGGGCCCGCGTATTCGCTCTCCGAGATGATCGCCCACGCGGATGGAGTCCTCGAGGTCCGGATCGACCGGAACGACTCGCTCGTTCGAGCCGAGGTTGTGACCAGGGGCCTGATCCACCTTCTGATAGGAATTGACGACACAGACACACCCGGGGGAGGGGCCACATTTGCCCTGGCACTCGCCCTCCTCCAGCACCTGGCAGTCCTGGAAGGTGTCCAACCGATCGGCCACCGTGTGGTGATGCTCGACCCGTCCGTCGAGGGACGCACCGCGGGGAACGCCTGCAGCTACCTCGAACTCGCGGTGGATGAGAAGGCACGATCGCGTGTCGAGGAGCACGCGGTCCGATTCGTTGGGGACGAGGCCTTCTCCCAGGAATGGGGAGTCGCGATCCGGGAAGGATTCCGGATTCCACCCCCCCTTCTCGAGTTTTCCAAGAAGGCCCGGACAGGCACGGTGACCCGGGACGAGGCGATGAGGACCGCCGAGGAGACCGGGGCACGGCTCTTCGGTGGACGTGGCGCAATCGGGGCACTCGCCGCCATCGGGACTGCCGGCGCCCCGATCGAGGCGCAGCTCGACCCGTCGATCCCCATCTGACGACACTCGTCTCGATCAACCGGTCGTCTTCGCACCCCGGGCCAGCGAGGCATAGACCCCGAGAGCACAGAGCGAGGCGAAGACGGCAAAGGAGATCCGGATCGCCGAGAGCAGCTCGTCGTCGTACAGATCGGTGAGCTGGACCCGCCCGACGAAGACGATCAGGGCGAGCATCACGATCTCGAGCGAGATGAGCTGCCCTATCAGGCGCATCGTCGAGACCATGCCGGATGCGACCCCGTAGAACCGCCGATCGACCGCACCCATGATCGCGTTCGTGTTCGGCGACGAGAAGAGGCCGTACCCGAGCCCAATCAGCATCAGGACCACGAAGATCAGGGGTAGGGGAGTGGTCCAATCAAGGAACGCGAAAAATGCCAGGCCGATCACCATCAGCACCATTCCTGCGGAGGCGAGCAGGCGGGGCTCGATCCGGTCCGAGGCCCGTCCGGCGAACGGTGAGACGACGGTCTGAACGAGAGGCTGCGAGAGGAGGACAAGGCCGGCAGCCTGTGCGTCGAGGTCGCGCACATGCTGAAGATAAAACGAGAGGAGGAACCCGAGTCCGAAGGTCGCACTGTAGTTGATCAGGGCTGCGAGGTTCGAGTACAGGTAGACCCGGTTGTCCCGGAAGAGGGAGAGATGGATCACCGGGTATGGGATCCGCAGTTCCCACCAGACGAAGATCGCAAGGACCGCCAGTCCCGCGGGAGCGAGCACCAGCCCGATCGTCCCGGGAAGAAACGATAAGCCGAGCATCAGGACGCAGAGGCCCGAGCCATAGAGAAGGGAGCCCACGGTGTCAAGGCGTTCTCCGCGAGCTTCGGCCCATTCCCCCGGGATGCGGAGGAGGAGGGCGAGGGCGATCAGGCCGATCGGGATCGTGACGAGAAAGATCGCACGCCAGCCGAAGGAATGGGTAAGAAAGCCGCCGATCGAGGGGCCGAGGGTGAGGCCCAGGTAGACGGAGGCGATCGAGATCCCGAGGGCCCGTCCGCGTTCTGTCGGAGGATAGACCGAGCTGAGGAGGGCAACGGATGTTCCAAAGACCATCGCCGAACCCAGACCCTGGACCACACGCATACCAATCAGGGAGTGGACGGACGGGACAAAGATACAGAGAACCGTCCCTATAAGGTAGACGACGAGACCGGCGACAAAGAGTCTCCTGCGCCCGTGGATATCGGCGAGCCGTCCCGCCGGGACGATGAAGACGGCGGTGGCGAGCAGAAAAGCAGTCGCGATCCAGTTCAACAGGATCGCGTCTGCACCGAACTCCTGGCCGATCATCGGGAGCGAGACGTTGATGGAGGACCCCATGTAGGGGGTCAGGAACGACGCAATCGATGCGGCGACGAGGACCGAGCGTTGGAGGTGTCGAGATGACTCACTCGTAGACTCGGGCGCCGCCATTGTCGTAGACCATGTCTCTCTTGACCGTGTATGGCCCGATGTCGCTGTACACCTTCACCCTTGCCGCTTTATTCAGCTGCAACAGCGAGAGCCTCTCGGAGAGGACGTTGAACGTCCCGAGGTAGACATAGGTATTCCTCCGGAGCTGCGTGAGATCGGTGGGAATCTTCCGGGCAGTGGTCCCGACGAATCCCTCGAGCATCACCGCCCGGGGTGTGTCGCAGTGGATCGTCCGATTTCCAACGGCATGGAGCCACTCGGAGCCGGCGATCTCCTGGGAGTTGAACCTGGGATAGTCGATCCGATCGTCGAGGGCGATCGACGTCGGGTCGTCGCCGAGGGCCGAATAGATGAACCCCGTGTTGAAGAGGACGAAGACGCAGAGGAAGACCGACGTCACCCGAACGGCGGTATCGCTCGATAGGTCGAGACTGGTCCTCTGCAGGAAACGGCGGAGAAAACGGAAGGCCTCGAAGACACCGATCACGAAGAAAGGTGCGAGGAAGATGAGCGTGATCTGGTACAGGCGAGTCGTGTTCAGGGCGCTCGAGAAGAACGGCAGGACTACGCCTGCGGCGGCAAGAGCGAAGTTGACGAGTGAAAGCGCGAAGTACTCGCGGTCGATCGAGAAGTACTCTCCACCGAAATCCATCTTCTGCGGCTTGAGGAGGAGAGAGAGGATACCGAAGAAGATGAAGAACTGGGTCACCAGCTGCACGTACTTCCCCAGCTGGTGAAGGGGTGTTGCCGCTTCGGTGACGATGATAGAGAGCCCCTCCGTCGTCTCGGTGCTGAGGAAGCCGGAGACCATGTTGTTGGAGAACTGAACCGCGAGCCCTGTGATCGAGTTCAGTGCCGAGGACGACGAGATGAACATGTACCAGCTCAGGGCGAAGATGAAGAACAGTAAAACAAAGTCGAGCGTGATCGCCCGCTCGCCGGCGTGACGAGGCCTGAAGTTGGGTGCGTAGCCCCGCTTCTCCCAGTCGAAGATCATCGATACGCGGTCTTTTAACCGGTTGACCGTCCCGATCTCGGAGAAGATCAGGATCACCATCGCGAGCAGGAGGGCGATCATGAAGAGGTATGACAGCCCGTAATGCGAGACGGCGAGCGAGAACGAGAAGACGATCAGGATGATGTACTTCTTCATCTTGTTGAGGTCCTTGTTGATGATCAGGAGGGCGATCATCACGAGGAAGAACTCGGCGATCTCCTGGCGAGCCACCTGGAGCATCTCCGTATAGAAGACGAACATCGAGATGAAGAAGAAGGTTCCGAAGAAGGCGACCCGGTCGTACGACTGGCGGCGAATCACCATGTACATCGCCGGGGCCATCAGTGAGAAGAAGAGCGGATAGACGATCTTGAAGATCCAGACGATGTCGAGATTGCAGACGATCGAGTAGACGGGGGCGAGCATGACGATCGAGAGCATCGCGTTGACATTCGAATAGATCGAGAAGTCCCACGCTGCGTTGTTGACCACCAGGTTGGCGATGTAGAACTCCTGGTTGATGTCGTAGCCCCAGATGTGGTTCGATATCAGGGACGTATGGAAGAGGAGGGCAAGGGCGACCGTCCAGATCATGAACGGATAATAACGTTCGGGGATCGCCTGGCGGAACGCTACGAGTGCCGGCACGATCGCGATCGCTGCGAGCAGGACAAAAAGGAGCGTGTTGATCCGGTAGTTGTTGACGAGCCAGGTCCCGAAGATGGCCAGGATTGGAAGGAGCGAGAAGAGAAAGACGGGCCATCCAAGGCTCTCGTCGGTGTTGAGAAACTCTGGCTGGTTATAGTCGTGGTCCACGATGTATGCGATCACCGCTCCGATGAAGACGAAGACCGTCATCGTGATCAGGAGGGGACCCTCGGAGATCGGCTTTAAGATATCGAGGACCGGATAGACGGTATTCACGACGAACCCGAGGAACATCACGCTGGATATCGAGAGACCACAGGCATACAGCGTGGTCTCGATGGCTCCAATCGCGTGAACGCGCAGGATTCTCAGGAGAACGATGCCCGGTATCCAGGTGAGGTAGAGGAAGCCAACCACCTGACGGAGGAGCGGGACGCCCGCCCCGTTCTCCTCCAGGACGAGCGTGGCCCAGAGAAGGAGCTGGACTCCGAGGACGACCCCCAGGAACGAGACGATCCCCCAGTCGTTCAGTCGAAACGGATCACGGATCTTCATCGGGCCCGCTCCAATACCTCGCGGTACGCCGCGATCGTCCGGTCCGAGATCGGCCCCCAGGAGAGCTCCCGGGTCATCTTCTCGTATGCGGCCGTACCCATGATAATCCTCAAAGGTTCATTCTGCAATAACTTCAATATTCCGTCCGCAAGAGCCTTCGGGTCTCGCGACCGGACGATATACCCGGTTCGGCCTTCATCCACCACCTCGGGGATGGACCCGACATCCGTGACCACCACGGGACGACGGAAAGCGTAGGCGATCGGGATCACCCCGGTCTGGGTCCCCTCGATGTACGGGAGGACGACCGCCCTGGCCCTCTGGAAGAGGGTGGGGACCTCGGTGTCCTCGATGAACCGGTTGACGAGCTCGATCCGTTCGTCGGCGAGGAGGGCGGCGTACGGGCCCAGATCGCCTGCCCCGGCGATGACGAGCCGTGTCCCGGGGGATGCCTGCCAGACGAGCGGCATCGCCTCGAGGAGGTACCGAAGGCCCTTGTACTCCTCGATCCGACCGAAGAAGAGGACCGCGTCCTCCTCCTCGACCAGTTCGCCCTGACCGAGTTCGGTGAAGAACGAGTAGTCGCCGTGCGGGATGACGTAGCTTGGAACCGGTGCGGCGAGCTGGCGGCGCGCCCACTCACCGTGGACGATGACGGCGTCGGCGTACCGGAGAAAAAGCCAGCGGGCCAGTTCCTGGTCCCACGCACGGGAGCCCGTATGCGGCACCACGTCGTGAACCGTCACCACGACCGGATAGCGGCGGGAAAGGATGGGGAGGAGGAGCCCGTACCAGGGCGAGACCCCGTTGAAGTGAAGGAGGTCGGGTGCCTCACGCTTCACCGCGAGCAGGAATTGGAACGGACGCCAGAACAGGAGGGTGTTCTCGACGAAGGTCGAGATCACGTTCCCGACCTGGAGCCGGCGGACCCGGACCCCGGGTGAGAAGGGGAACCGCGAAGGGTCGAGCTTGAACGGGGCGAAAACGACAAGGTCGATCTTCATGGCGAGCGCACTGGCGAGCTGGGAGGTGTACTGGACCAGCCCACCGCTGGTGTTGTGGGTGAAGAGAACGACCTTCATCTCGACTCCGCCTCGAAGAGGGCCAGGTACTGGTCGGCGATGACGGACCAGTCGTGGTGCTCGGTGACGAACTCCCGAGCCTGCCTCCCCGCGTGCTGAAGGTCGGTGCGGAGGTAGTCGGCGATCGTGGATGCCGCCCGGTCCGGATCGGCGAACTCGACCACTCGCCCGAGGTTCGCATCACCCACGAACTGGAGGGGCGGGATCGCCGAGACGATCGCCGGCAGCCCGGAGGAGAGGGCCTCGAGAAGTGAGAGCGGGCTCCCCTCGCTCCGGCTCGCCATGACAAAGCAGTCGGCGAGCCGGTAGAGATCGGGAACCTGTTGGTAGTCGACCGGGCCGAGGAACCGGACATGGTCGCAGATGCCGAGCGCCTTCGCCCGACCCCTGGTCCGTTCGAGCTGCTCCCCGCCGCCGGCAACCACGAGGAGTGCGTCGGGCACCGACTCGCGGACCCGGTCGAAGACCTCGACCAGTCGTACCGGCTGCTTCGCCTCCGATACCCGACCGAGGGAAAGCAGGACGGTTCGGTCAACTGGAATGCCCCACTTCTCGCGAAGGCCTTCCCGGTCCTTTACGGGTGAGAAGACAGTGGTGTCCACCCCGTTGGGTACGAGGTCGACCGCGGACCGGGCGATCCCGATCTCCTCGAGGTCGGCTTCGACAGTCTCGGAGACGGCCGTGAACCGGGTGGACTCTGCGAGACGACGAAGAGAGCGTTGTTCGATAGAGGCAGACACACGGTAGTACGGGCTGGGCGCCATCCCTTGATGGAGCTTGTTGAGGTAGGTGGAGTGGACTGTTGCCACGGCACGTGGAAACGGAGACTTCCCGAGGAAAAGAGGGTTATGGAGCCAGGCAACGTCGAACTCCCGGGCTTCCTGGAGCCGGGAGACCCTGTGCCAGTAGTAAAGAAGGCCACCGATCGCGAGGTCCCGGATCAGGCGTCTGCTCCCGACGTGGATCCCTGGTCCTGTCGGCGAACAGACCGTGCACGAGACCCCGCGTTCACGAAGGCGTTCGACCACGTGGTGCGCGACGTTCGCTATGCCGAAGCCGTGAGGGTAGTACTCGGAGGCGCAGACGAGCAGTTTCACGCGGTCACGTCCCTGTGCGGCAATCGGTTCGCTCCTTGGAATGGACAGAGAGACCGTCACGACCATCAGGCCGTGGCAAGCTCCTGGTAGAGGTCGATGGTCGACATGACCGTGTTCTGCCACGAGTTCTGCACCATGATCGTCTCCCGACCATGCCTCCCGAGGGCCTCAGCCTCGTCCGGAGACTCCAGGAGCCGTCGGATCGCCGTGGAGAGGGCCCCGACATCCCCCTTCGGGAACATTATGCCGGCTCCGTCCACAAGGTGCCGGAGGTGGTCGAAGTCAGAGATGACGACGGGACGGCCACATGCCATCGCCTCGAGCATGGTCCTGGGCACCCCCTCCTGGAGGCTCGGGAGCACCAGCATCTCGGCGCGGCGGTACTGTGCCGGCATCTCGTCGTACGACATGAAGGGGAGGTACTCGATGTGGGCGTCCAGGCGGAGCTCCGAGGCGAGCTGCCGAATGGCCTCCTCCTCGGGCCCCTCTCCGACGAGGGTGACCCGGAGGTTCGGGACGGCTCGCACCAGCTCGGCGGCAGCGTGGACCAGGAACTCGACCCCCTTCCCCTTGACGTACCTGCCGACCCAGAGGAGACGGCGGAACTCGTCGTCTGCCCTGGCGACGCCGGGAGAGAATACCTCGGTGTTCACCCCGTTCGGGATGACAGCGATCCCTTCGGGGTGGACACCGAACTCCGAGATGAGCCTGTCCCGTTCGAGCGGCGTGTAGCAGATCACCCGATCGGCCGAGTTGAGAGTCCACCGTCCGAGGGTGTTCATGTATCCGACATTCAGCCAGTGAGGGGCGGAGGCCGACAGGATCCCGTGGTTCGTTATCACGAGCGGAGAGGAGCCGTATTTCTTGACCAGGGCACAGACGTTGGTCGGGAAGAAGAGGTGCGAATGGGCATGGATCACATCGTAGTCGTTTCGCATCTCCATCATCTGGAAGAAGAGCGTCGGGCTGATCGTATTTCCGACCATCCGGATCGAGTGGTTGAACCGGATCACACGGTAACCGTCGACCTGCTCCTCCTCCGGGAGGTGGTGCGGGTTCGCCGTCAGCACGGTGACATCGTGGCCCAGGGCAGCCTGCATCCGGGACATTTCGTGGACATGGATGCCGTATCCGCCTACGACAGACGGGTACAGGTCACTTGCAACGCGCAATATCTTCATCGTGGATGATCCGCCCGCTCGTCAGGAACAGTGCTTCCAGATCTCATTTCGGCGGTGCATTAATAGCCTTTCTGGACCGATGAGGTTCAATCGGCACACGAACACCCCCGAAAGGGGGTGTGCGACGAAACCGAAGGGCGGGAAGGTCGTTCTTCCAAAATTGCGCAAAGAAATCAAACGATTTAATACTTTCAGCGCAATTGTTTGATTATCCATGATCAACGTCGGAGTACTCGGAGCAACCGGCGCTGTAGGACAGCGCTTTGTCCAGCTCCTGGCGGATCACCCGTGGTTCTCCCTCACCACGCTGACCGCTTCGGGCCGGAGCGCGGGCAGACGATACGCAGACGTCGTGGACTGGAGGCTCGATGCCCCCTTCCCCGACGCCTTCGGCGACCTCGTGGTAGCCCCCACGGATCCAGCATCCCTGCGCGACTGTGACCTCGTCTTCTCGGCCCTGCCGGCCGAGATCGCCGGCGAGGTCGAGACCGCCTGCGCCGCCGCTGGACTCGCCGTCTGCACGAACGCCTCGTCGCACCGGATGGACGCGGACGTCCCGCTGGTGGTCCCCGAGGTGAATCCCGATCACCTGGGGCTGATCGACCTCCAGCGGGACGGGGGACGCGACGGGTTCATCGTGACGAACCCGAACTGCTCGACGATCGTCTTCACCCTCGCCCTCAAACCCATCGCTCCCCTCGGGTTCTCCGATGTCAGGGTCGCGACCATGCAGGCGATCTCGGGGGCCGGTTTCGCCGGGGTGCCGGCGATGGCGATCTACGACAACGTGGTCCCGTTCATCGGCGGGGAGGAGGAGAAGATGGAGACCGAGACTCTTAAGATCATGGGGACGTTCGACGGCGCCACGGTGAAGCCCGCTCCCTTCCAGGTCTCGGCTTCATGCAACCGTGTACCGGTGATCGATGGCCACACGATGGCCATCTGGGCGGACGTCACGGCTCCCGTCGAGGCCGTGCTGGCTGCGTACCGTTCCTGGAATCCCCCGATCTCAGGCCTACCGACCCAGCCAGAGCCGGCAGTCCAGCTCTTCGACCAGCCGAACCGACCCCAACCACGTCTCGACCGGATGCGCGGGAGAGGGATGACCGTCTCGGTCGGGCGCGTCCGACCCGGGCTCAGGTTTATCGCGCTCGGCCATAACACGATCCGGGGCGCCGCCGGCGCTTCGATCCTGAACGCGGAGCTGATCGCCCAGAAGAAATTCCTCTGAACGGAGTGGGCCGCTTTGGACAAAGACAACACAGTGTACGTCGGCAACAAACCAGTGATGAACTACGTGCTTGCAGTGGTGACCCAGTTCTCGAACGGCGCGGATGAGGTCGCCATCAAGGCCCGCGGCAAGGCGATCTGCCGGGCGGTGGACACCGCCGAGATCGCGCTGAACCGCTTTCTCCAGGACGTGATGAAGAAAGAGATCATCACCTCCACCGAGGAGGTCGAGACCGATGCGGGCAGGACCAACGTCTCGAGCATCGAGATCGTCCTGACGCACCGGACCTGACCCCCTTTTTTTAACCACACCCAAGAGTACGAGGCCGTTCACTTTTTCCCCGCACGGTTACGCGGTCATATACCCCCGGTGTCAGAGATTGAAACAGCGAAGGATTCGGTGTGGGCCTCCATCAGCAGGAGGGTTCGACCTGGTCTTCAACAGGGTGATGCAACGATGCTTCAGAGACATAAGAAGAGGGTCCCGCGTCACAGGGACCGCACGGTGTTCTCACGGATTCTCGACTGGTACGCCGAACTCTCGGTTCGGCGAGCGACGCAGCCGCTCATCCCGGCAACCCCGTTCGACGAGCTCTAGGCGCCTCTCAGGCGACAACAACCTTTTCTCTTTCGCCGCCATCGATAGACGCATGGCTGACTCCTGGACAGCAGCACGGGCGGAGGCCCAACAGCGAGGACTTCCGCTCGTCTACCACGACTTCGACAGAAAGACCTACGGCGCCTGCCGACGAGAGGACGACTGCGGCCATTTCTCGCAGGGCTGCTTCGTGCCCCACCGGGCGATCTGCATGAGAGCGGGGACCGACCCAGTCGAGATGGCAGAGAAGGAGGAGGCGTTCCTGAAGGAGCACCCCGAGTTCGCCGAAGGGTGAAAGCGTTGATTCCCTCCGCCGACATACGGTCATCATGGCATCTCCACTCCTCGCGCTCGTCCTCTCGTTCTTCGTCCCGGGCCTTGGTCAGTTCTACACGGGCCAGTTCCTGAAGGCGGTCGTGCTCTTCGTCCTCGCCGCCGTCTTCGCCTTCCTCTCGACCCTCCTCATCGGCATCCCCTTCTACATCATCATCTGGCTCTTTTCGATGTACGACGCGTATACAGCCGCCCAGGACTAGAGAGAGGCGGTCCTTCAGGACAAACGCGGGACAACCAGGGGGACCTGGACCCCCGCGTGACCAAACGCCCGGTTCAGCGCCGGCAGCGTCCGAGGAGCACCGCTGCTGCCAGCACCTCGAGCACGACGAGGGCGGCGCCGGGCCCCGACTGCGTCACCGGGACAGAGGTGGAGATCGACGTGGTTGTCGGGGCGATGGACGTCGGCACCGACGTCGGTGCCTGACCCGGCGGGAAGAGGACGCCGTCGACGATGTGGACCATGCCGTTCTCTGCCGGGATGTCGAGCAGGGTGAGGTTCGCACCATCGATCCCGACAGTCCCGCCCGGCCGGACCCCCACCCGCAGCGGCTCGCCGAGGAGGGTCGGCACACGGGCACTCGCCGTCACCTCAGCGACGGTGAGCGACCCGGGGGCGAGGTGGTGGGCGAGCAGGACGGCGAGCGCCGTCCGGTCCTCGAAGAGGTCGTCGAGTGCACCCGGCGGCAGCGCGGCGAAGGCGGCGTCTGTCGGGACGAAGGCCGTGACGGGGCCAGGACCGTCCAGGACCGCCGAGAGTTCGGTTTCCTGTACCGCCCTCGCGAAGGTGGAGAACTCCGGGTTCGCGACGATGACCTCGAGGACGGTGCGGTTGGAGGCCGGCACCGTTCCGGAAAAGACAGGGGTGATTGTTGCCGAGACTGCGCCGGTGTAGTCGTCACCGTGGAGGACGGTCGCGGGTGGGGTTTCCGTCGTGGGGAGCGTGAGCGGCGGGAGCGTGTACGACGAGACCGGACTCCCTGCGGTTGTCAGGCCGGGGACCGACGCCGTGGTGGGCATGGACGTGACAGTCACCGTGGTGGGGCTCAGGACGGTGAACGTGGCAGCTCGGACCGATGCCGAGCCTGCCAGATCCAGGGGCCTCCCATCCGGGTAGGCCCTGACATGGCCGATCTCGAGGTCGAGGGTCGTGCTGCCGTTTTCGAGGCCCGTGAAGCTGAACTCCAGCAGCGGCCCGGACCGGAAGCCGGTGGTGTCCGAGAGGAGGACGAGCACACTGTCGGCCTGCGTCCGCGTCGCGGTGACGGGAGCCCCGATGAGGGAGCGCGTGCTCTCGTAGCGGATCACGGCGGGATCGAACCGCAGCGTCATCCAGAGGTCGGAGGCTGCCGGCTCCCACGAGGAGTTGAGCGAGAGCGTGGTCACGGCCCGCTCGCCGACGGAGGCTTCGGTGTCCTGGAGAAGGAAGGTCCCTGTCCCCGCGGCGCCCACCGGCCCGATGGCGGCGGCGAGAAGGAGGAGGAAGAGAGCGGAGAACGGCCAGGGGTGCATCGATCCAGGATAGGGGAAGATCTCTATTAGGGCTTTTCCTCCCCCTGGTCATGCCGTGACACGGAGGTTCAGGAAGAGGAGGAGGAGGAGCGCCACCAGCACGACAAAGGCCCGGAGCAGGATTGAGCGCGCCTTCTCCTTTCGTTCCCACCCGGCGGGCCCGATCTTGAAGAAGAAGATCCCGAGGAACCCGCCGATCATCACGCCGATGACGTTGTCGATCGAGAGGGCGAGGGCGGTGAGGGCGTTCGTCCGAAAGAGGGCAAGCGCGATGCCGGCGACGGCGGCGGGCGGCAGCAGGGAGAGCGAGATCCCGATCCCGACGAGACTCTCGTGGAACCCCCGCACCTGGGCCAGCATCGCGGCAAAGCCAAGCAGGACGGCCATCACCAGGTAGGACTCGCGACGCTCGAACCGGTCGAGGATCTGCGGCGTCAGGTTGACCGGCCCCATCGCGTACAGGACGGCGGTGATCGCGGCCGAGAGGGCGACGACCAGGACGATCAGCACGACAAGAACCTTCAGGCTTGCAAGCGCCCGGTTGGGACGACCAAGCGAGAGCTCGAGGATGAAACCCGTGATCGGCGTGAGGAGCGGGGAGACGACCATGGCGCCGACGATGACGGCGACGTTGTTGTTGAAGAGCCCGACCAGCGCCACCACGGTGGCGATCATCGTCATGAGGATGAGGGGCAGGGTGAGGACGGTCGTCTCGGGGAGGGCACGGAGGAGGTCCTCCGACGATGCGGGCTTCTCCTCCTCCTCCTGGATGCCCGGTCGATCCGTCTCGTCGTCCGCGATCGGTCCCTCTTCTCTCTGTGCGACCATCACTCCTATCCCGTAACTGATATCAACCCGGTTCTCTTCTGTTCCCGTCTCGATCGAAGTATGGCGCACAATCTTGATGAGCGTATCCCCGGTGAGATCGCTGTAGATGGATAAGCGCCGGAGTCAAAGGAGAAGTGCCAGTCAGGTCCAGACACCAGGGGTGCGGAGCGGACGCCGAGAGAGATGAGAAAGGACTAAGAACTCAGCACACAACCCGCCTGTATGCAGCATCGCATCCCTCTCGCCCTCCTGCTCCTCCTCGCGCTCGCCTCGGGCGCGGGGGCGGCAGCACCGGCACAGTGGACGAACACCGGCACTCTCCCGGTTTATCAGCAGATCTCGGAACCCTACCTGGCGGTCAACCAGACTGGACATCTCTTCGTCACCGATCAATACGGAGATATCAAGACGTATGGGCCCGATGGAAGTGGTCCGACTCCATTCCTGACGAGAAACCAGCTGACATCGATGATGGGACCATACGTCCGTCCCATGGGAATTGCTGTGAACTCGTCCGATTTCGTCATCATTGTGACAGATGATATAGTATTCCCAGCAGTAATTTTTGACCGGTCCGGGCAGAACATTAAGGAGCTCTATTTCAGACCTGATACAGGCTTCTCGGGCTACGATGTCGGAGTTACCAGCAACGACGAGATCTATATCTTTGGGTCATATTACTCTGAAGGATCTCTCTTCAATACGATTCTCAGATACAACCGGGGCGGTGACCTCGTTGACTATTCATTCGATATAACAAACACGAACAGTGGCGCCACCGGTTTCGACTCTAAGACGGTCGGTGTCTCCAGATTCGGCCCACCCGGATCCATCTTCAACCCCGATATGTCCGAGGCTTCATCGTTAAACGGTCTTTATCACCCGTTCGATGCCGCAGTCGATCCGCTGACCGGACAGATTTTGGTCTCGGATCAACAATTAAACGAGGGGACATCGGTCCGGACTCAGGCAGGGTATGGGGTCGTGAGGATCTTCGACCCAGCAACCGGCACCAATCCGATCGGCTCAATCGACTGGACATTCTTCAATCCCACTGGGATTGCGTTCAGTCCCGACGGGAGCACCCTGTACGTCGCAACGGGGAGTCTGTCTGAAACCAAGCCTTCACAGGTCAATGGGGATCGTTCACCAGGGACGCGGGATGTAAACCCGATGCCTCTATCGATCGAGGTCTTCCGCCGTGCCCCGTCCGGCCTGACACCGTCCTTCGTCGGCTATCCCCAGTCCGGCACGGCGCCGCACACGGTCCAGTTTCTGGACTACACCCAGGGCGCCGCCTCCTGGCGGTGGGACTTCGGTGACGGCGGCACCTCCGAGCTGCAGTACCCGTCCCACGTCTACGAGCGCCCCGGGCTCTACACCGTCTCCCTCACCGTCACGAACGGTGAGGGTCTCTCCGGCACGAAGACCGAGTACCACTACATCCTGGTGACCGACCCGATCGGCCCCTCGCCGACCCCCGTCGCGAACTTCACGGCAAACACCACCGCCGGGCCCGCACCGCTTGCCGTCCAGTTCACCGACCAGTCGGGCCCGTCGCCCTTCCACTGGTGGTGGCAGTTCGGGGACGGCAGCTCGTCGACCGACCAGCACCCGCTCCATGTCTACGAACGGACGGGCACCTACACCGTGAACCTGACCGCCTGGACCCCGATCGGCACCGCCTCGGTCTCGAAGCCGGCATACGTCACCGTCGGCGGCGATCCCCGGGCGCCGGTGGCGAACTTCACCATGAGCCGTGACGCCGGCAACGCTCCGCTCTTTGTCCGGTTCACCGACACCTCCACCGGCGACCCGACGTCGTGGCGCTGGGACTTCGGCGGGTTCGCCTGGACTACGGCCCGGAACCCGTCCCAGGTCTTCGCCCGCACCGGCACCCACACGGTCACCCTCACCGTCTCGAACCCGTACGGCACGAGCAGCATCTCCAGGAACGTCACGGTCGGGAACGTCACCCCGACACCGACGGTGACGCCGACCACAACGATAACTCCCACGCCGTCACCTTCGCCCTACGTCCCGATCACCCTCCCCGGGCGCGTCCAGGCGGAGGACTACGACCTGGGCGGCGAAGGGGTCGCCTACCACGACACCACGCCGGGCAACGAGGGGAGGACCTACCGCCAGGACGACGTCGACATCGAGCGGATCGATACCGGTGACGCCACCCCGAACGTCGGCTGGATCCGCGCCGGCGAGTTCCTCACCTACACCGTGAACGTTCCCACCGCCGGTACCTACGACATGAACGTCCGGGTCTCGTCGAACCGGACGGGCCGGTCCTTCGAGGTCTACCTCGACGGCGAGGCGATGCCCAGGGCGAGGGTCGCCGTTCCGAAGACGGTGACAACGATCGCCGCGAACGTCACCGTCCCCTACACCCGCGAGTGGGAGTACTTCACCACCGTCGACACCCTGATCGACCTCCCCGCCGGCACCCATACCCTCCGGTTCCAGTTCCCGATGGACTACCTGAACCTGAACTGGATGGACTTCAACCTCCGGGCCTGACTCCCCGGAAGAGAACATTTTTTCGTAACCCCGCCGGCATCGTCGACGGACGGGCGAAGAAGACCTCCTTCGGCATTCCGGATTGGAAAAAAAGAGATACACTGGGCGACCGGGTACACCATCGTCCCGGCACGCACGCCGTCAGTTGAGCCGGAGTCGCCGCCCGTTCGTCATCGGGTGCACGCTGTCGTTCAGCGTGAACCCAAGTTCGCCGGCGAACTGCACGTACTTCGAGGCCATGGTGAGGTCCCCATGCGCCGGGATGATGTGCTGGGGCTGGAGCAGGTGCATGAACTCGAAGTGGTCCTCGCGATAGGCATGGCCGCTCACGTGGAGCTCGGTGAAGATCCGGGCGCCAGCCCGTTCGAGCAGCATCTCGATCTCGGCCCGGTTCGCGTGGTTCAGCGGGCTCGGGATGACGTTCGCTGAGAAGAGCACCTTGTCCCCCTTCGCGAGCTGGTACGGCGTGTCGCCGTGCGCCAGGCGAGTGAGCAGCGCCCCGGGTTCGCCCTGGTGGCCGGTGACGATCGGCAGGAACTTTTCCTTCCCCTCCTTCATCATGCGGCGCAGCATCCGGTCGATCACGCGGCGGTTGCCGAAGACGCTCATCGTCTTCGGCAGCGAGACGAACTTCATCCGTTCGGCTGTCAGGCCATACTTCTCCATCGACCGGCCCAGCAGCACCGGTTTGCGCCCAATCGCTTCCGCGCACTCCGCGATCGTCTTCACCCGGGAGATATGAGAGGAGAACGCGGAGACGATGATCGCGTTCGGATCGTCCTCGTAGCTGGTGATCACGTCGCGGACGAGGTTGCCGGCGATCCGCTCGCTCGGGCACCGACCCGGGTGCTGGATGTACGGGCATTCCACGATGACGGCGAGTACCCCCTCCTTTCCCAGCTGCCGGAAACGGGCGAAGTCCGGAGCAGCGCCGATCACCGGAGTCCGGTCCAGTTTGAAGTCGCAGGCGTAGACGATCGCTCCGTGCGGGGTGTGGAGCACCGGGGTGACCGTGTCGATAATCGAGTGCTGCGTCCGGACGAACTCCAGCACGAGGTTCCGGGAGACGGTGTGCCGCTGTCCGGCCTTGAGCGGGACGAGCGTATTCTCCACCCGGAACTTCTTCTCCCCTGAGATCTGCTGGCGGATCAGCTCGGTCGCGTACGGCGTGGCGATGATCGGAGCCTTGTACCGGTGCGCGAGCTTCGGGATGGCGCCGATGTGGTCAAGGTGCCCATGCGAGCAGACGATCGCTTTCACGGTCCCCGGGACCGACTGGAGGACGGTATCGTCCGGTATCGCCTTGATCTGGATCAGGTCAAGGGAGTGCATGGTGTCGACCTCTGCGTCCTCATGGACCATCAGCTGGTCGAGACGAAGGCCCATGTCGAAGATGACGACCTCCTTACCGCACCGAACGGCGGTCATGTTTCGCCCGACTTCCTCGTAGCCGCCGACGGCGATTATCTCTATCTCCATGGTCTCTATCCTGGTCCTGTCTCTCTGGACCGTGTCCCGCGTACCCGGGCTCGAACTCATCTGGCCCACCAGTGGTTGTTGGACGACCTTCGACCAATCCTTTCAGTCGAACCCGGACCTGCCCGGGGTGCTGAATGCATCCATCCCATGCAACCGGCTTCTCATCCGGGATCATCTCCCGGACCCGGTTCGACGTCGTCAGCGAGCGATGGATATCGCCATCGCTCGTGAGAGCACTGGAAGAGATGCCGACCGGTGGGGGGGGATGAGAGATATTGGCCTCGCCCCACACGGATTCAGCAGGTTGTCTAAAAATCGTCCGGAAAGCATATAAATATTCATCTCATGGCCGGACCGATCATGGCCGGATGAAGCACCCCCCCCGCGTCATCCATCGCCCCGGTACCGAACGGGCACGTCAACAACTGTTTTTCGCCGGGAATAGGAAACCCTAATTCTCCTCCCGATCCACCGAAGAGAGATGACGATGAGGAGTAGAGTAGTCCCTCTGCAGCCCCCCGGGGCAGACAGACAGGGGCCGGGGGGTAACCGGATATGAATGAGACGATCCTCGGTTCCATCGAGTTCCAGATGAGCCTCCTCCTCTTCGTGGCCATCGCAGGGTACCTGATCGCCTCGAGGATCAACCAGTCGGCAGTCATCGGTGAGATCCTCGTCGGGATCCTTGTCGGACCGTCGGTGCTCGGTCTCATCACGTATACCGACTTCGTCCAGTCCCTCGCTCACCTCGGCGCAATCTTTCTGCTCTTCGTGATCGGGTTTGAGTTCTGCCTGCGTGACCTGACCGATCCACGGTACCTCGGCATCGCGTTCATCGGGGTGGTCGTGCCCTGGATCGGCGGCTACCTGACCACGACGATGCTCGGGTACTCGACGGCATCGGCCCTCTTCGTCGGAACAGCCCTGACCGCCACCAGCATCGCCATTACCGCGAACGTCCTGAAAGAGCTCGGCCGGCTCGACTCGCCGGCAGCACGGGCGATCATCGGTGCCGCAGTCATTGACGATGTCCTCTC
Organism: uncultured Methanomicrobiales archaeon; assembly: GCA_949320185.1. Taxonomy (GTDB): domain Archaea; phylum Halobacteriota; class Methanomicrobia; order Methanomicrobiales; family Methanospirillaceae; genus UBA288. The sequence goes on along the minus strand of CASGHK010000001.1, from coordinate 1,107 downwards.
GCTCCTGGTGCTCGGTATCACGACCGATGCGATCAAGGGCTCACTCGAGATCCAAAACCTTGTCACGAGCCTGGTCGCCGCAGTCCTCTTCATCGGCCTCGGCCTGATGGTTGGAATCCAGATCGTCTCGCCCCTGCTCGCACGACTCGACTGCAGACCCCTCGCCCGCCAGTACCCGGAGTTCGTCTTCCTCACCGCGCTCGCGATCGCCTTTCTCTACGCGATGGTCGCTGAGCTGATCGGGCTCTCGTCTATCGTGGGGGCGTTCATCGCCGGCGTCTCCTGCAGGGAGATCACTCTCTGCCAGAGCAAGGATCCGCGCGAGGGGGCCGAGTACCTCCAGGTGATCTTCGCCGCAATCTTCTTCGTCTCGCTCGGTATCATCGTTGACCTTCACGCCGTAACACCGGGCATCGCGGTACTCGTTATCGCCGTCACAATCGTTGCAGTCCTGACCAAGGTGATCGGCTGCGGGCTGCCGGCGCGCCTCTTTGGGTACTCCTGGCGCGATGCCGCGGTGGTCGGCTTCGGTATGGCCCCCCGCGGCGAGGTGGCGATGATCGTCGCTCTTATCGGCCTCAACCAGGGAGTGATCGGCCAGGACATCTTCGTTGCGATCCTGCTGATGAGCCTCATCACCACGATCATCACGCCCATCGTCTTCCAGAACTGGTTGCTACGATCTGGCATGGACGTACGCGAGGTCTCCGAACCGCAGTAACACCGATCCACCCGAAAAACCTGCCCGGGATCTCGTAAAGCGCGATTCCCGGGCACAGATCGGTCGGAAAGAATGACCCGGGTCCCAGTTCATGTGCAATCGTCAAGAGGTGGATCGAATCGATCTTTCCCCCCGGACGAACAGGCCGGTCGTCATCACGAGAACCCCTGCAGAATGCTTCTGCGTATCACAGCCCTTCCCCTGAGAAATTGGTCCAAGAGATCCTATTCCTAAGGTATCTCCAATTGGGTATAGTGTCATTTCAGCCCCCAACTCCTATCACCTAGGAGGGGTTCATGACCAGGATTGTTTGCCCGCGATGTCACTGTGAGAAGCTGTATCGCATGAGCACAGGACAGCGTCGATGCTCCCACTGTCGGTACGAC